>NZ_JBKBNC010000011.1:0-86959 GCF_046295495.1 Microbacterium sp.
GACACGCCGCTTCCCGCGCCGGGCGAGCGGCGTGTTCCGGACACTCGACGTTCGGTCGGGCGTGGCGGACGACCGGGATGCCACGCGAGGACGGCCCGCGCGGCGGATCGCCCGTTCAGATGTCGGCGCGGATCGGCGTCAGATCGCCGCTCGGAGCGCCTGGTCGAGGTCGGTGATGAGGTCGTCGGCATCCTCGAGACCGATCGACAGGCGCACGAGCCCGTCGCCGATGCCGAGGCGGTCACGTGTCTCTTGCGTGAAGCCGAGATGCGTGGTCGTCGCGGGATGCAGGGCCATCGAGCGGGTGTCGCCGATGTTGGTCATGCGGCTGAACAGGCGCAGGGCGTCGAAGAAGCGTTCCGCCGCGTCTCGCCCGCCGCGCACGGTGAACGAGAACACCGAGCCCGACAGTCCGCCGTAGTCGCGGAGCGCCAGGTGGTGCTGCGGATGCGAGGGGAGCCCGGCGTAGTCGACGCTCTCGACCGCCTCGTGCTGATCGAGCCACTGCGCGATCGCGTGCGCGGTCGCGAGGTGCTGCCGCATCCGCACCGAGAGCGTCTCCATACCCTGCACCAGGAGGAAGCCGTTGAGCGGGGAGAGCGACGGCCCGGTGTCGTTCGCGATGCCGAAACGCAGCGACAGCTCGAAGGCGCGCGGGCCGAAAGCGTCGACGAACGACTCATGCCCGGCGATCGGTGTGCCGGTCAGCGCGGGGTAGGACCGATCGGATGCCGCCCAGTCGAATCGACCGCCGTCGACGACCGCGCCCGCGAGGTTGGCGCCGTGCCCCGACAGGAACTTCGTCGCCGAGTGCACGACGACGTCGGCGCCGTGCTCGAGCGGACGGATCAGGAACGGCGTCGCGATCGTGTTGTCGACGACGAGAGGGATGCCGTGCCGCTGCGCGACGCGCACGACGGCGTCGATGTCGACGACGTCGTTCTTCGGGTTCGGCAGTGTCTCGGTGAAGATCGCCTTCGTCTCGGGGCGGATGAGGGCGTCCCACTCGGCCTCGTCTGTCGGGTCCCACACGTATTCGACGGACACGCCCATGCGGGCGAAGGTGCGGTCGAACAAGACGCGCGTGCCGCTGTAGATGCTGGCGGTCGAGACGACGTGCTCGCCGCTGCCCGCGAGACCGAGCAGCGCGATCGTGATGGCGGCCTGACCCGATCCCACGACGATCGCCCCTGAGCCGCCCTCCAAGGAGGCGAGACGGCGCTCCGCGACCTGATTGGTGGGGTTGGCGTTGCGTGAATAGAGGTGGCCCAGATCGGCGCCCGCGAAGCGGTCGGTCGCCTCCTGAAACGACGCGAACCGGTACGCCGCCGACAGATGCACCGGAGTGATGCGCGCCCCGTGCGTGAGGTCTTCCTCCTCACCGGCGTGCACCTGGCGCGTGGCGAAGCCGAAGCCCGCCCAGTCGGTGTGCGGCGGCGCGGGCTCAGCCACGGACGCCGACCACCTCGTGCGGCAGCAGCGTGCCGAGCCAGCGCGCGATCTCGCGCGGGCCGGAACGCGGTGCCGTCGCCTCGACATCGGGGTTGTAGTTCGTGTTCGTGTTGACGTCGTAGGTGACGGTGCGTCCATCGCGCGTCTCGATGAACTCGATGCCGGCGATGCCGACGCCCTCGGCCGCGAGGAAGGCGAGATACCGGTCGATGAGCGCCGGATCGACGTCGTCGCGACGGCGGAACAGGGGTTCAGGCTCGACACCGTCGGCGCCCGGAACGGCGCAGGCTTCGGCGGGGCAGAGTTCGAAGCTGCCGGCGCTCGTGTCGACGCGCACCGCGTAGACGAAGTCGCCGGCGACGAACTCGGCGCGCGTGATGAACGGCGACTTCGCGACGAGGAGTTCCTGCAGAAGGGTGATCCCGTCGGGGGAGGGCTCGAAGTCGGCCCCGCCGACCCACGCGGCGAACTCGGCGACCGTCTCCCACCGCCGCACACCGAGACCCTTGCCGCCCTGGTTGTGCTTGCTGATGAACGGCGCCCCGAATACCTCGGCCTGCGCGACGAGATCGTCGGTACCGAAGACGGCCACTGTGCGCGGAACGTCGATGCCGGCGTGCCGAAGCGCAGCGTGCTGCGCGACCTTGCTGACCTCAAGCTCCAGGACGTCGGCGCCGTTGATGACCGTGCGCCCCCACGAGGCGAGCCAGCGCAGCACCGCGCGACCGAACTCCTTGCTGTGGGCGTGGTCGCGGGTGTGGGCGGAGGCGCTGAGGCGCGACCAGAACACGCCCTCGGGCGGCTCGACCGCCAGGTCGATCGACCCGTCGGTCAGCATCCACTCTTCGAAGGGCACGCCCTCGGCCTCGAACGCCGCCGCGAACGGCGGGATCCACTGGGGGTTCTCATGGATGACATAGACCTTGCCCGACATGTCGCCAGGCTAACCCGCACCTCCGACATCGCGCCCCCGCGCCGTCACGGGACGACACGGCGCCGCGGCCTCGTCGATCGGTCACGCCGCCGGGAGGCGGTGGGTGCGCATCGGGGGGTGAAGGCGTTGTCGGTGCCGGCCGCGGGTCACCCGGAGCCGCGGGTGAACTATCGCCAACATCCACACGTAAACATGTGAATGTTCGTAGCCTCCATCGAGCGGCCACGGGCACCCCGTCCTGTATCGCAGGTGGCGGGTTCGCTGTGCATCCTCGGCCGTCGAGAGGTTGATTCCATGAGAACCACGTCCTTCCCCCGCAGGGCCTCGCTGATGCGAACCGTGACCGTCGCAGCGATCGCGACCTGCGTCATCGCCTTCTCGGCGACGCCGGCGTCCGCCGCGGGCGAGATCGACACTTCCGATCCGGAAGCCGTCGCGGCACTCGTCCGCGAAGCCGCGCCCGACGGAGCCCGACCCGTCGCCGCCACAGCCACGGAAGACGGATTCGACACGTCCGCCGGCGGCACCGACACCGCCATCCCCATCGAACCGGATCAGTCCATCGAGGTGTCCGCCACGGCCGGCGGCCGCGAGATATCCGCAAGCATCACACTGCCCGCGGGCCTCGACCTCGCCGCGGCGGAAGCATCCGACGCGGGAACGGTGGTCTATGCCAGCGAAAGCGACGCGAGCGTCGCGGTGCAGACCTTGCCGAGCGGCGACACGCGGGTGCAGACGATCATCCCCGATCGGTATGCCACGCACGAGGCCGCGTTCGGGATGGACGGCTTCCGCGCGATCGTCGACGACGCCGGAAACGCTGGATTCCAGCAGACGGGACGGGAAGGTGCGTTCGTACCGGTGGAGGCACCGTGGGCGACGGATGCCGAAGGAGAACCCGTCCCGACCCACTACGAAGTGCGCGGCGAACGGCTGGTGCAGATCGTGACCCCCACGGAGCGGACCGTGTATCCCGTCGTCGCGGACCCGACCTGGGGCTGGCGCAACGCCGCGTGGGGTCTCACCCTCAGCCGGTCGGAGACGGCGAAGATCAAGGACTACGCCGCCGCAGCGTCGTTCTGCGCTGCGCTCGCGAAGAACCAGCGACTCGTGCTCGCGTGCGGCGTGTGGTCGGGGTACCTGCAGGTTCAAGCGGCGACCGCGAACAACCTGCGCCCGAAGGGCTGCCTGCACATCGTGGTGGCGCCCTTGCCCGGCGCCATCTCCCACACGTCCTGCTGAGCCGTGGAGCACATCACCGACGTCCTCCGCCTTCCCGCGGTCCTGATCATCCTCGGCGTGCTCACCGGCGTCGCACTCGGCCTCCTTCCCCAGCCCGGCCCAGGTCGTGCGCGGTGGCTCTGGGCGGTCGCCGTCGGCCTGACGACACTGCTCGTCGGCCTCAGCGCGACGGACGCGCCGCTCGCCCCCGCGGGGATCGTCATCGGGTTCGCGGCAACCGGTGTCCTCCGCGACGTGCGGCGACGACGCAGAGCGCGGAGCGAGACGGAAGGGAAATGACGCAGGAGCGCCCCGATCGCAGTCGGGGCGCTCCTGCGTAGGCTCGGGTGGCGGAAAGGGATCCCATGACCACTGAATTCATCGATGCGAACCGCGCCAACTGGGACGAGCGCGCGACGCTGCACGCGGCCCGAGACGGTTCGGGCTACGGGGTCGAGCGCTACATCCAGGACACGGACGCACTGTCGGACGTGGTCCGCTTCGACCGGCCCCTGCTCGGTGACATCACCGGTGCTCGCGTGGTGCACCTGCAGTGCCACATCGGAACCGACACCCTCTCTCTGGCCCGCCTGGGAGCCACCGTGACCGGCCTCGACTTCTCCGAGAACGCCGTCACCGAAGCCCGGCGCTTGGCCGATGAAGCCGGCGTCTCGGTCGAGTTCGTGCGGGCGGATGTGCGGGATGCCGCCGACAAGCTGCCGCGGGGATCGTTCGACCTCGTCTACACCGGCATCGGGGCACTGTGCTGGCTGCCGTCGATCGAAGACTGGGCCGGTGTCGTCGCCGATCTGCTGGCGCCGGGCGGCACGCTGCACATCCGCGAGGGGCATCCGATCCTCTGGTCGATGAACGAAGAACTCCCCGGCCTCGCCCTGCGGTTCCCCTACTTCGAGCAGCGCGAACCGCTCGAGTGGGATGACGACGGTACATACGTGGAGGTGTCCGCTCCGCTGCAGGCCACGCGCACGTACGAGTGGAACCACGGTCTCGGCGAGATCGTCACGGCTCTGCTCGATCGGGGCCTTCGCATCGACGCGCTCGTCGAGCACGACAGCGTGCCGTGGGAGGCCCTGCCGGGACGGATGACCGAGCGCCCGAACGGCGAGTTCGCGCTGACCGAGCAACCGTCGGTGATGCCGCTGAGCTACACGATCAGAGCGTCGAAGCCGGCATAGGGCTCCCGGTGCCTCACTGCGTGCGTGACCCGACTCCGAACGCCACCGCCTCCTCCTCGGTCAGCATCCGCGATCGGATGAGGAATCGCATCCCCGTCGGTCCCTCGACCGAGAACCCCGCCCCGCGCCCCGGCACGACGTCGATCGTGAGGTGGGTGAACTTCCAGTACTCGAACTGGGACTCCGACATGTAGACCTCGATGGGGTCGTCGAGGCCGACCTCGACGGCACCGAGGTGCACGTCGCTGGGGCCGGTGAGGAACATCCCCACCGGGTAACACATGGGGGAGCTGCCGTCGCAGCAGCCGCCCGACTGGTGGAACATCAGGGGGCCGTGCTTCACGGTCAGATCGCGCAGCAGCGCGGCCGCGGCGTCCGTCACGGCGACGCGTGAGAGGTCTGGCATCCGTTCTTCTCCTTCGAAACCGGAAACGGGTGCGACCCCCGGGCGCGAACCCGGGGGTCGCGAGCGCCGACGACCCGCCGCCCCGACGCTCCGTCGAGCAGCGGCGCTCACGCGCCGCAACCAGGACTCAGAAGAAGCCCATCGCGCCCTCGGCGTACGACACGAGCAGGTTCTTCGTCTGCTGGTAGTGGTCGAGCATCTTGAGGTGGTTCTCGCGACCGATGCCCGACTGCTTGTACCCGCCGAACGCGGCGTGCGCGGGGTACTGGTGGTAGGTGTTCGTCCAGACGCGGCCCGCCTCGATGGCCCGCCCCGCGCGGTAGGCGGTGTCGCCGCTGCGGCTCCACACGCCCGCACCGAGGCCGTAGAGCGTGTCGTTGGCGATCGAGATGGCGTCGTCGAAGTCGTCGAACGACGTCACCGAGAGCACCGGGCCGAAGATCTCCTCCTGGAAGATGCGCATGTCGTTCGTGCCCTCGAACACCGTCGGGGCGACGTAGTAACCGCCCGTCAGGTCGCCGCCGAGGTCGACCCGCTCGCCGCCCACGAGCAGCTTGGCGCCGCCCTGCTTTCCGATGTCGATGTACGACAGGATCTTCTCGAGCTGGTCGTTCGAGGCCTGCGCGCCGATCATCGTCTCGGGGTCGAGCGGGTTGCCCTGACGCACCTTCTTCACGCGCTCGAGGCCGTCTCCGAGGAACCGGTCGTAGATCGAGCGCTGGATCAGCGAACGCGAGGGGCACGTGCAGACCTCGCCCTGGTTGAGCGCGAACATCGTGAAGCCCTCGAGCGCCTTGTCGTAGTACGCGTCGTCGCTGCGGAGCGCGACGTCTTCGAAGAACACGTTCGGGCTCTTGCCACCGAGTTCGAGCGTCACCGGGATGAGGTTCTGCGAGGCGTACTGCATGATCAGGCGGCCGGTCGTGGTCTCACCCGTGAACGCGATCTTGCGGATGCGCTTGTGCTGCGCGAGAGGCGCACCGGCCTCGATGCCGAAGCCGTTGACGATGTTCACCACACCGGCCGGCAGCAGGTCGCCGATGATGTCGAACAGGAACAGCAGGGATGCCGGGGTCTGCTCGGCCGGCTTGATCACCACGCAGTTGCCCGCGGCGAGGGCGGGGGCGAGCTTCCACGCGGCCATGAGGATCGGGAAGTTCCACGGGATGATCTGCCCGACCACACCGAGCGGTTCGTTGAAGTGGTACGCGACGGTGTTCTCGTCGAGCTGGCTCAGCGAGCCCTCCTGCGCCCGCAGCACCCCGGCGAAGTAGCGGAAATGGTCGACGGTCAGCGGAATGTCGGCCGCGAGCGTCTCGCGCACCGGCTTGCCGTTCTCCCACGTCTCGGCGACGGCGATCTTCTCGAGGTTCTCCTCGATCCGGTCGGCAATCTTGTTCAGGATGACGCTGCGCTCGGCGGGAGTGGTCTTCTTCCACGAGGCGAACGCCTTCCACGCGACGTCCACGGCGCGGTCGATGTCGTGCGCGTCGCCACGCGCGACCTCGCAGAACGGCTTGCCGGTGACGGGGGTGATGTTCTCGAAGTACTCGCCGCTGTGCGGATCGACCCATTCGCCGCCGATGTAATGCCCGTACCGCGAGCGGTACTCGGCGACGGCCCCGCGGGTTCCGGGTGCGGCGTAGACGCTCGAGACGCCTTCTTCGACGATGGTCATGCGTGTCTCCTTCGACGGTCATGAACGCCGCGACGGCTCCGGGCGGCGATGCGCCGACGCTACGCCGGGGGAGGTTGCATCCGGTTGCGCAGGGCACGCGGGCGCGGGCCGCGGGCGAGCCGCGACAGCACGAGATCACACGATCCGCGCGAGATCACACGCGATCGCGAGCCGAAAGCGTGTCATCTCGGCGCGATCGTGCGATTCGGCGACGCGACGGTGCCGGCACAGCGATAGCGCGCTGACCCGCGAACGAATGACGGATGCCACCACCCCGCGGCCGTGGCATCCGTCTTTCGTCGCGAGAGTTCACGCGTCGGCGTCGGCGAGCACCGAACGCAGCGGGGGCACGTTGACCTCGTGCAGGTCGACCTCGTCGAGACGCTCGATGCTCTGCACGCGCGGGGCGATCGCGCGGTCGTCGGCCACGATCCAGCTGCCGACCAGGAGGAATCGGTCGTTGCCGGCGGTGATCGGCCCGGTCAGGGCGAACGTCTGGTGGGTGGGCGTGAGGAAGGTCACGCGCACGGGCGTGCCGTGGGGGAGCGTCGACGGATCGACGACATCGGCCTCGAGCGCGGGTCGCGGTGCCTCGATCCCCAGGTCGATGCGCTGGATCTCGGAGCTCGTCGCGAGGATGACGTCGCCGACGAGCGGCTGCCCGCCGACGCCGATGCGCACGGTGCCCTCGAGGGCGTACAGGCCGTAGCGGGGCGAGCGGACGATGACGCGGGCGACATCGCCGGCCTTGACCTCGGCGAGCGCCTCGCGAATGCGCGCCACGTCGCGACGGGCACGGGCTGCCGAGAAGATGTCGAGCGCTTTTTCGTCCATATGTTCACTGTAACCACGGCCTCCGACATCGGGCATCCGCGCGGCGCGTCGCCCGTGGATACGCGCAACAGACCCCCTCAGCCGCGTTCGATCCGCTCGATGCGCGCCACCAGACCGGCACGCTTCGGCGACCGCGCGGGCAGCATCGACAGGCACAATCGCAGCACCTCGTCGTCGTCGCGGCCGTCGAGGGTCTCGGCGTAGGCCAGCAGCACGTCGACGCCCGCCTCCGCGATCAACGCCTCGCGAAGGGCCGAGCGCACCGAGTCGCGCACCTCGACGACGCCCGGCGCCTCGGACTCGGGCAGCACCGGGCCCGAGTACGCCGCCAGGGCGACACGGTGCGCTCCGCGGTCGAGCAGCGACAGCACGTGCTGCGCGTCGGTCTCGAGGTCGTCGGGAAGCCGGTAGGGACGGGATGCCGGAACGAACCGCGGCGCCACCGGAACGAGCGCGCGCCGCAGACGCACCATCTCGGGCCGGAGCGTCTCGACGGCCGCGTGGCCGTAGACGGCCTCGCTCAGCGCCTCAGCCGACAAGCCCTCCCGGTGCACGGCGAGCAACAGGAGGATCTCGGCGTGGCGAGCGGTCAGTTCGAGCGTCGCTCCGCCGGCTTCCAGCACCGCCCGGTCGCGGCCGAGGATGCGCAGCAGCGCCCGCGCGGGCGCCGACCGACGCGGAGGAGGAGTCTGCTGCGCGCGCAGCCGGGCGACGAGCAGTTCGCTCTCGATCGCCCGGGCCGTGGCATCCACGAGAAGCTGCGCCTGCGGGGTGACGGCCTCGGGTCCTCCCGTGACGTCGATCACGCCGAGCAGGCGCCGCGTCTCGGGATCGTGCACGGGCGCCGCGGTGCACGACCAGGGCTGCACGAGCCGGTTGAAGTGCTCGGCGCCGCGGATCTGCACCGACCGGTCGAGCGTCAGGGCCGTTCCCGGGGCCGAGGTGCCCACGGCATCCTCCGCCCAGTTCGCCCCCGCGACGAAGCCCATGTCGCCCGTGAGCGAGCGGATGTGCCGATCCCCCTCCACCCACAGCAGGCGGCCCGCCGCGTCGCCCACGGCCACGACGACCCCCGACTCCTCCGCGGTTCCGGGCAGCAGGAGCGAGCGGACCATGTCCATCACCCCCGCGAGCGGGTGGGCGCGTCGGTACGCCTCGAGCTCGTCGCTCGCGAACTCCAGGTGGGGCAGTCCTTCGGGTCCGACGAGGGACGCCAGCGACCGCCGCCACGACTCCTGCACGAGCGGACGCACGTCGGCGAGCCGACGGTCCTCGTTGCCGGCGAGCAGCTCGTCGTGGGCGCGCGCGATCAGCAGCCCCGATGTCTCGGGGGAGATCGCGGGTCGCGACCACGGAGAAAGCACGGAACTCCCATCGACGGTGACGGAGGTGGGTCAAGTGTAGGTCCGTGAGCGCCTCGACGCACCGGTCGTGCCCCGCGAGGGCGCCTCACCCCGGAACGATCTGCGGCCGCCGCGGGCGGGACACCCGATGACGGACGCGAACCTCCGCAGGCATCCCCCACCCTGCCCGTGAGAACCATTCCCGATCAGCGGAAAACGCCGTCAACCCCCGCCCCCACCGCGAGACCGCGGAGGCACGGTTGAGAGACCGAGAGAAAGGGATGCCATGAAGGCAGTGCAGTATCGCGAGATCGGCAAGGGCCCCGAGGTCGTCGAGATCGAGGAACCCCACGCGGGTCCGGGCCAGGTGCGGCTCAAGGTGACGGCCGCGGGGCTGTGCCACTCCGACTGGTTCGTGATGGACCTCCCCGAAGACCAGTACACCTACGGTCTGCCGCTCACGCTCGGCCACGAGGGGGCCGGCGTCGTCGACGAACTCGGCGAGGGCGTCGAGGGTGTCGAGATGGGCGCCGCCTACGCGATCTACGGTCCGTGGGGCTGCGGCCGCTGCCACGCGTGCGCGCAGGGCGCCGAGAACTACTGCCCGTACGCGGCCGAGATGGGCATCGCCCCTCCCGGACTCGGTAGCCCCGGCGCCATGGCCGAGTACGTGATCGTCGACGATCCGCGCCACCTCGCCCCTCTCGGCGACCTCGACCCCGTCGAGACCGTGTCGCTCACCGACGCCGGACTCACGCCGTACCACGCGATCGTCGCCGCGAAAGAGAAGCTGTACCCCGGCGCGACGGCAGTGGTCATCGGCGTGGGCGGCCTCGGGCACGTCGGTGTGCAGATCCTCCGCGCGATCACGCAGGCCACCGTCATCGCCGTCGACCTCGGCGAAGACAAGCTCGCCCTCGCCCGCGAGGTCGGGGCACACCACACGGTGACCTCCGACGAGCACGCCGCCGAGCGCATCCGCGAGCTGACGAACGGCCTCGGAGCGACCGCCGTGTTCGACTTCGTGGGTGTGCAGCCCACGATCGACCTCGCTCGCGCGGTGGCCGGTATGGACAGCTTCATCCACATCGTCGGCATCGGCGGTGGGATCATGCCCGCCGGCTTCTTCTCGACGCCGATGGGCGCCGCCGTGCGCGCGCCGTACTGGGGCACGCGCAGCGAGCTGATCGAGGTCCTCGACCTCGCGCGCAGCGGCGCGGTGGGCGTGCACGTGGAGCGCTACGGCTTCGACGGCGCCGTCGAGGCCTACGCGAAGCTGCACAAGGGAGAGGTGCGCGGCCGCGCGGTCGTCGTCCCCTGACCCAAGCACCGAGGGGGTGGCATCCGAATCAGGGATGCCACCCCCTCGTCGTCCATGCCACCTCCGGCATACGCGGCTCAGCCCCGCGCCGCCCACCACTCCCGCAGCCTCTTCTCGGCCTCGTCCTCGCCCAGGACGCCCTCGTCGAGACGCAGATCGAGCAGGAAGCGATAGGCCTCGCCCACCTCTCGGCCGGGCTTCAGTCCGAGCACCTCCTGGATGCGGTTGCCGTCGAGCTCGGGGCGGATCGCGTCGAGCTGTTCCTGCTCGCGCAGCGTGGCGATGCGCGTCTCGATGTCGTCGTAGGCGGATGCCAGACGCTGTGCCTTGCGCTTGTTGCGCGTGGTCACGTCGGCGCGCGTGAGGATGTGCAGGCGCTCGAGCTCGTCGCCGGCATCGCGCACGTACCGACGTACGGCGGCATCCGTCCAAGCCCCTTCGGCATAGCCGAAGAACCGCAGGTGCAGCTCGACGAGCCGCGAGACGACGGTGGTGGTGTGCGCGTCGAACCGGAGGGCCTGCAGGCGCTTGCGCGCCATGCGCGCCCCCTTCACATCGTGGTGGTGGAAGGTCACGCCCCCGCCCGCCTCGAGGCGACGCGTGGCGGGCTTGCCGATGTCGTGCAGCAGAGCGGCCAGGCGCAGCGGCACATCGGGTGCGGCATCCGGGTGTCGAACCTTTTCGAGCGCGATCGCCTGACGCAGCACGGTGAGGGAGTGCTCGTACACGTCTTTGTGGTGGTGGTGCTCGTCGACCTCGAGCCGCAGGGCGGGGACCTCGGGCAAGAACTCCTCGATCAAGCCCGTCTCCACCAGCACGCGGATGCCGCGGACCGGGTCATCGGTCTGCAGCAGGCGCACGAGCTCGGCCTGCACGCGCTCGGGGCTGACGATCCCGAGCGACCCACGCAGCTCGGCGATGGCGTCGAGCGTCGCGGGATCGACCGCGAAGTCGAGCTGCGAAGAGAAGCGGGCGGCGCGGAGCATGCGCAGCGGATCGTCGCCGAAGCTGACGGCCGGGTCGATGGGGGTGCGCAGGCGCCCGGCGATGAGGTCTTCGACACCACCGGTGGGGTCGACGAGCGTGCGCGCGGGGACGCGGAGCGCCATGGCGTTGACGGTGAAGTCGCGGCGACTGAGGTCGGCCTCGAGCGTGTCGCCGAACTCCACGGTGGGCTTGCGGGTGACGCCGTCGTAGCTGTCGGCACGGTAGGTGGTGATCTCGACCTGCTCGCCCTGCACGCGCGCTCCGATCGTGCCGAAGGCCCGGCCGACGTCCCACTGCACCGAGGAGACCGGCTTGATGAGCGCCAGGATCTCGTCGGGACGCGCGTCGGTGGTGAAGTCGAAGTCGTGGGTGACGCGGCCCAGCAGCGCGTCGCGCACGGGACCCCCCACGATCGCCAGATCGCGACCGGCGTCGGCGAAGACACGGGCGACGGTGGCGACGACGGGGTGCGCGGCGAGCTCCTCGAGGCGCGCGAGACCCTCGGCCATGTTCAGCATGCCTTCGAGCCTAACCGGGGCCGCCGACAGGGCTCGGCGGGCGCGGACGTCGTCTCGGGCTGTGCCGACGCGCCGATGCCTCGACACCGGCACGAGGCGACGAGCTCAGTCCTCGAACGCCAGGAAGCCGGTCACCAGCAACTCGCGCACGCGCGGCAGCAGATCGGCGCGCAGGTGCGCGGCATCCACCTCCATGAGCCGCGCGATCGCGTCGATGAGCGTGCCGACCGTGAGATCGCCGTCGCACGCGCCCACCAGCGCGGCGAGCGCCGGGTCCACCTCGATCCGGCGGGCGAATCCGCCGCCCTGGTGCAGTTCGATGACGGAGGGGTCGCCCTCACCGGGACGGTGGTGGCGCGCCTCGGTGACGTCGGGCGCCACGCGCAGCACGCTGTCGGCGAGATCGTCGTCGTCCAGCAGCGCCGCGCGGTCGTGCGCGGCGAGGCAGGCCGCGAGGTGGGGCCCGAAAGCCGCCTCTCCGCCGCCCGCGACGCGTTCGTAGCGAGCGAGGGTCGGCGCGCCCGCGAGGGGCCGGCGCACCAGCACGTAACCGAAGCCGACACCCGTGACCCCGCGCGCGGCGAAGTCGTCGAGCCACGCGTCGATGAGCCGCGCGTAGGCGGGCGTTCCGGGCACCGTTCCGCCGTCGCGCACCCAGAGTTCGGCGTAGGCCAGCGGGTCGAGCACCTCGCGCTCGACGACCCAGGCGTCGAGCGACGGCCCGACCCACGCCTTCACCCGATCGAGCCCCGATTCTCCCTCGCGGTACTCCCAATTGCCCAGCGACTGCGCCACGCCGCCGGGGGAGAGGTGCGCGCCGACCCCGCCGATCACCGCCGCGACGAGGGCGTCGCCCTCCATGCCCCCGTCGCGGTACTCGTAGGCCGGAACCCCGGCGACGCGCGGGGTGATGACGAACGGGGGATTGGAGGCGACCCGGTCGAACGCCTCTCCCTCGACGGGAGCGAACAGCGAGCCGAGCCGCGTCTCGATGCCGTCGACGCCGTTCACCTGGGCGTTGAGGCGGGTGAAGCGCAGCGCGCGCTCGGAGATGTCGGTCGCGACGACGTGATCGACGAGTCGTCGCAGGCGAAGGGCCTGGATGCCGCATCCCGTGCCCAGATCGAGCGCGGTGCGCGCTCGGCGCGTCAGCTGCAACCGGGCCAGGGTCTGCGACGCCCCGCCCACGCCCAGCACGTGGTCCTCGGGGAGAGGGCCCTCCAGTGCCGCCTCGTCGAGGTCGCTGGCGATCCACCACTCGACCTCCCCCTCGTCATCCGCGAAGGCCTGCGGCCGCACCAGCACAGCCGGGACCGCGTCACCGCCGGACACCGTGAGCAGCCCGAGGGCGGCGGCACCCGCGACGCCCAGCGCGGGAAGGGCGGCCGCGGCATCCGATCGCGCCACCGTCAGCCCGAGGCCCCACAGTCGACCGAGGACGGCGAGGGCATCGTCTCGGGCGCCCAGCGCTCGGGCCGCGGGTCGGCGCAGCCCCCGCGCGACGGCGTCGTCGGCCTGCGTCCCCCAGGCCTCGCGCAGGGCGGCGCTGGTGTACCCGGCGGCACGCAGATCGTCGGCGAGGGCGAGACACAGCTGCGGGTCGGGTTCGGGGAGCACCGGTCCATTCAACCGTCTGCGCGAGGCTATCGGGGGGCTTGAAGGATGCCGGGCCTAGACTCGTCGCGATGCGAGGCCCCCTCGTGCCACCGACGTTCGTATGACCGTGACCTCCCCGCCTTCGGGCCCACCCGTGCCGCGGCGCTCCCTCACGCGCCGGTTGCTGTCGACCCTGGCGGCGGGCGTCCTCGCCGCGGGGATGGCCCTGCCGGCGTCGGCGGCCGTCGCGTCCGCGACCCCCTCGCCCTCCGCCTCGTCGTCGTCGGCGGTCCTGTCGGCCGCACCGGCCGGCAACGGCGTCTTCCGCTCGGGCGAGGCCCTGTCGGTGGTGACCACGATCTCGGCCGGATCGTCGGGCGTCGCCGCGACCGGTCTGACGCTCGCGCTCGCGCAGGCTCCGCTCGCCGACGATGCCGCCCTCGACCGCTGGCTCGGCGGCGACGCGACCGGCGTGAGCCTCCAGCAGATCGCCGTCGGTTCCCTGGATGCCACGGCCTCCGGCGCTCAGACCACCACCACCGTCTCCGCGGCCGCGACCGACCCCGCGCTGGCGGGTCGTGCACCCGGCGTCTACCCCGTGCTCGTCAGCGCACCCTCGACCGGCCTGTCCGCGGCCAGCGTGGTCGTGGTACCCGCCGAGTCGGGCGCGCAGACGCCGATCGCCCTCGTCGTGCCGATCACCGCCGCACCCCTGACCCGCGGGCTGCTGAGCGCCGACGAGCTGGCCGACCTCACCGCCGTCGACGGGGCCCTGTCGGCCCAGCTCGACGCCGTCGACGGCACCGGCGCCACGCTCGCGATCGATCCGGCCATCCCCGCGGCCATCCGCGTACTGGGCTCCGCGGCTCCTCCCACCGCCGTGGCGTGGCTGGAGCGCCTGCTCGCGCTGCCGAACGACCGTTTCGCGCTGCAGTTCGGCGACTCCGACGTCGCGGCTCAGCTGCGCGCCGGATTGTCGGCGCCGCTCACCCCCACCTCGCTGCAGTCGTACATGGCCGCGGCCGACTTCACGCAGCCGGCCCCCGCCGTCTCGGCCGTCTCCACTCCCGACCCGTCGCCGGCCGTCACCCCCGGCCAACCGACCTACCCGTCCCTGTCGGCGCTCCTCGACATCGGCACGGCCACCCCGAACGTCTACTGGCCGGCCACGGGCTCCGCCGGTGCTGAGACCGTCACCGCGCTGGGTGGGCTGGGCACCCCCGACGACCCCGTGCACGTGCTGCTGCCGTCGACGAGCGTGTCGGGCGGTTCCCGGCAGGCGACGGCGGCGGTCGGGGGCGTGTCCACCCCCGTCTACGACGCGGAGGTGTCGCGTGCCCTGGCGGATGCCGCGGGACAGAACGACGCCACGAGCCGAGGGGCGTCCCTCGCCGCCGCGCAGGGATATCTCGCCCTCGCCCGTTCGGCCACCGGCGATCAGCCGGTGCTCGCCGTCCTCGATCGCGGGACCGACCGCTCGCGCGTGAGCCTGCGCGCGACGCTCGGCCTCCTCGCCACCGCCCCGGGCTTCGCCGGCACCCGCCTCGCCGCGCTCGCAGAGCTGCCGGCATCCGAGGTGTCGATCGGCGAACCGAGCGTCGACTCCGCCCGTGTCGCCGACATCGGCGAACTGCTGGCCGACGAGCAGATCATCGACCGGTTCGCGAGCATCCTCGACCAGCCCGAACTGCTCACGGGCCGCGAACGCGCCGAGATGCTGCAGGTCACCAACAACTCCTGGACGGGGGATGCCGCCCCCCAGGCGGTGGCCGACCACCGCGCCGCGACGCGCACCACGCTCGACTCGGTCGGCATCCTGTCATCCGACTTCCGGCTCGTCAGCTCGAGCGCCCCGCTGCGCCCGTGGGTGCGCAACGACCTTCCCTGGCCCGTGACGGTCGAGCTCGCGGTGCGCCCCGACGACCCCCGGCTGCGCGTGCAGGACCGCACGACGGTCGAGGCGCAGGCGTCGGCGAACACCCGCGTCGAGGTTCCGGTCGAAGCCCGCATCGCCAACGGCGAGGTGAGCGTCGACCTGCAGCTGTACAGCCCCACCGGAGAGCCGATCGGCGCCCCGCAGGCGGTCGACGTCGAGGTGCGCGCCGAGTGGGAGAGCATTGGCCTCATCGTCATCATCGTGCTGGTGGTGGCCTTCCTGGGCCTGGGCGTTCTGCGGACCGTCACGAGACGTCGGCGCGCCCGCCGCGAAGAAGAATCCGCCGGTCCCACCGATGCCCCCGAGGCGGTCGACGGGGTCGGTCTGAAAGACCCGGATGCCGACGGGCGCGGCGACGCCGACCCCGAGGCACCGGACGACGTCGAGATCGATCAGGAGACACGCACGTGAGCGGTATCGGACGCGCGAGTGTTCTCATCGGAGCGGGGACCATCGTCTCGCGACTGAGCGGGCTGCTGCGCAGCATCGTGCTCGTGGCGGCCATCGGCTCCATCGGTGGAGCCGGCGATGCCTTTGCGGTGGCGAACCAGCTGCCGAACAACATCTACGCGATCATCTCGACCGGGCTTCTGACGGCCGTGGTCGTGCCGCAGATCGTCAAGGCCGCGGCCCACGCGGACGGCGGGCAGGCCTTCATCTCGAAACTGTTCACGCTCGGGACGGTGGGGCTGCTCGGCGCCACCGCGCTGGCCATGATCGCGGCGCCCCTGCTGGTCCAGGTGTACGCGAGCAAGTTCTCGCCCGATCAGTTGGCGCTGTCGACGGCCTTCGCCTACTGGTGCCTGCCGCAGATCTTCTTCTACGGCCTCTATGCGCTCCTGGGCGAGATCCTCAACGCCCGCCGCGTCTTCGGGCCGTACACCTGGGCGCCCATCGTCAACAACGTCGTCTCGATCGCCGGTTTCGGCGCCTTCATCCTCGTCTTCGGCCCGCAGGAGCGGGTGGAGACGTGGACGCCGACGATGATCGCGATCGTCGCCGGAACAGCCACCGCCGGCATCATCGTGCAGACGATCGTGCTGCTGGTGTTCTGGCGCCGTGCCGGTCTCGCCCTTCGCCCCGATTTCCGGTGGCGAGGTGTGGGGCTTCGCCACATCGGCCGCCTCGCCGGCTGGACGTTCCTCATGGTGGTCGCCGGCCAGCTCGCCGGGATCGTGCAGTCGAACGTGCTGTCCGGAGCGACGGGGAACGACCCGGCGATCTTCGCCTCGCAGAATGCCTGGCTGCTCTTCATGCTGCCGTATTCGATCATCGTGCTCTCGATCGGGACCCCGTACTTCACGCAGCTCAGCGAACACGCCAGCGCCGGCCGTCACGACGAGGTGCGCTCCGACATCGCGCGCAGCATCCGCACGCTCGGATTGTTCATCGTCGTGTCCACCGTGGCCCTGGCGGTCTCCGCCGTCCCCGCCAGCCGCATCTTCACGAAGACCGCCGAGCAGGCTGCGGCGGTCGCGCCCGTGCTGCTGTGCTTCCTGTTCTGCCTGGTCCCCCTGGCCGTTTTGTTCGTCGTGCAACGCACCTTCTACGCCTACAACGACACCCGCACCCCG
Organism: Microbacterium sp.; assembly: GCF_046295495.1. Classification (GTDB taxonomy): domain Bacteria; phylum Actinomycetota; class Actinomycetes; order Actinomycetales; family Microbacteriaceae; genus Microbacterium. Next base: position 16,997 of record NZ_JBKBNC010000011.1, read on the forward strand.
TTCTTCTTCACGCTCCTGCAGTGCGTGCTCGTCGCCGGGGGCGCGATCGCCGCCGGCGCCGTGCTCGATCGCGCCGATCTCGCCGCCGGTGTCGCCCTGACGCAGTCGTTCGCGAGCATCGTCCAGGTCGTCATCGCCACCGTGCTTCTGCACCGACGGCTCTCCGGCATCCACACGGCATCCTGGTCGTGGGCCCTCGTCCGCTTCGGACTCGCGGCGATCCCCGCCGGAGCCGTCGGATACGGCGTCTTCCTCCTGCTCGGGGGGAACGACGGCTGGACGACGAGCAGTCCCCTGGCGGGAGCGGCGGGCGCCGCTATCGTGGGCTCGGTCGTGCTGGTCGTGTACCTCGGGATCCTCGCGGTGTTCCGGACCCCCGAGCTCGCCCCGGCGATCTCTCTGGGCCGACGCTTCCTCCCCCAGCGCTAGCCCCCCCGAGCCGCGGAATACCGCAGGGCTAGCATGGGTTTCATCCGACGGAATCAACGAAGGGAACGCGCTACCGTGCGTCACGTCATCATCATCGGATCCGGCCCGGCCGGCTATACCGCCGCCATCTACGCCGCCCGTGCCAACCTCGAGCCCCTCGTCGTCGCGAGTTCCGTCGAAGCCGGCGGCGACCTCATGAACACGACCGAGGTCGAGAACTTCCCCGGCTTCCCCGAAGGCATCCAGGGGCCCGACCTCATGGCCAAGATGCAGGCGCAGGCCGAGCGGTTCGGTGCGCAGGTGCTCTACGACGACGTCGTCTCGCTCGAGCTCGACGGACCCGTCAAGCGGATCACGCTGGGCAGCGGCAAGGTCGAAGAAGCCGTCTCGGTGATCTACGCGACCGGTTCCGCCTACCGCAAGCTCGGCCTGGAGGGCGAGGACCGCCTGTCCGGCCGAGGTGTGTCGTGGTGCGCCACGTGCGACGGTTTCTTCTTCCGCGACCGCACGATCGCCGTGGTGGGTGGCGGTGACTCCGCCATGGAAGAGGCGAACTTCCTGACCAAGTTCGCGTCGAAGGTGTACATCATCCACCGCAAGGACTCGCTGCGGGCCTCGAAGATCATGCAGGAGCGCGCCTTCGCGAACCCCAAGATCGAGTTCATCTGGAACAGCGCCGTCGACGAGATCCTCGGCGACGAGGCCGTGAACGGCGTGCGTCTGCGCTCGACCGTCGACGACACCCTGCGCGAGCTCCCGCTCGACGGACTGTTCGTCGCCATCGGAAACGACCCCCGAACGCACCTCGTGCACGACAAGCTGCAGCTGACCGACCAGGGCACCATCTGGGTCGACGGACGTTCGTCGCGTACCTCGGTCGAGGGCATCTTCGCGGCCGGCGACGTGATCGACCCCACTTACCGCCAGGCCATCACCGCCGCGGGCAGCGGTACCGTCGCCGCCCTCGACGTGGAGCACTTCCTCGCCGCCCGCGGTGAGGCCGGCGAGCCCGCCGTCGCCGAGAGCCCCATCGAGGGCCTCCCCGACGCCGCGGTGGTCTGAGGAACAAAACCGGGTTCACCGGCGTTTTCATTCACTGACGCTCTCATCTAAGGAGAAAACCAAATGACTGCCAAGGCGACGACCTCCGCAACGTTCGAGCAGGACGTGCTGAAGGCCGACGGACCCGTCCTCGTGGACTTCTGGGCCGAGTGGTGTGGACCGTGTCGCATGGTCGCGCCCGTGCTCGACGAGATCCAGAACGAGAACGCGGGCAAGATCACGGTCCTCAAGCTCAACGTCGACGAGAACCCCGATCTGGCGATGAAGTACCAGATCACGTCGATCCCCGCGATGAAGGTCTTCCAGGGCGGTGAGGTCAAGACGACCATCATCGGCGCGAAGCCCAAGTACGCGCTCGAGCAGGACCTCGCAGCCTTCATCGGCTGACACCTGCACCCCGAAGCCCCCGACACCCCCGGTGTCGGGGGCTTCGTCTTTTCCGCGTCCACTTTGGATGCCATGGGGCCACTGATGGAGCTACGGCCCCGACGGGATGTTTGCCCGGGGCAGCGCCGTGGGGCGTGGCGCTCCGCGATGGCGTGAGGTCGTGGCGCATGCGCGTGGCGACGTGGCGCGTGCGCCTGGCGCGTGGGCGTGGCGCGTGCGCGCGGCGACGTGGCGCGCGGCGACCTGGGGCGGGGCGGTTGGCGCGCGCCGGAGGTCGGGCCACGTCGCGGCTCACGGCTCAGCGCCCGGGGCGTGGTGGGTAGCGCCGTGCACGAAGTCGTGAAAGGTGGCGCCTCCCGAGCTCAGCACCTCGAAGCGGGGCGGTCAGCGGGCGGGCGAGGCGCGGCTGGCACCTGTCGACGCATCGGAGCCGGCAGGCGGACCGCCAACAAGCAATGGTCTCAGTGGGCCGGAAGTGGTCTCAGCGGGCCTGGAGGGCCTCAGGAGGCGTCGAGGCGCGCACTGGCGTCCCAACGGCGGTGCGGCTCTTCGTCGCCCAGGATGCGCCACACGGCTCGCGTGAGAGGCGGATACTCGAGCGCGATTTGGCGAAGCACACGATAGTTGCGGGACCGATTGGGTCGAACACCGCCGTTCTCGGCGATGTTCTCCGAGCGAAGGGTCAGAACGACCAGTTCATCAACGCTGGGCAGGTCTTCCATGAACTCCCACGGGTCTTCGCCACCGCGCAGTCGCTCGTGGATCAACACCGCGATTTCGTCTGAGGCCTCCGCGCGCAGAAGTTCGAGGCTGGCGCGACGGCGGGGGCTGTCATCGTTCGCAGTCACCACTCCAGCGTACGACGGACCACCGACACGGGGCTCCGAGCATCGTTCGCTGATCGCGTGACGAACGCCTCTTGCGCGGGGTCAGCCCGTGTATCCGTCCTCACCAAGGGCGGCGAGAATGCGATTGAGGTCCTGGATGCTGGCAAAATCAATGCTGATCTGGCCTTTTCTGGCCGTGAGAGAAACGCGGACCTTTGTATCGAGGCGGTCACCCAAACGCTCCGCGACATCATCCAGACCGGACCGGCGGGAACCAGCGGCGGGCTTCTGACGGACAGGTGCAACACCCGGCATCTTCGCCGCCGCCTCGGCGGCGCGCACCGAAAGATCTTCGTTGACGATCTTGTCAGCGAGCTTCTGCATCTCCTTCGGGTCCTCGAGCGAGAGGATGGCGCGGGCGTGACCCGCGCTGAGAATGCCGACCGCGACGCGCTGCTGCACCGGCACCGGCAGCTTCAGCAGTCTGATGGTGTTGCTGATCTGGGGACGAGACCGACCGATGCGGGTCGCCAGCTCTTCCTGCGTGATTCCGAAGTCCTCGAGCAACTGCTGGTAGGCCGAAGCTTCTTCCAGCGGGTTCAGCTGGGAACGATGCAGGTTTTCAAGAAGAGCGTCACGGAGCAGGTACTCGTCGTCGGTCTCACGAACCACCGCGGGGATCGTCTCGAGGCCGGCCTCGCGAGAAGCGCGCGTGCGACGCTCGCCCATGATCAGCTCGAAAGTACCGTCACCCTTGTCGCGGACGACGACCGGCTGCAGGACACCGAATTCGCGGACGGAGTGGATGAGCTCCGCGAGGTCGTCCGGATCGAAGTGCGTTCGCGGCTGCCGCGGATTGGGAACAATCGACTTCGGGTCGATGTGAACGAGACGAGCGCCGGGCACGGAGACGAGATCTTCACCGTTCTCCGATGCGGACGCCGTCGTAGACGATTCCTGCTGAGGAGCCTTGCCCTCGGGGAAGAACACGTCGACGGGGCGGGCCTCGGAGGGCTCCGCCGTGGGGATGAGGGCGCCGATACCGCGGCCCAGTCCGGTCCTCTTGGCCATCAGGAACCCTTCTTCGTGGTGTCTCGCGCGACGATTTCAACCGCGGCTTCGCGGTAGGCGATGGCGCCCGCTGACTGGCCATCGTACGCGATGACGGTCTGCCCGAAACTCGGTGCCTCTGACACGCGCACGGAACGGGGGATGACCGTGTCGAGGACCTCGTCCGTGAAGTGAGAGCGAACCTCTTCGGCGACCTGCTGCGCGAGACGCGTGCGTCCGTCGTACATGGTGAGCAGGATGGTCGACACGTGCAGTGTGGGATTCAAGTGCTTCTGGATCATCTGCACGCTACCGAGAAGCTGACTCAGCCCCTCCAGTGCGTAGTACTCGCACTGGATCGGGATCAACACCTCATCCGCCGCGGTGAACGCATTGATGGTCAGGAGGCCGAGCGAGGGAGGGCAATCGATGATCACGAAGTCGAGTCGGTTGTCCTCGTCGGCGAGGTAGTCACGAAGCGCACCGCGGAGCCTGTGCTCACGTGCAACTTGCGAAACCAACTCGATTTCGGCGCCGGCGAGATGGATCGTGCTGGGCGCGCACAGGAGATTGGACGACTCAGGGCTCGTCTGGATGATGTCGACCAGCGGGAAGTCATCGATCAGCACATCGTAAATACTGGGCGTCTCCGCGTTGTGAGCTACCCCGAGGGCCGTGGACGCGTTTCCCTGCGGGTCGAGATCGATCACGAGGACGCGTGCGCCGACGGAGGCAAGCGCGGCGGCGATGTTCACGGCCGTCGTCGTCTTGCCGACGCCGCCCTTCTGATTCGACACGGTGAAGACCCGCGTCCGACCCGACAGTTCAATCGTCTCTGTCTTGGCCTCGAGCGCGCGGCGACGAGCAGAGAGATTCGCGATCTCGCGAGCGATGGGGGAGTCGTCGAAAGACGACGTGGACGCCTCATCGGACTGTTTCACGTGAAACACACCTCTCACCGTCTCGAACTTGCCCAGTCTACCCGCGACGCCAGACATCCCAACGGTTCATCAGGTCTGCTCGTACGACGACTACGCAATAGAGAGCAAACGCAAGAAGACTGGCTCGCCGACCACCCAGCCGCTTCGGCTAACGCATGCCCGCCCGTGAGCTACCAGGCGTAGTCGGCCGGCGGACGATACTGACTGGAAGGGAGCCCTCTTGCTACCTGCTGCGTTGCGACTTCTCTGCGAGCTTCGCACCCACCCATGGGTGTCGCCCTTAGCGCGGATGGGACCGCTTATCCGCATTCGGCAGCCACCGAGTGGGAGGTGTGTGGGGGGGCGGGTTGAGTCATCCTGCAGGCGACGACGCGCTAACCCCTGGCGACTCGCGCACTCAGACACCAGGACCAGGTCCTCGAAACGTCCACGTCATGGCGCCAACGCATCCGCTGGCGCACTCCCAGCGGGCTGTTTCACGTGAAACATTGGTAGCTGGGCTGGGATAACAGCTTGTGCTTTAACGCGCCGCTGAGCACGACAAGATCGAACGTGTCAGGCTTCCCGCTGGCGCGTCACCAACGGGTTCTGCAGAACCTCGCGCGCGCGTCCGCACATCTTCGGGCGAAGCGGTTCAACACCACCGGGTCACTGCCTCACCTCCGTCGCTCTAACCCACAATGCGGGTGGATTCGAGCGTTTCACGTGAAACATGTCACAACCCGTGACAGCTGGGCACGCAGCTCGATCATGCGTCCGTCAGCTTCCCGCCATGACTGCCGCGAGGAGATGAGCGCCTCCGCACACGCGACCGGTGATTGAACGCGGGCCCACGCCACAGCCGGACACCGCCCGCGCCGCGGCACGGACCACCCTGTGAGCAGGCGCAAGGCTGTCGCGGTGCTGCCATCAGGCGAAGTGGCGGCAGGAAACACATCGCCGAGCCGGGGAATCCGCGGCGAATCGAGACACCGAAGAGGACGAGGGATGCAGGTCGGCGCGCAAGGGCGCGATCCTGACACGACCACGTGTCGCGAGTTTCAGTCTTACCCCGACCTTGGAAACAGTGCCTGCGCCGCGCAGTCAGCACGCACCACGTGCGGACGATCGAGACCGGCGCAGCGCCTGCGCCTGGCCTCAGGCCAAGGAGAATCCGGCGTCCTTGACGCCCACCGAGATCGGGGCGACCCCGGTCGCGCGGATTTGGCGAGGAAGAGGGAGATGAGCCCCCGCGGCGACCTGAGGGCCGCGCCACGACGTCGCATCACTAACGGTCGGCCGACGTGATCCTCGGCCGGCCCCGCGCATGCACCGACGACCAACACACCAGCTCGGACCGTATCCGGGGCCGAGCGATCCAACCCGTCGAATGTCGCTCGATGGCTCACATCCTGACGGCCCTGCTGCAAGCCAAACTGCGGGCCCGTCTTTCATGAGTCCGCCGATGGAACCGGGAACTCAGGCGGTCCGGCGAACACCTCAGGCGACCGACCTGGCCGGCCGCGAGACGATCCGCCGATGGATCTGGCGCATCACCACACCATCGTCGCCGAACGCAGTCTTCACACGACAGGGGACACCACCGCACCCCTGGATTTGCTTGTTCGCGTCACCAGCAGCCGGGCCCCATCGCCAATGGCCGCGCGCGGCGGGGCCCGACCGGACCCTCATGTCGCTGCGAATTCGAGGGGGGTACAACGTGGGACCCCCCTCAGACGAAGTGGCCCGCACGCCGTCGCGGGACTAGACCTCTGTGGTGTCACACAGGAGCGAGCAAACGATTGCCCCACTCGAAACACAACTCGTCGCATTCGTGCCGTGTGTAAATGCTTCACGTGAAACAGGCAGCTTCATACGGCCGTGTCAGTGTCCCGCCGAAACCGGCTATCGGGGGCTTCTTCGGCTCGGCGGCGTCACCAGCGAAGCAGCGCGAGTGCCTCCCGGACACTGTGAACGGTACCACTAACGGACTGCCGACACCCGCACCCACCGGAACGCCCCCTCAGAGGGGGCCGGACGGGACATGCCATGTTCACGAGGGCGCTGAACGTTGCTCCGGCCCGCTTCAGCGCGCGCATTGATGCACGCGGCGCCAATGATCGATGAGTGACAGGTACCGATCCTTCATCAGGCGCTGAGCGTGTCAGTCGTTTCACGTGAAACATCCCGCGGCGAGCACCGTGGCCGCGGCTTACGCGTCACAAGAGCGACGCTAGTGGCGGCGTGTGCTGTTATGGGCGCCTGCTGCGCAGGGGAGGGGGCGCGCAGAGCGACTCGCCACCGTGCGCCACCGATGTGTGTCGCGGTGGCAGCGCCCGTCGAGCCGAGCCCGCGGTACCGGCTGCGCATGGTCGCGCATGCGTCCGAGGGTCGCGCGCGCCCCCTCATGGTGCGTATGTGAACCGCTGCCCCTGCACGCGTGCGCGGGGGACGACCGGTCCCGGGGGTCTTTCACTCAATGGCACACCGCCCGCCCGAAGTCCCACGCCCCACAATCTGAGCCTTAGAACACCGCGCGGCCTAGCGACACACGACTGAGGGAAAGCCTCGTGCACACTGAGCGTGGTGATCCGCTCTGATGGACTCATCGTTCTGACCGGGCACGGATCCCTACATTGGTAGCCCTCGTGTGCTGGGCGATGCGGGCGAGCGATGCACCACGACACAGACCGTTCTTTCCCGGCCTTCCACAACCCCGGTCGACCGGCTTCGGTGGCATCACAGCGGGTAGGACTCGCCCTTTGGCATTCATGCGCGGTTCGTCCTCACGCGATGACAGAGGAGGCGTCCCGACCGACAAAGTCGGCGTCGCGATCCATCCGAAGCGGACTTCACAGATCCGGCCACCCGCCGCGCGACGCCGTCCGTGATCGGACGCGCACCCGCTTGTCGGCGCACGTGCGGGCCACTTCACATTGCCCCGCCGGTTCGAGCGCGGGCGTTCCCAAGACTGCCCCATAATCCGAGCTCGAGAGCGATGACCGGCCTTTGCGACCAGATGACCGATGGACTCGTGGGACACAGCTCACCGACGACCGTGACGCCGATCTGATGTTTCACGTGAAACAGCGCGCACGAGACCGCCCACGCCTAGGCGACGCCCGAGGACAACAAGCCTCGGCGATCATGCGACCCGGCCGCACGAATGCTGTCGACCGGATGAGAGTCACGTCGAGTCGACCCACATCGTCGCTCCACATGCTCGATAGGGGAGGGGCACCATCTCATCAACGTAAACGGAACCCGTCTCGGTGCAGGAGCAGCCACCATCCCGCAGCACCAGCGTCCGGTGGTCGACCCCGCCGTCGCCGCGTCTGACGCCCCAACCCAAACCACAACGAACCGTTCGCTGGCCGCCCGGACGAGTCCCGGTGCCAGACAACCGAGGGCCCGCGCGACTGCTGAGCCCCGTCGCGATCACCGTTCGATCATGGTCGGGGACGGAGAATGCTTTCGAGTTGTTAGCACCCCGCAACCAGTTCCTCGAAACACGTGATGCAACGAGCGGGGGTCACCACCTCGCCGCGACTCCCGGAGTGTGGCCGTACGCCACCAACCGTTCCGACCTCGCATCCGGTGCGCGCACGGCGTCCATCACTCTGGGACGTCGATCGGAGCGGGAGTCGTTCAAGCCCGCGCCCCGCGAAGACAGCTGAGGTCCAGATCGAATCACAGTGGGCCTCCCGATGCGGCATGCCGTGGTCGATCCTGCCTTTCGCAGCAGCAGAAAACATCCTCGTTGCTATGCGCGCCCAATCGCGTCGGATCGCATCGGACTGGTCGGGTCCACTCACCCAGACCGCCCACGCGAGGCGCAACGCGGCCAGCTTGGACGATCCGAAGTCGCTCCCCGTCCCGGGTACGTCCACTCTCCGGCCGGCCCGATCGCCACGGTCTGCGTAGGGGATCGACTTCGCGCAATGCGTTTCACGTGAAACGGCGTCAGCTCCCGTGACCAAGAGCCACCGGTCCACTGCCCGCGCCCCGAACGGAGGACTCCGATCCCGAACGGCCTCAGCCGCCAGTTCATACCTCACGCAGCCCGGTGTCAGCACGGCCGCCGTCGCGGGTGCTTCCCGTGTCGACATGCGCGACGTTTCACCCGGGGCACCTACCCGACCCGCGCCGGTCGAGACGGGCGGTGAGCGAGCGCCTCACTATCGCGTCCCGAGGACCTTCGCGGCCCTCCAGGACGGAAGCACCATCGTGTCCAGCTGTCGGGTGCTCATCGTGGACTGGCGCCACTACCCAGAACTCCGCGATGGCTCCGTGTCAGCTGACCAACCCCCCGCCACCACCGGCGTAAGACCCGGGCTCGGCATCCACATGCGCTGGGGAGCGAGCTGCACAGGCGATGCACCCCGACGCTCTTGCCAAGGGGCCACACGGTTCTCAAATATTCATCCGATCTCGGCGACACACTCACGCCGCCCCAACGAGCTGAACCACCCCGAGGGCACCCGTCACCTCGCATTCGGCACCCGACCGCCGCACGGGAAGATCCGCAACCCACGGGGGCGGTAGCCGATGCTCTGCGCCGTCGGGGACCGCCTCGACGACCGCGCTCCCAGACCAACGTCGCCTGCGAGGAGGGACGTCTCACACCTGCCCGACCGGAGAGGTCAGATAAATCCCAGATCAGCGGTACAAATAGGTCACGAGGGTAGGATCGAGTTCAGCGCACAACCGTCGCCAGGAAAACCCGGGTCGGCTCATCGAGCACATCTTCTCCCACGACCTCGACGGAAACGTCCTGCAGACCGTACTTCCGCACCTGCTTCGCCGCGGCATCCACTTCAGCGCCGACGTTGGCACCCTTCAGGAACACCAGGCGGCCTCCGGGGCGTACGAGCGGCGCTGTGAACGGCAGGAGCGTGCGCAGTGCGCTGACGGCACGCGCGGTCGCGACGTCGAAGACGCGCCCGCGGTCCCACTCCTCGCCGCGCATACGCTCCACCGTGACATTCTCGAGTCCGAGGTCAGCCACCTGCTCGGTCAGCCAGGCGGTGCGCCGCTCCATCGGCTCGATGAGGGTGAATTCCACATCCGGCCGAGCGATGGCCAGGACGAGGCCGGGCAAGCCGGCCCCCGACCCCACGTCGACGGCGCGACCCGTGAAGTACGGCGCCGCGATCGCGCTGTTCAGAATGTGCCGCGTCCACAGGCGGGGCACCTCCAGCGGACCGATGAGCCCGCGCGCCTCGCCGTGTTCCGCGAGATTCGCCGTGAAGCGGCGCGCGCGCTCGATCCCGGCGCCGAAGAGAACGGCCGCGGCGGCGGGCTCGGACTCGAGCTGTACCTGCACGATGATTCTCAGGCGCGGCGCAGCACGGTGTGACGGTCTGCACCCTCCCCGAAGGACTCCGACGAGTATCCGCGGTCCGCAGCGATGTCGTGGACGAGCTTCCGCTCATAGCTCGACATCGCCGGCAGGGATGCCTGCGAGGCACCCTCTTCCAGTCGCTCGATGGCGCGATCGACGAGCGTCTCGAGCTGACGCTGACGAGCATCGCGCGAGCCGCCGATATCGAGGATCAGGCGGGAGAAGCGTCCCGTCGAGCTCTGCACGGCCAGCCGGGTCAGCTCCTGCAGGGCCTGCACCGTGTCGGGGTGCGAAAGCGTCGACAGCGCATCCGCATCGTCGGCTTCGACCGACACATACGCTCGACCGGCGCGCACGTCGAGGGCGAGGTCGCCCTCGATGTCGGCGATGTCGAGAAGGCCCTCGAGGTAGTCGGCGGCGATGTCGCCCTCCTGCTCGAGCTGCTCTTCGGTCGCAGCCGTCTGCTCGGGGGCCATCTGATCTGACGTCGTCATCGTGATCTCCGGATCTCAGGAGGCGGGGGAGGAGCCGGGACTGGCAGCGGACCCGCCCGCTGCACCGGTGTTCTTGGTCGACTGCTGCTTCTTGGCACGCTGCTTGCCAACGGGCTGCTGACGCTTGGGGGCCGCGGCACGAGCACGCTCGGCCTCTTCGAGCAGACGCTGCTGCTCGGCTTCGTACTTCTCGATCGGTACGACCTTGCCCGAGGAGTCGATCGCCTTGCCCTTGCGTGCCAGGCGCTCCTCACGGGCCTTGGCCGCGTCGGAACCGGGAGTCGGCATCTCACGGATGACGATGAACTGCTGCACCATGGTCCACAGGTTGCTGACGAACCAGTAGATGACGACGCCGAGCGGGAAGAAGACGCCCGAGAAGATGAACGCCAGCGGCAGGATGTACAGCATGATCTTCTGCATCTGGTACGCCTGACCGGTCTTGGCCTCGGGCGACAGGTTCTTCGAGATGATCTGCAGCTGCGTGAAGAACTGCGAGCCGATCATCAGCACCACGAGCGTCAGCAGGATCGCGACGGTCACCTGACCATCGGACTGGCCCCAGGCCGTGACGAGGTTGACGTGCATGGATGCCACGTCGAACAGGCGGGCGTCGTAGAACTCACGCGTGAGCTCCGGCGTCAGCAGACCCACGCCGCCCTGGTTGCTGTTCGCGTGCTTCGACACGTCGTTCAGCACGCTGAAGAGCGCGAAGAAGATCGGCATCTGCACCAGGAGGGGCAGGCAGCTCGAGACGGGGGTGGTGCCGTGCTTCTTGTACAGCGCCATCGTCTCGCGGCTCATGGCCTCGCGAGAGAGCTGATCCTTCTTGCCGCGGTACTTCTCCTGCACCTTGCGGAGCTCGGGCGCGATCTCCATCATCTTGCGCTGGCTCTTGATCTGCTTCACGAAGAGCGGGATCAACGCCGCGCGCACGATGAGCACGAGGCCCACGATCGACAGCACCCAGGTCAGGCCCGCTGCCGGGGCCATCCCCAGGGCGGTGAACAGGGCGTGCCATCCCACCAGCACGAGTTCGACCGCCCATTTCAGCGGCCAGAGGATGGTTCCGATGAGATCGAATTGCACGATCAGTCCTTTCGGGCAGGCACGACGAAACCGTGCCGAGTGAGTTCGTGGCGGAAGGCCCGGTGAGGACGGACGTCGTCGATGCCACCCTGAGCCCAGGGATGACACCGTGCGAGACGGGCCGCGGTGAACGCGATGCCCTTCACGAGTCCATGCTGCTGCACGGCGCCCACCGAATAGGCGGAGCAGGACGGGTAGTACTTGCACACGTCGCCGTAGACGTGCGAGATCGTCGCCCGATACGCATGCAGCAGGGCGAGCCCCGCATTACGGGGGAGCAGGGGGATGGATGCCACGACGGCGTCGCTCGCCAACCGCGCCGAGCCGGTCGCCGATGTCGGAAGTGTCGAGGCGCTCATGCCGTGGCTTTTCGTTCGAGGCACCTCACCACGTCGGCGCGAAGCGTCGCGTAGTCGGTCGTGGCAGCCGAGGGGAGGGCACGGATGACGATCGAGGCGCCCCCGCGGATGGACGGGAGCGCCTCGGCGCACACCGCCTTGAGGCGGCGGCGGATGGTGTTGCGGGTGACCGCGGAGCCGACCTGGCGGCTCACGATGAAGCCGAAGCGAGGCGAATCGGTCTCAGCCGAGGTGCCGACGTAGGTCACGGTGTGCGCTCCGGCACAACGAGAACCCCGTCGGACTGTGGCTTTGTAGTCCGATCCGCGGGTGAGTCGGTTCGGCTTCGCGAGCACCGGTCGGGTCAGGCCGAGAGCTCGGTGCGGCCCTTGGCGCGACGCGCCGAGAGGATGCCGCGGCCGGCACGCGTGCGCATGCGGGCACGGAAGCCGTGCTTCTTGGCACGACGACGGTTGTTGGGCTGGAAGGTGCGCTTGCTCATGGGTCACTCCGGAGGTGGTGTCGCCCGATGCTCTTCTGCCGGGGACGGGGTCGGGACTGCCGTATAGGCATAAGTCAACCGACTAAGGCTACGTCGAGCGCGGCCTTAACTCAAACCGAGAGAGCGACCGTTCATTATCCCCAGGCGTTGTCCACAAGCATGGCAAAGACACGCGGCCGGGTCTTACAGTGGATTTTGCTCCGTGAGAGCCGCGAACTAGCGTGGCCCCGGAAGTTATCCACAGGTTCGGCGCGACTCGTCGATCGCCCGTCGCGTCTAGATCCCGGAGGGGATATGTCTCTGCACGAAGTACCGGATGTCCCCGTCTGGTCGGCTGTGCTGGACCATCTTCTCACCGACGATCGCGTCACCCCGCAGCTGCACGGCTTCCTCAACCTGGCCGTCCCGCAGGGCGTGATGGGCGGCACCCTCTACCTCGACGTGCCGAACGACCTGACGGCGGCGCAGTTCAACAAGCGCATGCGCGCGTCGATCCTGGAGGCCCTCGCTCAGGTCCAGGGTGATGACCCCGCGGTGGGCACTTTCCGCGTCGTGGTGAACCCCGACCTCGTCGAAACCCACCGATCCTCCTCGGCGCGCGAGCGAGATGAACGCGCGTCGTCCACGCAAGCGGCCGCGGCCCACTCCGCCGTGATCGAGCAGGCACCGGAGCCGATCGTGCCCGCGTCGCGCAACGACACCAGACTGAATCCGAAGTACACCTTCGACAACTTCGTCATCGGTCAGTCCAACCGCTTCGCGCACGCCGCTGCCGTCGCCGTTGCCGAAGCCCCCGCCAAGGCCTACAACCCGCTGTTCATCTACGGCGACTCCGGGCTCGGCAAGACGCACCTCCTCCATGCCATCGGCGATTACGCCGCGAGCATGTACGCCGGCATCCGCGTCCGGTACGTGTCGAGCGAGGAGTTCACGAACGACTTCATCAACTCGATCGCGAACAACCGCGGCTCCGCATTCCAGGCCCGCTACCGCGACGTCGACATCCTCTTGATCGACGACATCCAGTTCCTCCAGGGTCGTGCCGAGACCCAGGAAGCGTTCTTCCACACGTTCAACACCCTCCACGACCACGACAAGCAGGTCGTGATCACGAGCGACCTGCCGCCGAAGCAGCTGACCGGCTTCGAAGACCGCATGCGCAGCCGGTTCGAGTGGGGTCTCATCACCGACGTCCAGGCGCCCGACCTCGAGACGCGCATCGCGATCCTCCGCAAGAAGGCCCAGAGCGAGCGACTCCTGATTCCCGACGACGTCCTGGAGTACATCGCCACCGTCGTATCGTCGAACATCCGGGAGCTCGAGGGTGCGCTGATCCGCGTCTCCGCGTTCGCCAGCCTGAACCGCTCGACGCTCGACATGTCGCTCGCCCAGACGGTGCTGCGCGACATCATCGACCAAGACGACGCCAACGTCATCTCGCCGACCGACATCATCACGGCCACCGCGCAGTACTTCAAGCTGTCGGTCGACGACCTCTACGGCTCGAGCCGCTCGCAGGCCGTCGCCACCGCACGACAGATCGCGATGTACCTCTGCCGCGAGCGGACGAGCCTGTCATTGCCGAAGATCGGCCAGCTCTTCGGCAATCGCGACCACACCACGGTGATGTACGCCTACAAGAAGATCAGCGACCTCATGAAGGAGCGTCGCTCGATCTTCAACCAGGTTTCGGAGATCACCAGCCAGCTCGGCCGTATGCGCTGAGAGCCCGTCTCCCCCGAGGTGTCCGTCCGAGTCTTCGGGCGGACACCTCGGTCGTTTTCGCCCCTGAGAAGCGCACTCCGCGTCTCGCACGACCTCTCCCGAAGAGGTTCTACACAGTGTGGAAAACCTGTGGATAACTCGAAATTCCTGCGGATGACATGTGCACGGAGCTGTTAACTCTGTGGAGGACGCGATGGTCCACACTGCCCGGCGGCGCGTTAACCACCCAGGCTCTCCGCAACGCGTCCACAGTTAACAGGGGTCGCGATCCCTGCTGTTATCAAGCGTGTCGGGAGTTATCCACACTGTCCACAGCGGTTAAGAAGATGAAGACCCTTTCCCTTTGTTAAGAGAGATTCGATGACCTCGTGATGGGAGACGGCTCGACGGGTCGACGGCAGCGAGGGCACTAGCATGGGTAAGCCATACCCGCCGTCAAGGGAGCGCCCGTGAAGTTCCACGTCAATCGCGATGTGTTCAGCGAAGCCGTCTCGTTCGTGGTCAAGCTCCTGCCTCAGCGCAACCCGCAGCCGATCCTGGCCGGTGTGCTCATCGAGGCGGGCGAGCAGGGACTCACGCTCGCGGCTTTCGACTACGAAGCGTCCGCGCGCACGACGATCGAGGCGACGGTCGACGAACCCGGCACGATCCTCGTGCACGGTCGCCTTCTCAGCGACATCGCCAGCCGGCTGCCCAACGCGCCGATCCAGATCGCCGTCGACGACGACGGAGGAATCCTTCTCACGTGTGGTTCGGCGCGGTTCACGCTCGCCTCCATGCCCGTCCAGGAATACCCCGCGATCCCCGAGGTGAGCGGCGAGTCGGGGCTCGTCCCCGCCGATGATTTCGCCACGGCCATCGCACAGGTCGCGTTCGCGGCCTCCCGAGACGACGTCACCCCGGTTCTCACCGGCGTCCAGCTCGAGGTCACCGGTACGCGCCTGAGCCTCGTCGCCACCGACCGCTACCGTGTGGCGTTGCGCGAGATCCCCTGGGACGGCGGGTCGACGGCATCCGACGAACCCACCACCGCCCTGGTGCCCGCGCGCACCCTCCAGGAGGTCGGCAAGACCTTCGCGCACGGTGGTGACATCTCGATCGCCTTCTCCGGTTCGGGGGACCGAGAGATCATCGCCTTCACCGCCGGCAACAAGACCGTGACCTCGTTGCTGATCAAGGGCAACTTCCCCCCGGTCCGCCGCCTGTTCCCCGCGCAGACCGAACACCACAGCGTCGTCAACACCGCCGAGCTCGCCGAGGCCGTGCGTCGTGTCGCCCTTGTTCTCGATCGCTCCGCGCCGTTGCGCTTCACCTTCGGACCCGACGGCGTCTCGATGGACGCCTCGGGCACCGAGCAGGCCCGCGCGACCGAGTCGGTCGACGCCACCCTGGTGGGCGACGAGGTGACCCTCGGCCTGAACCCGCAGTACCTCCTCGAGTCCCTCGGGGCGGTGCGCAGCGAGTTCACGCGGATCACGTTCACCTCCAGCGACAACGCCAACAAGCTCAGCCCGGTTCTCGTCACGCCGCAGACCTCGGTCGACAAGGGCGGCGAGGGCTCGTTCAAGTACCTGCTGCAGCCGAACCTGCTGCTGCGCTGAGCAGGCTCCGGTCGCCGTGTCGGAGGCGACGGGTAGTCTGACTCGGTGATCGTGGAACAGCTCGGACTGAAGGACTTCCGCAATTACGCGGGGGCCGATGTCTCGCTGTCGGCGGGTGCGAACCTGTTCGTCGGTCGGAACGGCCAGGGCAAGACGAATCTCGTCGAGGCCGTGGCCTACCTCGCCACGCTGGGCTCCCATCGCGTCTCGAGCGACGCCCCCATGGTTCGCGACGGAACGGATGCCGCGATCATCCGCGCGCGCCTCGCCCACGGTGAGCGCAGCGTGCTGCTCGAGCTGCAGCTGAACCGCCAGGGGGCCAACAAAGCCCGCGTCAACGGGGTGAACGTGCGGACGTCCGAGCTTCCCCGGTACGCGCAGGTGGTGCTGTTCGCCCCCGAAGACCTCCAGATCGTGCGCGGAGATCCATCGGCCCGGCGGCGGTTCGCCGACCAGTTGATCGTGCAGCGCACCCCTCGGATGTCCGCGGTCCTCGCGGACTACGACCGTGTGCTCCGCCAGCGCAGCGCGCTTCTGAAGTCCGCGCGGGCGCGTGGCGTGCGTGGCGACGCGCTCAGCACCCTCGACGTGTGGGACGACAAGCTCGTGGCCCTCGGCACCGAGGTGATCGAGGCGCGTCTCGCGCTGGCATCCGATCTGTCCGCTCCGGTCGCTCGCGCCTACGCATCGATCGCCGGCGACGATCACGGCCCCCGACTGTCCTGGGCTCTGTCGGTCGGCGGTGGGGATCCCGAAGAGGGCGACGCCGCCGACGCGGAACGACCGGCGGGCCCGCTCGCCGAGCAGTTCCGTGCCGCTCTGGCCGCCCGGCGTTCCGCCGAGCTCGAGCGCGGTCTGACACTCGTCGGCCCTCACCGCGACGACCTTCTGCTCGAGGTCCGCGGTCTGCCCGTCAAGGGGTACGCCTCGCAAGGGGAGTCGTGGTCGGTGGCATTGGCGCTGCGGTTGGCATCCGCAGAACTCCTGCGCGCCGAGTCACGCCTGGGCGACCCGGTGCTCATCCTCGACGACGTGTTCGCCGAGCTCGATGCCGGCCGCCGCACGCGACTGGCCGACCTCGCGGGCGGGTACGAGCAGGTCATCGTCACGTCGGCCGTCGAGGAAGACGTCCCCGACGGACTGCGCGCGCACGTCGTGCGGGTCGAAGCCGGCCGGATCGGCGAGTCCGTCGATGAGTGACGAACCCGACCTCCCCGAGACCGTGGCGACCTACCTGCGCCTGCGCGGTCTCGAGCCGTCGCCGTATCGCAAGAAGAAACGCCGCCGTCGCAGCGACGACGGAAAGAACGCGCCGTTCACACCGGGTCGCGACCCGCGCGGTCTGGGCGACGTGCTCTCGGCGCTCACCCGGTCGGCCGGCTGGGAAGCGCAGCTGTCGCGGGAAGACCTCGTGCGCACCTGGGACGAGGTCGCCGGGGCCGACACGGCGTCGCACACCCGACCCGTGGCACTGGATGCCGGAACACTGACCGTCCAGGCCGACTCGACGGCGTGGGCCAAGCAGCTCCAGTTGATGCGTGCGCACATCCTCTCGGAGATCCTCCGCCGCTACCCGGAGGCGGGTGTGGAGTCCATCCGCTTCGTGGGCCCCGACGTCCCCTCTTGGAAATGGGGGCCCAGAGCCGTTCCAGGCCGCGGCCCGCGCGATACCTACGGCTAGGGCATGGTCGGTCCCGGGTCGACACGATTTCTCCCCGTATAAGGGCGTACAGGCGATTTCGGCGACCCTCGCGCGGTAAGATGGAGGTTCCGACGAATCGATCTGGAGCGCGTTCACTCATGACGTCCGAAAACCCCGACAGCGTTTCCGAGGAACCCCGAGCGACCACACCCGCGAAGGTTCCCAACGAGTACGGGGCAGACGCCATCCAGGTGCTCGAAGGTCTCGAAGCCGTGCGGAAGCGTCCCGGCATGTACATCGGTTCCACCGGTGAGCGGGGCCTGCACCACCTCGTGCAGGAGATCGTCGACAACTCCGTCGACGAGGCCCTCGCCGGCTACTGCGACACGATCGACGTCACCATCCTCAGCGATGGAGCGGTGCGCGTGATCGACAACGGCCGCGGCATCCCGGTCGACATGCACCGCACCGAGGGGAAGTCGACCGTCGAGGTCGTGCTCACCGTGCTGCACGCCGGTGGAAAGTTCGGCGGCGGCGGATACGCGGTCTCCGGTGGTCTGCACGGCGTCGGCTCGTCGGTCGTCAATGCTCTCTCGACGCGCCTCGAGGTCGAGGTGCAGCGTCAGGGTCATGTGTGGCGCCAGTCGTTCCGCGACGGCGGCGTCCCGCAGGCGCCGCTCGAAAAGGGCGAGGCCAGCGACGAGACCGGCACCTCGATCACGTTCTGGCCGGATGCCACGATCTTCGACACCGTCGACTTCGACTACGACACCCTCCGCACCCGCTTCCAGCAGATGGCGTTCCTCAACAAGGGCCTGCGGATCAGCCTGCGCGACGAGCGTCCGCAGTCGATCGTCACCGAGGGTGAACCGGGCGCGGAGGTCACCGAGGCGCGTCACGACTCGTTCCTCTACGAGCGCGGCCTCGTCGACTACGTTGAGCACCTCAACCGCGTCCGCAAGGCCGACGTCGTCAACGACGAGATCATCGAGGTCGAGTCGGAAGACACCGACCGGAAGATCGCGCTCGAGCTGGCGATGCAGTGGACCACGGCGTACACCGAGAACGTCTTCACCTACGCCAACACCATCAACACCCACGAGGGTGGCACGCACGAAGAGGGCTTCCGCGCAGCACTGACCACGCTGGTCAACCGTTACGCCCGCGCGAACAACCTTCTCAAGGAGAAGGATGACAACCTCACCGGTGACGACATCCGCGAGGGTCTCACCGCGGTGATCTCGGTGAAGCTCTCGGAGCCGCAGTTCGAGGGCCAGACCAAGACGAAACTCGGCAACACCGAAGCGCGTGCGTTCGTGCAGAAGGTCGTCGGCGACAAGCTCGGCGACTGGTTCGACCGCAACCCCGGCCAGGCGAAGAACATCATCCGCAAGGCGATCGACGCCGCGACCGCCCGTCTGGCCGCCCGCAAGGCGCGCGAGACGGCCCGTCGCAAGAGCGTCTTCGAGTCGGCGGCCATGCCCGACAAACTCAAGGACTGCACGTCGAAAGATCCGTCGATCAGCGAGATCTTCCTCGTCGAGGGCGACTCGGCCGGCGGCTCCGCGGTGCAGGGCCGTGATCCCCACACGCAGGCCATCCTCGCCCTGCGCGGCAAGATCCTGAACGTCGAGCGCGCGCGCCTCGACCGTGCACTGGGCAACAAAGAGGTCCAGGCGATGATCCAGGCCTTCGGCACCGGCATCGGCGAGGACTTCGACATGGCCAAGGCGCGGTATCACAAGATCGTGCTGATGGCGGATGCCGACGTCGACGGTCAGCACATCACGACACTGCTGCTCACGCTCCTGTTCCGCTACATGCGCGGGCTCATCGAGGCGGGCTACGTCTACCTCGCCCAGCCGCCGCTGTACCGCTTGAAGTGGTCGAACCACCCGCACGAGTACGCCTACAGCGACCGGGAGCGCGACGCGATGCTCGTCGACGGTCAGGCCTCGGGTCGCCGCATCCCGAAGGACAACGGCATCCAGCGCTACAAGGGTCTCGGTGAGATGAACGATCACGAGCTCTGGGAGACCACGATGGATCCGGAGACCCGCACGCTCAAGCAGGTCACGATCGACGACGCGGCCGCGGCCGACGAGATCTTCTCGGTCCTGATGGGCGAAGACGTCGAATCGCGACGCAGCTTCATCCAGCGCAACGCCAAAGACGTCCGCTTCCTCGACATCTGAGTCCGGCCCCGCCGACGACGAACGACGCACACGAAACTGAGAACCCATGGCTGACGACACCACTCCCGGGCCCGACGAGGCTCGCGACGTGCCCGCACACAACCACGGCAGGATCGACCAGGTCGATCTGCAGCTCGAGATGCAGCGGAGTTACCTCGACTACGCGATGAGCGTCATCGTCGGTCGTGCCCTGCCCGACGTCCGCGACGGCCTCAAGCCCGTGCACCGCCGAGTCATCTACGGCATGTACGACGGCGGTTTCCGTCCCGACAAGTCGTTCTCCAAGTGCGCCCGCGTCGTGGGCGAGGTCATGGGCCACTATCACCCGCACGGTGACGCCCCCATCTACGATGCTCTCGTGCGCCTCGTGCAGCCGTGGTCGCTGCGCTATCCGCTGGCTCTCGGCCAGGGCAACTTCGGCTCGCCCGGAAACCAGGGCGCTGCCGCCCCGCGCTACACCGAGACCAAGATGGCCCCGTTGGCGCTCGAGATGGTGCGCGACATCGAAGAAGAGACCGTCGACTTCGAGGACAACTACGACGGGCAGACGCAGGAGCCGACGGTGCTTCCGTCGCGTTTCCCGAACCTGCTGGTCAACGGCTCGGTCGGCATCGCCGTCGGCATGGCCACCAACATCCCGCCGCACAACCTCCGCGAGGTGTCCGCCGGCGCACTGTGGGCCCTCGAGCACCCGGATGCCACCCGTGAGGAGCTGCTCGAAGCCCTGATGGACCGCATCCCCGGTCCCGACTTCCCCACCGCCGCGCAGATCCTCGGAACCCGCGGCATCAAAGACGCCTACCGCACCGGACGCGGATCGATCACGATGCGCGCCGTGGTCAACATCGAGGAGATCCAGGGCCGTACGTGCCTCGTGATCACCGAGCTGCCGTACCAGGTGAACCCCGACAACGTCGCGGTCAAGATCGGCGACCTGGCCCGCGAGGGCAAGATCACGGGCATCGCCGACATCCGCGACGAGACCTCGGGTCGCACCGGTCAGCGATTGGTTATCGTGCTCAAGCGCGATGCGGTGGCCAAGGTCGTGCTGAACAACCTGTACAAGCACACGCAGCTGCAGGAGAACTTCGGCGCCAACATGCTGGCGATCGTCGACGGCGTGCCGCGCACCCTCCCGCTCGACGGGTTCATCAGCCTGTGGATCGACCACCAGGTCGAGGTCATCGTGCGGCGCACGCGCTACCGCCTGCGCAAGGCCGAAGAGCGCATGCACATCCTGCGCGGCTACCTGAAGGCGCTCGACGCGCTCGACGACGTCATCGCGCTCATCCGTCGCTCGCCGACGGCCCAGGATGCCAACGAGGGCCTGCAGAAGCTCCTCGACATCGACGACATCCAGGCTCAGGCCATCCTCGACATGCAGCTGCGTCGCCTCGCTGCGCTCGAACGACAGAAGATCGTCGACGAAGCCACCGAGCTCGAGGCCCGCATCGCGGATTACCACGACATCCTCGCCACGCCGGGACGCCAGCGCACGATCATCCGCGACGAGCTCACCGCGATCGTCGACCGCTTCGGCGACGATCGCCGCACCGAGATCCTTCAGGGTTTCGACGGTGACGTCTCGATCGAAGACCTCATCGCCGAAGAAGAGATGGTCGTCACGGTGACCCGCGACGGTTACATCAAGCGCACGCGCAGCGACAACTACCGGTCGCAGCACCGGGGTGGCAAGGGCGTGAAGGGCGCGCAGCTGAGAGCAGACGACGTGGTCGAGCACTTCTTCGTCACCACCACGCATCACTGGCTGCTCTTCTTCACGAACAAGGGACGCGTCTACCGCTCCAAGGCGTACGAAGTCCCCGAAGCGGGCCGGGATGCCAAGGGCCAGCACGTCGCGAACCTGCTCGCGCTCCAGCCCGACGAGGAGATCGCGCAGATCCTCGACATCCGCGACTACGGCGTCTCGACCTACCTCGTGCTCGCCACACGTGCCGGCCTGGTCAAGAAGACCCGCCTGGCGGAGTACGACACGAACCGACAGGGCGGTGTCATCGCCATCAAGCTCCGTGGACAGGCGTCCGAGGAGGGCGACGACACCGAACAGGGCGGTGCCGACGAGCTGGTCAGTGCGCTGCTGGTCGACGAGGGCGACGACATCCTCCTCATCAGCCGGCTGGGTATGTCGCTGCGGTTCTCCGCGACCGACAGCGCCCTGCGACCAATGGGTCGCTCCACCTCGGGTGTGAAGGGCATGGACTTCCGCGAGGGCGACAGCCTCCTCTCGGCATCCGTGGCGAAGGACGACGAGTACGTCTTCGTCGTGACCGAGGGCGGCTACGCCAAGCGCACGGCGGTCACGGAGTATCGCATGCAGAACCGCGGCGGCCTGGGCATCAAGGTCGCCCGTCTCACCGACGATCGCGGCGTCCTCGCGGGCGGCATGATGGTGTCGGCGACCGACGAGGTCCTTGTGGTTCTTGCCAGTGGCAAGGTGGTACGCTCCTCCGTGGCCGAGGTGCCTGCCAAGGGACGCGACACCATGGGTGTCGTCTTCGCCCGCGCAGGAGGCGATGACAGGATCATCGCGATCGCCCGGAACGCAGAGCGGAACCTGGCCGAGACGACGGAGAACACCACGGAGCCCGCCGCTTCCCCCGCGGACGAGGCTGACATCTCCGCTTCCGAGACCCCCGACGAAAGTACTGACGCATGAGCACGGTAGCCGACAAGCTCGCCAAGAAGTCGACTCACAAGACCCCTGCCAAGCAGGTGCGGCTGCGCCTGGTCTACATCGACTTCTGGTCGGCCGTGAAGCTGTCGTTCCTGGTCGCGGTGGCCCTGGCCATCGTCACGGTCGTGTCGTACTTCCTGATCTACCTCGTGATGTCCGCCACGCTGCTCGGCAAGCTCGATGAGTTCTTCACGAGCTTCACCGACGGCGGGGCGACCCTCTCGCAGTACATCGGGCTGCCGCAGGTGATGGCGTTCGCGGCGATCGTGGCGATCCTCAACCTCGTCGTGGTGACCGTTCTCGGTGCCGTCATGGCCGGCATCTACAACCTCGCCGTCAAGGTGACGGGCGGACTGCTGGTCGGTTTCACCTCCAACTGACGTCGATTCGTGAAAACCTCGCAAGTCCGGTAAAGTCTTCGAGGTTGACGAGATCACGTCAGCGAGACGGGGCTATAGCTCAGGCGGTTAGAGCGCTTCACTGATAATGAAGAGGTCCCAGGTTCAAGTCCTGGTAGCCCCACCCCTTCCCTCGCGGGGCCTTAGCTCAGCTGGTAGAGCGCCTGCTTTGCAAGCAGGATGTCAGGAGTTCGAATCTCCTAGGCTCCACGATAAAGGCCTCGTCAGAAGAAAGTCTGGCGGGGCCCCATTCGTTTTACTACCCCGCTGATTCACGCGGGATGCAAGCAGCGTCGGTACAGGCACGTCTAGCGACGCGCGCGTTGCCGTGCCTGAGCACGTTTGGCTAGGTCCTGTCAGGAGACCGTGGCGGACAGCAGAGGACGCTTGACCCCCATCTCATAGAGGGAGTCTCGCCCCATCAACTCGTCGATGTCCGACAGAAGCTCTTTGTCGCCGCCATCCGCACGGAGAAACGACGCGAGGGTGAGCCATGAGACGTACATCGACTTGTGATCCGCATCACGCGACATCTTCTCGTACACCTTCGGCCTCTTCGGCGAAGACGCGGTAGGCCTCATCCACAGTCGCGAGTGGTGCGCGACCAAGTTTCGTAGGACTATGAGTCCGGTGAGCTGAGTCTGAAAGAGCGGATTCGCGACGCTGAAGGTCGATGCGACCTTCTTCCAAAGCCACTGATCCTCGCCCTCGTGCCGCACCGGTGCGGTCTCGGTGATCATGCGTTCGAGTAGACCTAGGGTCCAACCGTCTACCGCGGCCCAGATCGGAAGTGTTTCCATCGCGGCGAGTTGGTCTGCCGCAGCCATCTTCTTCGGGGTGTCGCGCCATGGGCGCCCGTGCGCCTTCTCGTGGACCTCAAACATGCCAAGCACGAACGGTTCTCGCGACCGAACGATCTGCTCCCGGAGGATGACGTCGACCGGCGTGGAGTCGGAATTCATCACCAAGAAGTGGTCGGGCTTCAGGAAGCAACCGGTGGGCGTATAAAGCTCGCAGTGGTGATCCACGAGCGCCGCTCGTAGCCGCCACTCGAGCGTTCGTAGTGCGGCGAACAGGCGCGTCGAGACTTCATGGTCGAGTCGCACCATTTGAATGACGCGGTCGATACGGTCGTCGCCCTCGATTAGACCCTCGCGCCGCAGCTTGCGGAAGTTGCGTGCGTACCCAAGGAAATAGTGAAAGTTCGTCCGCTTGAGGAAGGTGTAGGCGTCGTCGCTCAGAGCGCCATCCTCGATGTAGCCACGCCTGACGAGGTACTCGGCGCGCTGGGTTGGGCTCAAGTATGGGCGGTCGTCGGTCATCGGTCTACCTGCGGGTGAAAAGAAAGGACCCCCGCAGGGCGCTTCCAGGAGAGGCGGCGGGGGGACTGGTGACTTCACCTTAGCGGAGACGTGTGACAGGACGCGAATGGCGTGTCCTACCGGCCGCTGGAGACCATAAGCGGCGCTGCATGCGCGACCCTTGAACGCACGCAGTTAAGGCGCCACTACCGCTAGGCCATCGACGACGAAGAAGATGCGCTGATCTGCCGGACTGGTTGTCCGCAGGATGGTCAGAACACGACATCGTCGGGATTCAGCTCGGTGACAACAACGGCGAAGTCGAACGCGTGCGCGGCCGCCTGCGCCTCCGACATGTGCTCGGCCACGACGGCAAGCTGGAACGACTTCGCTATGGAGGTCGCGGCGGAATGCAACGGACTGACCCCGCGCCGCAGTGATCCGCCGTGTTGTGCACTCGTCACCGGCCGTGCATCGCCAACGGGAGCGCGTTAGCTGCCGTGCATCTCGCCGAAAATCCCTACCCACGGACTGTCCCCGGCGAGCATCACCACCAGCTGCGGCCGTTGCGGGCCGCAGCTGAGCGGAGCGAGCAGCGGCTCGGGTTGACGTCGTTGAGAACCGGGCGAGCTGAGTGTGCGCGGGAGGCGGGGACGGCCTCCCGGAAGCGCGCAGCGAGTTCTCCTCTGTATGCGCAATGTGGGCAACCTCTCACATCGAACGTCGATGCCGGCGATCACGATAAACACCTTCTGTGCGTCCCGACGCCCCTTCCTGCTCGCCCCTCAGCCGGGCACGACTACGCGCCAGATGCGCTTATAGCGGCTGCCGCCGAGAGGCAGTACGGTCTCGCGCCGTTGCGCGCATAGGGGCTTCGACGCGGGACCCCGCGTCCTCCACCCCACTACGTGAGGATCCCCAAATGTCCGAAGACTTCACCACCATCAACATCGACTTGTCGGAGACCGCCACCATTCGTGGTGCGTTGCGTTTCGCTCAGGCGAGGTACCGCGCCCGCCTGCTGTCTGCCGCTCACCTGAATCGCGCGGCGGCGGAAGCGGAGACCGTGTTCGATGGCATTGGTCTGACCATCGCTGAACGCGTCGGCGTCCGCATCGAGGTCTCTTCTTCGGACCGCGAACAGTCCCGGCGCGGGGAGGCAACGGCGAGCTTCGCCGAGGTCGAACGGACCCGGACCGGATGGCGGCTCAACCGCGTCGCGCGTCGGGTCAACCGTCGCACCCAGACAACATGGCTGACGACGACCATGCCGAGCGACGCCGTGCTTGCGCACGCCGCCGCTCGGATGTTGCGTCGCGGCACCGATGGCAGCGGTCGGCTGTAGTTCACTTGTGCAGTCCCGGCATCCCTCGACTGAACTGGTGCCGCCGCTGAGCCATTAGTCGCGCATAGAGAGACACTGCTCACAACACTTGGGTGCCCGGTCGGTGGGGCGACCGGGCACCCAGCCTTTGTCTGCCGGTGGTCGACCCTTCGACCCGACGGCCTCCTCTTCATCCGGTGTTCAGTGACAGAAGCGCCGCGCACGGAAAAGAAATGAAACGCATCCTGCTGACGGCTGGCGCCGCACTGACTCTCGCTGTCACTCTCGCTGGTTGCTCTGCACCCGGGTCCGAAGCGCGTGACCTCGCCGAACGCTGGCTATCCGGGGAAGCCAGCGTTCAGTGCAACGCCGCTTCGACGTGGAGCGCATGGGAGCTCGGATCGGCGAAGTCCCTCCGGACCATCGAAGGCTCCGAGAGGTGGGCAATCGAGATCTCTGGAACTCGCAGCATGGCCCCTGAGGCCGGCGGCCACCTTCTCGTGGATCTGCGCGAGGACGAGGGCAGCTGCGTGCGCTGGTACGAGTGGCCCAAGTGACGCCCTGCCCATGACATCAGAGACCCGGCATCGCCTTGAAAAGAGTGTCGGGGGCTCGCGCGGACCCAAGATGGTCCGCAGGCCCCCACTGTGGGTCCCCGGACGTACGATGTGCTGAGGACGGAGCTGCTCGGGCCCTGGGGCGACCCGGGGCCCACCCCCGTTCGAGGAGGCATCAATGCGGTTCAAGGTGATGGTGACGAAGGTCGAAGTAGCCGAACTGTGGGTGCGAGCAACCGACGAAGAGTCCGCCACTAAGAAGGTCAGAGGCGAGCTGACCACGCCCTGGGCGTACGCCGGGCGGTGGGACACGAAGGCGACCGAGGTACAGGTGGTTGAGTCTCAACGCGAAGCTGGCAGCCCAGAACAAGGTCAGTTGCCAACGTCCGGGCCGATGCTGTTCAAGCTCAAAGACGCGGCTGGCGAACTCGGCATCTCTTACGGCACGTTGCACGCGCTAATGAAAGATGGCGGCATCGAGTACACCCAGGTGGGGTCCGGCAAGTACATCTCGCGTGCATCGTTGGCCGCCTTCATTGAGGCGAATACCCGGCGGTAGGATCAAAGAGCCGGCCTCCGTAGCTCAGTGGAAGAGCCACTCCGTCCTAAGGAGAGGGTCGGGGGTTCGAATCCCTCCGGGGGCACCTTTCACGGAGTGCCGTTGTCAACGGCACTCACGACCACACTGCAACTACCTACTCGCGTCGCCTTGACCGCGGGGGACCGCCTTTCCGGAGCCGACTACCCCTACTTAGGCTGATGTCTCGCCCAGCGTCCTAGTAGGTGACTTGGACGAAGCGCGTGTCGTCTTCGTCACCGTCGGACAGATCGACAGCCCGACCGTCGCCTCGCGTGGGATCCTGCAGAGACCACTCATTCAAGTTGACGGCCAGCTGGCCGGGGTCGCTGCCGGCGGCATCGCCCGACTTGGCTTCGGACTGGAGGAAACTGGCCTGCGCGCGCCAGTCCGTCGCTACAGCGTCGAGGAAGTGACACAAGCGAACGGCTCCGGCTATGCCGGCGTGCGCGACATCCAGGGCGGGGATCTCCGTCGTGCCGGACCAGGGCAACCCACCTGCCGGGCTTATGTGACGCACCAGATCGGCCGGTCGCACACACCAGGACCAGTGGTTGAACCAGGGCTGCAGTTTCCGCTCGGGAGGCAGGTTCCGGTAATGCAGCTCCTGTCCCGACCAACGACGAAAGTAGGCAGGACCGCTGTCCTTCGAGGGGTTGCTGCAAGCTCGGCAACGGCCCTGTACATCCGGGTCGGTAACGCAGTGGCGCCTCCAAGGTGAGTCAGGGTAGACCGGCTTTGACGGCAAGAGATAGAACATCGGTGCCTTTGCGTTGGCTACGTAAGCTCTGAGTTGGCGATTCGAAATCTCGTTCACCCAGGCGCCGCTTGCGTTGGAGTAGATGGTCTTGCACTCGACATCGAACCGCCGATGCCCGTCGACTTCATGGTCGATGTTTCCTGGACTCGCCGTTGGCCCGACACCTTTTGTCGTTCCAGGGTTGGTCGCATTCGGCGACCAAAGAACGGCCGTCGGTGCGGCCGACAAGAACTCGAAGGCAAAAAGCGCATCAATCGTGCGTTCAGGGATGACTACAGGCATCGCAATACTCTGCCATTCCACGGGAGCGGGCGTAGCGGAACCTTCAGCAGTCGTGGATCGGGTCACTGAACTCACTCAGCAGGTCGGCTACTCCTACCTAATAGGGGTGACGCGACGTACAGAGGACTGTGACCGACTTCGTCGTCCAACCGGTGTTTCCGCGAGAATCCGATGCTTTCCCAAAAGCCATCCGCGTCCAACGAGAAGGCGACGGTCTGGTGAGCAGCGTAGGTCTCCCGGATCAGGTCGACACACCCACGGCCGACACCCGAACCCCAAAGGTGCCGTCGGACCTCGAACATATCGATCTCGATGGTCGGCCTACTCGCCTCGAAAAGTGCATGCTGGGTCTCGATTCGACGCTCCAGAACGAGCGCCCTTGCAACCTCCTCGTCACTGTTCGCGATGACAAGGAAGCTGACGCCAAGTCTTCCGAGCGCCCAGTCGACGTACTCCCACCAACGGGTGTGGGCATACCCCGCGACACTGAGATCGAAAGGGCTGGCCCACCTGCTTACCGGGTGCAGGAAGTTAACGCGAAGATCGTCGAGCACCCTGCTAGCTTCGCCCACGTCGAACCCGGACCTCTGATCTCCCGAGTCGAGCGCGTCACAATCGGTCGATTTTGGCCTCCTGTTGTGCCACCTTCCGGGGATGACACAGAGGTCGACTTCCGGACGGCAAAAAGGTGCGTCTTGGCCGCTGGCGACGCACGTACCTTTGTGGCACCGCGCATGCACGAGTAATGAGCGCTCAACTCTTCGGTCTCGCCCGCGTCTCAACAGAAAAGCAGGCGCTGGACCGCCAACTCGACGCTCTCCACTCGTTCGGCGTTCCCGGCGAGAACATCGTGACAGAGAAGGGTGTGTCGGGTGCGGCGGCCCATCGCGCCGGGCTTGATGCCTTGATGCTTCGCGTGCGTCCCGGGGATACGGTCGTCGCGCACGACCTGTCTCGTCTGGGTCGACGAACGCTCGAGGTTGTCGGGCTTGTCCGTGCACTCACTGGGCGCGGCGTCGACGTACGCATCCTGCAGCCGGGGCTCGTCTTCGACGGCAGCCCCTTATCGAACTTGCTGCTTTCGGTCATGAGCGCCATCCATGAAATGGAGCTCGAGACCACCCGTCAACGAACGGTTGACGGTCTCGCCGCTGCTCGCGCCCGGGGACGCGTAGGCGGCCGACCTGAAGCACTCACTAACGCGCAGCGCGCAGAGGTCGTCCGCATGCGTGCTGAGGGAAGGCCCGCTGCCGAGGTCGCTGCGCTTTTCGATTGTTCGATTAGAACGATACGGCGCTGCACGCAGCGGAGGTCGTCGTAGCGTTCAGGCGTCAGCTCGTCAGGCTTGACTGGAGCACGGTGCGCCTCCGTTCGTCGCTAAGCAGACCTCGCGGATCGCGCGCGCTGCTTGAAGCAACGGCTGAGCTCAGCGTGACTTCGCCGCGAGACGCGCAACTTGTGCTACGAACGCGACGGGGGCTGCGTAACCCGTGTGCTCAAGCAGATAAGCGCGCGTCACGACGTCGCGCTCCCTGGCGGTGCGGGTGGCACGCCACCCCTCGCTCTCGCGGAGGTCGCTCGACAGGTCATCAATCGCCGCCTCGAGGGGTGCGTACGCGAGAGCGGAGTTTTCGCGCAGCGCCCTACTCGCGTTTTCTAGTGACCATTTCAACGTTGTGGCGTCGTCTTCCGCGTTGCGGAGCTCGTCCAGAACAACGCGGCCCACGGTGGTTCGCTGCGTCTGCGTGGCGGCTCGGTAGCGCGGGTCGAGTTCGATTTGCTCGGCCAGATGCGCGATACGTACAGCGCGGGTTTCGCGTTCATCGTTCCACGACGCCCTGCGGTCCGATTCCCACTGGGCTCGAAGGTCGGCTAGCTGGCCGGCCCAGTCAGTACCCGCCAAGTACAGTGCGGTCGCGCCCAACCCGTACCAGCGCAATTCGAGGCCCATCGCCTGGCCGTCGCGCTTACGTGCCAGCCGCGCGAGCGGCGCCGGAGTCTCGTCGATGCTGTGGATCAGCTCGTCGGCGTCGAGGTGGGCAACAGAGATAGCGATGAACGGAGCGAGCATCTGCTGCGCGAGGTCGAGAGCCTCATCCACGGACGTTGATTCGTGGTCCAAGATGAACGTTGGCTCTCCAGGAAAAGACGCGTCGACTATCGTGAGGCCTCGGCGCTCGGCCCCCCGGGTGAGTTGGTCGATAAGTGGCTCGAGGTCGTCCATGTCGGCACTTTATCGATTACTGGCACGACGGGCGCCTGTAGATTCTGGGTCAGGTATTCATACCTTCGCCCTCGCGTTGGGCGCGTGCCCAAGGAGAATCATGCCCATCCGACTCGTCGGCGTCCTTTCGCTCACCAAGTTCTACAGATTTCCTGATGTCATCGATGAGCTCGCTACTCTCGTTCCCGGGGTGACGACTGGGGTGGCGGTTCAAGCGCTGCCCGCCCTCGGGCCGCTCTGGAACGACGTAGTCGAGTTCGATCCACGCCCAGTCAACGCACGAACTGTAGCTGGCTCCGAAGTCGTTGTGGATGACGAGTTGCTCCGTGCGGCACGAGCAGGACGGGAAGACCGCTGGCTGCTTCTATGGTGCGCTCTGCTCATCGCGGATCACCGAATGGAGGCCGTCGTACGAGAGGTGCTGACCGACGGAGAGGGCCGCTTCGTCGAGGGAAACATGAGTGGTGATGGTCTCGCCGCGGCGCTCACCAACTGGGATGACTACAACGGCAACGGAACCCGGACGCCCACACGAAACGACAAGCCCATCACCAACATGCTTCGGTTCCTCGCCGACGGCGGTGTCATGGAGCCGGAAGAGCACGGTAAGAGCATCGTCGGGGTGCGGCGGCTGCTTCCGACCGCTCACGCTGTGCCCGGCTTGCTGCGCCTTCTGCAGGACCGAGTGGACTACTGGGGCGATTCGGCGGCATTCCAACCGGCATCGAGCGCCGAGATCGTCGACTTCGCGCTCGCCCTTGGATCCAACCGCTGGTTGGGCCTCACCCGCGAGGAGTTCACCCGGGCGGCTCGGGGACCAGGTCCCGTCACTGCGCCGACACCGCGGCGGGCTGTTCCCCAAGACCTCGTAGAGCTGCATGAGCTCCTCGAGACGAAAAGGCAAGTGGTTCTGCAAGGCCCCCCAGGGACCGGCAAGACGTACCTTGCCAAGGCATACATCGACTGGTCGAGCAGCGGGCGGCGTGAGGACAGCCGCCTTCAGACCATCCTCGACAATCTGCCCTTGAGGGAGCGTACGCCGCAGCGAATCGCCGACGAGGTGGAGCGCCTCGGCCTCAGCGCTCTCTGGGAGATCGTGCAGTTCCATCCGTCTTACGAGTACAACGACTTCGTTCGCACGCTCGCCGCAGAGCCGGTGCCCGGCGGGGTGACCTTCGTCCCTCGTCACCGCATCCTGAGCCTCATTGCCGCTGTAGGCGCGGAGCTCGAAACGCGCAATTCCGACTGCGAGCTCATCTTGGTGCTGGACGAGGTCAACCGTGGCAACATTCCTAGCATCTTTGGGGAACTGCTCTATGCGCTCGAATACCGCGGGCAGCCCGTCGCCACCGCGTACTCTGTGGACGGTGACGCCTCCATCGCTATCCCGGAACGGCTGAGCGTCATCGGGACCATGAACACCGCCGACCGGAGCATCGCTGTCATCGACTATGCGCTCCGCCGACGATTCGTGTTCTTGACGGTGCCCGCGTCCAGTAAGCCCATCGACCAGCATCCCGGCTATGCGAGTCCGAAACATCGTGGCGCTGCCCGCCGGCTATTCGACGTCGTCCATGATGCGCTCGGCGATTCTGCCTCCGGCATCCAGGTCGGACCCTCCTACTACCTGCCGTCACGTACCGGTGTATCCGAGGACCTCGCCGTCCGCGAGCTAGCGTCGCGCTTCATCTACGAGGTGCTCCCGTTGCTAGATGAATACGTCCTGGAAGGTGAGCTCGACTACGCGACACTGACCTCACTGCTGGGCGAGGTCGGAGTGAATCGTGATGACGCGACCGCTGCTCAAGTCGACGCGCTCCAGGCGGCGCTTCTGGTATGACGCAACGTGTCGAGGTCGTGGAGCTCGGCGAGTACGGTGAAACACTCATCGACGATACGCTCGCGGAGCTCGTCGACGCTGAATTCTGGGCCGCTCTCGGCATGACCGTGAGCAAGTCGCCGGGCGCTGATCAGTGGACGCTCAAGGCTGGCTCGCTTTCGGGGATCGCACGCCTGCGCACCCGCGCGGCCGATGTCACGGTGCGCATCGAGCCCAAGTTGCCGGGGGCTGACCTCGTGTTCCTGGCCGAGCATGCCTACGGTCAGAAGGTCGAGGCGCTTCGGCGGCCAAAGGCAGACCGCGTGGGTATCGACTCACAACACAACGACCCCATTGCCACGCTGCTGATCTGGTACGTGGATGCCGTACGCGAGTTCGCGACGCGGTGGCTCCGCCGCAGCTACCGCACACGTCGAGTCATTCTCAACTCGCGGGTCCGCGGCCGTGTCCTCACTGGGCCCTACATCAACCGCTCCCTGACTTCCGCCAGAGCGAACGAGATCCCGTGCGCCATCACCGAGCGCACGGTCGACACAGCCAACAACCGTGTCCTCAAAGCGGGTCTGCGCCGCGTCGGGATACTCGCCCGGACGCTCCCGGTTCCCGCGGCCCAGCGTGCCGTTCGGCGCGCCGTGGCCGGCACACTTCCTCTTTTCGCCGATGTCCAGGACGTCGAGGTGAACGGGACGCAGCTTCGCGCCTTGAGTACGCGCGGTCCCGAGCGTCACTACGAAAACATCCTTGCCACGACCACAGACTTGCTACAGGGGCGCTACCTCGGCCAGAACCTCGGGCAGGCGAGCGTCGAGTCATTTCTTTGGAGCATGCCTGACCTATTCCAGGAGGCAGTTCGCGGTTTGCTCGGCGAGAGCGAACTGTTCACGATGCGTGGCGAGCGCCGACCAACGGCAAAGTACTACGACGCGGCGGGTGGGCGTTTACGCTCATCACGCATCGACCCGGACTACATCGTCGACGGGCCAGATGGCATCGTTCTGCTCGACGCGAAGTACAAAGATGCACTGCCTGGCCTTGGAGGGACTGACACCGACCTTCTCGAGAGCAAGACCGGCCCCTCGCTTCGTGTCTCACGCTCGGACCTTTACCAACTCGCCGCGTACCGGCAGCATGCATCGTGGGATTCTGCTCCCGTCGCTCTGGTCTATCCGGTCATCGTGAAGACCGGCGACGCGTTGCCTGACCCATACGTCGTCCAGGGCCTTGGCGACCCCATTTGGCTCGTTTTCGTGGACGTGGGGCGACATGCCCGCGAACACGTCGCGTCCTTCATCCAAACCATCGCGGGTCTCGGGGCACGGAACGCGAGGCGGGATAGTGGCGCCTCTGGTACCACGCCGACGGAGTAAACACCGTCCCCGCTGTAGCGTCGAGACGTGCAACTGACACATGGATGGCGCAATGTGCTCCCGCCCAAGGTCGTCGACCGCTACGAGGTCCTGGAGACACGCAACGCCGCCACGATTCTCAAGGCGACCGACCTCGCGGCGTTCACCGAGGTGCTTCAGACTCTCGACCGCTTCTCACTCACTGCCGCGCATCTGCTCCTCGCCGGTGGCAACGAGGGACTAGTCGCTAAGCAGTTGAACGCAGCGATGCGAAAGCGCGGATGGCGCGAGGCACGGGTAGACACGTCCGTGCAGCACACGCTCGTCAAATTCAGAGCGCCCGGGACGAATGAAACAGCGGAAACCACATGGCGGCCGCCCGCGCAATCGTGGGAGGGCTACAAGGCGGATTGGGTCAAGGGCCGCGTCGCAGGAGACTGCGAGTGGAACGCGAAGGACGGAAACCTCGACCGAAACTTCGCCTCCTACCGTTCGCTGTACGAGGCGGGTTTCATCGACGGAGCGGTCCTCGTGACACGCACGATGTTCGACCTGAGGGAGCTTGAGGCAACTCTCATATCCGAACTGATGCAAGTGGGTGCGGAGCAGGCGGCGGCCGTCACCGGGTACCCGTTGAAAGGGTTCAAGGCGAGCATCGAACGAATCAATAAGGCGCGCGCCGAAGGCAAGAAAGAGCTGCGGCTTGGCACCACAACCTCAACGAACACGACGAAGATCATCGAGCGGCTCAAGCGGGGGGACGGGGGAGGCTGCCCCATCCTCGTTCTCGGGATCTGCGCTCGCACGTTCGATGGAGTGAGGTTGAATGCCCCTCCTCCTGGACGCCTGACTCAACCCGTGGCGACCTTGACCGAGGACGAGATGCTGGACGAAAGCAACTGGGCCGACGAGTAGCGCGCCGCTGACGAATAATGTCGGGCCCAAGTTCTAAAGTGGGCTCACTCCCAAGTTCCACTTTCGAAGGACCCACGTGACGCTGACAGCTGAGCCCACTCGCACCCGCACGAAGCGGGCCGCACCCCTACGCGCGGAGCTGGAAGCCCCGCCGCTTCCGACGGTTGAGGGAGGGTTCGCTTGCATCTACGCGGACCCGCCGTGGCAGTTCCAGAACCGCACCGGCAAGGTTGCGCCGGAGCATCGCCGACTCGACCGCTACTCCACGATGACGCTCGACGCCATCAAGGCGCTTCCGGTTGCCGACGTCGCCGCCAAGAACTCGCACCTGTACTTGTGGGTGCCGAACGCCCTGCTCCCCGAGGGCATCGCGGTGATGGAGGCGTGGGGCTACCGTTACGTCAGTAACATCATCTGGGCGAAACGCCGGAAGGACGGGGGACCGGACGGGCGGGGGGTCGGCTTCTATTTCAGGAATGTCACGGAGATCCTCCTGTTCGGAGTTCGCGGCTCGATGCGCACGCTTCCTCCGGGCCGTTCACAGGTCAATATGCTCGAGACGCGCAAGCGCGAGCACTCCCGCAAGCCCGACGAGATGTATGACCTGGTCGAAGCCTGTAGCCCGGGCCCACGGCTGGAGATGTTCGCGCGTCACGCCCGTCCTGGATGGTCACTATTCGGTGACGAGTCCGACGAAACCATCGAGCCACGTGGCGCAGCTCATCGCGGTTATGGTGGCGGCGCGATAGAGCGTCCCGCAGCGCCGACACTCGAGCCACACGAGCGTATGTCGGAGGATGTTGCAGACGCAGTAGGCGAGACCCTCCGGGCGTTCTACGAGAGCGGGCAGAGCCTTCGTGACCTGGTGGGTGTAACCGGCTACTCCCTGCAGCGTGTGCGCTCGCTCCTCATCCGGGCAGGCGTCGATCTACGACCCCGAGGCGGTTCCCATTAGCTTTACGATGCCGGCGCCATAGTTCCACAGAGACGAGGGGCTACGGGAAGCGGAAAGAATCGTTTCGGGATACCTCGACCCAATCGAGTGCCCGCCAACAGATCGCCGCCCACCACATCAAACCTGGCCTAGGTGCCCGGAGGTTCGTCCGACCCGACTGTCGTTCGCTGTCGTGGGTCGGTTGCGATCTTCTAACGGTCGAGTTGCCGAGCTCAGGCATGGTGAGGCGTCGGCCAGGGAATCAGCGCCGCCGCGTCGTTCAAATGGGCCGCGACAGCGTCGAGGTCGTCATCGAAGAGGTCGGCGTAGGTGTCGAGCGTCATCGCAGCCGAGGCGTGACCGAGCATGCGCTGGACTGCTTTCACGTTTGCACCCGCGCTGATCGCCAGCGACGCGGCAGTGTGCCGAAGGTCATGAGGTGTTACGCGCGGAAATGACGGGTCGCGCGCTTGGGCGTGCCGTACAGCTGTCGCGAACCAACTTCGCTCCCCACTGTCTCTCTTCATGTGGTTGCTGCCGTTTCCGAAGATCAGAGCATCCGGCGGCTTCTTCGCGCATGCGGCAGCAATGAGCGAACCGAGACGTTCCGGGTAGGGGACCGAGCGTCTCGTATGGCTTTTCGGTGGTCCAACATGAATCTCCCAGCCAACGAGCACGGCGTTCTCCTCGATGGCTAGCCGTCGGCGCGCAAGGTTGACGTGGCGCACGCGCAAGGCAGTTGCCTCACCCCACCGCAGTCCGGTGTAGGCGAGCACCAGCACTAGGGCAGGATGCTTGGATTCTGCCGCGAGGCAACCCACCTGCTCATGCGACAGATAGACGCGATTCCTGCCGAGGGAACGGCGGGGAAGGTTGCGGATATTCCGCGCGGGATTCTCCGTGAGCCGATGGTCGTCAACCGCCGTGTCCAGGATGCCGGCGAGCACGCCGAGCGCGCGCAGCACCACGGTACGAGATCGACGCACGCCCAGGTCTGCCACCCATGCTTGAACTTCCGAACGGTGAATGGATGCAAGTTCTCGATGCGCCCAAAGGGGTGCAACGTGCGCCCGCCAGGCGTGTTCGAGGGCCGTGAATGAGGACGGTGCCAGCATCGGCGGTCGCTTCGACCGGAACCACGCCTCCGCAAAATGGCCCAGGGCAACCTTGGATAGTGACGGGTCGATGTATAAACCTGACGCCGACGCCACGGTCACCGAAGCCAAGAAGAGCTGCGCTTCGCGGATGGTCACGAAACCGCGCTTCTCGCCCTCGGTGTGGTCGGGCTTCCGATACCGCGCGCGGTATCGGCGGCCGCGCGCCGTTTGATAGGCCGTTACGCTGCCCATAGAAACCTCGTCGGAGAGTCCGCTGTTGCATCCCCCTCGTCAGTCTGCGACCCGGGGAGAAAGTAATCAACTACTGACCTCCGCCCACCCATAGGGTGCGCGGGCGCGGGGGTATGCCCGCGCACCTCGCCCAAGTGGCAGGCTCCGCGCCCACGCGGGATTCAGTAGCGCACGGCTATGCAAGGGGATGCTGTTTGAGTAGCGAGTATTCAAGCGGGTATCAAGCATCCCACCAGTCCGACTCGCTCAGACGACCACCGCAAGTGCGTGAACACTGCTGAGAGAGGGTTCAGCATCCCTCGGGTTGTTTGACTTCCTGCCAGGATGTCAGGAGTTCGAATCTCCTAGGCTCCACAATCGAGAACGATCAAGCCGGCCCTCGGGCCGGCTTCTTCTCTTTCCCGGGCGTCGTTCGCGCATCCGCGCCCTGAACGCTTCGCTAGAGTCTGCACATGGACATGCGGGTGGCCGCGTACGCCGTCATCACCGACGCCGACGACCGCGTGTTGCTGGCCCACTGGATCGACGGGCGTCGGGCGTCCTGGACGCTACCGGGGGGCGGTCTGGAGCCGGGGGAGGATCCCGCGCACGCCGTGCGTCGCGAGGTCCGAGAAGAGACCGGTTTCCGCGTGACGGTGGGCGACCTCCTCGGCATCCATTCCCGGGTGATACCGGCCGAGGCTCGACTGGCTGCCGACTCGTCAGGTCCGCTGCATGCTCTGCGGATCGTCTACCGCGCCCGGATCGTCGGCGGGCGTCTGCGCGCCGAGGCGGACGGATCGACCGACCGGGCGGACTGGTTCACCCTGCCCGCCGTGCACAAGGTGCGTCGCGTCCAGCTCGTCGACGTGGCCCTGCGGATGGCTGGTCTGACGAGCAGCTGAGAAGTCAGGAGCGCTCGGTCGTGATGTCGGCCACGACAGCGCCGTAGGCGGTGATGAGGTCGTCGGCGTCGACGAACAGGCTGTAGCCGTGCGCGCCGGCACCCATCGCGATGCGCGTGCCGACGATACGCTCGTCGGCGAAGACGGGCCACGCCGTGGAACTGCCGATCGGCACGATGGTGCCGCGCTCGTAGCCGGTGGCGGCCAGGGCGAGATCCGGCTCGGGGAGTCGGAGTTTGTTCACGCCCACGACCGAGCGGAGCTTCGGCCAGGAGATCGCGCGATCACCCGGGACGAGGGCGAACAGGTACGTATCGTCGGAGCGCTTCACGACGAGGGTCTTCACGATGGATGCAGGCGGGATGCCGAGCAGCTCGGCGGCCTCATCGAGGGTCGAGGCCGCGGGGCGCTCACGCACATCGACAGAGAGGCCGCGCTCACGCGCGGCCTCTCGGACTCTGATGGTGGGGTCGCTCACGCGTCCGGTGCACGCAGCGGATCGTCGGCCACCCACAGCTCGTCGTCGGCACGCAGCGTCTGCCAGGCGGCGTACGCGACGCCGGCCGCGGCCACGACGCCCAGGATGATCGCGATGACGCCACCGGCGCCGATGCCGTCGTTCTGGGAGGGCAGCTTCTTGGCGAAACGCTTCGACGCCTGCTTGCCGTACTTCTCGGCGCGCTTGGCGTACTTGTGGGCGTCGAGCTCGAAGCCACGGCCCTTGGCGAGTCGATCGCGGGTGTCGCCTGCGGCGTCCCACACGGACATGGCACCGCCGACCACAGCACCTGCGGCCGGGACGACCTTGTTGCTGAGGAAGCGGTTGCTGTACTTCACGCTCTTGTCGACGTACGGTGCGGCGTACTTGGAGTACCCGTCCTGCACGGCGGGGACGAGGTCTTCGCGGCTGAAGCGACCGAGCTGGTGGCCCGCTTCACGAGCGACCTTCCCGCTCTCGCCCAGCAGCACCTGCTGCGACTCCCACACCTTGGCGGCGTGCTTCTGGAGCTTGCGCAGTTCCTTCTTGCTCTTGCGGCTGAGGCCCACGGCTCATCCTCCCTGTCGATGGGATGTACGTTCGTTCATCTTGCCAGAACGGGTCGCCTGCGCCGCCGACCCTTGCAGATAACTCTGAGAGAATGTACCCATGGCCAACCACACCGCCGTCGCGACCCTGCACACCAACCACGGCGACATCGTCGTCAACCTGTTCGGCGACCATGCCCCGCGCACCGTCCGCAACTTCATCGGACTCTCCGATGGAACCCAGGAGTGGACCGACCCGGCCACCGGCTCCAAGGGCGACGGACCGCTCTACAAGGACGTCATCTTCCACCGGATCATCCCCAACTTCATGATCCAGGGCGGCGACCCGCTCGGTCAGGGCGTCGGCGGTCCCGGGTACAACTTCAACGACGAGATCCACCCCGAGCTCGACTTCACGGCTCCGTACAAGCTCGCCATGGCCAACGCCGGCCTGCGTCGCAACGCCATCACGGGTCAGGCCGAGGGCACCAACGGCTCGCAGTTCTTCATCACCACCGACCCCACCCCGTGGCTCCAGGGCAAGCACACGATCTTCGGCGAGGTCGCCGATGACGCCTCCAAGGCCGTCGTCGACGCGATCGCCGCGGTGCCCACCGGTGCGCAGGACCGTCCGAAGCAAGACGTCGTCCTGCAGTCGGTCGACGTCGTCTCGGTCTGACCGAGCGGGCGGCGGCGGGTGTCCACGACCGAGGAGTTCCGTCGCAACAGCGAGAACTTCTGCTACCGGCATCCTGACCGGCAGAGTTTCGTGCTGTGCCAGCGGTGCATGCGCACGGTGTGCTCGGAGTGCCGCACCCCCGCCGCCGTCGGCGTGATCTGCCCGGAGTGCATGGCGCAGCAACGCGCTTCGCAGACCCCGGCGCAGAAGAAGGCGCAGAGGCGCTGGGCCTCGCGGCCGATGGCCGCGGTGTCGTCCGAGCGTCCGACGATGACCCTCGGCATCATCGCCGTGACCGGGTTGGCGTACATCATCTCGCTCATTCCGGGGGTCGGCTCGATCCTGACGAACGCCCTCGCGTTCAACAGCATCTTCCTGCTCCCGCAGGCCGGCGTCATCCAGCCGTGGCGTCTGCTCACGGTCGCCCTCGTTCACGACGGGTTCTTCCACGTCGGGCTCAACATGCTCGCTCTGTGGTTCATCGGCCGCAGTCTCGAGCCGCTTCTCGGTCGTTCCCGGTTCCTGGCGCTGTATCTGATCGGCGCCCTGGGCGGGTCCGTAGCCGTCGCGCTTCTCGCGCCCGGCGTCTGGACGGTCGGGGCGTCGGGCGCGATCTTCGCGCTGTTCGGCGCCCTGCTCGTGATCGGTCGCCACATCGGCGCCGACATCCGGGTGATCGCGATCTTGATCGGCATCAACTTCGCATGGCCGTTCGTGCTCGCGGGTATCAATGCGATCGGCTCGGGTGATTTCGCCGCTTCCCTCGCCGCGGTCGGCATCTCCTGGCAGGCGCACCTCGGTGGGCTGCTCACCGGCGCCGTGGTGGGCCTCATCTACTCACGGACTCGCGCACCGCGTCAGCGCGGTCTGCAAACGGGTCTGCTCGTGGGCTTCAGCGTCGTGCTGGTCGCCCTGCTGGCCATCCCCGCCGTGGCCTACCTGTAAGAGTTATCCACAGGCTCATCCACAGGTGGGGATGAATTACACGCGTGTAAGTCAGCGCCACCGCGTGGTCATCAGGAAGCCGACGAAGGCGATGCCGAAGCCGATGACGAGGTTCCACGGGCCGATCCCGGGGATGGGGAACTGCGAGTTGCTGAGGTAGAACACCAGCACCCACACGAGGCCGATGAGCATCAGGCCGATCATGATGGGGAGGAACCACACCGGGTTCGGGGCGGATCCACCGTCATTGCGTTCGGCGATCGGGTCTTCGCCTTTGCCAGTTCGAGCCATGCGGCACAGTCTAATGCTCCGGCGTGCGTGAACCCACGGAACTAGAATCGCCTCGTGCACACCGTCACGCAGCCGCAGACCCGTCGCAGTCGACGGCCCACGCGTGCGGCAAGCCGCGGCGTCTCGGTGATCGGTGTGATCGGTGATCTGCTGGTCACGGCGGGTGTGCTCGTGCTGCTCTTCGTGGTCTGGCAGTTGTGGATCGGCGACGCCATCATCGGTGCACAGTTCAAAGACCAGGGGCGCGATCTGAGTGAGCAGTGGGCGAGCGATCCGGTCGCCCCCCTGCCCGAGTCCACGACCACTCCCTCCCAGCCGTCCGGACCGCCCACGGCTGACCCGCCGGCCCTGGCTCAGCCGGGGGACGCCGAGAGGTTCGGCGTCGTTCATATCCCCCGGCTCGGTCCGGACTATCACTTCACGCTGGCCGGCGGGGTGAGTTCCTCCCGCACGCTCGACCCGATCGGGCTCGGCCACTACCCCGACACCGCGATGCCCGGGCAACCCGGCAACTTCGCGATCGCGGGACACCGAGGCAGCCACGGTGCCCCGTTCGCCGACCTCCCGTCGCTGCACGTCGGCGACGCCATCGTCGTCGAGACCGAGGACGGTTGGTACACCTACCGATACCGGAACCTCGAGTACGTGCGCCCCGACGCCGTCGACGTGCTGCTCCCGCTTCCGCGGCAGCCCGAGATCAAGGCCACCGATCGAGTGATCACGATGACCACCTGCAGCCCCCGCTACGGCTTCTCGGAGCGCGCGATCGCCTATGGCGTCTTCGAGTCCTACACCCCGCGCACCGACGCCGGCCCGCCCACCTCTCTGACCACGGGAGCAGCCTGATGTACGGAGCCCTCTGGCGCATTCTGCCCGGCCCCTGGTGGGTGCGCCTGTTGATCGTCCTCGTACTGCTGGCCGCCGTCTTGTACGGCCTCTTCTTCTACGTCTTCCCCTGGGTAAGCGACCTCGTGTATCCCTCGGAGGTCACGGTCGAGTGAGGCCCTGGCGCGTCGTGGTCGTCGACAACCGCGACAGTTTCGTCCACACCCTCGCCGGCTACCTGCGCGATCTCGGGGCGGAGACCGCCCTGATCCCCGCCGCGGACCCCGGCGTCGTCGAGACGGTCCGCTCCGATGCCGCTGCGGTGCTCATCTCCCCCGGCCCCGGCCACCCGGATGACGCCGGGTTCTCCGTCGAGATCGTGCGCGCAGCGGCGGGGCGCGGCATCCCCCTGCTCGGTGTGTGTCTGGGCCATCAAGCGATCGCGCGGGCCTTCGGCGGGACGGTGGGACACGCTCCGGAGCTGCTGCACGGCATCACGAGCGCCATCCACCACGACGGTGCGGGGGTCTTCGCCGACCTCCCCGACGGCTTCGTGGCCACCCGATACCACTCGCTCGCGGTGGACGCGGGGGCGGTCCCCGCCGAGCTCGAGGTGACGGCCCGCACCGCCGGGGGCGTCGTGATGGGGATGCGTCATCGCTCCGCGCCCATCGAGGGGGTGCAGTTCCACCCCGAAAGCGTGCTCACGGAGGGGGGTCATGCGCTCCTGGGGCGCTGGCTCGAGAACGCGGGCCTCCGCGGCGCGGTCGAACGCGCCGGGAGACTTCACCCCCGCGGGCTCAGGAGCCCGAGCACACCGTCAGAGTGATCTCACTGTGCACGGGCACTTCGCCGGGGGCGAGTGACTGAGCGCTCACGGTCGGCGGCGTGGAGGCGCGGCATCCGGGATCTTCCTGCGTGACGACGGTGAGCTGTTTCTCGTCGGACTGCAGCTCACGCTGCGCGGCCTCGAGTGTGTAGCCCGTGTAGTTCACGATGACGACCTGCCCGCTGGCCACGACGAGATTGACCGTGGTGCCCTTGGCGACGTTCGACCCCGAGTCGATGCTGGAGGAGACGACCGTCCCGGCGGCGAGGGCCGGATCGGCCGTGCGGCGGATCGAGCCCACGGAGAGTCCCGACGCCTCCAGCGATGCGCGGGCCTCCGTCTCGGAGATGCCCTCGAGCGGCGGCACGGTGGCCGTGTCGGGTCCGGTGGAGACGTACACGGTGACCTGCTGGCCCGCGGCCACCGTGGTCCCGGCGTCGGGTGTCGTGCGCGTGACGTTCCCCTGGGCGATGGTCTCGTCGGGCTCGTTGACGCGACTCGCGGTCAGCTGCTGCGCCTCGAGTGTCTCGACCGCGCGGTCGTACGACATGTCGACCACGTTGGGAACCGCGAACGACGTGGTGGGCACGTCGTCACGGGGTTGGATCTGCATGACCCAGATCAGCACGGCCACGAGCAGCACCGCGAGAACGGTGACGCCCGCCCAGATCCAGGCCACCGGCGGTCCCGGCTGCGTGCGTCGCATCGTGGTGTCGGTGCTGAGCTGACGGAGCGAGCGAGCCGTCTCGGCCGCCTGACGCGGGTTCGGTCCGTACAGCTCGTTCGAGAGGGCGGACATCTGACGCTTCGTCGGCGCCTTGCCGTCGGCCGTCTCGTCGAGGGCTTCGCGGAAGCTCGCGGCGTCTTGCGGTCGCTGGAACGGATCCTTCGCGAGGGCGCGGAGCACGATGGCATCCAGGGTCCGGGGGATGGACTCGTTGACCTCGCTCGGCGGCAGGGGCGCCTCGCTGACGTGCTGGTAGGCGACGGCGACGGGTGTCTCGCCGCGGAAGGGCGTACGGCCCGTCAGCAGCTCGTAGAGCACCACCCCGGTGGAGTAGAGGTCGGCCCGGGCATCCACCGACTCCCCCTTCGCCTGCTCGGGGGAGAAGTAGGCGGCCGTGCCGACGATGGCGGTGGTCTCGGCGACGGTCGACGAGGAGTCGGACACCGCACGGGCGATGCCGAAGTCCATGACCTTCACACGACCGGCATCCGTGATCATGACGTTGCCGGGCTTGATGTCGCGGTGGACGACGCCCGCGCGGTGCGAGTATTCGAGAGCCTCGAGGATGCCGTCGATGTAGCGGAGGGCTTCGTCGGTGGGGACGGGGCCCTCGGCGATGATCTCCTTCAGCAGCCGGCCGTGCACGAGCTCCATCACGATGTACGGAACGGGTCGTTCCTGACCGTCGATGCCCGTCTCGACGTCTTCTCCGGCGTCGAAGACGCGGACGATCGTGGGGTGCGCCATGCGGGACGCCGCCTGCGCTTCGAGGCGGAAACGGGTGCGGAAGGCGGCGTCGCCGGCGAGATCGGCCTTGAGGATCTTGATCGCGACCGTGCGGCCCAGGGTCTGGTCGTACCCGCGGTAGACGCTCGCCATCCCGCCGCGACCGATGAGGTCGTCGACGCGATAGCGCCCGGACAGGACGCGCGTCTCAGTGGTCACGAAGAAACTCCCGGGGAGGATGGGTGGGGGAAGACCGAGGTCAGTTCTTGCCGTTGCCGTTGCCGTTGCCGGTGCTGCTGCCGTTGCCGGTGGAGCTGGGGCTCGGCGTGTTGCCGCCCGTGATGGAGGCCGAGGCCTCACCCGAGGGTCCGGCCGTGCGGTCGGTTCCGGAGCAGCTGACGGTGTAGGTGACGCGAAGCGACTGACCGACGGCGTTGCTCACCTTGAGCTGCGCGTTGCGCTCGTTCGGCGAGAACGACGCCGTGGACTGACCGGTCTCATCGAACGTGCCGTTGGTGGCGGTGAAGTCGTAGGCGGTGACGTTGCCCGTTCCGGCGGGGCAGGAATACTGCTGCCACGACACCTGGATGTCGCTACCGGCCGTGACGGAGCCG
Source organism: Microbacterium sp. (assembly GCF_046295495.1). Lineage (GTDB taxonomy): Bacteria > Actinomycetota > Actinomycetes > Actinomycetales > Microbacteriaceae > Microbacterium. The sequence goes on from NZ_JBKBNC010000011.1 coordinate 60,650, forward strand.
CCGGGCAGCGCGGGCGCGCTCGGCTGGCTCAGCGGTGTCTCTTCGCCGTAGACGGTCACCGTGATGTTCGTCCCCTCCGGGTTGCGCCCGGTGGGGTCGACCACGTAGACGAGTCCGACCTGGTCGGCGCTCTCGGCGGCCGTCCCGGTGGCGCAGGTCGCACCGAGGTTGGCATCGCGCAGCGTCGTGCGTGCTTCGTCGCAGGTCTGACCGATGAGGTCGAGGGCGTCGACGTCGACGAGCTGAGTCGTCTGCGTGGGTGACGGGCTCTGCGACGGCGTCGGGGGCGCGCTGGGGGTCGAGGGCGCGGAGGCCGAGTTCGACGGGGCGGCATCGGGCGTGTCCTGGTTCGAGACCAGGGTGTAGATCCCGCCGATGAGCACCAGGGCGAGCAGAGCGATGAGCGCGACCAGGGGCCAGGTCCAGGGACTGCGCTTCTTCTTCTGCGGGACGACGTCTTCTTCGGTGTGCTCCTCGGTCAGGAGCGAGGTGGCGCCCACCGCACCGGCGGCGGGCATCAGGCGCGTCGTCGCCGAGGTCTGTCCGGCGGTGAGCAGCTGGGTGGCGTCGTCGACCGCGGCGGTGCCGGCGGCGATCGCGGGAACGGCGGCGGCTGCGGCTGCCAGATCTCCGCGGCGCAGGGCGGCAGCGGCCCGGGAGACAGCGGCGGAGGATGCCGGACGGTCGTCGGGCTTCTTCGCGATCATCGCCATGACGAGGTTCTGCACCGGCACGGCCACCGTGGGCGGGAGCGGAGCGGGCTGCTCGTTGATCTGCGCCATGGCGATGGCGACCTGCGACTCGCCCGTGAAGGGACGCTTCCCGGCGAGGCATTCGTAGGCCACGATGCCGAGCGAGTACGTGTCGGTCGCGGGCGAGGCGGGGTGGCCCGAGGCCTGCTCCGGCGACAGGTACTGCACCGTTCCCATGACCTGGCCGGTCGCGGTGAGCGGCACCTGGTCGGCGATGCGCGCGATGCCGAAGTCGGTGATCTTGACGCGACCGTCGGGCGTGATGAGCAGATTGCCCGGCTTGATGTCGCGGTGCACGAGACCGGCCGCGTGGGCGGCTTGGAGTGCGGCGGCCGTCTGAGCGACGATGTCGAGGGTCTTGTCGCTCGACAGCGACCCCTCGCGCTCGAGGATGGTCGACAGGGCCTCACCGGGGACGAGCTCCATCACGAGGAACGCGCTGCCGTCCTCCTCGCCGTAGTCGAAGACGCTCGCGATGCCCTCGTGGTTCACGAGTGCGGCGTGGCGGGCCTCGGCGCGGAAGCGCTCGAGGAATCCGGGGTCGCCCATGTACTCGTCTTTGAGGATCTTGATCGCCACGGTCCGCCCGATGACGTGGTCGGTCGCTTCCCAGACCTCGCCCATGCCGCCGATCGCGATCCGCGAATCGAGCTCGTACCGCCCGCCGAAGGTCACACCCTGTGTCGGTCTCATTTACCCAGCACCGCCTCCATGACCTTCTTCGCTATCGGGGCGGCGATCTCGTTGCCGCTCCCGTTCTGCCCCTGGCCTCCACCGTTTTCGACGACGACGGCGACGGCGACCTCAGGGTCGTCCGCCGGTGCGAAGCCGGTGAACCAGAGAGTGTAGGGACGGGAATCGTTCTCCGCGGTGCCGGTCTTACCCGCCACCTGAACCCCGTCTATTCTTGCATTCGATGCCGCGCCGTCCTGGACGTTCGCCGTCATCATCGACACCATCTGCGCCGCGATGTCGGACTCGAGGGCGCGCCCGAACTCGCTGTTCGTGCCCTCGTCGGCGACCGAAAGGTTGGGCTCGATCACGCGGTCGACCATGCGGGGGTTCATCACCACACCGCCGTTCGCGATGCCCGCCGACACCATGGCCATCTGCAGCGGCGTCGCGCGCACATCGCCCTGACCGAAGCCGCTCAGCGCGGTCTGCGGCGCGTTCGGATTGGCGGGATAGGTGGATGCCGTCGACTGCAGCGGCATGGTGAACTGCGCGTTGAAGCCGTACTTCTCGGCCTCGGCGCGGATGGCGTCGTCGCCGAGCTCGACGGCGAGCTCCGCGAACGGGATGTTGCAGCTCAGCCGCAGGGCGGTCGCGATCGTGACGGTGTCGCCCTCTCCGCAGGCGCCGCCGCCGGCGTTGCTGACGACGTTCGTCGACTGCGGCAGCGTGTAGGCGGCGAGGTTCGGGAACGCCGAGTCGGGCGTGTACCGACCGGATGCCAGGGCGGCCGAGGCCACGACGAGCTTGAACGTCGACCCGGGCGGGTTGAGGTTGCCCTCGATGGCCCGGTTGTCGAGGGGCTTCGCGGGGTCGGCCGCGAGCTGCTCGTACGCGGCGTTCACGGCATCCGTGTCGTGCGAGGCGAGGATGTTCGTGTCGAAGCTCGGCTTGGACACCATCGCCAGGATGCGTCCGGTGGAGGGCTCGATGGCGACGACCGCTCCCTGCTGGTTGCCGAGGGCGTCCCACGCGGCTTTCTGCACGGTCGCGTCGAGCGAGAGCTCGACGTTGGAGCCGCGCGGCGCCTGTCCGGTGATGGCGCGGTCGATGCGCGAGAAGAACTGGTTCGAGTCCGACCCGCTGAGCACGCTGTTCTCCGTGGCCTCGATGCGCGTGCGGGAGTCGAGCACCGGGTTGAGGTATCCGGTCACGGGCGCCCACATCTCGGCATCCGTGTACTGGCGCTGCCAGCTGTAGACGTCGTCGGACGGCACGGACGAGGCGATGGGCGTGCCGCTGACGATGATCGAGCCGCGCTGGATCTCGTACGAGTCGTAGAGGGCGCGCGTGTTGCCCGGGGTGTCGGTCAGCGCATTGGCCTGCACGACCTGGATGATGCTAGTCGAGGCGAACAGGGCCAGGAACATCGCGAGCATCACGATGCTGAGGCGGCGGAGCTCTTTGGTCACGGTGCCTCCTCCGGAGTCGGGCGAGCGGCGGGCGCGGACGGGTCGGTCATCAGCCGATCACCACCCGCGGGCGGCTGCGAACGGCGTCGGAGATGCGCAGCAGGAAGGCCACGATGATCCAGTTGGCGATCAGCGAGGACCCACCGGCGGCGAGGAACGGCGTCGTCAGTCCCGTGAGCGGGATGACGCGGGTCACACCGCCGACCATGATGAACACCTGCAACGCGATGGTGAAGCTGAAGCCCGTCGCGAGGAGCTTGCCGAAGTCGTCCTGCCCGGCGAGTCCGACGCGGATGCCGCGGCTGGTGAACACCATGTACAGCGCCAGGATCGCGAAGAGGCCCACCAGGCCGAGTTCCTCGCCCAGGCTCGGCACGATGTAGTCGCTCTGCGACAGCGGCGTGATGTACGGACGGCCCTGGCCCAGGCCGGTGCCGAAGAGTCCGCCGTGCGACAGGCCGAAGATGCCCTGCACGAGCTGGTAGCTGCCGCCGTCGCGGTCGATGACCTCGGGGTCGAACGCGCCCAGCCAGTTGGCGAAACGCCCCTGCACGTAGGGGAGGACGCGGGATGCCAGGAACGCGCCGCTGGCGACGAGGATCAGGCCGATGAAGACCCAGCTCGTCTTACCGGTGGCCGCGTAGAGCATCGCGACGAACATGCCGAAGATGAGCAGGCCGGTTCCGAGGTCGCGCTGCAGCACGATGATGCCGAGCGAGACGAGCCAGATGATGAGCACCGGTCCCAGCTCGCGGGCGCGCGGCCACGTCATGAACAGGAAGCGGGTTCCGGTCGAGGTGAGGCTCTCGCGGGTGCGCACCAGGTAGCCGGCGAAGAAGATCGCCAGGCAGATCTTGGCCAGCTCACCGGGCTGGAACGACACGAAGCCGAGCGAGACCCATACGTCGGCGTTCTGATCCGTGCCCAGGCCCGGTACGAACGGCAGGAGCAGGAGCAGGATGCCGACCAGGCCCGACAGGTACGTGAAGCGGAACAGCACGCGATAGTTGCGCACGAAGATCAGCACGGCCAGGGCGCTGACCATCGCGAGCACAGCCCAGGCGATCTGGCGGTGGCCCGTGGCATCCCATCCGCTGATCTGATCGGCGAGGTCGATGCGGTAGATCATCGCGATGCCGAGGCCCGTGAGCACCGTGGCGATGGGCAGGACGAAGGGGTCGGCGTCGCGCACGCGCAGACGCAGCACCACGTGCATGGCCAGGGAGAGGACCGCCGGGATCGCCGCGAGGGTGAGGAACCCGGGATCGATCGCGCCCGTGGCTCCCAGCTGCACGAGCGCGACGGCCGCACCGTAGACGGCGATGGCGAACACCAGCAGACCCAGTTCGCGATTGCGCTGGGTGGCGGGGACGCGGATCTTCTTGAGCGCGCGCATGACCGCCGTGTCGGTCGACACGGTGTCGGGCGAACGCGTTCGGCTCTGGTCGGTCATCCGGTTCCCTCCGCCGCCGGTCGCAGGCGATCGACGATCAGCTCCGCATCGGACAGCGACCGCGCCGAGATCGTGGCCTCGACGGTCTGCCGGTCGAAGTCCGAGAGGTCGGCGAGCACGATGTCGGTGTCTTCGTACACGGTCGACAGCGAGATCGGACCGATCGACTGCTGGATGCCGCGGTAGATCACGACCGAGTCGTCGTCGGCGCCGACGTAGTAACGGGTCTGCGTCCAGTTGTACCCGGCGAACAGGCCGAGGCCGATGCCCGCGAGAACGATCAGCAGGGCGGCGAGCCAACCCAATCGCCGGCGGCGCGCGCGGCGACGGTCTTCTTCGATGAGCTCCTCAAGGAACTCGGCCGCTGGCTCGAAGTGGGTGGGTTCGTTGGCGACCTGGCGGGCGTGGTGCAGCCAGTTCGAGCGGCCCGGACGCGCGGCGGGGACGACCACGCCGCTGGGCGTGGAGGCCGAACCGACGATGGTGGGGGTGCCGATGAACACGGGGTGCTGACCGCCGACGTCGACGATCACGACCGTGACGTTGTCGGGCGCGCCGCCGTCGAGCGCCTGCTTGAGCAGGGCGTCGGCGGTGCGTGCGGGAGGCAGTCCGAGCGCGAGGGTCTTGGCGGTGTGGTCGTCGTCGACGACGCCGGACAAGCCGTCGGAGCACAGCAGCCAGCGGTCGCCGTCCTGCGTCGGCATGATGAAGCTGTCGACCTCGGGATCGGGGTCCATGTCGCCGAGAACGCGCATGAGCACCGAGCGACGCGGGTGGTACCGCGCCTCCTCCGGCGTGATCCGACCCGAGTCGACCAGGCGCTGCACGAAGGTGTGATCGGCGGTGATCTGCGTGAGCGTGTCGTCGCGGTACAGGTAGATGCGCGAGTCGCCGATGTGACCGATGACGGCGTAGTCGTCGACCATCACCAGCGCGCTGACCGTGGTCCCCATCCCGGCGAGCTCCGGGCGGCGTGCCACGGTGTCGATCAGCTCGGCGGCGGTGTCGGCGAGGGCGTCGCGGATCGCGTGTTCGGCTTCGGCCGGCGTGCGGAACGGCTGGTCGAGCTCGGTCAGGCGTCCGATCGCCAGGCTCGAGGCGACGTCACCGCCCGCGTGACCGCCCATGCCGTCGGCGACCACGAAGAGATTGGACCCGGCGTAGCCGGAATCCTGATTGTTGGAGCGCACCTTGCCCGTGTGGGAGATGGCGGCGCTCGAGCCCTGGAAGACCATGGAGGTGGCTTACGTCCTCAACTCGAACGTGGTCGCGCCGACCTTGATCGGGGCGCCCACCTTCACCTGAACGGGGGAGGCCACGCGCACGCCGTCGTGGGTCGTCCCGTTGGTGGAGTCGAGGTCTTGCAGCATCCACTGCTCGCCCCACAGCACGAGGCGGGCGTGGTGGCTGGAGGTGTAGTCGTCGCGGATCACCAGGCCCGACTCGCTCGAGCGTCCGATCGTCAGGGGCTCGGTGCCGAGCGGCAGCTCGAGGCCGGCCTTGGGACCGCTCGTGATCACGATGCGAGACACCGTCGCGGTGGTCGCGAGACCACCCGCGGGAGCCGGTGCGGGTGCCGCCGGGCGCTTGACCTGGGTGGTGACGGCGTCGGGCGACGACGTCGGCGTGGCCACCGCCGCGGCGGGGGATGCCGCAGGCTCGGGGAGCTTGCGCACCTTGACACCGAAGAGGTCGGCGCGCAGCGAGTACACGACACCGAACACGAAGAACCACAGCAGGACGAGGAACCCGCCCTGCAGAAGAAGAAGAGTCAACTGACTCATGACTGGGGTCCCCGCTCCCGGACGTCGAAGATGCTCGTGGCGTCGGGCGCCGACGGGCGCCGCGGCGGCTGCGCCTGCGCGACCACACGGAACACGATATTGGTGCGACCGATCGAAATCGTGGAATCGGGCGGCAATGCGGCCTCCGACACCTTGCGACCGTTGAGGGTGGTGCCGTTGGTGGAGCCGAGGTCTCGGACCATCGCGCGCTCGCCGTCCCAGAGGATCTCGACGTGCTTCCGGCTCGTCCCGGCGTCGGGGATGGTGATGTCCGCGTCGCTTCCGCGACCGATCACTGTGCGCGCGCCCGTGAGGGGATGCCGCTTGCCGTCGATGTCGACGACACCCCGCCAGGCGACCCGGCCCTCGGTGGTCTGCGAGTCCACGCGCAGCGTGCCGGTCGACAGCGACGAGTCGCGTTCGATCGAGATGGCCACGGGGCCCGCGAAGGAGTAGCCCTGCGTCCGCGCGTGCTTCTTCACGAGCGTGTCGAGTTCGCTCAGAAGGGTGGAGCCGAGGGCGCCCATCTTCTCGTCGTCGGCCGGAGACAGGCGCACCGAGAAGGTGTTGGGCGCGAGGATGCGGTCGCGCGTTACCACCACCGCCTTCTTGTCGAGCTCGCTGCGCAGCGCCGACGCGATCTCCACCGGCTGGATGCCACTGCGGAAGGTCTTCGCGAACGCACCGTTGACGGCGCGTTCGAGACCCTTCTCGAAACTGTCGAGTAGTCCCACGAGACTCCTTCAGGCAGGCAGACCAGTAGGCACATCGTAGTCAGGGCGGCTGGACAGGTCATGGAAGCGGTCATCGGGACCCGCGTTTCGTGACGCGCCCGCCGCCGTGATATTCTCGGGAAGTTGGTCGCGTGGCATCCTGGATGCCGCGCACGCGCGAGTGGCGGAATAGGTAGACGCGCTGGCTTCAGGTGCCAGTGCCCGCAAGGGCGTGGGGGTTCAAGTCCCCCCTCGCGCACCACGCAGAAAGACCCCCGGGGTTCCTCCCCCGGGGGTCTTTCGCATTCTTCCGAGGCGCGCCAAAGTTATCCACAGTTTCCACGGGGTGTGAGCGAATCCGTGCGCCCGTGGGGCAGGACCGTCGTCACGCGCCCCGAACCGCGGAATTACGCGCGTGTAATTCTTGGAATCCCGCGGAACGACGGCGATTGCGCACTCGCTCGCCAGTCCGGCCCCCAACGCTGACGTGGACTTCCCACAGGGTTATCCACACCCCGTCGGCCGCTTGTGCACAGCGTTGTCCACAGGAAGCTCGACCGTCGCGTGGTTCACCTCATCGCGCGCGGCTCGAACACACACACGTCCAGCGCTCTCGCGCAACCCACCCCCCGATTTCGCTAGCTGGGAGGAAGCTGTATACAACGAGAGCTCGCCGTGTGCGGGCATCGGTTCACACTCGCGAAAGGAACAACGACATGGGATTCTTCGGATTTCTCCTCCTCGGCCTGCTGGCCGGCGCCATCGCCAAGCTGATCCTCCCCGGTAAGCAGGGCGGCGGCTGGTTGATCACTCTGCTTCTCGGCGTCGTCGGCGCCCTGCTCGGCGGATTCCTGGGAGGCCTGCTGTTCAACGCTCCTCTCGAGGACTTCTTCTCCATTCAGACGTGGCTGCTGGCCATCGGCGGCTCGATCATCGTGCTGCTGATCTACGGCCTCATCGTGGGTCGTCGCTCCGCGCGCTGACGAACACGATGAAGACCCGGGGCGGTGGGACCGCGCCCCGGGTCTTTTCGCGTCCGCGGGCGCGTCGCGCGGCGGTCGAGCCCGCCCGCGGCGGCTTTACTGGTCGTGATGACGAAACGTCCCGGCCTCCCCTTCACGCTCGCCCTCGCCGCCGGACTCCTCGCGGCCGTGGTCGTGGTGTGGCCGCAGGGGGTCGGCATCCATCGATTGCCGGTGGTGGCGAATCTCGTCGCGCTGCGGGGGATCCTGGCGCTGGGACTCGTCGCGCTCGCCGTCGTGTGTGCGCTCATCGCAGGCGTGCGTCGGTCATGGGGAGTGGCAGCCGGGCTCGCGACCGCGCTGGCCGTGGCTGCCCTCAGCACCGGTGGCATCCTCGCCGTGCGCGGTTTCGGTGGTCCCGAGGCCGACGCCGACCTGACCGTCGTGGCCTGGAACGCCTACGGGGGTGGTGCGTCACCCGAAAGCATCGCCCGCCTCGTTCGCGACTCGGGTGCTGATGTGGTGAGCCTCCCCGAGACCGACGCCGATGCGGCGGCGGAGGTGGTCGGCATCCTGATGCGGAACGGCATCCGGATGCGCGCCGACACGGTCAGGGCCGCCCCCGGTGGCGAGGTGATCCCGACCTCGATCCTGATCTCGGAAGAGCTGGGCCCCTACGTGCGCGACGGCACCCCGGGTTCGACGCCCGGTCTCCCGAGCGGGGTGTGGCGCCCGGTCGACGGGAACGGACCGGTCCTCGTCGCGGCGCACCCCATGCCTCCTCTTCCGGGTCTCACGGACGAGTGGGTCGCCGGTCTGGAGTGGATCGCCGGTCGATGCGACGAGCCCGACGTCATCGTCGCGGGAGACCTCAACGCCACCGTCGACCATCTCGCGGGACTCGGTCTCGACGGGGGCGTCGTCGGCGGATGCCGGGATGCCGCCGCCGACGCCGGTGCGGCCGCGCTGGGCACCTGGCCGGTCCGTCTACCGCCGGGACTCGCCGCCCCGATCGACCATGTCCTGGTCGGGGTGTCGTGGCGGGTACGCGCGTTCGAGGTGCAGACGGGGTTCGACGACGCCGGCAGCGATCACCGGCCGGTCGTGGCGAGGTTGTCGCGGGGCTGAGGGGACGGTGGTCGTCGACGCGGTCGGCGGGCGCTCATCACTCCAGGGTGGGCGGCAGCACGTACACGACATCGGCTTCGTCGCGACCGTGCTCGACGAAGCCGAGGCGCGCGAGCATGTCGTGCGACGGCTCGTCGTCGGCGGAGACGCAAGCGTACAGGGGGCGCTCGGCCTCGCGCACCGTCAGCTGACGCAGTGCCTCGGTCGGGACGTCGGGGTCGGCATCCGGTGCGACGGCCAACAGGATCTCCCGGTCGCCGTCGACGTCCATCGATCCGGCCAGTCCCGTGATTCGGCCGTCCTCCACGATGACGTGGACGCTGACACCCTCCCGCTCGACCCAGGCGTCGAAGGCCGCGCGGTCGTCGAGCTGTGCCCGGGGCCACGACGAGGTGCTGGTGCGCATCGCCGTGTAGGCGGCATCGCGGTCGTCGTCGGTCAGGTCGCGCAACTCCATGGGTGCCATGACGTCACGCTATCGGGAGGCCGTCCGCGTGCCGCGGTGCTTGTGCCCTCAGGCGAATCCGTGCAGGGTCAGGAAGGTCCAGCTGGCGCCGTTGGCGTCGCGTCGTGCGAGCTGCTCACGCAGGTGGCGGAAGAGCGCGGGACGGGTCTCGTCGGCGATGCTCGTCCAGCCCTCGAGATTGCGACGCAGCACGAGGTCGATCTGCTCGAACGTCTTGCGGTAGACGACGTTGCGCGATGCGGCGACCAGGTGCGAATGGAACGCGAGCATCGCGTCGACGTACGCGCGCGAGGATTCGGCGTCACGGAGCGCGTCGACGAGCGGGAGCATCTCGGCGATCTCCTCATCGGAGGCGCGGGGAAGCGCCACGTGCAGCACACCGGCGATCGTGTGCGCGGCGAACTCCCGCATGTCGGTGCGGGCTCTGTCGGTGAGGGCGGCGACGCGCGTGTAACGATTGGCGGCGACCTCGACCAGGCCGATGCGCTCCAGCCGCTGCAGCGCCTCGCGGACGGGGGTTCGCGAGATGCCCATCAGGGCGGCCAGTTCCACGTCGCGCAGGCGGTCGCCGGCGCGGAGTCGGCCATCCACGATGGCCCCGCCGAGAGAGCGATACGCCTCGTCGACGAGGGCCGATGCGCGACGCCGACCATCCATGTGCCGGATTTTACGACCCTTGGTTATCACAGAACATCGTCATAACTCCCTGATTCTTCGTTTTCGTGTCGCGCGCACGCCGTCGCGCCGGTAAAGTGATCGCCGTCACGCCTCGCGTGACATATCCGGGGGGATCCGTCGACGCCCGGGCTTTGAGCAGTGCTCAGCCCGGGCGTCGTATGGGCTTCCGCTTTCGTCCGGCCGTTCTCCCCGCCATTCCGCCCGACGCAACATTTGTGTCACGGTCCCGTGCGCGGCGGAAGCGCGGCCGTTACCTTGGGGGCACAGTCCGGCGCGCTCGGTGCCGGCTCAAGCGGAAAACGGCATGACGATGAGCACGCAGGGCACGGTCAAGTGGTTCAACTCGGAGAAGGGCTTCGGTTTCATCGCTCCCGATGACGGCAGCCAGGACGTCTTCGCGCACTACAGCGCGATCCAGTCGGGGGGCTACCGCTCGCTCGAGGAGAACCAGCGCGTGGAGTTCGAGGTCGCCCAGGGCCCCAAGGGCCTGCAGGCGGAGAACATCCGCCCCCTCTGAACGGGTCGGCCCCGGCCGATCGGGCCCCGGCCGTGCGCGTCGCACAGTCGGGGCCATCGGTGTGGGCGGCGGGGGTCGAGGTCGGTCGCGACCGGTGAGCACGTGCGGGCGGCGGAGATGTCGCCCGCCTACCCGTCTGCGAACCGACCTCACGGCGACGCCCCGACGGCCATCGCCGTCCCGTGGGCGCGTACGGGCCGCCCGGCGGTCCCGGCCTCGGACGGTCGCGCCGGTTCGTTGCCTCAGTCGTGGAACGCGGGAACGGCATGCCACGCCGCGCGGGCGTGCGCCAGGGCGACGACGGCGTCGGTCGACGCGCGGGCTGCGGCGAGTTCGCGACGGGCCCTCTCGAGGCGGAGCCGGTCGTCGATCGACGACTCGTCGTCTCGCGCGTCGGCGGCGGCCAGCGCGGCTCGAGCGCAGGCGAGGGTCCCGGGAAGAGCCGCGCGGGCCGCCTCGAGGCGAACGCGCTGACTCACCGCTTCCCCGAGGGCGAGGTCGCGGACCTCTCGCACGCGGGCGACGGTGGCGATCGCCTCGCGCGGACGGCGCGCGGCCCCCGCGGCGGCGGAGTCCAGCTGCTCTTGCGCGGTGCGAAGACGCTCGAGGGCGGCGGGCGCGCAGTCGGAAGGACGTTCCGTGGCCGTCGTCAGTGCGGCGCTGAGCTCCTCGCGAACCGCCGCGAGTTCGGCGTCGGCGTTGTCCGCGGCCTGAAGGGCGATGCGGTGCGCGTCCTCGACGGCGCGGACGTGACGCTCGGCGCGCCGGAGCGCTTCCGTCGCCACGTGGATCGCGGCGGGAGAGGGAGCGTCGGTGAGGGCGGCGTCGGCATCGGCGAGAGCCTCGGCGGCGGCGCGGGCGGCATCCTGCGCTTCCCTCCAGTCGACGGGATCGAATCTCAGACGCAGTGCCGCCAGAAGAGGTACCGGATCGCCCGATGTGGCGACGAGCGTGTCGCGGCGGGCACGGGCGGCGGCACGCAGGCCGTCGGGGGAGCGATTCGTCGTCGCCCACTGCGCGAGCTGCGCGCGCGTCGCCTCGACGCTCGAGAGCTGCGCCTGGAGAGCCTGGCCCACGCGACGGGCCCGATCGAGCCGGTGCGCGGGGAGGGTCGAGGTGTCGGCGAGGTCGCTCACGTCTGCGAAGCCACGATCGCGCGTGCGACGGGCGGCGGTGCGTGCGCGACGGAGCTCGGTGGGCGTGTCGGGGGCATCGAGGGCGTCGGCCGCGTCGAAGGCGACGTCGAGTTCGTCGACGGCGTCGTCGAGGCGCCGCAGCATCTCCGCGGCGTCCGCCGCGGCCGCGTCGGCGGCTGCACGCACGCGCGGGGACCGGCGGTGCAGGCGCACGGCCGCGACGACGAAGGCGACGACGAGAAGGGCCGCGGCCAGGGCGATGAGGAGGGGCAGCGCCCCGCCGGAGTCAGTCACCGGCGGGATCGTCGACCAGCAGAAGCGCCCTCAGCTGCTCGATGTCGTCGACGGCGGCCTGGGCACCGTCGGCCTCGTGCGGCCAGCTGAAGCCCCACCGGACGAAGACGACGGGGACGTCGGCATCCCGTCCCCCCTCGACGTCATGGTGTCGATCGCCGATCAGCACGGGGCGCGAGACGTCGAAGCCGTTCGCCGCGAGACGGCGCAGGGCCTCCCGCACGATGTCGGACTTGGCGCTCAGCGTGCGCTCGTCGAGGCTGGCTCCGACCATCGCCTCGAGGTCGGGCGCGAGGCCGAAGTGGTCCATCAGCGCGACGACCTGCACCTCGGGCTTCGAGCTCGCGGTGGACTGCGGAACGCCGGCGGCGTGCAGGTCGTGGACGAGCTCGCCGACGCCCGGGTAGAGCCGCGCGCTCACGGTGTAGCCCTCGCTCTTGTTCAGTCCTCGGTAGAAAGCCACCGCCTCGGTCGCCTCGTCGGGGGTCATGCCGACATTCGCCTGGAAGGACTCGAACATCGGCGGTCCGATCCAGTGCGACAGCTCGCCCCGGGTCGGCGCGCGTCGGCCGAAGTGTTCGAGCGTGGTCGTCAGGCGGCGGAGGATTCCCTCCGATGCGTCGACGAGGGTTCCGTCGACGTCCCACAGGACGCAGGAGAAGGGGGAGCGTACGGGCATGCGTCCACGCTACCGGCGCGCCTCGGGATCGGGTCGTCGCGCGCGGCCGCCAGGATCATGTCGCCCGGAGCGGCTCTGCGATCGAGGGGCCGCACCTCCGGCGATCCCGTGATGGTCAGAACAGGCGGGGTGCGCCGGAGTGCACGCCCTTCATCTCGTCGTAGTCGAGCGTGAGGCAGCGGATGCCGCGGTCGGTGGCGAGCACGCGCGCCTGGGGCTTGATCTCCTGCGCCGCGAAGACGCCGGTCACGGGGGCGAGCAGGGGATCGCGGTTCAGCAGCTCGAGGTAGCGCGTGAGCTGCTCGACGCCGTCGATGTCGCCGCGGCGTTTGACCTCGATCGCCACGGTGCCCGTGCCGTCGTCGTTGCGCAGGAGGAGGTCGACGGGGCCGATCGCGGTGGGGTATTCGCGGCGTACGAGTGTGAGGTTCTCTCCCACGACCGAGACCTGTTCGGCCAGCAGCCGCTGCAGATCGGCCTCGACGCCGTCTTTGATGAGGCCCGGGTCGACGCCCAGGTCGTGGGCCGTGTCGTGGATGATCTCGTGGATGCGCACGAGGAGGGCGTCGCCCGTCTTGGCGTGCGCGACCCGCCAGCGCTCGATGACGCCGTCTTCGACGTCGACCTCGTCGGGCTGCTCGACGGTGAGGCTGCACGGCGGGCTCATCCAGTTGAGCGGCTTGTACGACCCGCCGTCGGAGTGCACGAGCAGACTCCCGTCACCCTTGTGCACGAGCAGGCGGGTGGCGAGGGGGAGATGCGCGTTGAGACGGCCGGTGTAGTCGACGGAGCAACGGGCGATGACGAGACGCACCCGACGAGCCTAATCGCGCCGAGCCGGCTGCGCGGTCTTCGTCTCGCCGACCGCCAGCGGCCTGGCCGCGCCCGAGAAGAGGCCGGATGCCACGATCAGGCCGACCACGATCAGCAGCGTGTTGAGCAGACCGATGTGGTCGCCGATCCAGCCGAGGATCGGCGGTCCGCAGAGGAAGGCGACGTAGCCGATCGTGGCGGCCGCCGCCACGCGTGAGGCGGCCTTGGTGGGGTCGTGGGCCGCGGGCGCCAAACCCAAGGGGGAGCCCACCGACGCGCCCCGCCCCCCCACCGCGGCCCCCGCGGACACGACGGGCCCCCACCGCGCGAGGATGAACAGCAGCAGTCCCGCCGCCGCCGTTCCGGCGAGAACGCGCAGCACCAGGACCCGGCCCAGGCGGTCGACCACGGGGCCACCGGCGATGCGGCCGACGGTCATGGCCACCGAGAACACGGCCAGCACCGCGGGGCCGGCCTCCTCGGGGGCGCCGTGACCGTACACGACGGCGGAGGGGAGCCAATCATTGGCGCTCCCCTCGGCGAAGGCCATGCCGAGCATGATGACGCCGAGCGTGTAGGTGCGGGGTTCGCGCCAGGCCTCGAGCGACGTCGCGAGGCGCTCGCGCCAGTGCGCGCGCTCCGGCGCGGCGGACGAGTCCTCGGCGACCTCGGCGCGCGGAACATTGGCGACCGACAGGAAGGCCACCACGAGGATCACCACCCCCATGGCGACGCTGTGCGCGAGGACGGGGACCTCGAGACGGACCGCCAGGAAGCCCAGGCCCGCGCCGACCACGGTGCCGAAGCTGAAGAACGCGTGCAGCAGCGGCATGATCGTGCGGCCGGTGGCCTTCTCGAGGGCGGCGCCCTCGACGTTCATCATGACGTCGACCGCCCCGTTGCCGAAGCCGAAGAGGGCGAGACCCACCAGGGCGACGCCGAAGAACTGGAGGGTGTCGGCACCGAACCCGATGACGGCGAGACCGATGCCCACGAGGATCAGGGCGACGAGCATGCCCGAGCGCGCTCCCAGCCGGGCGATCACGGCCGGGGCGATGGACAGGCCGATGATGGATGCCACGCCCATGCCGAGCAGCAGCAGGCCGACGCCGGAGTTCTCGATGCCGAGGGACTCGCGGATGGCGGGGACCCGTGACGCCCAGGTGGAGATGCTGAGCCCGCTGGCGAGGAAGATGGCGCAGATCGCGATGTGCCACCGCACGAGCTGGGAACGGGACAGCGACGAGGTGGGCATGCGGACACTGTACCGAATCGATTCGGTGTCGATCGAATCGATTCGGCGAGCCGGCGGGTCACGGGTACGATCGGCCCGTGAGCACCCGCCGCGCCACCATCAGCGACGTCGCCCGAGAGGCCGGCGTGTCCGCGTCGACGGCATCCGTCGTGTTCAGTGGCAAGACCCCCACCTCCGAGGCCACCCGTGCGCGGGTCCTGGCGGCCGCCGAGCAGCTCGGCTACACCGGTCCCGATCCCCGCGCCGCCTCGCTCCGCCGCGGGCGCAGCGGCATCGTCGGTGTGGTGTTCGATCAGCACCTCGGCACGGCGTTCCTCGATCCGGTCACCACGCACATGATGGACGGCCTGGCCGACGGCGTCTCGCGGCTCGGCGCGGCGCTGTTACTGCTCCGCGACGACGGCGAGACGGTCAGCGAACCCTCGTTGCACACCGCCCCGATCGACGCCGCAGTGCTGATCGGCTGCAGCCCGCGCATGCGGGACTCCCTCGAGATCGTGCGGGGGCGCGGCATCCCGGTCGTCGTCGTCGAGGGCGACGCGGGCGACGGCATTCCCCAGGTGCTGCTCGACAACGTCGAGGCGCAGCGCGAGGCCGCGCGTCACGTGGCTGCGCTCGGGCACCGCGAAGTCGTCCTGGTCACGCTCCCCGTCGACGCCTCGCGTCGCCGCGGGTGGATCTCCGACGATGCCGCCGTGCGCGTCGACGTCACCGCCGATCGCCTGAGGGGGGCGCGCGAGATCTTCCCCGAGGCGCCCGCGCTCGCGGCCGCCACGAGCTCGATCGACGAGGGCGCGATCGCCGGTCGCGCGATCTTCGCCGACGCCGCGCGGCGACCGACGGCCGTGATCGCGCAGAGCGATCTGCTCGCGGCGGGCGTGATCCGCGCCGCCGAGGAGGCCGGACTCCGTGTTCCGCAGGACGTCAGCGTCACGGGGTTCGACGGCGTCGTCGTCGACGGCCTCGCCCCGCACGTGCTCACTACCCTGGTCCAGCCGGCCACGGCGAAGGGGCGGGCCGCGGGCGAGGCGGTCGCGGCGATGCTCGAGGGCGCGACGCCGTCGGGCCTCGACCTCCAGTGCGCCTTCCGAGAGGGCACGACGACCGCTCCGCCGCGTACCACATGAGGATCCCCGTCCCCGCGGCTCTCATGCTCCCCATAGAATAGGTTCGACACCCCGAGAGCCCGAGCACCCGCTCGTCGACCCCGAGGAGGCCCGAACATGCTGGTATTCCTCGGCGCGTTCGCGGCCCTGCCCCTGCTCCTCCCGTGGCTCGTCTCGCGGATCGGCGCCCGCGCGTTCTACGTCGCCGCCGTGCTCCCCGTCCTCGCTTTCGCGCACGCGATCGTCCTCGCTCCGGCCGTCTTCGCGGGTGACATTCCATTCGAGGAATACCGGTGGATCCCCGCGATCGACGTCGCGCTCTCGATGCGCATGGACGTGCTCGGCTGGCTGCTGACGCTGGTGGTCACGGGGGTCGGCGCCCTCGTCATGCTCTACTGTCGCTGGTACTTCCGCGGCAAGACGCGGGGCGTCGGGCAGTTCTCGGCCGTTCTCCTCGCCTTCGCCGGCGCGATGTACGGGCTCGTGCTCACGGACGACATCGTGGTGCTGGTCATGCTGTGGGAAGCGACGAGCGTCCTGTCGTACCTGCTCATCGGGTACTACCACGCCCGCGCAGCGAGCCGCCGCGCCGCGCTTCAGGCGCTGCTGGTGACCACCCTCGGCGGTCTGGTCATGCTGATCGGCGTGGTGCTGCTGGTCGTACAGGCCGGCACCTCGAGCCTGTCGACCATCCTCGCCGACCCGCCCACCGGCACGGTCGTCGACATCGCCGTCCTTCTGCTGCTGGTGGGTGCGCTCAGCAAGTCGGCGATCTTCCCGTTCCATTTCTGGCTCCCCGGCGCGATGGCCGCGCCGACCCCGGTCAGCGCCTATCTGCACGCGGCGGCCATGGTGAAGGCCGGCATCTACCTCATCGCGCGCCTGGCACCCGGCTTCGCCGAGACGCCGTTCTGGCGGCCGACCCTCATCACGCTCGGTGTGTTCACCATGCTGCTGGGCGGGTTCCAGGCCCTGCGCGAACGCGACCTCAAGCGCATCCTGGCCTTCGGTACCGTGAGCCAGCTCGGGTTCCTCACCGTCATGCTCGGCTACGGAACCCGGGATGCCGCCCTCGCGGGCGTCGCGCTCCTGCTCAGCCACGCGCTGTTCAAGTCGTGCCTGTTCCTCGTCGTCGGCGTGATCGACCGTCAGCTCAACACCCGCGACATCGGGCAGCTGTCGGGGCTCGGGAGGCAGGCGCCGGTCATGGCGACCGCGTCCTTCATCGCGATCGCCTCGATGGCCGGCGTCATCCCGACCCTCGGCTTCGTGGCGAAGGAGACGGCGCTGACGGCGCTCCTGCACGAGGCGGAAGCCGGAGCACCCTGGGGTCTGGTCGCGCTGATCGGCGTCGTCCTGGGTTCCGCCCTGACGGCGGGCTACGGCATCCGGTTCCTGTGGGGTGCGTACTGGACCAAGCGCGACGTCGAGACGACGGACTGGCCCGACCCGCCGATCGGCTTCCTGTCGGCCCCCGTCCTGCTGGCCGGCGCGTCGCTGGCTCTGGGCTTCCTCGCGCCGATCGTCGACCACTGGCTCGCGCCCTACGCCGACGACCTGCCCGAGGCGACGACCGGGGTGCCGGCGCCGGAGTATCCGTACCATCTCGCGCTCTGGCACGGTCTGGAGCCCGCGCTGTTCATCTCGCTGGGCACGCTCGCCCTCGGGGCGGCCGTGTTCTGGCTCGTGCGCAAGACGCAGCTGCACACGCGCAAGCGCCTGCTGCCCTTCACCGCCAACGACGCGTACAACGCCGCCCTGCGGGGCGTCGACCACTCGTCGGAGTGGGTCACGGCGCGCTTCCAGCGCGGCTCGCTCCCGTTCTACGTCGGCACGATCTTCGTGGTGTTCGTCGTGGCCGAGGGCACCGCGCTCCTGGCCTCGCGCGACTGGCGCGCTCAGCTCGACGCCTGGCAGTCGCCGACGCAGCTCATCGCCGCACCACTCATGATCGCCGCCGGCATCCTGGCCGTCCGCGCGCGCAAGCGCTACACGGGTGTCGCCCTGGTGTCGGTGACGGGCCTCGGTCTGGTCGTGCTCTTCGCCACCAGCGGCGCGCCCGACCTCGCACTGACGCAGGTGCTCGTCGAGACCGTGACGCTCGTGGTGTTCGCCCTCGTGCTGCGGCGTCTGCCGGCGCGCATGGGCGAGCACAACGAGTCGGTCGCCCCGCTGGCCCGCGCCGTGCTCGGCGCCGGTGTGGGTCTCATGATGGCACTCGTGGCCATCGTCGCCACCGGTGCGCGGCAGGACCTTCCGATCTCGCTCGAATGGCCCGCGCTCGCGTACGAGATCGGTCACGGGCGCAACGTCGTCAACGTCGCCCTGGTCGACCTGCGCGGCTGGGACACGATGGGCGAGCTCTCGGTGCTGATCCTCGCGGCGACGGGCGTGGCATCCCTGGTGTTCATCACCGACCGCAGCGACAACCTGAACCGCCGCTCGGGCACGGCCCGCAGTCGGGTCGGCCTCGGCCGTCGTCGTCCGTTGATCGAGACCGACGCCGGGGTGCGCGCGCAGCGCGCCGGCGAGTCCGGGGCTCCGCGCGCCTGGCTCATCTCGGGGTCGAAGGTGCAGCCCGAGAACCGCTCGATCCTGCTCGAGATCATCATCCGCGTGCTGTTCCACTCGATCATGGTCGCCTCGCTCTACCTACTGTTCGCCGGTCACAACCTCCCCGGCGGCGGGTTCGCGGGCGGACTCGTTGCCGGCATGGGGCTCGTGATGCGCTACATCGCCGGTGGTCGCTGGGAGCTGGGTGCCGCGGCACCCACCGACGCGGGCCGCCTGCTGGGAGCGGGTATGGCCATCGCGGTGCTGTGCGCCCTCGTGCCGATGGTGTTCGGCTTCGCTCCGCTTCAGAGCTTCACCTTCGAGGGCGAGTTGCCGCTCATCGGGCACTGGGAGTTCGTCACCAGCACGATCTTCGACATCGGGGTGTACCTCGTGGTGATCGGCCTCGTGCTCGACGTGCTGCGCAGCCTCGGCGCCGAGGTCGACCGGCAGTCGCAGCTGCCCGAAGACGCGGAGGTGGTCGGCTCATGAGCATCTCGCTCGTCCTGGTCATCGTGATGGCCGTGCTCTTCGCGTGCGGTGTGTACGCCATGCTCGAGCGCAGCCTCACCCGCGTGCTGATCGGCTTCCTGCTCCTGGGCAATGCCGCCAACCTGCTCCTGCTCGTGGTCATGGGTGCCCCCGGTCGTGCCCCCTTCTACGACGGCGGTGAGACGGATGCCGCCGACATGTCCGACTCGCTCCCGCAGGCGTTGACGCTCACGGCGATCGTCATCACGTTCAGCATCTCGGCGTTCCTGCTGGCCCTGATCTACCGGTCGTGGCAGCTGGGGCAGGCGGACACCGTCATCGACGACGCCGACGACGTGGCCCTGCGCACGCGCACCGCCGAAGAGGTCGAGGATGCGATGGACGAGGAGTCCCGCTCCGACGACGAAGACGTCACCACCGACTTCGTCGGCGACGTCGCCAACCCCATCCGCGTGCTGCACCAGGGCGACCTCTCGCAGCTCGTGGACGACGCCCCGGTCGATCGAGTCGCGGTACGCCGCGACACCGACGGTCCCGCGAGCGACTCCCGCGACCCCCAGGACGGTGATCGCTCGTGAGCGCCCTCGTGCCCCTGCTCGTCGGCATCCCCCTCATCGGCGCCGCGATCAACCTCATCTTCGGCCGCCGGAAGAGGACGCAGATCGTCGTCTCGGTCGCCGCCCTCACGACGGTGCTCGTGCTGGGGGCCATCCTCCTCGTCACGGTCGACACGAGCGGTCCCATCGCGGTCGCGATCGCGGCATGGCAGATCCCGCTGGGCATCGTGCTCTACGTCGACGTGCTCGCGGCGCTGCTGGTCGTGGTCACGAGCATCGTGCTCCTCGCGGTGCTGCTCTTCTCGATCGGGCAGGGAGCCGCCGACAACGACGCGGACACGCCCGTCTCGATCTTCTATCCGGCCTACCTGATCCTCGGCGCGGGCATCTTCAACGCCTTCATCGCCGGCGACCTGTTCAACCTCTACGTGGGCTTCGAGATCCTGCTGGTCGCCTCCTACGTGCTGATCACCCTCGGGGGCACGGAGTCGCGCATCCGCACGGGCGTGGTCTACATCGTGGTGTCGCTGGTGTCGTCGATCCTGTTCCTCGCCGCGATCGCCATGGTCTACGGCGCCCTGGGCACCGTGAACATGGTGCAGATCAGCGAGCGCATGGCGCTGCTGCCGCAGGACACGCAGACGATCCTGCACCTCATGCTCCTGCTCGCCTTCGCGATCAAGGCGGCCGTGTTCCCCCTGTCGTTCTGGCTGCCCGACTCGTACCCGACCGCGCCCGCGCCGGTCACGGCGGTGTTCGCGGGCCTGCTCACCAAGGTCGGCGTCTACGCGATCATCCGCACCGAGACGCAGCTCTTCGTCGACAACGACATCAACTTCCTGCTGATGATGGTCGCTCTGGCCACGATGATCGTCGGCGTGCTGGGGGCGGTCGCCCAGGCCGAGCTCAAACGCATCCTGTCGTTCACGCTCGTGAGCCACATCGGCTACATGATCTTCGGGCTCGCGATCAACACGCCGCTCGCGATCGGCGCGACGATCTACTACATCGTCCACCACATCATCGTGCAGACCACCCTGTTCCTCGCGGTGGGGCTCATCGAGCGCAAGGCGGGCAGCACCTCGATCCTCAAGGTCAAGGGCCTCATGCGCGGCGCACCCCTGCTCGCGGTGCTGTACTTCATCCCCGCGATCAATCTGGGCGGCCTCCCGCCGTTCTCGGGCTTCATCGGCAAGTACGCGCTGTTCGATGCGGCGGCCGAGGTGGGCACCCCGGTGATGATGGTCTTGATCGTCGGCGGCATCGTCACGTCGGTGCTGACCCTGTACGCCCTCATGCGCGCGTGGAACCTCTCGTTCTGGCGCGAAGACGATGACTCCGCCGAGACGAGCGAACGCATCGCCTACCTCGGCAACGCCCCCGCCGCGGCCATCTCGACCGAGCGTCGCACGATCCCCAAGATCATGACGTTCGCGACGGCCGGAATGGTCGCCGTGACGATCTCCCTGACCGTGTTCGCCGGACCGCTCCTCGACGCGTGCCTGCGCGCGGGGGAGCGGGTCGCCGACGGCGTCACCCTCGTGCAGCTGCAGGAACAGGCGGGCCAACGATGAGCCCGTCGCGTCGGTCCCAGGTCTCGCTCTTCCTGCACCAGCTGCCCCTGCTGGTGTGGCTCGTCGCCCTGTGGATGCTGTTGTGGGGCCAGCTCACGTGGCTCGCTCTGCTGACGGGCCTCGTGATGGCGGTCTTCGTCACGCGCGTGTTCCGTCTGCCGCCGGTCGAGCTGTCGGGGCGCATCAACCTCTGGTACGGCCTCATCTTCGTCGTCACGTTCCTCGGCGCCGTCATCAAGGGCTCGTTGATCGTGGCCTGGCAGGTGCTCGACGTCCGGCGTCAGCCGGGGGCCGCGATCATCGCCGTGCCGTTGCGGGTCGACGACGACGTGATCATGGCGCACACCGCTGTCACGGCATCCCTCATCCCGGGCTCGCTCATCGTCGACGTCGACCGCGAGAACCGCACCCTGTTCCTGCACACGATCGGTGTGCGAAACGACGAGGATGCCGAGCGCCAGCGTCGCGTGGTGCTCGGGTGGGAGGCACGCATCACGCGTGCCGTCGGCTCGAAGGAAGAGTTGCAGGAACTGCGCGCGAAGATCGCCGAATCGCACCCCGAGGCCCGCCACGGCGCGGCGTCCCCTCGCGACGGGAGGACCCCGCTGTGACCACCGCCCTCGTCGTCGTCATCCTCGTCGTCTTCGCCGCCGCCGCCGTCCTGGCGCTGATCCGACTGGTGATCGGCCCGTCGATCCTCGACCGCGCGGTCGCGGCCGACGTGATGCTGACCGAGGTGGTCTGCATCCTGGGCGCCGACATGGTCATCAACCATCACACGCGGTCGCTGCCGGCGATGCTCATCATCGCCGCGGTGGGCGTGTTCGGTTCGATCGCCGTCGCCCGCTTCGTCGCGCGGAAGGAGAACCCGCGATGACGCCCGAATCCGTGCTCGACACCGTCGCCCTCGTGCTCGTGCTGATCGGTGCCGTGCTGTGCCTGACGGCCACCATCGGCCTGCTGCGGTGGCGCGACGTGCCCACCCGCCTGCACGCGGCGACCAAGCCCCAGGTGCTGGGCGTGCTGATCATCGTCGTGGCGGTCGCTCTCGCGCTGCGCACGTGGGAGGTCGTGGCCTTCGGCATCCCGGTCGTGCTCATCCAGTTCGCCACGGCACCGCTCGCCGCGCACATGGTGGGGCGGGCGGCTTATCGCAACCGCACCACCGACGAGGAGAACCTCTACGTCGACGAGCTGCACCACCGCACCGAGCAGCCCGGGTCGACCGGGGCTCAGGAGCGACCCGAGCGCTGAGCGCCGGCCGTCGGCATCCGTCAGACGTCGGCTTCCCGCACGTCGTCGCGCGCCTGCGGTGAGGGGGTGCCCTCGGCGGGTTCGGGGGTGTCGGTGCGGTGGTCGAGCTCGCGTGCCTCGCGCTCTTCGCGACGGCCCTCGGCGAGGAAGGCCAGCCGGTTCAGACACTCGTGGTTGCGCAGGACGAGCAGTGGCTTCCACAGCAGCGACGGCAGCACCGCGGCCGCGCCCGACACGGGCTCCTCCGCGATCGTGACGGCGGTGCCCTCGGCATGCGGGCGCGCGTCGATGCGGATGACGCCGCGGCCCAGGATGCCGGCTCGGGGCCGCAGGCGCAGCACTCTCGGGGGATCCCACTCGACGATCTCGGTCTGGTCGTGGATCATGACGGGCCACACGCCGAGGGAGTGGTGGATGCGCGACCCCTCGCGGGGCCACTGCTCGTCGACGTCGCGCATGCGCGCAGCTCCCACGACCCACACGGGGTAGAGCCAGCCGTCCGAGAGCACGGCGAAGAGGTCGTCGGGCGTGCAGCGCATGAGGCGGGTGTTGCGGGCGGCCATGGCATCCCTCCGGTCGGCGTGCTTCGACCTTATGCCGGGCGCGTCGTCTCCCGCGGTGTCTTGACGAGGGCACGGACCGGGCGGCGCGGGGCGAGGGCGTGCGTCAGCCGATCAGGCTCGGCTGCAGGTCGCGGAGCGTGCGGTGGTGCGTCATGCGCGTGACGCCGATCGCCGCGAGCAGCACGCCGCCGGCCATCCAGGCCCCCAGCACCAGCAGATCGGGACCGACTCGCGAGACGTCACCGCCGTACATGACCTGGCGCATGGCATCCACGACGTATCCCATCGGCAGCACGTGGTGCAGGGCCGCCAGGGGCGCGGGAAGCGTCTGCCAGGGGAACGTGCCGCCGGCGGTCACCAGCTGCAGCACCATCAGCACCAGACCCAGGAATTGCCCGACCGAGCCGAGCCACACGTTCAGCGCGAGCACGATCGCCGCGTACGTCGCCGAGGCGAAGAGCAGGATGCCGAGGGCGGCCCACGGATTCGCGAACGAGAACTGCAGCGTGACGGCGAGCACCGTGAACAGTCCGACCATCTGCAGGGCCCCGAGGCCCGCGGGGGTCAGCCACCCGGCCAGGGTCACGCGCACGGGGGAGCGCAGCGCCGTGACGGCGCGCTTGGAGACGGGCTTCACGATGAGGAACAGCGCGTAGATGCCGATCCAGCCCGCCAGCGCCGCGAAGAAGGGCGCGAGGCCCGCACCGTAGTTCTGCGCCTTGGTGACCGAGCTCGTGCCGACCGCGACCGGATCGCTGATCGCGGCGGCCTGCGCCTGGCGGGTGGCGTCGTCGGAGTCGGGGATCTGCTCGACACCCGAGGCGAGGCCGTCGCGCAGCTGCGTCGCTCCGCCGGAGAGCTGGCCGATGCCGTCGTCGAGCGCGGCCGCGCCGTCGCGGAGCTGAGCGGATCCGTCGCGCAGCTGGACGGCGCCGGATGCCGCGGAGGCGGCGCCGTCGGCGAGGGCCGAGGCTCCATCGGCCGCGGTAGCGGCGCCGGAGGCGACCGTGGCGCTGCCGGCGGCGACCCGCCGAGCGCCGTCGTCGAGCTCGTCGATCTGGTCGACGGTGTCCTGGACGCGGGTGTTCGCCGCCTCCAGGCGTTGTCCCACCGGGTCGAGGCGCGCGAGGACCCGGTCGATGCGGGCCTGACTCAGCCCGGCGTCGGCAAGAGCCGTCGCGATGTCGGCGCGGGCCTCGGGCAACTGCGCCGCGGCCTCTCCCGCCGCCGAGCCGACCCTGCGGGCGGCGGCGTCGATGCGATCGACTCCACCGGCCACCTGCTGCGCGCCGTCGGCGACCTGCGCCGATCCGTCGCGCAACTGGGCGGTGCCGTCGCGGAGGCGCGTGGCGCCGGCGGAGAGCTGCGCGGTGCCGTCGGCGAGGGTCGCCGATCCGTCGGCCAGGGTCACCGAGCCGCCGGCGAGCCGGGAGGAGCCGTCCTTCGCGCTTGCGAGACCGTCGACGAGCTGCGTCGCCCCGGTCGTGGCATCCACGAGGCTCACGCGGATCGTGTGCAGGGCGTCGAGAAGGGTGAGTCCCGCTTCGTCGACCACTTTCTGGGCGACCGACGCCTGGATGCGCGCGACGGCCTGCGTGCCGATCGTCGAGGCGAGGTAGTTGTTGGCGTCGTTCGTGCGCAGCTCGATGTCGGCCTGGCGCGGGGCCGCGCTCGAATGCGACGCCACGGCGTCGGTGAAGTCGGCGGGAAGGGTCACGACGAAGTCGAAGTCTCCGGCCTGCAGGCCCGCGTCGGCCTGGTCGGATGAGACCCGGTGCCACTCGAACGTGTCGCTGTCGAGCAGCTGGTCGGCCGCCTCGTCGCCGAGGTTGCGCTGCTGGCCGTTGACCTCGGCGCCGCGGTCGTCGACGACGAGGGCCACGGGCACGTTCGAGAGGTTGCCGTAGGGGTCCTGATTGGCCCAGAGGTACAGGCCGCCGTAGAGGATCGGCACGGCGAGCAGTGCGATCAGGGCCAGCACCGACATGCGCGTGGAGGTGAGACGGCGTAGTTCGGCCGTGATCATCTGCGGGATCTTCATCGCGTCGCCTCCTCGGCTTCGTCGAGCACCTCGATCGCCGCGCGGGACGCCTGCCCCGCGATCACGAGCACGGCGTACCCGCGCTCCGCGAACTCCCGGGCGATGCGCCACCAGCCGGCGGGTTCGCCGCCGTGCCGGTCGGGGGCCACGAGCACGAGGCCTTCGACACCCGTGCGCAGCGCCGCGAGCTCGAGCAGCAGGCGGATGCGCGCCGCAGGTTCGATGTTGCCGATCGGGAGACCGGCGACCGCGTCGAGCCCGAGGCCCTCGAGCCAGCGCGCGGCCGCGAAGGGCGTCGGCGCGTGCCCCGCGAACATCAGCTCTTCCGCGACCACGCCGGTGACGGTGACGTTCGTCTCCGGCTCCGACACCACGGGCGCATCGACGAGCGCGACGCGGCGGCGGATCGCGCCGGCATCCGTTCGTCCGTCGATCGTGACGGAGCCGCCGTCGGTCTTCATGCGGCCGGATGCCACCAGGCCCAGGACCGTGGGACGCTGCTCGGTCTCGGCCACGACGAGGGTGGCCGTTCCGGTCTCGAAGGATGTCGAGGTGGGGGGGAGGGCGCTGCGGCCCTTGGCCACGGCGTCGACGACGATTCTCACTGCGCCTCCAGATCAGGGTGTCGAGCGAGGAGTTCACGCGACTCGGTCCACGACAGCCCCGCCATGCCGAGCACCGCGCACACGGCGATGGAGCGGGCCGTGGAGGATTCGGCATCCACCCGGGACACCACCATGCGACCGGTTTCTTCGAGCAGGCGGGCGAGGGTCGGAGCGGGGAGGTCGGTGCGCAGCTCGCCGGCGCCTTGACCCCGCCGCACGATCGCGTCGATGCGGCGGCGCAGCGGAGCGAGGGCCGCGGAGGTCTCGGGCAGGTGCGCGTCGTCGAGGGCGAGGGCCGCGGCGGCCTGCACGTGGGCGGCCTCGCGCCAGAGCTCGGATGCCAGGCGGGCGAGGGCCACACGGGAGTCGTCGTCGTCGACGTCGTCGGCGATGGCGTTGAAGCGGGCGGCGCCCGCGGCGATGACCTCGCGCACGATGGCGTTGCGGTCGTCGAAGTGGCCGTAGAGCGCACGGCGCGACAGGCCCGCGCGGCGGGCGATGGTGTCGATCGAGGCGCGCGGGTCGTGGCCGATCGCTGCGGTGGCGGCGTCGAGGATGCCGGCGCGGTTCTCGACGGCGTCGCGGCGGCGGACGGGGGTACTCACGAGGGATGAGTGTACGCCGAAAGTGCACGTGAGTGTGCAAGTTAATCGCAGCCGTGCGCGTCCTGCGCTGACGCGCGCTGCTCGGCGACGCATGAGTGCCGACACGACGCAGGACTATCGGGCCGAGAGGTCGCCCGCGCGGCCCTCCCCCCGGCGTGTGCCGCGGGGGCGCCCCGGCAGTCCGGG
>NZ_JBKBNC010000012.1:0-85163 GCF_046295495.1 Microbacterium sp.
GCTCGCCCGCCCGCTCGCCCGCCCGCCCTCCCGCCCGCCCGCCCGCCCGCCCGCTCGCCCGCCCGCCCGCCCGCCCGCCCGCCGAGTGTCCAAGAAACCCGGACGGCACGAGATCCTGTCCGGGTGTTCTGGACACTCGATGCTCGTCAGGGGGCGCGGGGGCGGGACGGCGGGGGCGGGGGCGGGGGCGCTCAGCGGACGATGTGGGCGACGTTCTCGGGCTCGGATGCCACGTCGAGCCGCAGCGCCTTCACCAGTGCCACGCCGTGCGAGGTGGTGAGCACGAGACGCTCGAACTCGTCATGACCGGAGAGGTCGACGACGACGCTCGGCTTGCGACCGCGGATGACGACGAAGTCGTTGCCGCCGGCGGACTTCCACGTGCCGGCGCCAACGGCGACGGGCAGGTTGATCCCGGGATTGGGCACCCCGCGGATCCACGTCCACGCGTCGTCGGTCAACTGCACCCGGTCGATGTGCTCGCGGGGAACGACGATGTTGCTCTTGCGGAACGACAGAGCGCGCTCGGTGGGAGACAGCACGACCTCGAGCTGCGTCGAATCCAACAGCAGGGTCACCATGCCCTCCATCCTGCCAGCGTCGCCCGGGCCGCATCGGCCCCCGGTCTCACAGGAGCGCAACGATCGCCGGCGATCACCGGCGGCGCCGCCCACGACCCCGATGTCGGCGCTGCGGGATAGCCTGGAGCGATGAGCACGGGCAGCGCTGCGCCGCGAGTCGCACCGGCCCGGGGCACCACGATCGACGATCTGCTGCGGCGCGTGCGCGCGGGTCACCGGCCCGACGTCGACGAGACCGAGGCCCTGCTGGGCGCCGACCTCGACGCGCTCCTCCCGACCGCTGCGGCCCTGCGCGACGAGGGACTCGAACGGGCCGGGCGCGCGCGCGTGATCACCTACTCGCGCAAAGTGTTCGTGCCGCTCACGACGCTGTGCCGCGACCGCTGCCACTACTGCGTGTTCGTCGACACCCCCGGCCAGCTCGCCCTGCTGCGCAAGCCCGCCTACATGAGCCCTGAGCAGGTGCTCACCGTCGTGCGCCAGGGGCAGGCCCTCGGCTGCAAAGAGGCGCTGCTGACCCTCGGCGACCGCCCCGAAGAACGCTGGCCCGAGGCCCGCGTGTGGCTCGACGAGCACGGTTTCGCCTCCACGATCGACTACGTCGCGCACATCGCCCGCCTCATCACCGCCGAGACCGGCATGCTCGTGCACGCCAACCCCGGCGTCATGCACCCCGACGAGCTGGCGACGCTGCGGCCCGTCTCGCCGTCCATGGGCATGATGCTCGAGACCACGTCGCGGCGCCTGTTCGAGGAGCCCGGGCAGGTGCACTTCGGCTCCCCCGACAAAGACCCCGAGCTGCGCCTCACGGTGATCGACGACGCCGGGGCCGCCGGCATCCCGTTCACCACCGGCATCCTGGTCGGCATCGGCGAGACCGTGCGCGATCGCGCCGAGTCGCTCGTCGCGCTTCGCGACAGCGACGACCGGCACGGCCACGTGCAGGAGGTGATCGTGCAGAACTTCCGCGCGAAGCCCCGCACCGCCATGCAGGGCGCCCCGGATGCCGACATGGCCGAGTACCTCGCCGCCGTCGCCGTCGCGCGATTCGTGCTCGGACCCGACATGCGCATCCAGGTTCCGCCGAACCTGTCCGACCCCCGCGAGCTGGGCCTGCTGATCGCGGCGGGAATCGACGACTGGGGAGGGGTGTCGCCGCTCACCGCCGACCACGTCAACCCCGAGCGCCCGTGGCCCCAGATCGACGAGCTCGCCGCCTCCACCGCGCGCCACGGCTACGAGCTGCGCGAGCGCCTTACCGCCCACCCCGAGTACGTGCACGACGCCCCCCGCTGGATCGACCCCGCCCTGCATGCACCCGTGCGGGCGCTGGCGGATGCCGACGGCCTCGCCGCCGACGTGATCCCCGGTGCCGCGCGGACGGCCGCGGCGGCCGCGACGGCGACAGAGGGAGGAACGCCCCGGCCCGTGGCATCCTCCGCTCAAACCGCAGACCCCGGCGTCCGGCGCCTCGCGGAGTCCGCCGCGGCCGACCCGCTCGCGCTCGACGACGCCGAGTGGACGCGGCTGCTGCGCGCCACGGGCGCCGAGCTCGACGCCCTCACCGTCGCGGCCGACGACGCGCGCCGCTACACCGTCGGCGAGCCGGTGACCCTCGTGCGCAACCGCAACCTCACCTCGACCGGGTTCCGTCGCGCGGGCCGCGCCGGCGCGGGCGAGTTCGACCTCGCGGATGCCGAGGCGATCGCCGCGGATGCCGCCGGGCTCGGTGCCACCGAGATCTGCGTCCAAGGCACCCTGGCCGAGGGCGAAGACCCCGCCGGGTACCTCGACCTCGTGCGGGCCGTGAAGCGCGGGGCTCCCGGCATCCACGTCCACGCGTTCCGCCCGCTCGACGTCCGCGATCTGGCCGATCGCGGCGGATGGGGGCTCGAGGGGGCGCTCGCGGCGATGCGCGAGGCCGGCGTCGACACCGTTCCAGGTACCGGAGTGAAGGTGGTGAGCGAGCGCGTCCGCGGGCTCATCGCCCCGGGCGACCTCGAGATCGACCGCTGGGTCGAGGGCATCACGGCCGCCCACCGAGCCGGCTTCCGCTCCACCTCGGTGCTGTTCTACGGCCACGTCGAGACCGCCGAGGAGCGCGTCGCGCACCTGCGGACGCTTCGGGGCATCCAGGCCGAGACGAAGGGCTTCGCCGAGTTCGTGCCGATCCCGCTCCCCGGTGGCGACGTGCCCCTGGTCGAGGGTCGTTCCCCGCTGGACGAGCACCGCGCGATGGTCGCGGTGTCGCGACTGCTCCTGTCGGGGGCGATCCCGCACGTGCAGATCCCCTGGACCCGCGTGGGGCGCGAGAGCGCCGCGGTGCTGCTGCGTTCCGGGGGCGACGACCTCGGCGGCACGCTCTTCGACGGGCGCGTGCTGCCCGACACCGGCATCGAGCAGGGCCTCGAGCTGCCCGTCGCGGCGGCTGAGCGGATCGCGCGGAGCCTGATGCGCCCGTTCCGCCTGCGCACCACCGACTACGGCGCGGTCGTGCCGCCGATCGACCCCGCCCCGCCGTACGTCGTCACGGGCGGGGGCACGACGTTCCCGGTCGCCCACCCCGCCGCCGGGGCCCCGGCGTGAGCGTCGTCGACGTCGTCGTGGTCGGCGCGGGCTTCGCCGGGCTCGGCATGGCCGACGCCCTGCGGCGCGCGGGACGCGACGACGTCGTGGTCATCGAGCGCGCGGGCGACGTCGGCGGCACGTGGCGCGACAACACGTATCCGGGCGTCGCGTGCGACGTCCCGGCGCACCTGTACAGCTACGCCGCGCACCCGCACGCGGGGTGGTCGCGAACGTTCGCCGAGGGGCACGAGATCCAGCAGTACCTCCGCGACGTCGCCGCGGGCCTCGGCGACCGCATCCGCCTGCACACCCCGCTCGTCGGGGCGGAGTGGGATGCCGAGACCTCGGTGTGGCACATCGACACCGGCGCCGCGACCCTTCGGGCGCGCTCGCTGGTGCTCGCGTGCGGACGACTCACCGAACCGCACGTGCCCGCGATCGACGGCCTCGAGTCCTTCCCCGGTCCGCTGTTCCACTCCGCCCGCTGGGACCACGCCGTCGACCTCACCGACAGGAACGTCGCGGTGGTCGGCACCGGCGCGAGCGCGGTGCAGCTCGTCCCCGAGCTCGCCCGCCGCGCCGCGCACGTGACGCTGTTCCAGCGCACCCCGGCGTGGATCGTGCCCCGCGGAGGTGGCGAGATCCCCGCGGCCGAGCGCGAACGTCTCGCCGACGACCCCGGCGCCCTCGCGCGGCTGCGCGCCGAGCTGTACGCCGAGGGGGAGGCGCGCTTCGCGTCGCGCTCGGGCGATGACGCGGCCGCCTCCGCCGCTCGCGAAGTCGCGCTCGCGCACCTGCACGCCCAGGTGTCCGACCCCGCGTTGCGCGCCGCGCTCACCCCCGACTACGCCTTCGGGTGCAAGCGGGTGCTGCTCTCCGACGCGTTCTACCCCGCCGTGGCATCCGACCGGGTCACCCTCGAACCCACCGCCCTCGACCGGGTCGACGGGTCGACGCTCACCGCCGCGAGCGGGCGCCGCCACGAGGCCGATGTGCTCGTGCTGGCGACGGGCTTCGCCTCGACGCAGCAGCCGTACGCCGACCTGGTGCGCGGTGACGACGAGACGCTCGCCGAGCACTGGAGCACGGGAATGACCTCGTTCAGCTCCACGGTCGTCGCGGGCTTCCCGAACCTCTTCGTGCTGAACGGTCCCAACGCGAGCCTCGGCCACAACTCGGCCGTCCTCATGGCCGAGGAGCAGGCGGCCTACGTCGTGCGCGCCCTGTGCGAGCGCGACCGCCGGCCCGGGCGCGTGCTGCGCGTGCGCCCGGAGGCCGAGGCGGCGTACACCGACGAGATCGCCGCGGCCGCGGCATCCACCCCCTGGCTGACCGGCGGATGCCGCAACTGGTACGTCGACGAGCGGTCGGGGCGCCTGACGCTGTTGTGGCCCGGGACCGTGCAGGCGTTCCGCGAGCGCCTCACCGGCGCCGACGGGTCGGAGTTCGAACCCGCGCACACCCCCGTGCGCGGCTGACGCATCGCCCCGCGCACGCCCCGTGCGCGACCCACGCAGAAGGAGAGTCATGAGCGTTCCGCTGAGATTCGGTTACAAGGCCTCGAGCGAGCAGTTCGGGCCCAACGAGCTGCTCGACTTCGGCGTGCTCGCCGAAGAGATGGGCTTCGACTCGGTCTTCCTCTCCGACCACCTGCAGCCGTGGCGGCACGAGGGCGGGCACGCCCCGAATGCCCTGCCGTGGCTCGGCGCGCTCGGTGCCCGCACCCAGCGCGTGATGCTCGGCACGAGCGTGCTCACCCCCACGTTCCGCTACCACCCGGGCGTCATCGCCCAGGTGTTCGCCACTCTCGGTGTGATGTTCCCGGGCCGCGTCGCCCTCGGTGTCGGCACGGGTGAGGCGCTCAACGAGGTGACCCTCGGCCTCGACTGGCCCGAGCCGCCCGAGCGCTTCCAGCGCCTGAAAGAGGCCATCACGCTCATCGACAAGCTGTGGACCGAAGACCGGGTCACCTTCGAGGGCACCTACTACTCGGTGAAGGATGCCACGATCTACGACCGGCCCGAGCAGAAGGTGCCGATCTACATCGGCGCCTCGGGTCCCGCGGCCACGCGCCTGGCCGGCCGCATCGCCGAGGGGTACATCACCACGAGCGGCAAGGATCCCGAGCTCTACACCGAGAAGCTGCTGCCCGCTCTCGACGACGGGCTCGGCAAGGCCGGCCGCACGCGCGACGACGTGGACACGCTCATGGAGGTCAAGGTCTCGTACCACCCCGACCACGCCACCGCGCTCGAAAAGACGCGCTTCTGGGCTCCGCTGGCGCTCTCGGCCGAAGAGAAGATGAGCGTGCACGACCCCCTCGAGATGCAGCGCCTCGCCGACGAGCTGCCCATCGAGCGCGCGGCATCCCGGTTCATCGTCTCGACCGATCCCGACGAGCACGTCGAGCGCATCGCGCACTACGTCGACCTCGGGTTCCGTCACCTCGTGTTCCACGACCCCGGTCACGACCAGGAGGAGTTCCTGCGCACCTACGGGTCGGAGATCCTGCCCCGCCTGCGCAAGCGCTTCGCCTGACGCCGCCGCCGGCGGCCGCGCCGGCGCGGCGGCGGCTGGCGGCCGCGGCGGGGCGCCGAGATCACGCTTGTTCGTCGAGATGACCCGCGGTTGACTGCCATCCCGGGTCATCTCGACAAGGGCCCGTCATCTCGACGCCCCGCCTGCACGTTTCGCGGCGCCCCGCCACCCCCGCACGGGAATGTCGGATGGCCCGCACACAATGGAGGCGATGAGCATTCCTGACACCTCCGGCTGGACGATCATCGTGCCGGTCAAGCCCGCCGCCGTCGGTAAGACGCGTCTGACCGACGTCGGCACCGACCGCGAGGCCCTCGCGCGCGCCATCGCGCTCGACACCATCGCGGCCGCCGCGGCGACGCCCCGTGTCGCTCACGTGCTGGTGGTCACCGACGACGCCGAGGTGTCGGCGCTCGTGTCGCTCTGGCCCGCCGTCGACGTCGTGCCCGAGGGAGACATGCGCGGCCTCGACGCGGCGATCGCGCTCGGCGCCGACGCGGCCGGCCAGGGCGTGCCTCGGGCGGCTCTACTGGGCGACGTGCCCGCGCTCACCCCGCACGACCTCGACGCCGCCCTCGAGCTCGCCGGCCACGTGGAGCGGGGCCTGGTCCCGGATGCCGAGGGCACCGGCTCCACCCTCGTCACCGCGCGCCCGGGCGCGGTATGGGTGTCAGCCTTCGGCCCCGACTCCGCCGCGCGCCACCGCCTGCTCGGCTGCACCGGTCTGGACGTCCCCCGTGACTCCACGCTGCGCCGCGATGTCGACACCGCCGCACAGTTGGCCGAGGCCGTGTCGCTGGGTGTGGGGCCGCGGACGTCGGCGGTGCTGGCGGAAGCGGCGGCGTAAGACACCGCCCGGATCCTGGGCGTCGATCTACGCCCCGAGCGCCGCCTCGACGATCGCCGCCGACGTCTCCTCGTCGCGCATCCACAGCGGCGCGACGACCGCCCGGATCCCCGCGGCGTCGACCTCCGGTGCGGCGGCGGCATCCTCCTCCGCGAGCAGCCACGCGTCCAGCACCCCGCCGGCCGACCGCGCACCGTAGTGCTCCGCGACGGCCGCGGCCGAGGTCTCGACGCCGATCGCCGTGAGGCACACGTCGGCCATGCCGCGAACGACGCGCCCGCCGATGATCGGCGAAACCCCCACGACGCGCGCCGACGTGGCCGCCAGCGCCCCGCGGATACCGGGGACGGCGAGGATCGGACCGATCGACACGACGGGGTTCGACGGCGCGAACAGCACCACGTCCGCCGCCGCGATGGCATCCGTCACTCCGGGGGCGGGCACGGCATCCGCGATCCCGGGGTTCTCGAAGGCGCTCGGGGTCAGCTGCGCGCGGTGCCGCGTCCACCACTCCTGGAAGTGCAGGCGCCGCCCGTCGTCGAGCAGCACGTGAGTGTCGACCTCGCTGTCGGTCATGGGCAGCAGACGGATGCCGAGCGGCCACCGCTCCGCCATGCGGGCGAGCACCTGGGTCGGGGTGAAGCCCTCGCGCAACCAGCCGGTGCGCGCGAGATGGGTGCCGAGGTCGAGGTCGCCGAGGGTGAACCAGGGCCACCCCGCGCCCCACGCCTGCAGTTCTTCATTCACCCGCTCGGTGTCGCCCGCGCGGCCCCAGCCGCGCACGGTGTCGTTGACCCCGGCCAGGGCGTAGGTGATCGAGTCGACGTCGGGCTGCAGCCGCACGCCCGAGAGCCACAGGTCGTCGCCGGTGTTGACGACCACGGTCGCATCGGGGGCACCCAGGCGGCGAAGGGCGGCGCGGACGCCGAGGGTGAACTTCGACCCCCCGACTCCACCGGCGAGGACGACGACACGGGGTGAGGAGGGAGCCATCGTTCCAGTCTTCCACCGCACGGCCGGGCCCGGGATCGCGCCGGGACGCCTGGGTAGGTCGGAGCCGGTGCCGGGTCGGAGCCGGTGCCGGTTCGGGGCGCTCCCTCGCGGCCGGCGCCGTGCACAACTCCGGGAAATCCCACGCACACCCCGCCGCCGGCCGCGGCATCCTGGACACCCCGCTCGACCGCACCGCCCATCTACAGGAGTCGTGCACCGCCCAGCGACTCGCCGCGACGTCGGGAACCCGGCCCCGACCCCTTACTGCGCGAGCAGTGTCGGGTCCAGCGCCTCCGCCGCGGCCTTCGCCGCGATCGGCAGCGCCTCGAGCACGCGCTCGAGGGCGACGTCGTCGTGGGCCGCGGTGAGGAACCAGGCCTCGAACACGCTGGGGGGCAGCGAGACGCCGGCATCCAGCATCGCGTGGAAGAACGACGCGTAGCGGTAGGACTGCTGCGTGAGGGCCGTGGCGTAGTCGCGGGGGACCTCGGGCAGGAAGGCGACGCCGAAGAGCGAGCCCGCGCGGGGCACGGCGTGCACGACGCCCTCCGCGGTGAGGGCCGCATCGAGCGCGTCGGCGATCCGGGTCGCGGCGGCGTCCACCGCGGCGTACACCTCGGGCGTCGCCAGGCGCAGCGTCGCCAGGCCCGCCGCGACCGACAGCGGGTTCCCCGACAGCGTGCCCGCCTGGTACACCGGGCCGAGGGGCGCGAGGTGGTCCATGATCTCGGCGCGTCCGGCGAGGGCGGCCAGCGGCATCCCTCCGCCGATGACCTTGCCGTAGGTGAGGATGTCGGGCAGATAGCGCTCGCCCTGCGACGCCTGCAGGCCCCAGAAGCCGGCGGGGTGCACGCGGAAACCGGTGAGCACCTCGTCCATGATCAGCAGGGCTCCGCGGCTGTGCGCGATGTCGGCGATCGCGGCGTTGAAGCCGGGGAGCGGGGGGACCACGCCCATGTTGGCCGAGGCCGCCTCGACGATGATCGCGGCGATGTTCTCGCCGTGCACCGCGAACACCTCGCGCACCGCGTCGAGGTCGTTGTAGGGCAGCACGAGGGTCTGGGCGGCGATGGGCGCGGGAACGCCCGCCGAACCGGGGAGGGCGAGAGTGGCGACGCCCGACCCCGCTGCGGCCAGCAGCCCGTCGGAGTGACCGTGGTAGTGCCCGGCGAACTTGATGAGCAGGTCGCGACCGGTGACGCCGCGCGCGAGGCGGATCGCCGTCATCGTCGCCTCGGTGCCGGTCGAGACCAGGCGCACCTTCTCGATCGGCGCGAGGTCGTCGACCCGCACGCGCTGGGCCACCAGGTCGGCCAGCTCGACCTCGGCCCCCGTCGGGGCGCCGAACGACAGACCCCGGGATGCCGCCGCCTGCACCGCCGCGACCACCTCGGGGTGAGCGTGACCGAGCAGCGCCGGGCCCCACGAGGCCACGAGGTCGACGTACTCGCGACCCGCGGCATCCGTGATGCGGGGACCGGACGCGGACTGCACGAAGCGCGGCGTCCCGCCCACCGACCCGTAGGCGCGCACCGGCGAGTTCACCCCGCCCGGGATGACGTCCTTGGCGCGGGCGAACCACTGGTCGTTGAGATCGGTCATGGGTTGCTCATCCTCTCGATGTGCACAACGCAGGAGGGTCGTACGCCGTCCTGCGCCACGAAGCTGCACGGTCAATCTTTCCGCAGTCGTGTGCGGAGCGGCCTCGAACGGCGGTGGGAATCTCCTGCGTCGTGTCCGGCCGGCCGGCCACAGCGCCGGTCGGAACAGACGACGGTCGGGGCTAGAGCTCGGCGTGGAGCCAGCGGGCGGCTTCGACGGCCCAATACGTCAGGATCGCATCGGCGCCCGCGCGGCGGATGCCGAGCAGGCTCTCCAGGATCGCGCCGCGGCGGTCGATCCAGCCGTGGGCGGCGGCGGCCTCGACCATCGCGTACTCCCCCGACACCTGATACGCCCACACCGGCACGTCGACCGAGGCCTTCACGTCGGCGAGGACGTCGAGGTAGGGCAGGGCCGGCTTGACCATGACCACGTCGGCGCCCTCTTCGACATCGAGCAGCGCCTCGCGCACGCCCTCGCGGCCGTTGCCGGGATCGAGCTGGTACGACCGGCGATCGCCCTTCAGCTGGGAGTCGACCGCCTCGCGGAACGGGCCATAGAAGGCCCCGGCGTACTTTGCGGAGTAGGCGAGGATCAGCGTGTCGGTGAAGCCCTCGGCATCCAGTGCCTCGCGCACGGCGCCGACCTGGCCGTCCATCATGCCCGACAGCCCCAGCATCGCCGAGCCCGCGCGCGCCTGCGCGAGTCCCATCGCGGTGTAGCGCTCGAGCGTGGCGTCGTTGTCGACCGCACCGTCGGCCTGCAGTACGCCGCAGTGACCGTGGTCGGTGAACTCGTCGAGGCACAGGTCGGTCTGCACCACGAGCGCATCGCCCACCTCGGCGACGACGGCCTCGGTCGCGACGTTCAGGATGCCGCGGGGGTCGTCGGCTCCGGAGCCCACGGCGTCGCGCACCTCCGGCACGCCGAAGAGCATCACCCCGCCGATGCGCTCCTCGGCCGCCTCGGCGACGGCCCGGCGCAGCGAATCGAGCGAGTGCTGCACGATGCCGGGCATCGATCCGATCGGGCTCGGCTCCGTGATGCCCTCGCGCACGAACATCGGCAGCACGAGCTGCGACGGCACGAGGTGCGTCTCGCGGGCGAGACGACGGACGGCGGGGGTGCGGCGCAGGCGCCGCGGGCGGTGCTCGGGGAAGCTCATGGGGTCGATTCGTCGGTGGGGAGGGGGAAGCGGGCGACGGCATCGATCAGGGAGTCGACGGTCTGCGTCTCGGCCACGACGTCGACGCTGAGTCCCGCGCGCTTGGCATCCTTGGCGGTGCGCGGGCCGATCGCGGCGATGACGGTGGATGCCGGGATCTCGGGGAACTGCTCGACCACCTGTTCGGCGACCGAACCGCTCGTGACGAGGATCGCGTTGATGCGCCCCGACTGCACGTCACCGGCGATCTTCTCGGTGACGGGCACGCCCACGGTGCGGTAGGCCACGACGCTGCGCACGTTGTGCCCGGCCTCGATGAGCAGGCGCGTGAGCACGGGCTTGGCGATCTCACTGCGCAAGGTCAGCACCTTGCGGGGCTCGGTCTCGAGGGCGATCATCTGCTCGGCCATGCCCTGGGCGGAGTTGTCGCGCTCGGGGACGAGGTCGACGTGGTAGCCCACGGCCTGCATCGCGGCGGCCGTCGTCTCGCCCACGACGGCGACCTTGGTCTGATCGGGGATCACGGCCTCGTAGGCGTAGAGCACGTCGACCGTGGTGGCGCTGGTCAGGGTCAACCAGTCGAACGCGCCCGCCGCCAGGTCGGCGAGCGCCTGGTCGAGGGTCGCCTGGTCGTTGGTGGGCGCGAAGTTGATCAGGGGCGCGATGACCGGAACGGCCCCGAGCTGCCGCAGTCGCGCGGCGACGCCGTCGCCCCAGGGGCCACCGCGTGGCACGAGGACGCGCCGGCCGGCGAGCGGCTTGGGCACGCTGCCCGTCGAGGGGTTCGGCGTGTGCCAGTGGCCTTCATTCATGTGGTCGACTCTCGTGGTACCAGGTCGGCCGCCCCACGTTCGAGCAACCGACGCGCGGCTTCTCGGCCCGCTCGCGTCGCACGCGCGATCGGCCCCCCGTCGTCGGCAGCATCCGCTCCATTGCCACTGCCCGGTTCCCCACCATACCCCGGCGCGAGACGCACGGTCCGGTCGATGCCGATCCGTTGTGTTCCGTCGAGAGCGTAGACCACCGCGCGCAGGCGGAGATCGCCCTCCACGAGGGCGGCGTGGGTGCCGACGGGGGCGCTGCAGCCCGCGTCGAGGGCTTGGAGCACGATGCGCTCCGCCGTGATCGCGACGCGGGTGTCCTCGTCGTCGAGCTGAGCGAGGGCGGCGTGGATCTCGGGATCGATGTCGTCGCGCGTCTCCACGGCGAGCGACCCCTGCCCCGGCGCGGTGGGCCACTCCGACAGGCCCAGGGCTTCGGCGTGCAGGCCGCCCAGGTCGCCGCCGAGACGGGAGATGCCCGCGGCGGCGAGGATGACGGCATCCAGCTCTCCGTCGCGCACGCGCGCGAGGCGGGAGTCGACGTTGCCGCGGATGTCGCGGATGTCGAGGCGGGGGTTGTGCCGCAGGGCCTGGGCGATGCGACGCGGCGATCCGGTGCCCACCCGCGCCCCCGGCGCCAGCGCGCCGAGCGGGGTGCCGTCGCGGGTGACGACGACGTCGCGGGCGTCTTCGCGCGGCGGCGTCGCGGCGATCACGAGGCCGTCGGGCTGCAGCGTCGGCAGGTCTTTGAGCGAGTGCACCAGGAAGTCGCACCGATCGGCGGCGAGCGCCTCGCGCAGACCGTTGGCGAACACGCCGCGACCGCCCAACTGCGACAGCGAGGCGCGGTTGACGTCGCCCTCCGACACGATCGGCACGAGCTCGACGGGGCGCCCGGATGCCGCGGCCACCGCGTCGGCGACCATCTGCGACTGCGCCATCGCCAGCGTGCTGCGACGTGTGCCCAGCCGCAGGGGCGTGCTCACTGGAGGATCTCGGGGATCTCGTCGAGCGTGACGAGACGGCCGGTGTAGAACGGCACCTCCTCGCGCACGTGGCGCCGCGCCTCGGTGTAACGGAGGTCGCGCATCATGTCGACGAGGTCGGTGAGCACGTCGGACTCCATCGGCAGCATCCACTCGTAGTCGCCGAGGGCGAAGGATGCCACCGTGTTCGCGATGACGCCGCGGTACTCGGACCCCTTCTTGCCGTGCTCGATGAGCATGTCGCGGCGCTCCTCCTCGGGCAGGAGGTACCACTCGTAGCTGCGCACGAACGGGTAGAGGCACAGCCACTGCTTCGCCTCGATGCCGCGGAGGAAGCCGGGCACGTGCGAGCGGTTGAACTCGGCGTCGCGGTGCACGCCCATCGCGTTCCAGGTGGGAAGCAGATTCTTCAGCAGCTCGGTGCGGCGCAGACGCCGCAGATCGCGCTGCAGCGCCTGGGGGTCTTCACCGTGGAGCCACACCATGAGGTCGGCGTCGGCGCGCAGACCGCTGACGTCGTAGAAACCGCGCACGGTCACCCCGTCGGCCTCGACGAGCGAGACGAGGTCGGCGAGTTCGGTCGCGTCGACGGCGGTGACCGGGTTCTCGGGATCGCGGCGGAAGACCGCCCACAGCGTGTAGACGGAGGAGGAGGAGCTGTCGTGGGACATGTACCCAGTGTCGTCCGGTCGGAGCGGCCGTCCAAACCGGTTGACTCACCGCCGAAGCACCCCTCCCCCGCGACGACGGGATGCGCCACCGGGCCGGCGGGGTGCGCGCGGGTCGCGCGCGTTGATACTGTGCGTCGACGGCGTCGGGGGACGCCCGCCGGAAGGGTGCCCCATGTGGCTGTACGACCTCCCCATGTCCGTGGGGCTGCCGCTGTTCATCGTGCTCGTGGTGGGCGGTTCGTGTCTGATCCTGCTC
The DNA here is from genome assembly GCF_046295495.1 of Microbacterium sp. Lineage (GTDB taxonomy): Bacteria > Actinomycetota > Actinomycetes > Actinomycetales > Microbacteriaceae > Microbacterium. The sequence continues at coordinate 13,029 of NZ_JBKBNC010000012.1, forward strand.
GTCCTCCGAAAGTGGGTCTTCCGCGTGGCCCCGCAGGGTGAGGAGTGGGATCGCGTCCTCAGTTACGCGGTGGGCGCGTACGGCGTGTTCTACGGCGTCACGCTGGCCCTCATCGCGGCCGCGGCCTACGGCAACTTCACCGAGGTCGACGGCGTCGTGCTGGAGGAGTCCTCGTCGCTCGCCTCGCTCTACCGCACGGCGTCGCTGCTGCCCGATCCGCAGGGCGATGAGTTGCGGAACCAGATCGTGCAGTACACGCGCAACGTCATCGACCTCGACTGGCCGCTGCAGAAGCGCCTCGAGATCCCGTCGGAGACGGATGCCAACATCTCGGCGATGCAGCAGGCGATCGGCGAGGTGCAGCCGTCGACCCCCGCCGAGACGCTGTACGTGCAGCAGTCGCTCGATCAGTTCCAGCTGCTGGTGGAGAACCGGCGCGACCGCATCGCGTTGACGCACCTCGCGCTTCCGAGCGTGCTGTGGATCGTGTTGAGCGTGGGGGCCGTGTTGAACGCCGTGCTCATCGCCCTGATCGAGGTGCGCAATCTGCGCGTGCACCTGCTGATGTCGAGCATGCTCGCCCTGTTCGTGGCGCTGCTGCTGTACGCCATCGCCGGCTTCGACCACGCCTACGCGGGGCCGATCGCGGTGACGCCGGAGCACTTCGAGGATCTTCTGCAGGGGCTGTTCGCGAACGAGCCGTAGGGGTGCACAGCCCCGCGGACCGCCGGCCGGCGAGGCGCCGCCCGCCTCCTCGGCGACGTGCGATCCCGCGGATGCTCGCGACCGCGTGCCCCGCCGCCCGCCGCCCCGGCCGCCCCAGCCGCCCGGCCGCCCCGGCCGCCCCGGCGGAGCGGATGCCGGAAACGGCGAAGCGGCCCGCCCCCCGAAGGGAACCGGGCCGCTTCGCGGACGGATCAGCGCGTGTAGGCGCGGACGATGCCCCAGACGGCGACGCCCACGAGGGCGGCGACACCCGCGACGGCCGCGGCGGCGGCCCCCGGGTTGCGCTGCGCCTTGGCGCGCGCGTCGTGGACGGTGCGATCGACGGCGTCGCTCGCACGGCGGGGGAGGTTCGCCTTGACCTCGATCGCGGCGAGGGCCGCCTTCAGCTCGGCACGGGCGGCTTCGACGGGGTCGGTGATCCCCAGCGGCACGGCGGTGCGGGGCACGGGAACGGGACGCTCAATACTCATCGCGGGCCTCCTTGACGATGCGGACGTCTTCGGCGATGGCCTTGCCGGGGTTCTCGCGGTTCGAGAGCTTCTTGAACCGCAGGTAGCCGAGCAATGCCAGGATCGCGGTGACCACCAGCATCACGCCGAAGACGACGAGAGCGGACAGCCATACGGGCCACCACGACGACAGACCGGCGATCACGAACGCGAAGAACACCGGCACGGCCCAGAACAGCACGATGAGCGCGCCGACGAACCAGCCGGCGCCGATCCCGGCGTCTTTCGCGGTGCGCTGCGCCCACGCCTTGGCACCGTTGATCTCGGCGACGACGAGGTTGCGCACGAGCTCGGGGATGTCTCCGAGCAGCGTGAACAGGCCGTCGTCGGAGCGGTCGCGGAATCCGCGCGGAGTGGTCATGCGTCAGCTCCCGGACGAGTCGGAGCCGCTCTTGGCCGCTCGGGCGCGCGAAGACGCGGTCTTCTCGGCCTGCTTGGCGTCGTCGACGGAGTCCTCCACGACGTCGGCCACCTCGTGGGCCGACTGCTTGGCGGCGCGCGTCGCGCGCTGGGCGCGCTCCTGGGCGCTACCCGACTGGGCCGCGGCGCCGGTGACCGACTTCGCGCCCTTCCACACCACGCCGGGAACGGACCTGAGGGCGGAGACGCCGAACGCCTTCACCTTCTCGACCTGTCCCTGCACGACGGGCTGGTCCCAGACCTTCTCGGCCTGCGCCTTGATCTGCTCGTACCGCTGGCGGCCGGCCCGTGCTCCGAGCACGTAGCCCGCCGCGAGTCCGACGACGAGTGCTGCTTTGCCCCGCATGGGGTCTCCTCACGCTCGTTCGAGTTGTGGTCGAGTCTCACAGTAGTCACGTATGCCGCCTCCGGCATCCACCCTTGACAGGGGGCGGTGCGTGCGGGAGGGCGACGCGCGTCAGCGACCCCAGAGTGCCGCGCTGCGGACGCGATCGGCCTCGTCGCGCGCGTCGGGTATCACCTGCGCCAGACCGGTGCCGGAGAGCCAGGCGCCCGTCGCGCCGAGTCCCGCGACGGCGCGCACCGCCCCGCGGGCGGCGGCCGTCACGGCCGCGCGGCCGATGGTCGCCGCGGGCTGCGACTGCACGTAGCGCACGCGGTGGGAATCGCGCAGGGCGGATGCCGGAACCTCGACGCCGAGCATCGCAGCGGCCTCGGCCAGGGCGAGCCGCGCCGCCGCGTCGTCATCGAGCGCCGCGGTGGCGGGCTCCTCGCCCTGCGCGCCGAACGACACGCGCACGACGTGGACGCCGGGCTCGGTGGCATCCCGCACCCAGTCCCATTTGGCGGTGGAGTGCGTGAGCGCTTTCGCGACGAAACTCCCGGGCACCGTCAAGACCCCGGTCCCCCGCGGCGCCCGGTCGAGGACCGGGGCGTTCACCACCAGGGTCACCACCTCGACGACCGGGGCGACCGGCTCGGCGGCCTCGAGGCCCGGCACGACGGGCGCGAGCAGGGCACGGGCCGGCCCCTCGGGAAGGGCGACGATGACGGCGTGGGCGGCGAGCGGCTGCTCGTCGGCCGAGGTCGCGAGCGCCCACCCGTCGTCGGTGCGGGTGAGGCTCTCGGCGGCGACGTCGGTGCGCAGGTCGGCGCCGGCGTCGCGGAGGTGCGCGACGAGCGCGTCGACGAGGCGCGACATCCCGCCCACGATGCCCTCGACGGCGCCGCCGGGTGCTGCCGCCCTCGGCGCCTCCCCCGCGACGACGGGGACGTCGGAGGCGGGAGCGTCGGCGGGGCGGGCCGTGGCCCGGCGCGCGCGCAGCTCCGCGACGGCGCCGGTGAGCGAACCGGTGCGCGTGAGGGCGGCGTTCAGACCCGGGGCCGCGAGGTCGACGTCGATGTCGTCGGGACGGGCGGAGTAGACCCCGCTCGTGACGGGAGCGACGAGGCGGTCGAGCACGCGCTCGCCCAGGCGCGAGCGCACGAGCTTGCCCAGGCTGTGCTCATGGCCGATCGTGAACGGCGGGCGCACGCGGTCGACGTAGGCGCGCCACGCGCCCGACCAGCCGATGATGCGGCGCACGTCGGGGGCGAAGGGATTGTCGGGGATGCCGAGCACCCCGCCCTTCGGCAGGGGCGCGGCGCCGACGCCCGGGACGCCGGCGACCCAGGCCCCGGCCGGGTTCGGCGACACGACCTCGGTGCCGAGACCCAGCTCGTCGAGCAGGTCGCGCACGACGCCGCCCCGCGTCGCGAAGCTCTCGGCACCCACGTCGAGCCGGACACCTCCCACCTCGGCCGCTCGGATGACGCCGCCGAAGACCCCGCTCGCCTCGAGCACGGTGACCTGCAGGCCGACCTTGGTGCACTCGCGCGCGGCCACGAGGCCCGAGACGCCCCCGCCGATCACGATCACGCGCGTCTCGTGGGCGTGCCGGACCAGGCGGTCGAGGGACTCGCTCACGCCTCTTTCCCGTGGGCACGGGCGACGATGCGGGTCAGCACGTCGGGGTCGGTGTCGGGCGGCACGCCGTGGCCGAGGTTGAGCACGTGCGCGCGCGCCGCGCGGCCGCGGGCGAGCACGTCGTCGACGTGGGCGGCGAGCACCGGCCACGGCGCCCCGAGCAGGGCCGGGTCGATGTTGCCCTGCAGGGTGGTGTCGGGGCCGACGAGCGCGGCCGCCTCGTCGAGCGGCATCCGCCAGTCGACGCCCACCGCGTCGGCGAGACCACCGAGGCGCATGTCGTCGAGGAAGGCCCCGGTGCCCACGCCGAAGTGGATGCGGGGCACCTCGATGCCCTCGAGCGCCTCGGTGGAGTGGGGCGCGATGAACTCGCGGAAGGTCGAGGGCGAGAGCGAGCCTGCCCACGAGTCGAAGAGCTGCACGGCCTGCGCCCCGCCCTCGATCTGCGCGTCGAGGAACGCGCGCGACACCTTCGCGAGCCACGCGGCGAGGCGGTGCCACGAGGCGGGGTCGGCGTGCATCATGCCGCGCGCGCGCAGGTGCTCCTTCGACGGCCCGCCCTCGACGAGATAGGCGGCGAGCGTGAAGGGTGCACCCGCGAAGCCGATCAGCGGCACCTGGTCGTCGAGCTCGGCGGTGACCCGGCGTGCGGCCTCGCGGACAGGTTCGGCCGCCGCGGCGACCTCGGCCGGATCGATCGCGGTGACCCGCGCCACGTCGTCGGCGGTGCGCACCGGATCGGCGAACACCGGACCGCGACCGGGCTCGATCACGACGTCGACACCGGCCAGGCGCAGCGGCACGACGATGTCGCTGAAGAAGATCGCGGCGTCCACGTCGTGACGACGGATCGGCTGGAGCGTGATCTCGGCCGCGAGGTCGGGGGTCAGGCACGCGTCGAGCATGCGCGTGCCCACGCGCAGCTCGCGGTACTCCGGGAGCGACCGCCCCGCCTGCCGCATGAACCACACCGGCTGCCGCTCGGGACGGTCGCCTCGGAGGGCGCGGAGCAGGGGTGCGTCGAGGGAGGCCATGGCATCCATCCTCCCATCCGCGCTCCTCGCACGAGGGGGATGCCTTGACGTCGAGAGGCCGCCCGGAATACCCCGAGGGACCCGGGCGTAGAATATGTACGTGCTGCTGTGCGTCAGCGCGAGTCACAAGACCGCGTCCTTCGAGCTCCTCGAGCGACTCAGCGTACCCTCGACCCCCGTCGCTCCCCTGATCGCCGAGCACGACGAATGCGTCCAGGGCGCTGTGGTCGTCGCGACGTGCAACCGCTTCGAGGCCTACGTCGACATGGACGAGCCGGTCACCGCCGCGGTCGCCCTCGGCATCGACGCCACCCTCAGCGCGATCGAGGCCGCCACCGGCGTGCCCGCGAGCGAGCTGGAGGGGTCGTACACCGTCATGGGCGGCGACGACGTGGCCGAGCACCTGTTCTCGGTGGCGTCCGGACTCGAATCCGTCGTCGTCGGCGAGGGCGAGATCGCCGGCCAGGTGCGCCGTGCCCTCACCGAGTCGCGCCAGCTGGGGACGACCTCCGCCGAGCTCGAGCGTCTGTTCCAACGCGCGTCCGAGGCGCAGCGCGGCGTGAAGAACTCCACCGCGATCGGTCGCGCCGGCCGCTCGCTCGTGCGCCTCGGCCTCGAGCTCGCCGACAGCCGCATCGCCGACTGGTCGACGCAGCGCGTCCTGCTCGTGGGAACCGGCGCCTACGCCGCGGCCACGGTCGCGGCCCTTCGCGACCAGGGCGCCGAAGACATCTCGGTGCACTCCCCCTCGGGCCGCGCCGCGACCTTCGCCGCCAAGCACGGCCTCAAGACCGTGTCGGCCGAGACGTTCCCGACGGCCGTCGCCCATGCCGACCTCGTCATCACCTGCACGACGAGCGAGCACCACGTCGTCAGCGCGGCCACGTTCTCCGCCGGACGCACGGGTGCCGAGTCCACGGCCCCCGCCGCGTCCTGCCCGGTCGATCACGCCGGTCGCCGCCTGGTCATCGACCTCGGCCTGCCGCGCAACGTCGACCCCGACGTCGCCACCGTCCCGGGCGTCGACCTGCTCGACCTCGAGACCATCCGCCTGCACGCCCCGCTCGAGGAGCTGCAGGCCACCGACGCCGCGCGCGACCTCGTGCGCGACGCCGCGCGGCGCTTCGCCACCGTCGGCGAGCGCAAGAACATCACGCCCGCCGTCGTGGCGCTGCGTGCGCACGTGTTCGGCGTGCTCGACGCCGAGGTGGCCCGCGTCCGCGCCCGCGGCGACGAGGGCGGCCAGACCGAGCAGGCCCTGCGTCACCTCGTCGGCGTGCTGCTGCACACCCCGACCACGCGCGCGCACGAGCTCGCCGAGACCGGACGCGCCGACGAGTACATCGACGCCCTGTCGGCGCTGTTCGGCATCGAGGTCGCCGATCCCGCGGCCTCACGCGACGCCGGCCATCGCGACGGCATCGCCGACGCGGGCTGACCCTCCCCACGCGACTCGAGGGCCCGCCGTTCCGCGGGGCCCGCGCAAGCTGAGCCGTGTCTCGGCCGGCTCCTCGGCGGGAACGGAGGGCTTCCCGCGCGCGGAGGACCGCACCCCCGGCATCCATCCTCCCGTGCCGGGATCTCTCGCCGGGCGAGGGGCGGACGTCCCGAGCGGCGCGACGGCTCGGGCAAGATGGGTGCCGTGAGCACTCCGGCATCCGAGGTCTACGTCGTCACGGGAGAAGATCGCGCCCGCAACGGCCTGCGGTGGGCGGCGACCGTCGTGCTCGGTCTGCTGGACGCAGGCGGCGTCGCGCCGTCGGTGAGCGAGGTGGTCGTGCGGCGGGTCGACGGTTCGCTGGTCAAGCGGCTGCCGCCGGGCGACGTCGACGAGTTCCGCGTGCAACTGAACGAGATCACCCTCGACCTCGCCGCAATGGATGCCGTGCCCTTCGCGCAGAAGTGGATCGCGGCGCCGGAGTGACCGGCGCGGGCGGCGCGTGTGAAGCCGCGGCGCGTGGGGACGCCGCGGCGTGGGGCGGGTCGGGGGCTGGATCACGCTGACCCCTCGGTCGCGAGACGCCGCCGCGACGGCGGGGGCCGCGGCTCGGGTGGCGCCGGCGCTCGCGGCGACGCGCGGGAGTGACACGCGAACGGCGCCTCGCGCGGGCGGCGCGATCGAACGCCGGGCGGGCGAGAATGGACGCATGAGCCTGCGCATCACCGACGACCCCGCCGCCGACGACCTGCTCTCCCGCAACCCGCTCGCCCTGCTGATCGGCATGCTGCTCGACCAGCAGGTGGCGATGGAGACGGCGTTCGCGGGTCCGCTGAAGATCCAGGAGCGCACCGGGTCGATGGATGCCGCGACGATCGCGCACGAAGACCCCGACGACTTCGCCGCTGCCTTCGCGCAGTCCCCCGCGGTGCACCGGTTCCCCGGGTCGATGGCCACGCGCGTGCAGGCGCTGTGCGCCGCCGTCGAGGAGGACTGGGACGGGGACGCCGCCACCATCTGGAGCCGCGACGACCCCGACGGCGCGACCGTGCTGAAGCGGCTGAAGGCGCTGCCGGGCTTCGGTGAGCAGAAGGCCAAGATCTTCCTCGCTCTTCTGGGCAAACAGCGAGGCTTCGACGGCGCCGGCTGGCGCGAGGCGTCGGCGCCCTACGGCGAGGAGGGCGCCTTCCGCTCGGTCGCCGACATCGTCAGCCCCGAGTCGCTGACGAAGGTGCGCGAGCACAAGCGCGCGGCGAAGGCGGCGGCGAAAGAGACGAAGTAGCGCCGCGCGCTCAGCGCAGCGCGCGGATCGCCAGGGCCACCGCCTTCGCCTCGCGGATGCGGCGCTCGTAGGTCGCCGCGACGAAGATCAACAGTGCCCCCGCGACACCCAGCCACAGCCACCCCAGCCCCGACGCGCTCTCGTAGATCGAGGCGATCCAGGGCCACAGTTGCGCGACCGCGTGCGCGATGAGCACGGCCCCGCCGAGGAGGACCGGGGCCTGCAGGCGGAAGCGCACGCCGAGCAGGAGCGCGGCGAGGGCGACGATTCCGAGACCGATCACCCGCCAGAGCGTGTTGTCGTCGGAGAAGTCGAACAGCAGGGAAGGCGCGAGCAGCAGGGCGAGGCCGATGCCGAGGGCGGGCCAACTGTCCAGGTCGGGGCGCCGGCGCAGCTCGCGGATGCCGTGCACGAGCAGCGCGGCGGCCGGGGGCACCGTGGCCGCCTCGACGGGGTCGACGGCTCCGGTCGCGATCGAGAGGACCGCGAACCCGAGGCTCAGCCCCACCGCCACCCAGAAGACCGCGCGAGACAGGGGCTCACGCCACCACACGCCGATCCCGAGCAGAACGATCAGCGTCACCACGACGCGCAGGGTCTCGTCGTCCGGCGAGGCCAGGCGCACCGCCGACAGCACCGTCACGACCCCGAGGGCGGCGATAGTCAGCGCGGGCGGCATCCCTGCGGGCGCGGCCGCCGAGCGGCGCTTCAGCAGGAGCGCGACGCCGACCAGCACCAGAGCGGCCGCGAGCACCCACAGGTCGAACGCCGGGGAGTCGCGCTCGCGCAGGGCGCGGAGCGACGCCGCCACCACGAGCGCACCCGCGGCGATCGTCACGGTCGGAACGAGGAGCGACTCGAACGCACCGCGGAGCCACCGGACGGCCGCGAGGAGCACCAGCAGCGCGACGACGACCACCGCAATCGCGCGCGGGAGGGACTCCCCCGCGAGGACCGCCGAGGGCAGCATGCCCACCGCCAGCCCCGCGGACGACAGGATGACGATCACGCGCGGGGGCGGTTCCGACCCGGCGCGCGCCAGGGTGAGGATGCCGACGATCGCCAGGGGGATCGTCATCCACTCCACCGGCCGCACGCCGGCGGCGGTCGCCGCGAGGGCGATGAGCGCCGCGCCGCCGAGGGCCGTCCAGGCCACCGTGCTCCCCGAGGAGGCACGACGGAGGGCCAGGATGCCGACGGCTCCGAGCACCGAGATCGAGATGACCGCGCGCGCCACCGGCCCGCCGTGGGCCAGCACGAGCGCGGTCTCGGCGGCCGCCACGACGCCGACCGCGGCGACCGCCGTCCCTCGGGCCACCGGTCGCGCCCAGGACACGTCGCGCCGGGCGATGCCGACGCTCGCCGCACCGAGGGCGGCCGCGGTGACGACCACGACGGCGTCCGCGGCACCGAGGCCTGTGAGACCGAGATCGATCACGCGGGTGAGCTGCGCGGCGACGAGCAGCACGAGAGCGAGGGCGCCGGATACGCCGAGGGCCACCAAGAGCGCGTCGGGCGTGCGGGGTGGGCGCACCCACGCACCGGCGACGGTCACGGCGACCGCCACGACGACGACGATCAGCCCGCGCGGGAGGTGTCCGGGGGCGCTGAGAGCGCTGGGGACGAGCGCCACCGCCGCCCCGGCCGCCGCGATGACGGCGGAAGCCGCCACGGAGCGGTCCGGGAGCCGTCGGCGCGCTCTCTCCGTGCCGGCGGCGAGCAGGAGCACGGCGACGCCGACGGGCACGGTGAAGAGCTCCAGCGACTCGGCGCCCTGCCACGACAGGCGGGTCCACAGCGCGAGGGTCCCGAGGAGGAGGGCCAGCCAGACGAGGTGACGTCGCCCGCTGCGCGACGTGAAGAGCCCGTCCGTGGCGGTGGCCCACAGCAGCGCGGTGACGGCGGCGAGGACGAGCGGCACCCAGCGCAGCCCCTCCGAGGGGGTCGCCGCGACGGCGAGGGTGACCACGGCGGCCGTGCCGACGTCGGCGATCCACCGAACCGCGGTCTCGCCCCCCAGCGTCCGCAGGGCGAGTGCGGCGAGGAGGACGGCGAGGGCGGCCGCCACGACCACGCGGGTCGACGCGTCGGCGTCGGCGAGACGCATCACCGCGTCGACGCCGCCGGCCGCGAAGACCGGGGCCGCGAACGCGGCGACCGGACGCGCGGACCGCCACGTCCGGAAGGACGGCGCACCCACGACGACGGCGGCGACGGCCGCCGCCGTCAGCAGGGCGACCGCGAGCCAGGCGTCGGTGGCCGCCGCCGAGGCCACGACCAGGGCCCCGAGCCCGGAGAGCGCGACCAGGGGAAGGGCCGTGAGCACCCCGGCCGAGCGCTGCGCGGCATCGAGCCCCCACCGCTGCGGCAGGGGCACGACGAAGACGAGGGCGCACAGGGCCGCGACCGCCATCGCGACGGCGGGCGGCGAGCCGCCGTCGAGCGCGACATCGAGCCCCGCTCGGAGCGCCGCGGGCACGAGAAGGGCGCCGGTGGAGGCGAACAGCACGACAGCCACGGTCGAGGCGACGCGCAGGGACCGGTGGATCCCGGCCGCCGCCCCGAGGATGCCGATCGTCGCCAGCGCGGCGAGGCTCCACGAGAGGGGCGAGGCGAACGACAGGGTCCCCGCGACGACCAGAGCCACCGCGCCGACGACGGCCGCCACGACCACCGACCCGGCGACAGCGGGCGGCGACGGCGCGTCCGCGGGTCGGTCGGTCGTCAGCACACCGCGGCGCAGCCGGAGGACGGCGATCGCCGTGATCGCGATGGCCAGATACCAGGCGACGACGAGCAGCTGAACCCGCAGCTGGGGTCCGGCCAACAGCGCCACGGCGGCGGCCGCCGAGGCGAGCGCCAGACGCCGCTGCGCCCACACGCCCGACAGGCGCGACGCCACGGCGGCGAGCGCCACGACGACGGCGAGCGTCACCACGGCGGCGGTCGCGTCGGCATCCGGGCGCGCGACGTCGAAGGCGGATCGCCCGAAGACCGCCAGCGCCGCCGCCACGAGCGGAAGTACCGCCGAGAGCGCCGCACCGACGGGGACCAGCGCCGCCAGGCCGGTCACGGCGCCCGCGGCGATCGCGGCTCCGGTCAGTGTCGTGCGCGGCGCACCCACCAGGGCGCGACGTGACGCGACGTCGAGCACGAGAGCGAGCACCGCGGTGACGAGCACGGGGACCGTAGCGCTCAGAGTCGGGTCGGCAGCGCGCACGGCGGCGATGCCGACGCCCGCGCCCACCACGAGCACCGCGGCGATCGCGACGGTCGACGCCGGCCGCGGCTCGCCGCGCCGGGTCATCGACCACGCGTGCGCCGCCAGCGCGAGAGCGAGCACCCCCGTGAGGACCACGGGCGACCACGTCGAGCCGGGGTCGACGAAGAAGGTGGCGGTGAGGGCGAGAAGCGCGCCGAGGGCGGCCACGACGCGGACCGCGACGATCTCCGCCCGGAGGGCCACCGTGCGGGGTCGGGCCAGCACGGGCGCGTGCGGTGCCGCGAGGGCCACCACCACCGCGACGAGACCGGCCGCATATGCACCGAGCGAGCTGTCGGGGCCGACGAGGCCCGACGCCAGGATTGCGGGGCCGAGGGCGAGCACGATGACCGCCGCCGACAGGGGCGCGCGCAGCCGCGACATCCGCGACCATCCGACGAAGGCGACTCCCGCCGCGATCGCCCCCGTCCCCCAGAACACGGCGGGGTCGGCGGATGCCGCGCCGGCCACGTCGGTGGCGCGCACGGCCCAGACGTCGAGGCCGACCAGCGCGATGCCGAGCAGCGCGATCCCCTCGGCCGTGGCATCGAGCTTGCGCCACCGCAGCACCGAGGCCGCCGCGATGACCGCCGCGGTGACGAGGCCGATGACGACCGCGCGCTGCACGAGGCCGCCGCTGATCCACGCCACGGTGAGGAAGAAGGCCGCGGCGACCGCCAGAAGCACCACGCCGGCCGACAGGAGGAACACCTGCACGCTCGACCGGCGGGGTGCACGGGGCTCCGCCGGGGTGCTGTCGGTGCCGCCCGGGCCGCCGGTCGCGGGAGGGCGGATGCCGGGCGTCGGCGGTGCGGGAACGGTCGAGGCCGGAGCGGTCGAAGCGGGCATCGCCGGAGCCGGAGGGGGCATGCTCGGCGGGGCGGCCGGCGCCGAGACGACCGGAGCAGGGGCAGCGGCGGCCGGAGCCGACCGGGCCGGTCCACCGGCGGTGGGTCCGCCTCCGGGACCGGCATCCCCTCCCGGCGCGATCACGGGGGCGATTGCGGACGCAACCGGCGGGGGGAAGGCCGCCGGCGTATCGAGCGGAACCCCGACCAACACCGCGCCCTCCGCCGAGCCCGGCGCGTCATCCGCGACGGGCGTCGGGTGCTCCCCCGCGGCTGGACCCGCGGCCGGGGCTACCCGCGGCGGCGGCACGGCGGCCACCGCGGCGTCGCGGTGAATCGTGAGCAGCGCATCGGCCCGTTCGTCGACGAGGGAGACGATGCGCCGCGACAGGTCGAGCACGCGGGCCGTGCGGGCGTCGGTGAGATCGAGCCCGCACGCGGGGCACGGCGACGTCGAGATGGCCGTGAAGCACGACGGACACCGCGTGGTGTCGACGAACGTCCCCGGCTGCGACGGCCACGCGACGCCCGCGCGTGCTCCCCCGTGATCGACTTCCGTCATCGTGCCCCCTCGGCGTCGGTCGTCGCCCCAGGCTAGCGAACCCCCCGGACGCACCTCGCGATCCGTCCACACCCGGGCGACCGCGGCTCCTCCCCAGCACCCTCCCGCCCGCTCCGGGGGTCGCGCAGACGGCGGACCCGGGGCACCCCGCGCAACGACGGAACCGGATGCCGCGACCGCCGGGGTCAGGGCATCCGGTTCCGGATGACGCGGGTCAGGCGCCGCGCAGGCGCTCCGCGAGGTAGCCGTGGAGCGCGTCGAGGGCGATGCGCTCCTGACCCATGGTGTCGCGGTCGCGGACGGTGACCGCGTTGTCGTCGAGCGAGTCGAAATCGACCGTGACGCAGAACGGCGTGCCGATCTCGTCCTGGCGGCGGTAGCGCCGACCGATGGCACCGGCGTCGTCGAAGTCGATGTTCCAGCCGGCCGCGCGCAGGGTGTCCGCAACCTCGCGGGCCAGCGGAGACAGGCGCTCGTTGCGCGAGAGCGGGAGCACGGCGACCTTGACGGGTGCGAGGCGCGGGTCGAGCTTGAGCACCGTGCGGGTGTCGGTGCCGCCCTTGGCGTTGGGCACCTCTTCTTCGCGGTACGCGTCGACGAGGAACGCCATCATGGCGCGCGTCAGACCGAACGAGGGCTCGATCACGTAGGGCGTGTACTTCTCGCCCGAAGCCTGGTCGAAGAAGGTGAGCGACTGTCCCGACGCCTCGGAGTGGCTCTTCAGGTCGTAGTCGGTGCGGTTGGCGACGCCCATGAGCTCGCCCCACTCCTTGCCCGGGAAGCCGAAGCGGTATTCGACGTCGATCGTGCCGGCGGAGTAGTGCGCGCGGTCGTCTTCGGGAACGTCGAAGCGCTTCATGTTCTCGGGGTCGATCCCGAGCTCGATGAACCAGTTCCAGCACGCCTCGACCCAGTGCTCGAACCACTCGTTCGCCTCGGCCGGCGGGGTGAAGTACTCGATCTCCATCTGCTCGAACTCGCGCGTGCGGAAGATGAAGTTTCCCGGGGTGATCTCGTTGCGGAACGCCTTGCCGACCTGGCCGACGCCGAACGGGGGCTTCCGACGGGATGCCGTGAGCACGTTCGAGAAGTTCACGAAGATGCCCTGAGCGGTCTCGGGACGCAGGAAGTACAGCCCCGACTCGTCGTCGACGACGCCGAGGTAGGTCTTGACCAGGCCCGAGAACGACTTGGGCTCGGTGTACTGCCCCTTCGTGCCGCAGTTGGGGCAGGGCACGTCGGCGAGACCGTTCTCGGCCTTGCGGTTCTTGCGGGCCTCGAAGTCCTCGATGAGGGTGTCGGCGCGGAAGCGCTTGTGGCAGCTGAGGCACTCGACCAGCGGATCGGTGAAGGTGGCGACGTGGCCCGAGGCCTCCCACACGCGCTTGGGGAGGATGATGCTCGAGTCCAGACCGACCATGTCGCCGCGACCGCGGACGAAGGTCTGCCACCACTGGCGACGGATGTTCTCCTTCAGCTCCGTGCCGAGGGGGCCGTAGTCCCACGCCGAGCGCGAACCGCCGTAGATCTCACCGGCCTGGAAGACGAACCCGCGGTGGCGGGCGAGGGCGATGACCTTGTCGAGGCGGGACTGTTCGGCCACGGTGGCTCCAATGGTCGCAGAGGTGTGGGGGTGCGGCGCGAGTGCGCGGCATCCAGTTTATCGAAGCGACCCGGCCTCGCCGGGCCCGCCGTCGCGCGCGCGATCGCGCTCCGAGCGCCACGTCTGCAGATACGGCATCGCGACGTTCACGGAGTGGGCGGTGAGGGTCGCCCGCGCGGCCGCGGCGAGCGCCTCGGGCGGGGGCACGGAGACGACGGGCATGTGCGCGATCGGGTACGGGAAGCGGTTACGGAACATGTCCATCCACAGCAGCACCAGGTCGCCGTCGTCCGGCAGCGTCGCGTACGTGCGCGACCCGCGCTCCCGGCGCTCGATCCGCCATCCCGGCCGAACGCGCGTCGCCGTGTAGTCGGGATCGCCGCCCCACGACCAGCCGCCCCGGCTGCGGACGGGCGTGCCGTAGCCGGACCCGTCGAGGGCGAGGGCGAGTGCCTCGGGGGTCCAGGGCGCCGGGAAGAAGGTCGACAGGCTCACACCGAGCGCCAGCGGCGACAGGCGCGGGGCTTGGGTCGCCGCCCGCGGAAGCTCGGCCTCGAGGGCGGCGGCGAGAGCGATGGTGGCTGCCGACGGATCGCCCGCGTCGAGCAGCAGCACGAACGTCTGCAGCGACCGCAGATAGGTGCGGTGGGTCGCGGCATCCGCGAACGGCGGGGTCGGGATGCCGTCGACGGCCGGCCGACCCCAGGGCACGTCGTCGCGGTCGGTCTCGGACAGCCCCGACCGCCCCGCGCTCACCGCGTGATCCGTTCGCGGCGCACGGTGAAGGTCTCGAGCGCCGACGCGTCGATCTCGACGCCGAGCCCCGCGCCGATGGGCACGCGCACGTGTCCGTCCTCCAGCACGGCGGGCTCGGTGACGATGTCGCGGTCGTAGAAGCGGGCGGATGCCGAGATGTCCCCGGGCAGCGTGAACCCGGGGAGGGCCGCGAGCGCGGCGTTGGCGGCGCGTCCGATCCCGGTTTCGAGCATGCCCCCGCACCACACGGGGACGCCGGCGGCGAGCGCGCGGTCGTGGATCGCGAGGGCCTCGAGGTAGCCGCCCACCCGGCCCGCCTTGATGTTCAGGATCGCCGCCGACCCCAGCGCCAGGGCATCGGCGGCCGCCTTGTCGCTGACGATCGACTCGTCGAGGCAGACGGGGGTGCGCAGGCGCTTCGCCAGGGTCGCGTGGTCGACGAGGTCGTCCTCCTGCAGCGGTTGCTCGATGAGCAGGAGGTCGAAGCGGTCCAGCTCGGCCAGGGTGTCGGCATCCTGGAGCGTGTACGCCGAGTTGGCGTCGACCTGGAGCGGAATCGAGCCGAACGCCCCGCGCACCGCCGCGGTGTCGTCGACGTCGCGACCGGGCTTGATCTTGATCTTGATCCGCACGTAGCCGTCGTCGAGGTAGCCGCCGACGGTGTCGACGAGCGCCGCCGGGTCGCTCTGGATGCCGACCGAGACCCCCGAGGGCACCCGGGTCTTCTCGGCGCCGAGGTAGGCGGCGAAGCTCCGTCCCTCGGCGCGCAGGGCGGCGTCGATGACCGCGAGTTCGAGCCCCGCCTTGGCCATGCGATGCCCGACGACCCGCCCCAGGATGCCGCCCACCTCCTCGGGCGCGAGAGTGCGGCGCTCGAGCAGTGCGGGCGTGAGGAAGCGGGTGAGCACGTCCCACGCGCCCTGCGTGTACTCGCTGGAGTAGAACGGCTCGGCGGAGGTCACGACCTCGCCCCACCCGCGACCGTCGGGCGTCTCGGTGGTCACGACGATGACCTCGCGCACCGTCTCGGTGCCGAACGAGGTCGTGAAGGGCGACACGAGCGGCAGGTGCAGGACGCGGAGCTCGACGGCATCCAGGGTCACGGGCGAAGCGGGGCGGGTGAGGGGCATGGGGGCAGAGTAACCGGGGCGGTTCGGACACAACGCAGGACTCTCCTGCGTTGCGGCGGAGCACACCGTGCACACGCCGCGACAAGCCACCGGTTCTCCTGCGTCGTGCTCGGCGCGCCGGGTGGTCCGCCGCCGACGGCCGAAACCGAGACGACGTCGCGGCAGCGGGACACAACGCAGGACTTTGCCGCGGGGTGGCGCGTGCGTGCGGGGAACCAGCGGGGGCGGGGCACCGATGCCCTGCGTTGTGTCACGGCGCCGAAGCGCGGACCGGGGCTGGACGGACGCGGCTCGCGACCGTAACGCCCGCGCCCGGCCGTGGCAAGGCCGCCCGCGTGCCGCGGCCCCGCGCGTAGCGTCGCCCGCATGAGCGACGACTTCACCCCCCGCCACGCGATCGTCACCGGCTCCGACTCGGGCATCGGCGCGGCCACCGCCCTCGCCCTCGCCGACGCCGGAATCGACGTCGCGATCACCTACCACTCCGACAAAGACGGCGCCGAAGAGACGGCCGAGGCCGTGCGCGGCCGCGGCGCCCGCGCGATCGTCGCGCAGTTCGACGCCACCGACTTCGACTCGGTCCCGGATGCCGTGAACGCCATGGCCGACGAGCTCGGCGGCCTCGACGTGTTCGTGAACAACGCCGGCGGCGGCATCGGCGGCAGCTTCCTCGACCTCGACCTGAAGACCTGGCGCACCGACGTCGCGCTGAACCTCGACGGTGCGTTCCTCGCGCTGCACACCGCGGCCCGCCGCATGGTGACGGCCGGTAACGGCGGGCGCCTGATCGCCGTGTCGAGCGTGCACGAGCACCAGCCGCGCGTGGGCTCGGCGCCGTACGTCGCCGCCAAGCACGGCCTCGGCGGCCTCATCAAGACGATGGCTCTCGAGCTCGGCCAGTACGGCATCACCGCGAACGCCGTCGCCCCCGGCGAGATCGCCACCCCCATCAACGACATGTCGGCCGAGGACGCCGATCGCGTGCACCGTCCCGGCATCCCGCTCGGCCGCCCCGGCAAGCCGGAGGAGGTCGCGGACGTCATCCGCTTCCTCGCCTCGCGCTCGGGCTCGTACGTCACCGGCGCGAGCTGGGTCGTCGACGGCGGCATGCTGCACATGGGCCCGCAGGCGGGATCGCACATGGAGAGCGACGCCTGGCGTTCGGCGGGAGAGGAGTGAGCGCGATGGGCGACGAGAAGAGCTTCGAGGAGAACCGTCACGACCAGCTGACGAGCGCGCCGAAGGCGACGGAGGCCGATGCGGCCCCGCGCTTCGACGTCAGCGAGCACGACGGCGTGACCCGCATCGACGTGCGCGACGACGCGGCCGTGCGTCCGGGTCCGGGCCAGGGCGACCCGGCGGCCGACGAGGACACCCCGATCACCGAGCAGTGAGCGCCGTGGCCTGCGCTCGACGCGCACGGCCTGTCGACCGGCACCGCCCGCGCGTCACCCGACGATGAGGTAGCCGCGCCGGTCGAACCCGCCGATCCGGCGGCCGGATGCCAGGTGCTCGCGCATCTCGTCGCGTACGCGCGCGCGCCAGGAGGCGGCGGCAGCCGGATCGCTCCGGCGCAGAGCGGCGATGTCGTCGGGTACGGCCACGATCGCCGAGGTCTCGGCATCCGTCGGGGTGGGGGCGGGCGGCTCGGCGAGCGCCCACGACACCATCAGGCGGTCGGACTCGTCACCGCGGTTGACCGCGTCGTGCATCGCTCCGTACTGGTTCACGAGGTAGTCGGTGACCCGCGCGCCCAGCACCGCGAGATTGAAGTGCGCGTTCCGCGGGATGAGCGGGTCGAACGTCCACGTGATGCGGCCGACCCCGCGCTCGAGCGCCCACTCGCGCTGGTGCGTCTTCAGCCGGCGTCCGAGGCCGCGACCCTGATACCCGTCGACGATCCCGGTGATGTGCGAGTGCATCGTCCGCGCGGCCGGCGGGCCGAAGAACGCCGCCGACGCCCCGATCATCCGGTCGCCGTCGAACAGGCCGACGACGTAGTTCCCCGCGTGCTCGAGGGCGCGCAGGATGTTCGCCGGCATCGTGCCCCGGTCGTCCCACACCTCGTCGAGAACGCGCGCGGCCTCGTGGATGCCGTCGACGGTGTCGAGCGTGCGGATCTCGATGGATGCCATGCCTCCGAGTCTGGCACCGGCACCGAACGGGCGCGGGCTCAGCGGAGAGCACGGCGGGAGACGACCCGACGGCGGTGCGGCCGGAGGGCGGCGCTGCTCAGCGGGGCAGCACACCGCCGACGTGCCGGATCGTGCGACCGCGCTCGATCACGATCGCGATCCCGCCGATGAGCCACAGCGGCACCTGCGTGAGGAACGCGAGGCGGAAGGCGTCGAGCGAGTAGGTCTCGGGGCTGCCCGCACCCTGCACGTCCATCGCGATTCCGATGAACAGGATGGCCAACAGCGCCGCGAGGAAGCCGCCGCCGTTGACGATGCCCGTCGCGGTGCTGAGACGGTGGCTGGGGGTGAAGGTGCGCGCGTGGTCGAACGCGATCATCGACGCCGGCCCACCGGTGGCCAGGGCGAACATCAGCAGGATCAGCAGCCACAGCGGCGCGGGCCCGGGCCACGCAGCGACGACGATCCACACGAGCGCCTGGAACACGACCGTCGGCAACACCAGCCAGCGCGAACGGCGACGCGGATGCCGACTCGACAACGCGCCGATCACCGGACCGCTGACGATGCCGAACAGCACGAACAACGTCATGATGCCCGACGCGGTCGCCGGCTCGAGCCCCTCGCCCGCCGTGAGGAAGGGGAAGCCCCACAGCAGCATGAACGCCGTGCCCGCGAACGGGGTGGCGAAGTGCGACCAGAAACCGAGCCGCGTACCGGGATGCGCCCACGACTCGCGGAAACCCTGCCGGAGGTCGGGCGCCGAGCGCACGATGCGCACGGCGCCGGTCTGCGTGTCGACCGAGGTGTCGACGGGGTCGTCGCGCCGCTCGGGCGGGCGGTTGCGGATGACCGCGAAGGTCAGCACCGCGAACAGCACGCCGAGCCCCGCGACGCTTCCGAAGGCGACGCTCCAGCTCGTGGCGTGCAGCAGCGCCGCCAGCGGCACGACCGCCACGATCTGGCCGAGCTGGCCGATGATCCCGGTCAGCTGCACGAGCACGGGCGCGCGCTGCGCCGGGAACCACGTCGCGATCACGCGCAGCACGCTGGGGAAGATCATCGCGTCGCCCGCGCCGATGAGCACCCGGGCCAGGATGCCGATGCCCACGGCATCCGCGAACGCCATGACGAGCTGGCCCAGGGCCATCAGCACCATGCCGATGGCGATCATCGGGCGCGCGCCGAAGCGGTCGAGGAGGAGGCCGACGGGGATCTGCATCGCGCCGTAGACGAACAGCTGGATGACGGCGAACAGCGACAGCGCCGAGGCGTCGGCGCCGAAGCGCACGGCGGCATCCACCCCGACCGCCGACAGCGAGGTGCGGTTGACGATCGAGACGACGTAGGCCAGGACGCCGACGATCCACAGCGTCCAGGTGCGCCAACCCGGCCGGTCGAGGCGCAGGGTGCTGGTCACGTGTTCCAGGCTAACGGGGACCGCCGACATCGAGCACGAGCGCCATCTCCGCGCGGACGCGCTCGAGATGGTCGATGAGAGGGGTGCCCGTGTCATCGGCGGCCCACTGCTCGAGCGCCGCCTGGAGCAGCTCGACCACCACGCCCGCGACGATCCGCGCGCGAAGGGCGTCGATTCCGCGCTCGCGGTATCCGTCGGTCAGAACCTCTCGCAGGTCGGCCTGCTTCTGCAGGTCCCGCTCGCGGAGGGCCGGTTCGAGTTCGATGAGGCGCCGGGCCGCGACGATCTCGGGGCGGCGGGGCTCGAACCGCCCGGCGGCGAGGGTCCGGAGCCCGGTCCAGGCGAGGTCGAAGGGCGGCGAATCGGCGGGGGCGGCGGCGATCATCGCGGCGGCGAGACGAGGGATCTCGTCGCCGGAGAAGAACACCTCGCGCTTGTCGGCGAAGTGGCGGAAGAACGTGCGCCGCGTCACGCCGGCGCGCTCGACGATGTCGGACACCGTCGTCGCCTCGAAGCCGCGCTCCACGAACAGCTCCACCGCGGCGGCGCGCAGCCGCTCTCGCGTGTCGGGTGCCCATCTGGCCATGCCGCGATCCTACGTGACGACACGGAGTGTCATCAGGTCTAGAGTGAGGACACTCCGTGCCATCACGAGGAGAGGCCCCCATGTCCACCCACGCCGCCGCGACGCTCGCCGCACCCCGAGCCCCGCTCACCCTCACCACGATCGAGACCCCGACCCCCGCCGCCGACGAAGTGCTCGTGCGCGTGCGCGCCGTGGCGATCAACCCCGTCGACTGGATCGTCCAGGGCGTCGGCCGCATCATCTACCGATGGCTGCGCACCCCCGCCGTCCTCGGTTCCGACGTGGCCGGCGAGGTCGTGGCCGTGGGCGCGGACGTGACGCGCTTCCGCGTGGGCCAGCGCGTCTTCGGCCTCGCAACGGGCACCGATCGCGGGAGGGACCCCCTCCGCGAGGGGGCCTTCCAGCAGTACTCGACCCTGCTCGAGCGCCTCACGGCCCCGACGCCCGACGACCTCCCCCACGAGGAGGCGGCCGTCTTCCCGCTCGGACTCTCGACGGCCGCCTGCGCGCTGTTCCAGCCGCAGCACCTCGGACTCCGGATGCCGGGCGCCCCGGCATCCGGCACCCCGTCCGAGGTCGTGGTGGTCTGGGGCGGGTCGACCAGCGTGGGGATGAACGCCGTGCAATTGGCCCGCGCCGCGGGCTACATCGTGGTGAGCACGGCATCCGCGAAGAACGCCGGGACGGTGCGTGCCCTCGGCGCCGAGGCCGTGGTCGATCACGGGTCGCCGTCGGCGGTGACCGACCTGGTCGCCGCCATCGGCGGACGCCCCGTCGCCGGCGCCGTCGCTCTCGGTGCCGGCTCGGCGCAGGCCTGCCTCGACGTGCTGTCGCGCACCGACGGGACCCGCCTGGCCCTGGCGAGCACCCCGGTGTCGCTCGCCTCCCTGGTCGGGCGCCGCCACCTCTTCCCCGCGATGCTGCCCGTCTTCACCCGCATCGGGCTCGGCACCCTGCGTTCGAGCCTGCGCGCCCGCCGCCTCGGCATCCGCGCGGGGTTCGTGTGGGGAAGCAGCCTGCGCGACGACGAGATGGGCCCGCGCCTGTGGGGCGAGGTCGTGCCCGGGATGCTCGCCGACGGATCCCTTCGCGCCGCGCCCGCGCCCCTCGTCGTCGGCGAGGGCCTCGGGGCGATACAGGACGGCCTCGACCGCCAACGCGCCGGCGTCTCGGCGCGGAAAGTGGTGGTGCGCCTCTGACCCGGGGCCACCCCGGCATCCCCACCCCGCGTCCGCCCCGACGCGCACCGCGAACGTGGTCGGCGACGCCGCGCGCGCACGGCAGAATGGTCCGATGGTCTCCGCGAGCCCCCATCTGCAGCCCGATCACGCGTGCCTCATCGTGCACGGGAGCGACACCCCCGGCATCATCGCCGCGGTCTCGGCCCTCATCGCCCGCCAGGGCGGCAACATCGTCGCGTTCGACCAGTACTCCGACGACCCCCGCGGCGGCGCGTACTTCCAGCGCGTGGTGTTCCACCGCCCCGACCTCGCGGCGGCTCTGCCCGAGATCGAGGCCGACCTCGCCTCGACGCTCGGCGAGGGCTTCGAGCTGGAGTGGACGCTCACCGACCTCTCCACGCCCAAGCGGATGGCGATCCTGGCGTCCAAGCAGGACCACTGCCTGCTCGACCTGCTCTGGCGTCACCGCCGCGGCGACCTTCCCGTCAGCATCCCGATGGTCGTGTCCAACCACACCACCGCCGCCGACGACGTGCGTTCGTTCGGTGTGCCGTTCTTCCACGTGCCCTCCACTCCCGGCCCCGACAAGTCGGCATCCGAGGCCCGCATCCTCGAACTGCTCGTGGGCAACGTCGACTTCGTCGTGCTGGCGCGCTACATGCAGATCCTCTCGCCGGACTTCCTCGACAAGATCGGCGTGCCGGTCATCAACATCCACCACTCGTTCCTGCCGGCCTTCATCGGCGCCGAGCCGTACAAGAAGGCCAAGCAGCGCGGCGTCAAGCTCATCGGCGCGACCTCGCACTACGTCACGAGCGACCTCGACGAGGGGCCGATCATCGAGCAGGACACCGTGCGGGTCACGCACGCCGACTCCTCGGCCGAACTCGCCCGCCGCGGCGCCGACGTGGAGCGCCAGGTGCTCTCTCGCGCCGTGCTCTGGCACGCCGAAGACCGCATCATCCGGCACGGCAACCACACCATCGTCTTCTGACGCCCGGGGCCGGGCGCCGCGCTCACCGTGGAGATCACCGGCGATGAACGAGATGACACGCGAGGGGCCGCAGACGCGTGTGATCTCGGCGGACCCGCGTGCGCTCGGCGAGACCTCGCGTCCGCGGGCGACGCGGGCCGTCAGTCGGGGTCCGTCGCGCGACTGAGCGGGCCCGACCCTCCGCGCGGGGGCTGCTTGCGCTGACGCGCGAACTCGCCGCCCTGACGGCCTCCGTAGGGGCGCCCGTGATCGGCGAACTCGGCGCGGAAGTAGGCCAGACGCCAGTCGCCGAGCTCGATCCGGGCCCCGGTGCGCAGGATGCGACCTCCACCGCCGCGTCCCGGCCCCTGCTCTCGGGCTCCGCCGCCGCCCACCTGATCGAAACCGTAGAGGACGTACTCGTCGTCGCCCTCGTGGCGGATCTCGGCGTGCACCGGAGCGAGCCCCGGCAGGCGCAGGTCGGCGTCGTCGCCCGACCCGATCACCGTCTTGGTCGGGAGCAGGTCGAACTCGCGCGGCCGGGAGCCGTCCCACGACGAGTCCCCCACCGCGAAGATCAGGCGGGGGCGCCCCGACCCGGGCGTGTAGTGCGTCGTCGTGATGCGTCGGCGCACCGTGCGGTTGACCGTCGGCACGAGCGGGAGCGGCGTCTCGGGCGGGATCGGGAAGGTCAGCGCGCTTCCACTGTTGCGACGCGTCAACAGCGGCGCGATCGCCGATACTGAGCCCAGGCGGATGTGCGACGACCCCGTCACCACCCGCTGGAGTCTGCTCTTCTTCACGTCGCCGAGCTGCAGGATCGGCCCATCGGGACCCTCGAGCGTCACGGAGACACCCCGGGATGCCAGGGCGTCGGCGACCGTGGACAGCTCGGCGAGCGTGCGCCGGCCGTTGCCGGGCAGGCGCGAGGGGTCGCTCACGACGATGCGCACCTCCGTTCCCGCGGCCGTGATCGTCCCCTCGAACGGCGGGGTGTCGGCATCCGACCCCCGCTCCTGCTCCGAGAAGGCGAGGTCGATGTCGAGGCGCACCATGACGGCGCTTCCCCTCAGTTGCCGCGGTACGGGTCGGACCCGGCCGCGGTGTCGTCGCTCGTGGTGACGCGGAGGGTGCCGTTCAGCTTCCACGTGGCGCGCGGCGCGTCGGGGCCGATGTCGCGCGGGACCTCGACGGTCATGTCGACGAAGGAGTAGTTGACCGCGGCACCGCGGCCGGTGAGGTACGACCACATCTCGCGACCGAGATCGGTCCAGTCGGTGATCGAGTGACCTTCGGGGCCGGTGGAGTTCGCGAACGGGTCGGTGGAGGCAGGAGAGTCGGACATGGCTTCGGTCCTTCCTTTCGTTTCGAGGCCACCACTGTCCCAGCGCCCTGGGCCGCGGAAGGAGGGATTGCGCTCGGGCCCGGATGGGGGCACCATTTCCGCCACCCCCAAAGAGTCGTTTGACGGTTGTCGACCGCGTCGGTCACGATGGCGGGATGTCGCGACTCGACGAACTCCGCGCCACCGCCCATCCGCTGCGCCTGCGCCTGCTCTCGCTTCTGACCGGCGCGGCCATGAGCGCCGCCGAGGCGGGCCGCGAGCTCGGGGTCTCGCAGGCCGCGGCGAGCTACCACCTCCGGGTGCTCGAGCGGGCGCGTCTGGTGCGCGTGGTCGAGATCGTCCGCCTGCGCGGCGGGGAGGCCAAGCGCTACCGTCACGAGTCGTCGTCGCGCCGCTACGATCCCGACGCCCACCTCCCCGACCGCTCCCGCGAGGGGGAGGCCGAATACGTCGAGGCGCTCATCGAGGAGCTGCGCCGACGGGCCGCGCAGCGCGTCGACGGGCCGGCCCTGTCGACCGACGCCGAGCTGTGGGTCGACCCCGTCCTGTGGCGCCGCATCGTGCGGCACGTGGGCGAGGCCTCGGCGCTGCTGCACGCGGCGGCGCAGCCCCCGCGCACCCCCGGGACCCGCCCGGTGTCGATGACGGCGGCCCTGTTCCCCGTTCACTCCTCACCCCCGCGTGCGACCTCGCCGACCGCCGGAGCCGACCGCCCGAGAGACGACGGACCCCGAAACGACGCCCCGCGGAGCCCGGCGCGATGACCGGTCCCCTGTCGTCCGCGCCGTTCCGGTGGCTGCTCGCCGCGCGCACGACGGCGATCGTCGGCAACGCCGTCGCACCCATCGCGCTCGCCTTCGCGGTGCTCGACCTCACGGGGTCGGCGGCCGACCTCGGACTCGTCGTCGCCGCACGCTCGGTCGCGAACGTGGCGATGCTGCTGTTCGGCGGGGTGATCGCCGACCGATTGCCGCGCGGCGCCGTGCTGGTGGGGTCGTCCCTGGCCGCCGCGGCGACGCAGGGCACGATCGCCGCCCTGGTGCTCACCGGAACCGCCGGCGTCCCGGTCCTCGTCGCCCTGAGCATCGCGAACGGCGCCGTCGCGGCCGTGAGCCTCCCCGCCGCCGCGGCCCTCGTCCCCGACACCGTTCCCGCCGCCCTGCTCCGACCGGCCAACGCGCTCCTGCGGCTGGGGCTGAACGCCGGCGGCATCGTCGGCGCGTCGGTGGGCGCCGTCGTGATCGCCGCGACGGGGCCCGGGTGGGGGCTCGTGATCGACGCCTGCGCCTTCGCCGTGGCGGCGGTGCTCTTCTCCCGACTGCGCCTGCCCGCACCCGCGGATGCCGCGCCCGGCGGCGACGGCGCCTCGGTCTGGGGCGACCTCCGCGAGGGGTGGCGCGAGTTCGCGAGTCGTCGGTGGGTGTGGATCGTGGTGCTGCAGTTCACGGTGCTGAACGCCGCCTTCGTCGGCGCGACGACGGTGCTGGGCCCCGTGGTCGCCGATGAGACCTTCGGCCGCGGCGGCTGGGGCATCGTCGTCGCGGCCCAGACGGCGGGGCTCGCGCTCGGGGCGGTGATCGCCCTGCGCTGGCGTCCGCGACGTGCGCTCGGCATCGGCGTGGCCGCCATGGCATCCGCCGCCCTCCCCGCCGCGGCGCTGGGCCTGGCGCCCACGCTTCCCGTGCTGATCGTGGCCTTCGCGCTCGGGGGACTCGCCATCGAGCTGTTCGCGATCGCCTGGGACCAGTCGCTGCAGGCGCACATCCCCCGCGCCGCCCTGTCGCGGGTCTACTCGTACGACATGGTCGGTTCGTTCGTCGCGGTGCCGGTGGGAGAGGTCGTCGTCGGCCCCCTCGCCGAGGCCGGCGGGGCCACGCCCGTGCTGCTCGGATGCGCGGCGATCATCGTCGTGGCGACCGTCGCCGCGTCGTGCTCGCGCAGCATCTGGCGCATCCGCGCCCCCTGAGCGTCAGTACACGTACTCCATCAGCTCGACGCCCAGCACGCGGAAGGCGTCGTGCGCGCGAAGACGGTGCGCGATCGAGAGGTCGTCGAAGTTGACGATCAGCGCGTACGCGACCCCGGCACGCGGTCCGCCGAGCACGCCCGCCTCGGCGCGCACGCCGGGCGCGCGGCCGGTCTTGTTGACGAACAGCAGACCGTGCTGGTCGTTCTCGTGCGCGAAGGGGTCGAGGCCGGTGGCGGATGCCACGAGCGAGAGGTCGTGGTTCAGGCTCAACCACTCCGCGACCTGCGCGCTCACGCCGGGCGAGACGACCGTGGAGTTCACAAGGCCCGCGAACACCTGCGCCATCTCGCGCGCCGTCGACAGGGCCACGTGCGGGGCGTCGTCGGGACCGCGGTCGTCGCGGAAGCGGTCGAGCAGCGCCGTGCGTCGCAGCCCCAGCTGCTCGAGGCGGGCGCGGACCGACTGCAGCCCCGCGCGGTGCAGGAGGGCGTTGGCGGCGAGGGCGTCTCCCGTCGAGGCGGCGAGCATCGCGAGGTCGGTCACCGGCAGCGCCGGAGCCTTCAGGTGCTGCCAGACGCCGCCGTGGGCGGCCTCGTGCACCGCGGCACGGTCGACGATCTCGAGGGGATCGAGCCGGCCCGTCTCGAACGCGGCGGCGACCTCGATCAGCAACGGGACGACGCCGAGCCCGCCGACGGGGAGGGTCAGGAAGTCGTCGCCCGAGAGCACGGCGGCGCCGCCGTCGAGGTCGTCGATGCGCACCGAGACCTTCGCGCCCGAGGCGGCCAGCTCGTCGAGCGAGCGCAGGGTCGCGGTGAACGACCGCCGGCCGGCCGCCGCGCGCCGGGGCAACCTCTTGGGGCCCTTGCGCCCCGTGCCCCGGAGGGCCGGGGCGTCGCGTCGGGACGACTCCACCGGCCCACCGATGGGCTCGGGTGCGGCGGGCTCGGGAACCGGGGGCATGCCCACGAGCGTGGCTCCTTCCGGGTCAGCGGGGCAACAAACGCCGTCTCACCAAATGGTGACGCGATGGTCGGGGTCGAGCCAGAGGGCGTCGCCCTTGGTCACCCCGAACGCCTCGTAGAACGCGTCGATGTTACGCACGATCTGGTTGCAGCGGAACTCGTTGGGCGAGTGCGGGTCGATGGTGAGCAGCCGGATCGTCTCGGCGTCGCGCCCCTTCTGCTGCCAGATCTGCGCCCAGCTGAGCAGGAGCCGCTGGATCCCGGTGAACCCGTCGACCACCGGTCCGTCGCCCTCGCCTTCACCCTGCTGCTCGAGGAACAGGCGGTAGGCGGCGATGGCGATTCCGAGCCCGCCCAGGTCGCCGATGTTCTCCCCGATCGTGAGGGCACCGTTGACGTGATGCTCCTCGCTCAACCCCTGCGGCACGAGCGCCTCGTACTGGGCGATGAGGACCGTGGTGCGCTCCTCGAAGGCCGCGCGGTCGGCATCCGTCCACCAGTCGCGCAGCGACCCGTCGCCGTCGAAGCGGCTGCCCTGGTCGTCGAAGCCGTGGCCGATCTCGTGCCCGATCACCGCGCCGATGCCGCCGTAGTTGGCCGCGGCGTCGCGCTCGGCGTCGAAGAACGGGTACTGCAGGATCGCCGCGGGGAACACGATCTCGTTCATGAGCGGGTTGTAATAGGCGTTGACGGTCTGCGGCGTCATGTACCACTCGTCGCGGTCGATGGGCTGCCCCACCTTGGCGAGCTGGCGATCGTGCTCCCACACGTGCGCGCGGCGCACGTTGCCGACCAGGTCGCCGGCGTCGATCTGGAGGTCGGAGTAGTCCTTCCACCGCACGGGGTAGCCGATCTTGGGCGTGAACGCGTCGAGCTTGGCGAGAGCGCGCTCGCGGGTCTCCTCCGTCATCCACTCCAGGCTGCGGATCGACCGGCGGTAGGCCTCGATGAGGGTGGCGACGAGTCCGTCCATGGCGTCTTTGGCCTCGGGCGGGAAGTGCCGCTCGACGTACACCTTGCCGACCGCCTCGCCCAGGGCCGCCTCGACGAGGCTCACGCCGCGCTTCCAGCGCTCGCGGTTGACCGGGACTCCGGTCAGCTGCGTGCCGTAGAACGCGAAGTTCTCGGCGACGAAGTCGTCGGAGAGGAACGCGGCGCCGGCGTGCACGATCTTGAAGCGCAGCCAGGCCGTCCAGTCCTCGAGGCGCTCGGCGGCGAGCAGGCCGCCGAGCGACTCGATGAAGCTCGGCTGGTACACCACGACCTCGGCGAGCGCGTCCTCGTGGCCCGGGGCCACCCCCGCGCGCCAGGGATCCAGGTCGACGCCGGCACGGGCGAGCGTGTCTTCCCAGGTCATCAGGTTGTAGGTCTTGACCGCGTCGCGGCTGTCCTCGCGCGACCAGTGGTGCGTGGCGATCTCGGTCTCGAGGGCGAACACGCGCTCGGCGGATGCCGCAGGCTCGGCGACACCGGCGAGCTCGAGGATGCGCTCGATGTGCGCGCGGTACGCGGAGCGCGTCTCGTCGAAATTGTCGAGGCGGTAGTAGCTCTCGTCGGGCAGCGAGATGCCACCCTGGTACACGACCGGGACGTAGCGCGTCGGGTCGCCCGGGTCGGGCTCGACGAACAGCGTCAGCAGGCCGCTGATCCCGTCGCGCTCGAGCTCGCCGATGAGCCGGAGCAGGGAGGGGATGTCGGAGACGCCGTCGACGGCCGCGAGCTGGGCGGCCAGCGGCTGCCCACCGAGCGCCTCGATGCGGTCGGTGTCCATGAAGCTCGCGAACAGGTCGCCGATCTTGCGGGTCTCGGTGCCGGGCTCGGCATCCTGCGACTCCTCGACGATGGTGCGCACGTCGGCCTCGGCCTGCTCGGCGATGAGGTGGAACGACCCCCAGCGCGCCTTGTCGTCGGGGATCTCGGTGCGCTCCAGCCAGCGGCCGTTGACGTGGCGGAAAAGGTCGTCCTGCGGGCGGATCTCGTCGCTGAGTTCGTCGAGTGCAAGACCCGAGCGGGGGGTGTCGGTCATGCAGACAGGATAGGTGCCCCACATCGGTGCGGGCTCGGAACGCCCGCTCCGGCCACGGCGTCGCGCGGAGGACCTCCGCGATGTGACCGCCGTCCTCGCCGGACGCGGCGTGGGCGATGTGCACGACCTCCGCGGCATCCACCCGCGTCGGACGGAGGTTGCGCGCTTCGCGCAGCTGACGCACGGCGCACACGAAATGACGTGCTGTCGGAACCCCGCCCTAGGCTCGGAGCGTGACGATCCCCCCGCCCGTGACGCTGAACCGTTCGATCCTGCGGCTCGCGGTGCCGGCGCTGGGCGCGCTGATCGCCGAGCCGCTCTTCCTGATCGTGGATGCCGCGATGGTGGGCCATCTCGGGGTCGCTCCGCTGGCGGGCCTCGGTATCGCGGGGGCCGTGCTGCAGACGATCGTGGGGCTGATGGTCTTCCTCGCCTACTCGACGACGCCCGCGGTCGCCCGGCACTTCGGGGCGGGCGACTCCGGCCGGGCGGTGTCGGTGGGCATCGACGGCATGTGGCTGGCCCTGGCCCTGGGCGCCGTGCTGGCGGCGGTCGGGTCGATCTTCGCGCCGCTGGTGATCGACCTCTTCGGCGCCGCCCCCGACGTCGCCGAGAACGCGCGGGTGTACCTCTCGATCTCGATGTGGGGCCTTCCCGCCATGCTCGTGGTGTTCGCGGCCACGGGGCTTCTGCGCGGCCTGCAGGACACGGTCACGCCGCTCTGGATCGCCGGTGTCGGCTTCGCCGCGAACGCCGCGCTCAACGCCCTGTTCATCTACGGGATCGGGTGGGGGATCGCCGGATCCGCGATCGGAACCGTCGCCGCGCAGTGGGGCATGGTGGGCGCGTACGTGCTCGTCGTGCGCGCACTGGCCCGCCGGCACGCCGCCTCGATGCGTCCGCAGCGCGACGGGTGGGCCGGCACCGCGCGCTCGGGCGGGTGGCTGTTCCTGCGCACGCTGAGCCTGCGCGTCGCGTTCCTCGCGACGGTCGCGGTGGCCACCGGGCTCGGCTCCGCAGAACTCGCCGGCTGGCAGATCGCGTTCACGATCTTCTCCACGGCGGCCTTCGCCCTCGACGCCCTCGCGATCGCCGCGCAGGCGCTCATCGGCCGAGCGCTCGGCGCCGGCGAGCCCGAGACGGTGCGGCGCGTTCTCGGGCGCACGAGCGCCTGGGGCGTCTGGTTCGGCGTCGCCGTGGGTGCCGTGCTCGCGGCATCCTCGGGCGTCATCGGCCTCGTCTTCACCGGCGACGCCGAGGTCGCCGCGCTCGTGCACCCCGCGCTCCTCGTTCTCGCCGTCGCGCAGCCGCTCGCGGGCCTCGTCTTCGTGCTCGACGGGGTGCTCATCGGAGCGGGCGACGCCCGCTACCTCGCCCTCGCCGGTGTGCTCAACCTCGTGCCCTATGCACCCGCGCTCGTTCTCGTCGCCGTCTTCGCCGGCGGGGGTCCGGCGGGGCTCGCGTGGCTCGCGGCCGCGTTCTTCGGGGTCTACATGCTCGCTCGCGCGCTCACCCTCGGGCTGCGCGTGCGGGGGCGTGCGTGGATGACGGCGGGCGGCTGACGCCCCTCGGCGCGGCGGCGCTCAGTCGTCGACGACCGCGGCGACCGCCTCGAGCTCGACCAGTTGCTCGTCGTACCCCAGCACCGTGACGCCCAGCAGGGTGCTCGGCGCGTCGTGCACGCCGAACGCGTCGCGCACGACCTCCCAGGCCGCCACGAGGTCACTCCGACGAGTGGATGCCACGAGCACGCGCGTGCTGATCACGTCGGTGATCTGCGCCCCGGCGTCGGAGAGCGCGGTCACGAGGTTCTCGACGCAGCGCGCCGCCTGCGCACGCACATCGCCCACGCCGACCGTTGCACCCTCCGCATCGAGCGGGCAGGAACCGGCCAGGAAGATGAGACGGGCGGCGGCGGGAGCGGTCGCGGCGTAGGCGTACTCGGCGATGCCCGACAGCGACGCCGAACGGATGAGGGTGACGGCTCTCGGCATCCGTCCACCCTCGCACGCCGCTAGGCCCAGCGGCGGCACCACTCGTACATGATCACCGCGGCGGCCGAGGCCGCGTTGATCGACCGGGTCGAGCCGTACTGCGTGATCTCGACGACGCCGTCCGCTGCCTCGATCGCCTCGGGCGACAGCCCCGGCCCCTCCTGCCCGAACAGCAGAACGCAGGCCTCGGGGAGCTCCGCGCGGTCGACGGGCACCGAGCCCTCGACGTTGTCGACGGCGATCACCGGCAGGCCCGCCGCGCGCGCCCACGCGGTGAAGGCCGCGACGTCTTCGTGGTGGCGCACGTGCTGGTAGCGGTCGGTGACCATCGCCCCCCGACGATTCCACCGGCGCTTGCCCACGATGTGCACCTCGGCGGCCAGGAACGCGTTCGCACTGCGCACGATCGAGCCGATGTTGAGGTCGTGCTGCCAGTTCTCGATCGCGACGTGGAACGGATGCCGCTTCGCGTCGAGGTCGGCGACGATCGCCTCCATGCTCCAGTAGCGGTAGGCGTCGACGACGTTGCGCCTATCGCCGTCCGCCAGCAGCTCGCGGTCGTAACGCTCGTCGGCGGGCCACTCCTGCGGCCCGCCGGGCCAGGGCCCCACGCCGTACAGCGGGAGCGGTTCGCTCGTTCGGTCGGGGGTGTCCACGGCGCCCACCCTATCGACGCCGTTCCGATGACCCGTCTGATCGACCACCCGCACCGCCAACCGATCGATCATCTCGTCCGACACCGGGACCTGAGCGATGAACCGCGCGAAGAACAGCGGACCTGTCAGCAGGGCCAGGGTCTCCTCGGTGCACGCGGAGCCCACGATGCGGGTCAGGTCGTCGGCCCTGTGCGCGGTGACGGTGCGCAACGCCTCCGCCGCCGACCGGTCGGTGGCAGCGCCGGCGATGAGCACGGCGATGGCGGCTCGAATGCCGGGGTCGTCGAAGGAGTCCCGCACCGACCGCAGGAACGCCCCCGCGGCCGCAACCGGATCGGCGGGAACGTCGGGATCCGTGTCGGCCACCGCCTCGTGAGCCGCGAGCAGCACGTCGGCCACGACCGCCGGGACGGTCGGCCAGTGGGCGTACACGGTCTTGCGGGCGACACCCGCCGCGTCGGCGATGCGAGAGACCGTCAGCGGCTGGCCCGCCCCCTCGGCGAGCATCCGGTGGACGGCGGCGATGACTCGCTCCCGTGTGCGCCGCACGCGCGGGTCTTCCATGTCGGACTCACTTCCCGAGGTCCCGTATCGGCGGCGCCGCCCTCCCCGTCTCGACGACGACGACGATCGCGACCGCGCACAGGGCCAGCACGATGACCGACCCGGGCGAGAGCACGCTCGCTCCCATGATCGCGCACAGCGCCACGACCAGCGTGTTCGCCCGCCGGCGGAGAGCCGGGCGCAGCGCCAACCACCAGACGCTGAGGAAGAACAGTGCCACGGGGCCCGCGAGGGTTGCACGCCACTCCACCGGATCACCATCGGCACCGTGCCCGAGGGCGGCGACCGCGACCTCGATACCGGCCGACACCGCTCCCGCCGCCGCGAAGATCACGTAGTGGAAGTACCCGAACACCATGGCCCGCCCGAGGCCGCCGGTGAGGCGCGCCGACGCGGGGCAGGCGAAGTAGACCCACCACATGGCCCCCACGACCATCAGCCCCGACACCGCCACGACGACCAGGTCGCCGAGATGCGCGGTGCTTTCGAGACCGGCGATGACGGCCTTCGCCGACGCCAGGATCGACTCGCCCAGAAGGATGAGGGTGAAGAGCCCGAATCGCTCCGCGATGTGGTGGGGATGCCAAGGGGTCGGGCGCGTTCGTTCGGCGAACGGCGGCACGAGCATCTCGAGGCAGATCACCGGGAGGAGCACCCACAGGCCGAGGGCCGACGCATCGACCGCGAGCAGCGAGAGCCAACAGACCTGGACGATCGCGACGCCGGCGGCGTAGCGCACGGCGGTGGCCCGATACGACGGATTCGCGATCGCGACCCGCACCCACTGGGGGATCGCCACGAGTCGCATCAGAGAGTACCCGCCCACGAGAAGGGTGACCTCGCCCGTCGTCATCGCGGGCACGACCCCCGCGGCGATCACCAGGGCGCCGCCCATCTGCGCGAACGTCGCCACGCGATACAGCCAGTCGTCGGTGTCGAAGGAGGTCCCGAACCACGTGAACGTCATCCATGCCCACCAGATCGCGGCGAACACCAGGAGGTAGCTGATCACCCCCTGCCCGAACAGGCCCTCCTGTTCGAGCTCGTGGAGGGTGGATGCCGCGAACGACACGGCCACGACGAAGACGAGGTCGAACAGGAGCTCGAGTTCACTGGCCGTGCGGTGCGGCTCGGCGGCATCCCTCGGTCGAAGCGCGCGGATGCCGAGCCGCCGCCACGGGGGCGCGACCCGGTCGACCCCGTGCGTGGAGAGCCCGCTCACGTGAAGAGGTGAACGGTCTGCCCGACGTGAGCGGGACGACGGACTTCGGTGAGCAGGAAGCGCGCGACGTCGTCGCGCGTGAGCGACCGCATCTTCTCGCCGGGAGCGAGCGCGACCTCCGCCCTCACCACCCGGTCGGCCCGGGACTCGGCGAGGACGGCGGGGCGGACGATCGTCCATTCCAGACCCGACCGCCTCACCACCTCCTCCTGACGCTCCTTGTCGGCGTAGACGGAACGCAGGATCGTGGGCCGCACGAGAGCGTCGTACCACCACGGCCCGTGACCGCGACTGTCGCCCGCTCCCATCCCCGTCACGCAGAGCAGGCGACGCAGCCCCCGCGTCGTCATCGCGGCGACGATGTTCCGGGTCCCGTCCTCGAGCAGGTGCGGGCTCGAAGAGCGCGGACGCGAACCGAGCACGCTGACGACGGTGTCGATCCCGCTGAGCGCCGAGGCGATCGTCTCCACCTGCTGCACGTCGCCGCCGACGACATCTTCGGCCACCCCCGCGAGGGTCTCGGGCCGTCGAGCGAAAGCGCGCACGTCGACCCCGCTCTCGCCGGCGCGGGCGAGAACGGCCCGACCCATCGGTCCGGTCGCTCCGATCAGAAGAGCGCGTGGTCTCACTGGTCCTCCCCTTCGCCGCTGAGCGGCACTGTTCGCGGGGGGCGCGAAGAGAGTATCAACCTGTTACGGAGCGGCGCGGGCAGACGCCGGGTGATGTTTCCGTGCTATTTTTCGGCCGACCGAAAAGACGCTAGGGTTTCGGCATGCCGAAAACAGTGGATGCCGCGGACCCCCGCCACGCGTCCGGCCGCGCGCTGTGGCTGCTGGGCCCCGCGATGGTCGCCGGGGTGGCGTACCTCGATCCGGGCAACGTCGCGAGCAACATGACGGCGGGCGCCGCCTTCGGCTATCTGCTGGTGTGGGTCGTCGTGCTCGGCAACGTCATGGCCTGGCTCATCCAGTACCTCTCGGCCAAGCTCGGCATCGTCACCGGCGAGAGCCTCCCCCAGATCCTGGGCCGACGCCTGCACCGCCCCTGGGCCCGGCGGGCGTACTGGGTGCAAGCCGAGTTGGTCGCGATGGCCACCGATGTCGCCGAGGTCATCGGCGGGGCCGTGGCGCTTCACCTGCTGTTCGGCATCCCGCTGGTGTGGGGCGGCGCGATCACCGGTCTCGTGTCGATGGGACTGCTGCTCGTGCAGACCCGTCGTGGGACGCGCGCGTTCGAGACCGTGCTGATCGGTCTGCTCGTCGTCATCGCGGTGGGGTTCTCGTTCGGCCTCTTCTTCGCCCCGCCCGACCCCGCGGGGGTCGTCGAGGGGCTCGTCCCGCGTTTCGAGGGCACGAACTCCGTGCTGCTCGCCGCCTCGATCCTCGGCGCGACCATCATGCCGCACGCGATCTACGCGCACTCGGCTCTCGCGCGCGACCGGTTCGCGCCGCCGAGCCCGTCGGGTGTCGAGGCGGCCGCAGCCCCCGCCGCCCCGGCCTCCGCCGCCGACGCCCGCGCCGACCTCGAGCGGGCCCGCGGCATCTCGACCCCGCGGCTCCTGCGCGCGACCCGCTGGGACGTCACGATCGCCCTGGCGGTGGCCGGCACGGTGAACCTCGCCATCCTGCTGCTGGCCGCCGCGAACCTCGCCGGGGTCGACGGCACCGACAGCCTCGAAGGGGCCTACGCCGCGCTCCGCGACGGTCTCGGGCCGCTCGTGGCGACACTGTTCGCCGTCGGGCTCCTGGCCAGCGGTCTCGCCTCGACCTCGGTCGGCGCCTACGCCGGTGCCGAGATCATGCACGGGCTGCTGCGCGCCCGCATCCCGCTGGTCGTGCGGCGCCTGGTCACCCTCGTTCCCGCGCTCGTCATCCTCGCCCTCGGCGTCGATCCCACCCTCGCGCTCGTGCTGAGCCAGGTGGTGTTGTCGTTCGGCATCCCCTTCGCGCTCGTCCCGCTCGTGGCGCTCACCGCGCGCACCGACGTGCTCGGTCGCCACCGCAACCGCCGCGCGACCACGGTCGCCGGGGTGCTGGCATCCGTGTTCCTCATCACCCTCAACGTCGCGCTCCTGTGGCTGGTCTTCACCGGCGGATAGGCTGACGGCGTGGAATCGCCCGTGGCAGACGACTATCTCAAGGCGATCTACCACCACACCGAGTGGCAGGACACCCCGATCACGCCCTCGCAGCTCGCGGGCGTGTTGGGCCTCGCCCCGTCGAGCGTGACCGAGATGGTGAAGAAGCTCGCCGCCCAGGGTCTCGTGACGCACAGGCCCTACGGGCCGGTGTCACTCACCGCCACCGGTCAGCGCAGGGCCGCCGGGGTGATCCGGCGTCACCGCCTCATCGAGACGTGGCTCGTTCGCGAGTACTCCTACGCGTGGGACGAGGTGCACGACGAGGCCGACGTGCTCGAGCACGCCCTCAGCGACCGACTGCTCGAGGGCATCGACGAGCGCCTGGGTCGTCCGCGTTTCGATCCGCACGGAGACGCGATCCCGGATGCCGAGGGAGCGGTGCACCGCGAGCCGTTCGTCCTGCTCGCCGAGGCCCCCACCGGCCATGCCGGCCGGGTCTTGCGCGTGAGCGACCGCGACCCCGAGCTGCTGCGCGCGCTCGTCGAACGCCGTATCGACGTCGGCCACGAGCTCGAGGTCGTCTCCGACGGCACCGTGCGCGCCGACGGCGTCGAGGTGTCGCTGCCGCCCGGGGCGGGCAGCTCCGTCTGGCTCACGCGCTGACGCGGACGCGAGCTCGCCGGCACCGCTGGCCGCGGCCGTTCCCTGCGGTCAGCGCGTCCGGTCGCGCGTGCGGCTCGCGCGCGAACCCGCACGAGGATCACTGCGCGGGATCAGGATGCCGCGCGCCGTGCGCGCTCGAACGGCCACTTCACGTGCGTCGCCGTCTCGCACGCGCGCCACAGTTCTGCGCCGAGCTCTCCCCCGCGCGTGCGGCGTGCGGGGGTCGCGAGGCGCGGGGCGCCCCGCGCGACGAGCGCCGGACCGTACATCGAGCCGCCCTGAGCGGAGGGGTCGACGAGCGCCCGCACGAGGGCCCAGGCTCCCTGCTCCTTGGACTGCGTGATCGGCGCTTGCAGGTTGTCGAGGAAGCGCGTGAGACGGCTGGGCTCGTTGACCCCGCGCACGCCGCGGGTGCGTCCACTCGTGGAGTAGCCGGGGTGCGCGACCAGGCTCTCGACCGGCACCCCGTGGGCGCGCAACAGCTTCTCGGCCTCGAGGGCGAGGGCGGTCGTCGCGGCCTTGGACTGCACGTAGGCCTTCCACGGCGTGTAGCCCTCGCGCAGCTCGGGGTCGGTGGGCACGTGCCGCCAGATCGAGGTGGACATGCTGCCCACCCAGACCATGCGACCGCGCGCCGCCGACAGGGGCTTCAACAGCTCCCCGGCGAGCGCGAAATGCCCGAGCACGTTCGTGGCGAAGACGAGCTCGTGGCCGCCGACGGTCTCGCGTTGCTTCGGCGGGTGCACGACCCCGGCGTTCAGCAGCAGTCCGTCGAGGCGGCCGCGGGCGCGAGCGGTGGCTGCGGCCGCCCGCACCGAGCCCATGTTGCTCGTGTCGAGCAGGAGCGTCTCGATCGCGGCATCCGGGTTGGACCGTTTCACGGCCGCCTTCGCCGCCGCGAGCTTGTGGGGGTTGCGCCCGGTCAGGAGCACGTGGGCACCGGCGGCGGCGAGCTGCTCGCACGCGAAATAGCCCAGGCCGCGGGTCGCCCCGGTGACGAGATAGGAGCGCCCGGAGAGGTCGGGGAGGTTCTCGGGGTCCCACTCGCTGCGCGTCACCCTTCGACCCTAACGAGATCGCGGGCCGGCGTCACGGGTTCATTCCGTTACGGGCATACCGCGCCCGGAGAACTTTTTCCGATCGCCGCGTGACGAATCCGTTGCGGAGTCCGTCTCCTTTCTGAGCACCCGCTCCGTCGCGACGAAACCGCTTCGCCGCCGACGCCGTCACACCGAGAAGGAGTCACATCATGGGTCTGGACGACAAGATCAAGGACGCCGCTCAGGACATCGCGGGCAAGGCGAAGGAAGCGATCGGCAACGCGACCGACAACGACAAGCTCGCCGCGGAGGGCAAGGCCGACCAGGTCAAGGCCGACGCCAAGAAGGCCGGCGAGAACGTGAAGGACTCCTTCAAGTAAGGCATCGCCACGGCGGACGGGCGGGCCACGACCCGCGGGGCGGGGCCGCCCCCCCGCGGTGCCGGCGGGGTGACAGCGCGATCGCCGCGACGGACAACCCACCTGGGCGGTGTCGGAGGCCGGGGCTAGGCTGGGGCCATGCGCACCCGGGGTGACATCGAATGCTGGCTCACCGACATGGACGGCGTCCTCGTCCACGAGAACACGCCGATCGCGGGCGCCTCCGAGCTGCTCGCGCAGTGGCGCTCCGAGGGAACACCGTTCCTCGTGCTGACGAACAACTCGATCTTCACGCCGCGCGACCTCAGCGCGCGCCTGCGGGCATCGGGCCTCGACGTCCCGGAGTCGTCGATCTGGACCTCGGCGCTGGCCACCGCAGACTTCCTGAAGTCGCAGATGCCGGGTGGATCGGCGTTCGTCATCGGTGAGGCCGGTCTCACGACGGCCCTCCACGAGGCGGGGTTCATCATGACCGAGACCACCCCCGACTACGTCGTGGTGGGCGAGACCCGCAACTACTCCTTCGAGGCGATCACCAAGGCCATCCGCTTCATCCGCGGCGGTGCGCGGTTCATCGCCACCAATCCGGATGCCACGGGCCCCTCGACCGAGGGGGTCCTCCCCGCCACGGGTGCGATCGCAGCCCTCATCACCAAGGCCACCGGCAAAGAGCCGTACATCGTCGGCAAGCCCAACCCGATGATGTTCCGCTCGGCCCTGAACCGCATCGGCGCCCACAGCGAGAACACCGGCATGATCGGCGATCGCATGGACACCGACATCGTCGCCGGCATCGAAGCGGGACTGCACACCGTGCTCGTCATGACGGGCATCAGCGACCAGCGCGAGATGGAGCGCTACCCCTTCCGTCCCGATGAGATCCTCGGTTCGGTGGCCGAGCTCGTGCGCGACGAGCCGATCGAGACCGAGCTGGCCGACGGCGAAGACGGGCTCGACGCGGGGCTCTGACGGTGGGTGCGCTCGACGACGGCGAGAAGGTGGCGGCGGTCGATGTCGCCGCCTGGAGTGCGTGGCTCGAGCAGAACCACACCGTGTCGAAGGGGGCGTGGCTCGTGCGCGGCCGCGGCACCGACGCGGGCCGTTACGTCGACTACGAAGACGCGGTGTGCGAAGCGCTCTGCTTCGGATGGATCGACGGACCCGTGCGCATCTTCGACGAGCCGAGCTCGGGCCTGTGGTTCGCTCCGCGCCGCGCCACGAGCGGCTGGGCGGCGACGAACAAAGCCCGCATCGCTCGTCTCGAGGCGGCCGGGCGCTTGCGCCCGGCCGGCCGGCTCGCGCTCGATGTCGCCCGGGCCAACGGGTCGTGGGCGATGCTCGACGGTCCGGAAGCGGGGGTCGAACCGTCGGATCTCGCGTCCGCCCTCGACGCGGTTCCCTCCGCGCGTGCGAATTGGGACGCATTCCCCCCGTCCAGCCGGAAGTTCGGGCTCACGCAGATCGCGACCGCCGTGCGCCCCGAGACCCGTGCGAGGCGCATCGCGAAGATCGTCTCCGACGCCGCGGAGAACCGCAGACCCTGAGCGACGCCGCGCGCCGATACCGCGACTCACAGCCCGGTCGCCAGGCGAGGCCATCCGGCTCGGCATCCCACGACATCGGGGAGGATGGGCGCATGGACGACCGCACCCTCTGGCTGATCACCGCCTTCTTCATCACCGCCGGCACGCTCGTCGCGTTCCTCGTGCAGTGGCGGCGCTCGAAGCGCGGCGGCGGCCGCCGCGATCCGTTCGACGGCCCGGGGCCGGAAGACGACGCGCGCTGAGGCCTCGCCGCCGCGGGCGTGACGCACGCGGCATCCGGGATCGCACCGCCACCGCCGACGCGGTGCTGTTCGCGGGTCGGGGCGCGGTCGACCCGATCGCGTGACCGGCGCGCGCGGCCACTCCAGAACAGGAGATCACGCCAGAACAGGACGGCTCCGCGGCGGGGCGACCTGTTCTCGCCGGATGTCCTGTTCTCGTGCGGGCGCCCGGCCGGCATCCCGCCCGCCGCCGCCGACGCCGAAACGCAGCGCTCCGAAACGCGGCCACTCCAGAACAGGAGATCACGCCAGAACAGGACGGCTCCGCGGCGGGGCGACCTGTTCTCGCCGAACGTCCTGTTCTCGTGCGGGCGCCCGGCCGGCATCCCGCCCGCCACCGCCGCCGCCGAAACGCAGCGCTCCGAAACGCGGCCACTCCAGAACAGGAGATCACGCCAGAACAGGACGGCTCCGCGGCGG
Source organism: Microbacterium sp. (assembly GCF_046295495.1). Lineage (GTDB taxonomy): Bacteria > Actinomycetota > Actinomycetes > Actinomycetales > Microbacteriaceae > Microbacterium. The sequence continues at coordinate 52,009 of NZ_JBKBNC010000012.1, forward strand.
GGCGACCTGTTCTCGCCGGATGTCCTGTTCTCGCGCGGGCGCCCGGCCGGCATCCCGCCCGCCGCGACCGGCTTACTGCGGCTGCAACCCCAGGTCGTCGAGGTCGATGGATGCCAGCCACTGCAGGCCCTCGGCCTCGACGGCGGCCTGCGCACCGGTCTTGCGGTCGACGATGACGGCGACGGCGACGACCTCGGCGCCCTCGCGTAGAAGCGCCTCGACGGCCTTCAGGGCCGACTGCCCCGTGGTCGAGGTGTCTTCCACCACGACGACGCGCTTGCCGGCGATGTCGGCGCCCTCGATCTGGCGGCCGCGGCCGTGGTCCTTGGGCTCCTTGCGCACCACGAAGGCGTCGAGCGGGCGGCCCGCGTGCACCGACTCGTGCATGACGGCGTTCGCGATCGGGTCGGCCCCCAGCGTCAGTCCGCCGACGGCGACCACGCCGTCGAGGTCCTTCACCAGGTCGAGCACGAGGCGACCGATCGCCGGCGCGGCGCGGTGGTCGAGCGTGAGCTTGCGCATGTCGACGTAGTACGTCGCCTTCTTGCCGCTCGAGAGGGTGAAGTCGCCGTGGAACACCGCCTCGTCGGCGATGAGGCGGATGAGGGCCTGGCGGTCGGCTTCGAGCTCGGGAGTGGAGGCGGCGGTCACGCCGTCGAGTTTAGTGCGCCGTGCGGATCACGCCCGGTCGGCTCCGCGCGGGGATGTCGGCGCGCGAAAGTAGGCTGGATGCCATGCGCCTGGCCACCTGGAACGTCAACTCCATCCGCGCCCGCGTCACCCGCACCGTCGAGTTCTGCGTGCGCGAGCACATCGACGTGCTGGCGATGCAGGAGATCAAGTGCAAGACGGAGCAGTTCCCGTACGCCGCCTTCGAGGAAGCCGGCTACCACGTCGCCGCGCACGGGCTGAACCAGTGGAACGGCGTCGCGATCGCGAGCCGCGAGCCGCTCGAAGACGTCGAGATCGGCTTCCCCGGGATGCCCGGCTTCGAGAAGGGCAAGGAGGGACCCGACCTCCCGCAGGAGGCCCGCGCCATCGGTGCGACCGTGAACGGCGTGCGCGTCTGGAGCCTCTACGTGCCCAACGGCCGCGGCCTCGACGACCCGCACTACGCCTACAAGCTCGACTGGCTCGACAAGCTGCGCCAGTACGCCGCTGACACCCTCGCGAAAGACTCCGACCTCCCCCTCGCGCTCACCGGAGACTTCAACATCGCACCCACCGACGACGACAACGGCGACCCGACGGTGGTCGAGGGTGCCACCACCCACGTCTCCCCGCCCGAGCGCGCGGCGTTCCGGGCGTTCGAGACGGCGGGGCTGACCGACGTGGTGCGCCCGTTGATCCCCACGGGCTACACCTACTGGGACTACAAGCAGCTGCGCTTCCCCCGCAACGAGGGCCTGCGCATCGACTTCATCCTCGGCTCGCGCGCCTTCGCCGACGCCGTGCACGGCGCCGAGATCCACCGCAACGAGCGCAAGGGCGAGGTGCCCAGCGACCACGTCCCCGTGGTCGCCGACCTCGACCTGTCGGGCGCAGACGACGATGACGATCTGCCGATGATCTTCGGCTGACGCCGCACAACGGGCATCCCGCAGCGCCCCCCTGTGCGCGTCCGCGACAGCACGGCATCCGAAGTTTTCTCAGCGCCCTGTCGATTCCGCCGGGCGCCGTTCGACGCGATAGTAGGGGAAGGCATTCGCTCCCCTCCGATCGCTCGAGAGAGCACCCACGAGAAGAGTTCACGATGAAGTACATGCTGATCATGCGCGGCACCGACGAGGCGTACGCGGCGTACAAAGAGATTCCGTTCGAGCAGGTCATCAACGAGATGGGCGCCTACAACGAGGCGATGATGACCGCGGGCGTGCTCGTCGCCGGCGACGGCCTGGCCGAAGACATGAGCCAGAACTTCGTCGTCGAGTTCGGCGGGGAGGAGCCGGTCGTCACCGACGGCCCCTACGGCGAGACGCACGAGCTGTTCAACGGCTTCTGGATCATCGAGGTGTCCACCCGTGACGAGGCCGTCGAGTGGGCGCGGCGTGCCCCGCTCATCGCCGGCAACACGCTCGAGGTGCGTCGCGTGACCGACGAGACGGACTTCGCCGCGTTCGCCGACAACGGGTACATCCAGAAGGAGGAGGGCTGGCGCGAGGAGCAGTCCTCCCGCTGACCCGCGAGCGGGTGAGCACCGACCCCGACCTGTCGCGCCGCGTCGCGGCGATCTGGCGCATCGAAGGAGCCCGGATCGTCGCGACGCTCGCGCGCGTGGTGGGCGACCTCGAGACCGCGGAGGACCTGGCTCAGGATGCCGTCGCCGAGGCACTCGTGCACTGGCCGCGCGAGGGCGTCCCCCGCAATCCCGGCGCCTGGCTGACGGCGGTCGCGAAGCGGCGGGCGATCGACGGCTGGCGCCGCGCACGGAGTCTCGGGGAGAAGTACCGACTGATCGGCGCGGATCTCGACGAGATCACGGATGCCGAGTGGCAACCGATCGACGACGACGTGCTGAGGTTGGTGTTCGCGGCGTGTCATCCCGTCCTCGCCCGCGAAGCGCAGGTGGCGCTGACCCTGAAGGTGGTCGCGGGTCTCGACACCGACGCGATCGCGCGGCTGTTCCTCGTGCCCGTGCCGACGATGCAGCAGCGGATCGTGCGCGCGAAGAAAGCCCTGTCCGCGGCGCACGTGCCCTTCGCGGTGCCCGATCCGGCGCAGTGGCCGGCGCGCCTCGGCGCGGTGCTCAGCGTGATCTACCTCGTCTTCACCGAGGGATACGCCGCGAGCGCCGGCGACGCCGTGCTGCGCACCGAACTGGCGCACGAAGCGGTGCGCCTGGGCCGCGTGCTGAACCGTCTGCTGCCCCGCGAACCCGAGGCGCTGGGTCTCTCGGCGCTCATGGAGCTGCAGGCCTCCCGATTCGCCGCGCGCGTGGACGCGAGCGGGGATGCCGTGCTCCTCGCCGACCAGGACCGTCGCCGGTGGGACCGCTCGGCGATCGCCCGTGGTGCCGCGCTGCTCGACCGCGCCGACGCCCTCGGTCGGGGACGAGGCCCCTACCAGCTGCAGGCGGCCATCGCGCGGTGTCATGCAGAGGCGACGAGCGTCGACGCGACGGACTGGGACCGCATCGTGCTGCTGTACGAGATGCTCGGCCGCGTCGCGCCGAGTCCCGTCGTCGAGCTCAACCGCGCGATCGCCGTGTCGATGGCATCCGGTCCTCTCGAGGGACTCGAGCTCGTCGACGGGCTGGCGGCGGCCGGGGTGCTCACGGGCTCGCACCTGATCCCCTCGGTGCGTGGGGAGCTGCTGTCGCGGCTGGGGCGCACGCGCGAGGCGCGGTCGGAGCTGGTCAGGGCGGCAGGCCTCACCCGGAACGAGCGCGAGGCGGCTCTGCTGCGGCGCAAGGCCGACGCGCTGTCGCGCTGAGATCTCGGGCGCACCGTTCGAGGCGTGTGCTGCACGGCGGTGCGTGTCCGCCGCGCCGCACGGCTCTCGCCGCACCCACCACGGCGACCACGCAGACGAACGACGGCGGGGCCGGGGCGAACCCCGGCCCCGCCGTGCAGAACTCAGGCCGCGGGGACCTCTGCCGGGGCGGTGCGCGCGATCAGCGTCACGAGCGCCTCGATGATCGAGCGCAGGAACGCGGCGGTGCCCTCGTCGGTCACGGTGCCGTCCTCCTCGAAGAGGCCGGGGGTCGACTGGATGTAGCCCTCGGGCTGGCCGAGGACGAGGGCGTTGTAGTGCAGGAGCACGCTGCGCAGGTGCTGCTGGCCGGCGGCGGTGGCGATGCCGCCCTGCGAGGTGCCGATGACGGCGGTGGGCTTGTCGTTGAACGACGCCTCACCGTAGGGGCGCGCCGACCAGTCGAGCGCGTTCTTGAGCACACCCGGGATCGAGCGGCTGTACTCGGGGGTCACGATGAAGACGCCGTCGGCATCCTCGATCGCCTCCTTGAACTCCGTTGCGACCTCGGGGAAGTTCCCGTCGTGGTCGGGCGAGTAGAAGGGGAGGTCCTTGATGGGGATCTCCTTCAGCGTCACGCCCTCGGGGGCGACCTTCTCGAGTGCCTTCGCCAGACGGCGGTTGATCGAGGTGCTGGAGATGCTGCCGACGATGTAGCCGATCGTGTAGTCGGTCACGGTGATCCTCTTTCTCAGACGACGGGGGCGCCGAGCGCCCGGGTTCATTCACGTGCAAGCATCCCCGTACGCCTGATATTCCCGGCCCTCTTGACTCCGCCGCGCGGGGGATGCAGGTGTCGGTGGTCGGCCCTACCGTGGAGGGATGCCACACCGGATGCCAGGGCTCACGCACACGCAGCAGCGCAACGACGTCGTGCTCGCGGTCGTGCTGTTCCTGGGCGGGATGCTGAGCGCGGTGCTGTCGTCGGTGTCGGGGATCTACGGCGACGAGCAGGGCTCCCTCGCGGTCGCCCTCGGATACGTGGCCGTGCTCGCCCTACCCATCGCGGTGCGCCGGCGGTGGCCGGCGGTGGCGGCGGTCGTCGTGTCGGTGGCCTACTTCTTCGCCGTGACGTTCCGCATCCCCGAGATCTACGCCGGCAACATCGCGATGTTCATCGCGCTGTACACCGTGGGCGCGTGGGACGACAACCGGCGACGGGCCACGATCGTGCGCGTCGCGATCATCGTCGGCATGTTCGCGTGGCTGTTCGTGGTGATGTTCCAAGACGCCACCCAGCCCATCGACCCCGCGGCCGAGGGCGCATTCTCCCGGGCCGGGGCCTTCTCGCCGTTCGTCGCGTACCAGCTGCTCATGATCGGTGTGAACGCGCTGTTCTTCGGCGGCGCCTATTACTTCGGCGACCGCTCCCACCAGCAGATGCGCCAGCGCGCGGCCCTGGAGGAGCGCACCGCCGAGCTCGAGTCGGAGCGCGAGGTGACCGCGGCGCAGGCCGTCGCCCTCGACCGCGTGCGCATCGCGCGCGAGCTGCACGACGTCGTCGCCCACCACGTGTCGCTCATGGGGGTGCAGGCGGGGGTGGCCCGATCGCTGCTCGCGCGCGACCCCGAGGCGACCCGCGAGGTGCTCGGAGGCATCGAGGAGTCCGCACGCACCTCCCTGCACGAGCTGCGCCAGCTGCTCGAGACGCTCCGCACCCCGGGTTCCGACACCGCCCCCGACACCGCCCCCACCACCCACGGGCTGAGCTCGATCCGCGGGCTCGTCGACGAGGCCGACGCGGCGGGCCTGCCGACCACCTTCACCGTCGTGGGCGAGGCGGCGTGCGACCCGCCGCCGCTGGTGCAGGTCAACCTGTACCGCATCGCCCAGGAAGCCCTGACGAACGCGCGTCGGCACGCGGGGCCCGGCGCCACCGCCGATGTGCGTCTGCGGTTCGACCCGAATGCCGTCGAGCTCGAGATCTCGAACACCGGGCGCCGCGGCTCGTCGGCGACCGGGCTGGGGCAGCTCGGCATGCGCGAGCGCGCGGCGGTGTCGGGCGGGTCGATCGAGATCGGCCCGCGCTCCCGCGGCGGGTATCTCGTGCGCGTGCGCGTGCCGCTCGCCGCGGCGGAGGTCGCCAGTGCCTGACCTTCGCGTGCTGCTGGTCGACGACCACGCCATGATGCGTGCCGGGTTCCGCACGATCCTGTCTCTCGAGAACGACATCACGGTCGTGGGAGAGGCGTCGACCGGTACGGAGGCCGTCGCCGCCGCCGCGCGCCTGCACCCCGACGTCATCTGCATGGACGTGCAGATGCCCGACATGGACGGCCTCGAGGCGACGCGGCTGCTCACCGCCGACCCGGGCTCGGATGCCGCGATCCTCATCGTCACGACCTTCGACCGCGACGACTACCTCTTCGCGGCACTGTCGGCCGGTGCCAGCGGCTTCCTCCTGAAGAACGCGGGGCCCGAGGAGCTGATCGCGGCCGTGCGGATCGTGGGCGCCGGCGACGCGCTCCTCGCGCCCGAGGTCACCCGCCGCGTGATCGAGCGCTTCACCGCCGGGGCATCGGTGCCTGCGGCATCCGTTCCCCCGCCCCTTCCCCTGTCGGAGCCGCTGACGGAGCGCGAGTCGGAAGTTCTGCGGCTGGTCGCCGAGGCACTCAGCAACGCCGAGATCGCCGCACGGCTGTACATCGGCGAGGCGACGGTGAAGACCCACGTCTCGAACGTGCTCCAGAAGCTCGGCGCGCGCGACCGCGTGCAGGCCGTGGTGCTCGCCCACCGTCACGGTCTCGCCTGACCGCCCGCTCCCGTCGACGAGCGCGGGCCCCCTCCGCGCAGAGCGCGGACCCTGACGCTCAGGAGCCCGTGTTGCTCCCCCTCACGGCGGAGCCTCATCACCGTCCCGCGGCGGAGGCGCCGCGGCATCGGCGTCCCTAGCGTGGGACACAACGAGAAGAAGGGATGCATCGTGCTCGAACTGAACGGCATCACCAAGAGCTACGGCGGACGCCGCGTGCTCGACGACGTGGGTTTCGCGGTCGCCCCGGGGCGCCTGACCGGGTTCGTCGGCGGCAACGGCGCCGGCAAGACCACGACGATGCGCATCGCGCTGGGCGTGCTCGGCAAGGACGCGGGGTCGGTCGTGCTGAGCGGTGCCCCCGTGACCACGGCCGATCGACGCCGGTTCGGCTACATGCCCGAGGAGCGCGGGCTGTACCCGAAGATGAAGGTCGCCGAGCACATCGCCTACCTCGCCCGCCTCCACGGGTTCGGCAAGACCGAGGCGACCACGAAAGCCACCGCGCTGCTCGAGCGGCTGGGGCTCGGCGAGCGCCTCGGCGATCTCGTCGAAACGCTGTCGCTCGGCAACCAGCAGCGCGCCCAGATCGCGGCATCCCTCGTGCACGAGCCCGACGTCCTGATCCTCGACGAGCCGTTCTCGGGCCTCGACCCCCTCGCCGTCGACGTCGTCGCGGGCGTGCTGCAGGAGAAGGCCGCGGCCGGCGCCGCCGTGCTGTTCTCGTCGCACCAGCTCGACGTGGTCGAGCGCCTGTGCGACGACCTCGTCATCATCGCCGCCGGCACGATCCGCGCCGTGGGCAGCCGCGACGAGCTGCGCGCCCAGCACGCCACGCACCGCTACGAACTGGTTTCGAGAGGCGACGCCGGCTGGCTGCGCGACCAGCCGGGCGTGCGCGTGCTCGACTTCGACGGCGGCTACGCACTGTTCGACGCCGCCGACGACGACACCGCCCAGCGGGTGCTGCGCGGCGCCGTCGAGCGCGGCGACGTGGCGAGCTTCGCCCCCCAGCGGCCCACCCTGGCCGAGATCTTCAAGGAGGTCATCCAGTGAGCACGTCGACCCCCACCCGCACCGCCGCCCGTCGCGCACCGGGCGAGGCGCAGAGCATCTGGCTCGTGGCCGAGCGCGAGATCGGCTCGAAGCTGCGCAGCAAGGCGTTCGTCATCTCCACCGCGATCCTCGTGGTCGCGGCCCTCGCCTCGGTGCTGTGGGGCGGGTTCGCCGCCGGCAACGCCTCGGGCAGTGGCATCCCGGTCGCCGTCACCGCGCAGACGCAGAGCGCCGTGTCGGGCCTCGACGGACTGGAGGTCACCGTCGCCGACAGCGACGACGCCGCGCGGGCGCTCGTCGAGGACGGCTCAGCGGATGCCGCTCTGGTCTCGGGCTCGTCGGACGCCGCGTTCGACTACACCGTCGTGGTGGAGGACAGCGTGCCGTCGGCGCTGCTGCAGATGCTCAGCGACACCCCGCCGGTGCAGATGCTCGAGCCGGGCGCGGGAGCAGCCGACGCCCTGCGCTACCTCATCGCTCTGGGCTTCGGCCTGGTGTTCCTCATCGCCGCCTCGACCTTCGGGGGGACCATCGCGCAGAGCGTCGTCGAGGAGAAGCAGACGCGCGTGGTCGAGATCCTCATCTCGGCGATCCCCGTGCGCGCCCTGCTCGCGGGCAAGGTGCTCGGAAACACGATCCTGGCGATGGCCCAGATCGTGCTGCTCGCGGCCGTCGCCGTGATCGGTCTCGCCGTGACCGGTCAGGCCGGGGTTCTCGACGCCCTGGGCGCTCCGATCGCCTGGTTCGCGATCTTCTTCCTCTTCGGCTTCGTGCTGCTGGCGGCTCTGTTCGCCGCAGCGGCCGCGATGGTGTCGCGTCAGGAGGACATCGGCGCGACGACGACCCCCATCACCATGCTGATCATGGCGCCGTACTTCCTGGTGATCTTCTTCAACGACAACCCCGTCGTGCTGACGATCATGTCGTACGTGCCCTTCTCGGCCCCGGTCGGGATGCCGCTGCGCATGTACCTCGGCGACGCGCAGTGGTGGGAGCCCGTGCTGTCGCTGCTCGTGCTGCTCGCTTCGTGCGTGCTGGCGATCGGCGTCGCCTCGCGCATCTACCGCAACTCCCTCCTGCGCATGGGGGCGCGCGTCAAGCTGGTGGAGGCGCTGCGCGGCTGACCGGTCGGTGCACGGGTGGATGCCGGGGTCTCGGCATCCACCCGTCGCCGTCGTCGCGGCTCGGTCACTCCTCCAGCACGGCGAGGACGTTGCCGGCGGGGTCGCGGAACCACGCGATGAGCGGGCCGCCCTCGCGCATGATGCCGCGTGAGTCGGTGGGGAAGTCCGCGTCGGCGTAGATCTTGGTCTCGACCCCGCGCGAGCGGAGGTCGTCGACGGCCGCCTCGACATCGGCGACCGGGAAGTTCAGCACCGTGAACGACGCCGGTTCGTGGTGCGGCTTGCCGTAGACGAGCACGCGGCCGCCCGACCGCGGGTGCAGGGTCAGGAAGCCGGAGCCGGCGAGGACCTCGACCCGCAGACCGAGGGTGTCGGCGTAGAACCGGTGCGCGGCCTCGAGGTCGTCGACCGCGAAGCCGGAGTAGGCGCCGTCGGGGTGGAACATCGTCGTTCTCCTTCGTTCACTGCGCCACGTACGCCGTGACGCTCTCGGACAGGCGGATGGGGATGCCGCTGAGGCTGGCGGAGGACGGGTCGTCGACCGCGACCGTGAGATCGTCGTCGACACCGAAGGCGGAGGGTCCCGCGCCCCCCGTCGCGCACCCGACCGACCACGGCCGGTTGTCGGACGAGGTGAAGGCGGCGATGCAGATCCCGTCGCCGTCGTCGGGCTGCGCGAGATAGATGCGGAAGTCGCTGACGGTGGCGATGTAGCGCGTGCTCGACGCGCCGATGCCGCTGTCGCGCAGGATGTCGGCCGAGATCACGTCTTCGACCGTCTGCGGGAAGGTCAGCTCGGGGTAGGCCGCGGCCGCGGGATCCGCCGCCGCGGGCGCGAGCGGGAGGTTCGCACCGACCGCGATGCCGATCCCGACCAGCGCCACCCCGCCGACGGCGGCGAGCGCCCACCGCAGCGCGGATCGCGAGCGCCGGGGGGTGGCATCCGGTCGTTCGTCGGCGGGGTGCTCCGTGTTCGACGCACCGGGCGCCGCGGGGTCCTCCCCCGGCTCGGGGAGGGATGCCGCGGTCTCGTCGCGCGCGCGGCCCCGCTGCTCGAGCTCGGCGAGGCGCGCGATCGTCTCCGGCGACGCACTCGCACCGTCGACGCCGTACACGCGCTCGCGGAGGCGCCGGAGCTCGACGTCGTCGTCCATGCGGATGACTCTACGACCGTGCGAGCCGGTGCGGGCCCGGAGCTGAGCGGCCCCGCGCGCCGGTGGGGCGCCGGGCGGGGCGGCGTCAGGCTTCCGCGGACGCAGCGGTCGCATCGAGGGCGTCGGCGGCCCCCACGAGAGCGAGGTGCGAAAGCGCCTGCGGGGTGTTGCCGGCCTGTCGCCCCGTCGTGGGGTCGTACTCCTCCGACAGCAGTCCCAGGTCGTTGGCGACCGCGGTCAGCCGCTGCATCAGGGCGACGGCCTCGTCTCGCCGGCCGCTGTGGGCGTACTGGCCCACGAGCCAGAACGAGCACGCGAGGAAGGGGTGCTCGTCGCCGGTCAGTCCGTCGACCCCGGTGGTGCGGTAGCGCAGCAGCCACCCGTCGGGCATGAGCGTCTGCTCCATACGGGCGACGGTGGCGAGCATGCGCGGGTCGTCGTAGGCGCAGAAGCCCACCTGCGGCAGCACCAGCAGGGAGGCGTCGACCTCATCGGTGTCGAAGTGCTGCGTGAACCACCCGCCCTCGTGCACGCCTCGCGCATCGATGTCGGCGCGCACGCGATCGCGCAGCGACCGCCAGGTGTCGACCTCCCCGTCGTGGCCGCCCTCCTCGACGGCCCGGATGCCGCGGTCGAACGCAGCCCACACCATCGCGCGCGAGTGCGTGAAGAAGTGGGGGTCGCCGCGCATCTCCCAGATGCCGAGATCGGGACGGTCGACCTCCTGCGCGAGCTGATCGAGCAGGGCCCGCTGCAACGCCCAGGAGAACTTCGTCTCCTCCACGCCCGCGTCGCGCGCGGCCTCGAGGGCCACCATGACCTCGCCGATGACGTCGGCCTGGTACTGGTCCACGGCGCCGTTGCCGATGCGCACGGGCGCCGCGCCGCCGTAGCCCGGCAGACTCCGGATCTCGCGCTCGGGAAGGTCGCGCTCGCCCGCGATGCCGTACATGATCTGCACGTCGGCCGGATCGCCCGCGATCGCCCGCAGGAGCCAGTTGCGCCAGCGGTGCGCGGCATCCAGGTAGCCGTGGTCGATGTAGGCGCTGAGGGTCAGAGCGGCGTCGCGCAGCCAGACGTAGCGGTAGTCCCAGTTGCGCGACCCGCCGAACGACTCGGGGAGCGAGGTGGTGGCCGCAGCCACGATGCCGCCCGTCTCGGAGTGCGTGAGGGCGCGCAGCACCATGAGCGAGCGCGTGACGAGCGCAGCGTGCGAGCCGGCCGCCTGCACGCGGTCGGCCCACGCGGCCCACCACTCCCGGGTGCGCTCGAGGGCGGCCTCGACGTCGACCGCCACGGGGGGCTCGAGCCACGACGGCCCCCACGACAGCACCGAATCGACGCTCGCGCCGGGTGCGGTGGTCCAGCGGCCCCGGTGCGCGGTGTCGACGGCGATCAGGCGCGGACCGCGCACGATCACGGCATCCGGTCCCGCGACCGCGAGGATCGCGTGGGTGTCGTCCCGGCCCACCTGCTGCACCCACGGCACGGCACGGGCGTAGTCGAAGCGCAGGCGCACCTCGCTGACGAAGTCGACCTCGCCCGACACCCCCACCACGCGGCGGATGAGCGCCTCGACGCCCTCGTCGACGGGCATCGCGTCGTAGACGTCGGCGATCCCGGTGCTCGTCTCCCACCGCGTCACGAGCACGAAGGTGTCGCCGTCGTAGCGGCGGGTCGCCCGTGCCGCGGGGTCGGCCGGGCGCAACGACCACGCCCCGTGCGACTCGTCGCCGAGGAGCGCGGCGAACATCGATGCGCTGTCGTAGCGCGGAAGGCACAGCCAGTCGACGCTGCCCTGCGAGGAGACGAGGGCGGCGGAGCGGCAGTTGCTGAGGACGGCGTAGTCCTCGATCGGAGTCGTCACCCTCGGATTGTGACAGGTGGCACCCCCATCGGAGCCGTGCGTCGCGTTAGTGGCATCCCTGCATCCGGGGCAAGCACCGTCCGCGTGTCGGTGAGGAGGGATACGGTGGCCGCATGGCGGCGGACACCACCCTGATCATCCTGGGCGCTTCAGGCGACCTCACCTCGCGACTGCTTCTGCCGGCCCTCGGCCAGCTGCTCACGCGCGAACCCGGCCGGTCGGTGCGCCTGCACGGCGCCGGCATGGAGGACTGGACCGACGAGCACTGGCGCGAGGTGGTGCGCAAGGCCTTCCACACGATGGATGCCGATGCCGCCTTCGCCGCGGTGTCGGAGACCACGTACTCGCGGGCCGACATCACCACGGCCGACGACCTGCAGAAGCTCCTCGACGACGCCGAGGGCCGGCCCGCGCTGTACTTCGCGGTGCCCCCGGCCGTCACCGAGAGAGCGTGCCTCGCGCTCAGCGACGTCACGATCCCCGACGGCACGATCCTCGCGCTCGAGAAGCCCTTCGGCACCGACGAGGCGAGCGCCCACCGACTCAACCAGCAACTCGCGACGCTGGTGTCCGAAGACCAGGTGTTCCGCATCGACCACTTCCTCGGTCGCTCCACGGTGCTGAACCTGCTCGGAACGCGCTTCGCCAACCGCATCATCGAGAGCGTGTGGTCGGCCGACGACATCGCCTCGGTCCGCATCGACTTCCCCGAGGCTCTCGGCCTCGAGGGTCGCGCGGGCTACTACGACGCCGCGGGCGCCCTCGTCGACATGATCCAGAGCCACCTGCTGCAGGTCATGGCCTTCGTCACGATGGAGCCCCCGGCCTCGCTCGATCAGCTCGACCTGCGCGACGCGACCTCGGCGGTCCTGCGCGCGACGCACGTGAAAGACGACGACCCGGTGGCCAACTCGCGGCGCGCCCGCTACAGCGCGGGCGACGTCGGCGACCGCCACTTCTCGCCGTACGTCGACGAGCCCGGTGTCGACGCCTCGCGAGGGACCGAGACCCTCGCCGAGATGACCGTCGAGGTGCGCACCGCCCGCTGGCAGGGCGTTCCGATCCTGCTGCGCTCGGGCAAGGCCCTCGGCACGGGAGACCCCGCCGTCACCGTCGCCTTCAAGCCCGTGCGGCACCTCCCCGTCGGCTTCGCCGGTGAGAGCACCCCCTCCGAGATGGTGTTCTCGCTCGGCCCCGACACGATCAGCCTCGGGCTCAACATCAACGGTGCCGACGACCCCCTCGACCTCGAGCGGGTGAACCTCTCCGCCCACCTCGGCGAGGGCGCCCTCAAGGCCTACGGCGAGGTGCTCTCCGGCATCCTCGACGGCGATGCCATGCTCGCCGTCCGCGGCGACGCGGCCGAGCAGTGCTGGCGCATCGTGCAGCCCGTCATCGATGCCTGGCGTGAGAACGACGTGCCGCTCGACGAGTACCCCGCGGGGACCGCCGGACCCGCGTCCTGGAACGACTGACCCGGTCGCCTCCGATCCACGCGGCGCCCGGCTCCGGGCATCCGGGGCGCGCGGACTCGCGAGACGCCCCGGCGGTGTTCATCGGCGACGTTCAGCGTCACACGGGAACATGGCGCGCTCTGATGACGTTTGCTCGTGCGGGTCAACGGCGCCCTGCTTCGTTCTCACCCTGAGGAGTACCCCATGTCCGATGTTCTCGTCCGCACCGCTCAGACCGATGTCCCGATCCTCGACGTCCTCGCCGAGCGGTGGAGCACCCGCGTCTTCGACGCGACCGCACCCATCGACGAAGACGCACTGCGCGCCGCCTTCGAGGCCGCCCGCTGGTCGCCGTCCGCCAACAACAGCCAGCCGTGGCGCTTCCTGCTCGCCCGGCGCGGCACCGACGCTCATGCCCGCATCGTCGACGCGCTCGTCGGCTTCAACCAGGGCTGGGCTCCCGCCGCCGGCGCTCTGCTCGTCGTGCTCGCCGAGACGACCGACGCCGAGGGCAACCCCCGCCCCTGGGCCACCTACGACGCCGGCCAGACCGCCGCGTTCTTCACCGTCGAGGCCCACGCCCGCGGACTCGCCACCCACACGATGGGCGGCTTCTCGGCCGATGAGCTGCGCGCGGCCTTCGACCTCGACGCGCGCTTCACGCCCGTGACCGTCATCGCGGTCGGCGCCTTCGGCGACCTCGACTCGGCCGACGAGGCCGTCCGTGCCCGCGAGGGTGCCCCGCGCGAGCGCCGCCCGATCGCGGAGTCGCTGCTTCTCGACGCGTGACGCAGAGATGAAGGGGGATGCCGCGCACACCGCGGCATCCCCCTTCGTCGCTTCCGCTACTCGACGATCTCCGCCTCGATCACGTCGTCGCCCGAGCCGTCGTCGGACTGTTCCGCCGGCCCGTCGCTCACCAGCATGAGCGACTCGCCGTCGCTGGCCACGTCGACGCGGACGACGTCTCCGTCGCGCACGGAACCGGCGAGGATCGCCATGGCGAGGCGGTTCTGGATCTCCGACTGGATGAGTCGGCGCAGCGGGCGCGCGCCGTACACCGGGTCGTAGCCGCGCTCGGAGAGCCACGACCGCGCGTCGGGTGTGACCGCGAGGCTCAGCCGGCGCTCGCGAAGGCGCTTGTGCAGCGCGTCGACCGCGAGTTCGACGATCTGGGCCAGGTCGTCCTGGCTCAGTGCCTGGAAGATCACGATGTCGTCGAGGCGGTTCACGAACTCGGGCTTGAAGGCCTGGCGCACGAGCGCCTGCACCTGCTCCCGCTTGGTCTCGGTCGACAGCGTCGGGTCGATGAGGATCGGCGAGCCGAGGTTGGAGGTGAGGACCAGGATGACGTTGGTGAAGTCGACCGTGCGTCCCTGGCCGTCCGTGAGGCGGCCGTCGTCCATCACCTGCAGCAGCACGTCGAACACCTCGGGGTGCGCCTTCTCGACCTCGTCGAGCAACACGACACTGTAGGGACGGCGGCGCACGGCCTCGGTGAGCTGCCCACCCTGCTCGTAGCCGATGTAGCCCGGAGGAGCCCCGACCAGGCGCGAGACGGAGTGCTTCTCGCCGTACTCCGACATGTCGATGCGCACCATGGCGTGCTCGTCGTCGAAGAGGAAGTCGGCGAGCGACTTCGCCAGCTCCGTCTTGCCGACACCCGTCGGGCCGAGGAACAGGAACGAGCCGACCGGCCGGTTCGGGTCGCTGATGCCCGCGCGCGAGCGGCGGACGGCGTCCGACACCGCCTTGACGGCATCCCGCTGGCCGATCAGTCGCTTGCCGAGCTCGCGCTCGAGGTGCAGCAGCTTCTCGGTCTCGCCCTGGAGCAGCCGGCCGACGGGGATGCCGGTCCACGCGGCGATGACGGCCGCGATGTCTTCGTCGGTTACCTGCTCGTTGACCATGCGGTCGCCCGCGGGTTCCTCGCGCTCCGCGGTCATCAACTCGCGCTCGAGCGCCGGGATCTCGGCGTACAGCAGTCGCGACGCGCGCTCGAGGTTGCCCTCGCGCTGGGCGCGCTCGGCATCCACTCGGGCGGCGTCGAGGCGCGTCTTGAGGTCGCCCACGCGATTGAGCGAGGCGCGCTCGCGTTCCCACCGGGCCTGCAGCTCGTCGAGCCTGGCCTGCTCGGCGGAGAGCGTCTCACGAAGTGCCGCGAGGCGCTCCTTCGACGCGGCGTCCTTCTCCTTCTTCAGCGCGAGCTCTTCGAGCTTGAGGCGGTCGACGTGACGGCGCAGCTCGTCGATCTCGAGCGGCGCCGAGTCGATCTCCATGCGCAGGCGGGATGCCGCCTCGTCGATGAGGTCGATCGCCTTGTCGGGCAGCTGACGAGCGGGGATGTAGCGGTTGGACAGCGCGGCGGCGGCGACCAGGGCGGCATCCGCGATGGCGACCTTGTGGTGCGCCTCGTAGCGTTCCTTCAGGCCACGGAGGATCGCCACCGTGTCCTCCACCGTGGGCTCGCCGACGTACACCTGCTGGAAGCGGCGCTCGAGAGCGGCATCCTTCTCGATGAACTCGCGGTACTCATCGAGCGTGGTCGCCCCGATCAGGCGCAGCTCGCCGCGGGCGAGCATGGGCTTGAGCATGTTGGAGGCCGCGACCGAGCCCTCGCCGCCGCCCGCGCCCATGAGCACGTGCAGCTCGTCGATGAACGTGATGATGCGGCCGTCGGACTCGGTGATCTCCTTCAGCACGCTCTTCAGGCGTTCCTCGAACTGGCCCCGGTACATCGCCCCGGCGACGAGCGCGGAGATGTCGAGCGAGACGAGCTCCTTGTTCTTGAGGCTCTCGGCGACGTCGCCCGCGACGATGCGCTGGGCGAGACCCTCGACGACGGCGGTCTTGCCGACGCCGGGCTCCCCGATGAGCACGGGGTTGTTCTTCGTGCGGCGCGTGAGCACCTGGCTGACGCGTCGGATCTCGCCGTCGCGTCCGATGACGGGATCGAGCTTGCCCTGGCGGGCTCGATCGGTGAGGTTGATGCCGAATTGCTCGAGGGCGCTGCGGGCGTCCTCCTGCCCCGGCTGTTGCGTGGCGTTCATGCGGTCTCCTGAAGTCTGGTCGCAAACTTGAGTTGCGTTGACTCAAGTTTACCAGGACGGCCCCGCGGGGGCAATGGATGCCGACGCCCGCCGCCGGGTCGAACCACGGGCGGCGCCGCGCCTCGCCCGCACCGCGGCGAGATGACACGCTCTGCGCGAGATGACCGCGATCCACCGCGAGAAGCGGGCCATCTCCGCGAGGGCGGGTCATCTCGACGCACTACCCGGTCGCCGCGGCGCGGGCGCTCAGGCCGGCACCGGCTGAGCGACCGGCGAGACGGACGGGCTGTCGGACGCCGCCCCGACGGCGTCGGAACACGAGAAGCGCGCGCGGTACGCGGTCGGGGTGAGCCCCATCGTGCGGGCGAAGTTCTGCCGCAGCACCGCCGCGGAACCGAATCCGCACTCGGCGGCGATGCGGTCGAGGCCGAGGTCCGTCTCCTCGAGCAACCGCTGCGCGTGCAGCAGCCGCTGGCGCGCGAGCCACGCGGCGGGGGTCGCCCCGAGGTCGGCCTTGAACCGGCGGGCGAAGGTGCGCGGCGACATGTGCGCGCGGGAGGCCAGCCGTTCGACCGAGAGCTCGGCATCCAGGTTCTGCAGCATCCACTCCGTCACCGGGGCGAGTGACAGAGAGGTGTCGACGGGGATCGGCGAGGCGATGAACTGCGCCTGTCCGCCGTCGCGCTGCGGAGCGACGACCATGCGGCGGGCGATGCGGTTCGCCAGCTCCGACCCCAGCTCCTGGCGCAGCAGGTGCAAGCAGGCATCGAGGCCCGCGGCCGTTCCGGCGCTCGTGATGATGTTGCCCGCCTGCACGTACAGCACGTCGGGATCGACCTCGATCGAGGGATACATCCGCGCCATCACGTCGGCATAGCGCCAGTGCGTGGTGGCCCGCTGCCCGTCGAGCACCCCGGATGCCGCGATCACGAACGATCCGCTGCACACGCTGAGCAGCCACGCACCACGCGCGTGCGCGGCGCGCACCACGTCGAGCACCCGTTCGTCGACGGCGCCCCACTGCTCGCGGGGAATGGGCGCCAACACGAGGATGTCGACGTCGTCCGCGGCCTTGAGGCCGTGCTCGACGTTGATCGAGAAGCCGATGTTCGAGGGCACGACTCCCGGGTCGGGCGCGACGATGCGGAAGTCGAAGTTCGGGATGCCGTCGTCACTGCGGTCGAGGCCGAACGCCTCGCACGCGAGTCCGAATTCAAACGGGGCGAACCCCGATTGGACGACGACGGCGACCGAGCGCATGCGCACCTCCGGTGTGGCAGGAATCTGACGGGTGACGTCCATCATGCCACTCGCGGCCCTTTTCCTCCACTCGTAGCGTTTCTGCCATGGCTTACCTCATCGCTCTCGGCATCCTGACCCTCGCCGGCGTCGTCGCGACGCTGTGGCTCGTCCGCACCGACGGCTACGGTCGCGTGCCCACCGACCCCGCACGGGTCACCGCGGCCGTGCCCGACGTACCGCGGTCCCCCGTGACCGCCGCGCCCTCGGCGGAAGCGGCCCGACCGAGCGTGCACGTCGCCGCGCCGCTCTCGTCACCGATCACCGCCCCGCTTCGCATCGCCGGGACCGACTGAGCGGCGCGGCGGCGATGACGGCTGTGCGGACGGAAGACCCCGAGACCCGCCCAGCTCGAGCTCAACGGCCCGCCGCGACCGCCCGCCCGTACACCGCGACCATCGCCGCCGTGCGCGACGACTGGCGGAAGCGCTCGGCGACGCTCGGATCCGGCGTCACCGGCGAGCCGGCGGTGATGTCGGCGGAGGCTCGACGCAGGGTCTCCGCGAGCGCCGCGAGCGTGGCATCCGCGACGGTCCACGTTCCGGAGCCCAGCTCCGCCGCGATGTCGGGATCGCTCACGACCGCGGGCGTGCCGAGCGACGCAGCCTCGAACACCGTCATCCCCTGCGTCTCGAACCCGATCGAGGTCTGCACGACGGCGTCGGCATCGGCGAGACGGCGCAGGGTCTCGGCGTAGGGCAGTCGGCCGGCGAACGTGACGGTGGCGGTGGGCGTGCGTCGCTCGACGATACGCCGCGCGGCGCGCAGCTGCCCGCCGCCACCGATGATCTCGACCTCGGCGTCGATACCCGACGCCGCGACAGCCTCGAGGAACGGCAGGAGGCGTTTCTCGGGGCTCATGCGCCCCAGCCAGACGAACCGCGGGCGACCGGGTCGGCGTTCGAGAGGGCCGGCGACGAGGGCGGCGTCGAGAACGTCGTCGTCGATGCCGTTCCAGATGACGTCGACCGCGGGAGCGACGCCGTGCCGCTCGAGCCGACGCGCGAAGTGGCCGGAGGGGGCCGTGACCGCGCTCGACAGCGCGGCGAGCCGACGCAGGTACGCCCAGCCGTCGGCGCGGCGGACGGCATCCCGCTCGCGCGGACGCGGCGCGCCCGTCGACGGGACGGTCGCGCCGGAGCTCGGAGCGTCGCGCGAAGCACGGAGATCGCCGCCCGGGTCCGAGGTCGGCGCGGTCGTCCGAGATCTGGAACGGGATGCCGCGGCGGCGGGCTTGAGCGCGGTCCGCGCCCAGGCGTTCAGCGCGCGCAGCACCAGGCCGGGGAAGGGTGCCGTCGCCTCGATCCCGACGTCGACGCGGTTGTGCATCGTGTGCACGACCGGCAGGCCGTGCCGCGCGGCGTAGCGGTGGCCGATGAACGCGCCCCAGAAGTCGGCCTGCACGTGCACGACGTCGACCGGCAGACGCGCCCCCATCTGGGCATCGAGGAAGCGATCCGTGCGGGCGCCGGGCCAGGTGAGTGCGTACTCGCGGTCGGGGGTGATCGCGATCGACGGCAGGTCGAGGTAACCGGCGTTCCCGGGGGCGTCCCTATGCAGTCCCGGCGCGACGACGGTGACGATGTGACCCGCGCGCTCGAGGAAGCGTTTCTGCAGGCGCATCGACACCTGTGCACCGCCCAGCGACTCGAGGTGCTGGTCGGCGAACATCACGACGTGCACGGGCTCATTCCGGCAGCGGGCGTCCGCGGTACAGCGCCTCGAAGGTGTCGAGGGTGCGGGTGATGTCGTGCACCGCGACGGCGGCGAGCGAAGCCTCCTGCATCCGTCTGCGGTCGTCGGGCGAGGCGGTCAGCACGTCGGTGAGTCGCGCGGCGGCCTCGTCGGCGTTCCCCGGCGTGAAGAGGTAGCCGTTCTCGCCGTGGTGCACGAGGTGCGGCAACGCGACGGCGTCGGCTGCGACGATGGGCAGACCGGATGCCATGGCCTCCATCGTCGCGATCGACTGCAGTTCGGCGATCGAGGCGATGGCGAAGACGCTCGCGCGTGAGTACAGCGTGCGCAGGTCGTCTTCCGAGGCGTGGCCGTGGAAGGTGACCCGGTCGGCGACACCGAGCTGTTGCGCGAGGGTCTCGAGCTTCGCCCGTTGATCTCCGCCGCCCACGATGTCGAACGTGGCGTCGAGGGCCGGGTCGAGCTTGGCGAGCGCGTTCAGCACGACGTCGATGTGCTTCTCGGTGGTGAGGCGCCCGACGAACAGGATGCGGTTCGCGTCTCGGGGTGCCAGGTCGGGGCGGTAGTTGGAGCGGTCGATGCCACAGGAGATCGGGATCACGCCGGAGACGTCGATCGTGGACTCGAGGAAGTCGGCCGCCTTGCGGGTGGGCGTGGTGACGGCGCGCGTCATCTTGAAGGTGCGCTCGGCGTCGGCCCAGGCGAGCTTGACGAAGATGCGGTCGAGGAAGTCGGGCAGCGTCGTGAAGTCGAGGATGTTCTCTGCCATGACGTGGTTCGTCGCGATGACGGGGATCCCGCGCTTGCGGGCCTCGCGCGCGAGACCGCGACCGATGATGATGTGCGACTGGATGTGCACCACGTCGGGCTTGATCTCGTCGAGCAGGAGCCGGGCGTAGTGCTTCGACCGCCACGGCAGCACGAACGTGAGCCAGTCGTGGGGGAGGAAACGGTAGGCGGGAAGCCGGTGCATCGGCATCGGCTGCCCCTCGATCGTCTCGGTCGCGGTGCCGGCGCTACGGCGACCGACGCTCGGGGCCGCGACGTGCACATCGTGGCCGCGCGCGACGAGACCGGCGGCCAGGCGCTCGGCGAACCGGGCGGCGCCGTTGACGTGCGGGAGGAAGGTGTCGGCGCCGATGAGGATCCTCAGCGGCCGGTCGGCGGCGTCGGAGAAGGGACGGGCGGCCGGGGCCTCGGCCGCGGCGGCGGGCGCGGAGGGATCGGCGGGCGTCGCAGGAGTGGTCACTGTGGTGAGGCCTATCTGTGCGGCGGGCGGTTCGCACGGTGCGGTTCATGCGCCCGTCCACTGTACCGGAGCGGATTTCACGCACCCGGGCAGCATCCACAGGCACGCGCGGGTCATGAGCCGGGTGGGTGGGGGCGCGAGATCCGCTCGGGGCGCGGGTGCCGCGCCCCGAGGAACTGCATGCGGTGTGGACCCGAGTGTGGGCCGCGCACGCGCCGGAGCCTCTCGGACCGAGACGCGCTCGGCACCTCAGCCGCGGTCGTCGAGTCGCGGATCGACGAGGGGAGTGCCCTGCGCGGGGCGCGGGGGTCCGTCCGTGCCCGCCGGTGCCGGAACCTCGGATGCCGCGACCGCGAGGGCCGAGACCACCTCGGCGTCGGCTCCGGCCGGGGCCTGCGGCGAGCCGGAGGCCTGCGCGGAGTTCCGCTCGCCGTCGGTCCCGGACTCCGACGCCGCACTGTCGGGATCGGCGGCGGCCTGCTCGAACTGCGATCGATAGAGGCGGTAGTAGGCGCCCTCGGCCGAGATGAGTTCGTCGTGCGTACCCTTCTCGACGATGTCGCCGTGTTCCATCACGAGGATCAGGTCGGCGTCGCGGATCGTCGAGAGCCGGTGCGCGATCACGAACGACGTACGCCCCTCGCGCAGCGCCGCCATCGCCTGCTGCAGGAGCAGCTCCGTACGGGTGTCGACCGACGACGTGGCCTCGTCGAGGATCAGCACCGACGGGCGGGCAACGAACGCGCGGGCGATCGTGATCAGCTGCTTCTCACCCGCGGAGACGTTCGCGGCGTCTTCGTCGAGCACGGTGTCGTAGCCCTCGGGCAGGGAGTGGACGAACTGGTCGACGCGCGTGGCGGCGGCTGCCTCCACGATCTCGTCGTCGGTGGCGGTCTCCCGGCCGTAGCGGATGTTGTCGCGGATCGATCCGGCGAACAACCACGGGTCCTGCAGCACCATGCCCGTGCGTGAACGCACGTCGTCGCGGCGCAGCTCGGCGATGTCCTGCCCGTCGAGCAGGATGCGCCCGCCGTCGAGCTCGTAGAACCGCATGATGAGGTTCACGAGCGTCGTCTTGCCGGCGCCGGTGGGTCCCACGATGGCCACCGTCTGCCCGGGTTCCACGCGGAACGACAGATCGGTGATGAGCGGTCGGTCGGGCGTGTAGGCGAAACGGACGTTCTCGAACTCGATGACGCCGCGTCCGTCGACGTGGGCCGGGGCGTCGTCGGCATCCGGATCCTGCTCCTCGGCGTCGAGCAGGGCGAAGACGCGTTCGGCCGAGGCGGTGCCGGATTGCACGACGGCGGCCATGCCACCGAGCTGCGAGAGCGGCTGGGTGAACTGCTGCGAGTACTGGATGAAGGCCTGCACGTCGCCCAGCCGGATCTGACCGCCGGCGACCATGAGACCGCCGAGCACCGCGATGCCGACGTAGGTGAGATTCCCGACGAACATCATCCCGGGCATGATCATGCCGGAGAGGAACTGGGCCTTGAAGCTCGCCTGGTAGAGCTCCTCGTTCTCGACCTCGAACTTCTCTCGCGCGTCTTTCTCACGGCCGTAGACCTTGACGAGCGCATGACCGGAGAAGGACTCCTCGACCCGCGCGTTGAGGCGTCCGACCTTCTTCCACTGCTCACCGAACGCCTTCTGCGACTTGGGGCCGATGACGCCGAAGATCACGGCCATGAGCGGCAGGGAGATCAGGGCGACGAGCGCGAGCTGCCACGAGATGGTGAACATCATGATCAGCACGCCCACCACGGTCAGCACCGAGGTGAGCGCGCTGGAGAGCGACTGCTGCATCGTCTGCGTGATGTTGTCGATGTCATTGGTGACGCGCGAGATGAGCTCACCGCGCTGCACGCGGTCGAAGTACGACAGCGGCAGGCGGTTGACCTTGGCCTCGACGTCTTCGCGCAGTCGCCACATGGTGCGCACCATGATCACGTTGATGACGTAGCCCTGCACCCACGACAGCACCGACGACCCGACGTAGATCGCCAGCACCGCGATCACGACCATCCGCAGGGCGTCGAAGTCGACACCGGCCCCGACGGAGAAGTTGTCCATCGCACCGACGATGTTCGCGACGTCGCCCTGGCCCGCCGCACGCAGCGCCTCCACGACCTCGGCCTGCGAGGTGCCGGTGGGGAACTGCTCGGCGAGACCGCGCGAGACGACGCCCTCGAAGATGATGTTGGTCGCATCGCCGAGCACGCGGGGCGCGAGTACCGCGAGCACGACGCCCAGGGCGCCGGCGAGCGAGACGAGACCGAACGACCAGGCGTAGGGGCGGAGCAGGCCGATGAGACGGCGGAAGCTCGAGCCGAAGTCGGACGCCTTGCCGGGCGCGACGCTGTCCCAATCGCCGGAGTTGAGCCGTGCCTGCTCGGCCAGCTCGAGTTCGGCGCGGTCTTCCTCGGTGAGTGCGTCGGTGGTGCTCATGCCTCCACCCCCAGCTGCGACTCGACGATCTCGCGGTAGGTGGGGCTCGTCTGCAGCAGTTCGTCGTGGGTGCCGACACCGGCCATGCGGCCGTCTTCGAGCACGACGATGCGGTCGGCCCCCGTGATGGTGGACACGCGCTGGGCGACGACGATCTTGGTGACCTCGGGGAGCTCTCCCCACAGCGCCTGACGGAGCCTCGCGTCGGTGCTGAGGTCGAGGGCCGAGAACGAGTCGTCGAACACGAGGACCGCCGGACGGTGCACGATCGCGCGCGCGATCGCGAGACGTTGGCGCTGACCTCCCGAGACGTTCGTGCCGCCCTGGGCGATGCGCCCCTCGAGGCGCCCCTCCATCGCCTCGACGAAGTCGCGGCCCTGCGCGATCTCGAGCGCGTGCCAGAGTTCGTCGTCGGTGGCGTCTTCGCGCCCGAACCGCAGATTCGAGGCCACCGTGCCGCTGAACAGGAACGGCCGCTGCGGCACGAGACCGATGCTCTTCCACAGCACGTCGAGGTCGGCGTCTCGCACGTCGACACCGCCCACGCGCACGGCTCCCACGGTGGCGTCGAACAGGCGCGGGATGAGCGAGACGAGGGTCGTCTTGCCCGCGCCGGTCGAACCGACGATGGCGACGGTCTCGCCGGGCCGCGCGGTGAAGCTGATCCCCGACACGACGGGCGCCTCGGCACCCGGGTAGGCGAACGCGACGTCGTCGAACTCGACGGCACCGGGCGTGGGGAACGTGCGGACGGGGCTCGCCGGCCGCTCGAGGGTCGAGTGGCTGTCGAGCACCTCGCCGATGCGCTCGGCCGAGACGGCGGCGCGCGGGATCATCACGGTCATGAAGCTCGCCATGAGCACGCCCATGAGGATCTGCGCGACGTACTGCATGAACGCGAAGAGGGTGCCGATCTGCACACCGCCGGCGTCGACCTGGATGCCGCCGAACCAGATGACCCCGACCACGGTGACGTTCAGGACGAGCATGGCGAGGGGGAAGAGCAGCACGAAGAGGGAGCCGACCCGGCGGCCGACCTCGAGGATGTCGGTGTTGGCGCCGCGGAAGCGCTCTTCCTCGATGCGCTCGCGCACGAACGCGCGGACGACGCGGACGCCGGTGAGCTGCTCGCGCATGATGCGGTTCACGGCGTCGAGCTTGGACTGGTAACTGCGGAACAAGGGCACCATGCGGGCGATGATCAGCCCCGCGGCGATGAGGAGCACCGGCACCGCGACGGCGATCAGCCAGCTGAGGCCGACGTCTTGCTGCAGAGCCATGAAGATGCCGCCGATCGCGAGCAGCGGAGCGCTCACCAGCATGGTGGCGCCCATCATCGCCAGCATCTGCACCTGCTGCACGTCGTTGGTGTTCCGGGTGATGAGCGAGCCCGCGCCGAATTGCGACAGCTCGCGCTCGGAGAACCCGCTGACCTTCTCGAAGACGTCGAGACGGATGTCGCGCCCGGCCGCCATCGCCGCACGCGCCGCGAAATACGTGGCGATGACGGATGCCGTGATCTGGCCGAGCGAGATCATGAGCATGAGCGAGCCCTGGGACCAGATGAACGCGGTGTCGCCCCGAGCGACGCCCTGATCGATGATGTCGGCGTTCAAGCGCGGCAGGTACAGCGACGCCATCGCCGCCGCGAATTGGAACACCAGGAGCGCGAGGAGCAGCCAGCGATACCGGGAGAGGTATCTGATGAGGATCTTGCCGAGCACGGGGACCTCCGGGACAGGCTCGTCGCGGTCGGACTGACCGCTGAACACAGCCTGGCACCGACCTCCGACATCGGCGAGCCCGGAAGCTCTGGGAGCGTTCTCTCTTCGCGAACGCGGGTTTCCGGCATCCCTCTCCCAGACCCGGATCGTAGGCTGTGGGGCATGTCCCGACTGCAGGCCGACGCCCCCGCCGACCTCTGGGTGCCGGTGACCGGCTCCCTCGGATTCCGCGGCCGCCGCCATCGCAAAGCCGCCATCGGCATGCTGCTGAGTCAGGCCAACCAGGCAACGGGCGCGGCCCCGCGCCCGGGTGGTGGGGCGTTCGCCTGGGTCCTCAGCCAGGCGGCGCCGCTGCTGATGCGGCGGGCGGCCGGGCGCGTGCTGGTGTGGGTGTGGAAGGGCGACCCCGAGCTGCTCGTGGTGATGGCGCAGCTGCAGGAGGCCACCGCGCAGCTGCGCGCCGCCCGGGCGATGATGCCGATGGAGTACGACGACACCGAATCGTTCCGCAATCCGCACCTGGGCGTCGGCGAGAAGCTCGCGATGCCCCTGCCCAGCGACCCGAAGACGCCGCCGTTCGCCACCTACACGTGGGACACCGGTTCGCACTTCGTGACCGTCACCGCGGTGTGCTCCGATCGGCGGCGCTTCGGCACGGTCATCGGCCGGGTGGATGACGTGGCGCGAACGATCCGCGTGGTGGACGACCTGCAGGTCGGCGAATCGCCGACGGTGCTGCGCCTCGACCCCGCCTGACACGTTCAGGTGCTCAGGGCCTGGGCATCCGGAGGAGGAAGTCAGTCGTCGTGCACGTCACGGGGGCGCCAGAGCACGATGTCGGTCGCGCGGCGCACGCGCGCACCGTGGCGAAGCGTCACGACCGAGCCGGTGGCGCCGGCCGCGAACACGCGGGCGCCCGGGCGCGACTGCCGCTCGACGGTGAGCTGCCGCTCGAGGTCGTTCACGCGGCGGGCGAGGTCGTGCACCTGCTGCTCGAGCGTGAGCAGACGCGCGATCGCGGGCAGGCTCATCCCCTCGCCGGACAGGCGCGCGACCTCTCGCAGCTGCTGCACGTGCCGGCTCGAGTAACGACGCGAGCCGCCCTGCGTGCGCGCGGGCACGACGAGCCCGAGGCGGTCGTACTGACGGAGCGTCTGCGGGTGCATGTTCGACAGCTCGGCGGCGGCGGCGATGGCGAAGATCGGGGCGTCCTCGTCGATCTCTCTGTGCGACACGTCTTCTCCTCTCGTCGCTCCTCGCGGGCCGGGTTCGCGGCATCCTCTCGTACCGTTTGCCTAGAACCGCGGCGACGCGCTCAGTCCATCGTGTCAGTGTCGTCGCTGCGGCGGCAGCGCGGCGGGCGTGATCGCGGTGGTGACCTCAGCGGGCGGTCATCGCGCCTTCGCCATGAGGTCGGCGCGGGGGTTCTCCTTCGGCTCGAGCGCTTGGAAGCGCTCGAGGGCCTCGCGGGCGGCGTCGTCGAGGTGCGTCGGCACGGCGACCTGCACCTCGGCGAGCAGATCGCCGGTGCCCTTCGCGGTCTCGATGCCGCGCCCCTTGACGCGCAGCACGCGCCCCGACGGGGTGCCGGGGGCGACGCGCAGGCGCACGGTGTCGCCGCCGAGGGTGGGGACCTCGATCGTGGCGCCGAGTGCCGCCTCGGTGAAGGTCACCGGAACGGTGATCCGCAGATTGAGGCCGTCGCGCGAGAAGACGGGATGCGGGCGCACCGCCACGGTCACGACGATGTCGCCGCTCTCGCCGCCGTCGGGCGACTTGCGTCCCCGGCCGCGCAGACGGATCTTCTGCCCGTCGGAGACACCGGCCGGGATCTTCACCTTGAACGGGACGTTGTCCTCGCCCTGAAGGGTGATGGTCTCGCCCCTGGCTGCCGTGACGAAGTCGATCGTCGTGCGCGCCGTGACGTCGGACCCGCGCTGGGGGCCGCCGAAACCGCGATATCCACCCGTCGTCTGACCGAACCGGCCGGAGCCGAAGCCGCCGCCCTGTTGGTCGAACATCGAGAAGAAGTCGTCGAAGCCGGCGGTCGGCTGCCCGGCGCCGCGCCCCTGTCCGAAGCGGCTGAAGACGTCGTCGAACCCACCGCCGCCCCCCGTCCCCGGAGCCGAGAAGCGCGCCCCCGAGCCCATGGCCCGGATCTGGTCGTACTCCTCGCGCTGCTCGGGGTCGTTGAGCACCGAGTAGGCCTCGCTGATCTCCTTGAACGTGGCCTCCGCTTTCGCATCTCCCGGGTTCGAGTCGGGGTGGTACTGGCGCGCAAGCTTGCGGTACGTCTTCTTCAGATCGGCAGCGCTGACGCTCTTGTCGACACCGAGGACCTTGTAGAAGTCCTTGTCGAACCAGTCCTGACTCGCCATGTGTCCTCCTATTCGGCCGGCACGGCCACGACGACCTTCGCCGGTCGCAGCTCGACCGAGCCGAGGCGGTAGCCGACCTCGACGACCTCGAGGATCGTCGTCTCGGTCACGCCCGGAGTCGGCGCCTGGAAGATCGCCTCGTGCTGCTGCGGGTCGAACGCGTCGCCGACGGCTCCGTACGACACCACGCCGAGGCGTTCCGCCACCGCGCGCACCTTGTCGCCGATCGCGGAAAGGGGGCTGCCCTCGACGAGGTCGCCGTGCTTGGCTGCGCGGTCGAGGTCGTCCATGACGGGCAGCAGCCCCTTCACGGCCTCGCCCTTCGCGCGCTCGATCTCGCGCTCGCGCTGCTCCTCGGTGCGCCGGCGGTAGTTGGCGTACTCCGCCTGCAGGCGCTTGAGGTCGATCAGCAGCGAGGCCTCCTTGTCGGAACCCGCACCCTCTGCCGCCGCCTCGGGCGTCTGCTCGGCGCCGAGGATGTCGTCGATGGTCAGGCCCTCGGCATCCGCGTCCTGCTCCTCGGACCGCTCGCCCGACGGCGCGGGGCCGGAGGTGTTCTCCTCCGGCCCCGTCTCGTCAGGACCGGCGCCCGAGCCCGTGGGCTGTTCGTCGTCCTTGTGTGCCATGTGTCTGTCGCTTACTTCTTGGTCTCGTCGGTCGGCTCGTCGTCGACGACCTCGGCGTCGATGACGTCTTCCTCGGGGTTGGGCGTCTCACCGTTGCCCGGCTGGCCCACGTTGGGGTCGGCCTGCTCACCGGCGGCCTGCGAGGAGGCGTAGATGGCCTCGCCGAGCTTGCCCTGGCTGGCGTTGAGCTTGTCGAACGCGGTCTTGACCGCGTCGTCGTCGTCGCCGGCGAGAGCCGTCTTGAGCGCGTCGACATCGGCCTGGACCTCGGTCTTGACCTCGGCGGGCAGCTTGTCGTCGTTCTCTTTGATCAACTTGTCGATCGAGTACGACAGGGTCTCGGCCTGGTTGCGGGTCTCGGCGGACTCGCGACGCTTCTTGTCGTCGGCCGCGTTCTCCTCGGCCTCGCGCACCATGCGCTCGATGTCTTCCTTGGGCAGCGACGAACCGCCCGTGATGGTCATCGACTGCTCCTTGCCGGTGCCCTTGTCCTTCGCCGACACGTGGACGATGCCGTTCGCGTCGATGTCGAAGGTGACCTCCACCTGCGGGATGCCACGGGGAGCCGGGGCGATGCCGGTGAGCTCGAAGGTGCCGAGGGGCTTGTTGTCGCGGGTGAACTCGCGCTCGCCCTGGAAGACCTGGATCGCGACCGACGGCTGGTTGTCGTCGGCGGTGGTGAAGGTCTCGCTGCGCTTGGTGGGGATGGCGGTGTTGCGCTCGATGAGCTTGGTCATGATGCCGCCCTTGGTCTCGATACCGAGGCTCAGGGGGGTGACGTCGATGAGGAGGACGTCTTTGCGCTCGCCCTTGAGGACACCGGCCTGCAGGGCTGCGCCCACGGCCACGACCTCGTCGGGGTTCACGCCCTTGTTGGCGTCCTTACCGGTCTCCTTCTTGACGAGCTCGGCGACCGCGGGCATGCGGGTCGAGCCGCCGACGAGCACCACGTGGGCGATGTCGTCGACCTTGACACCGGCTTCGCGGATGACGTCGGAGAACGGCTTGCGGGTGCGGTCGAGGAGGTCCTTGGTGAGGTCCTCGAACTTGGCGCGCGTGAGGGTCTCGCTCAGCGAGACGGGACCCGAGTCGGTGAGCGACAGGTAGGGCAGGTTGATGGAGGTCGAGGTCGAGCTCGACAGCTCCTTCTTGGCCTGCTCGGCCGCTTCCTTCAGACGCTGCAGGGCGATCTTGTCGCCCGAGACGTCGACACCGGTGGTGTCCTTGAACTGCTTGATGAGGTAGTCGACGACGCGCTGGTCCCAGTCGTCTCCACCGAGGCGGTTGTCACCGGAGGTGGCGCGCACCTGGATGGTCGAGAAGTCGTCGTCCTTGCCCACCTCGAGCAGCGAGACGTCGAACGTTCCGCCACCGAGGTCGAAGACCAGGATGAGCTCGTCTTCCTTACCCTTGTCGAGACCGTAGGCGAGGGCCGCGGCGGTGGGCTCGTTGATGATGCGCAGCACGTTGAGGCCCGCGATCTCACCGGCCTCCTTGGTGGCCTGACGCTCGGCGTCGTTGAAGTACGCGGGCACCGTGATGACGGCATCCGTCACGCTGTCGCCCAGGTACTCCTCGGCGTCGCGCTTGAGCTTCTGCAGGATGCGGGCCGAGATCTCCTGCGGCGTCCACTTCTTGCCGTCGACGTCGAACGACCAGGTCGTGCCCATGTGGCGCTTGACGCTGGAGATCGTGCGGTCGACGTTGGTGACGGCCTGGCGCTTGGCGGTCTCGCCGACGAGCACCTCGCCGTCCTTCGTGTAGGCGACGACCGAGGGGGTCGTGCGGAAACCCTCGGCGTTGGCGATGACCTTGGGCTCGCCACCCTCGAGCACGCTCACGACGGAGTTGGTCGTACCGAGGTCGATTCCCACTGCACGGGGCATATGTGTCTCCTTGCTTGTGAGCACGGCCGATGCCGCACTCGGGGTTCTGGTGAAAGTCTCTGCGCGGGTTGAGCCGCGATGACTCAAGGCTAGCGCAGGCCCTCCGGGGCGTCAAGGAGACTTGATATGAATTGGCTCAACTTCCGGATGCCGCGGATGCGGCCCGCTCCGCCCCGCGGCCTCACCGGCGCGCCGTGCGTGCACCGGGGCGACCGGCGAACGCCCCGGCGCACGCACCCCGCCCCGTTCGGGGACCCCGGCACCACGGCATCCGGGAACCACCCGAATCCGCCGGCCCGTCACGCGCGACGCCCCCGCGACCCGGAGGTCGGCGGGGGCGTCAGCGGATGCCGGAGACTCAGTCGCGGTCGCGGTCGCGGCGCTGCGGCCGGTCGCTGCGCTTCGCCGAGCGGCCGCCCTGGTCGAGACGCAGGTCGATGAGCTGACCCGAGATGCGGGTGTCGGCGAGGCGTCCGATGGTGTCGCTCGACAGGTCGACCGGGAGTTCGACGAGCGAGAAGTCCTGGCGGATCTGGATCGCCCCGAAGTCGTTGCGACGCAGGCCGCCCTCGTTCGCGAGAGCACCCACGATCTGGCGGGGCTCGACGCGCTGACGGCGACCGACGGCGATGCGGTAGGTCGCGAAGCGGCCGGAGGTGTCGCGGCGCGGGCCGCCGTCACGCGAGCCGCCGTCGCGGGCGCCACCGTCGCGAGACCCGCCGTCGCGCGCGGGACGGTCGGTGTCGAAGCGCTGCTGGCGGAAGGCCTCGGCCTCGAGCAGCAGCGGGGTGTCGCCCTGGGCGACCACCGCGAGAGCGGCGGCCACGTCGGCCTCGGGAACGTCGTGGTGCTCGACGTAGTGGGCGACGACGTCGCGGAAGGTGGCGATGGCCGCGGTGTCTTCGAGGGCCGCGGTGATGGCGTCGTCGAAGCGGGTCAGTCGCGTGGCGTTGACGTCGTCGACGCTCGGCAGCGACATCTCGGTGAGCGGCTGGCGCGTGGCCTTCTCGATCGCGGTGAGCATTCGGCGCTCGCGCGGGGTGACGAAGCTGATCGCGTCGCCGGAGCGGCCGGCGCGGCCCGTGCGACCGACGCGGTGCACGTACGACTCGGTGTCGATGGGCAGGTCGTAGTTGACCACGTGGCTGATGCGATCCACGTCGAGGCCGCGGGCGGCGACGTCGGTGGCGACGAGGATGTCGAGCTTGCCCGACTTCAGCTGGTTCACCGTGCGCTCGCGCTGCACCTGCGCGACGTCGCCGTTGATGGCGGCGGCGGTGTAGCCGCGGGCGCGCAGCTTCTCGGCGACCGTCTCGGTCTCGTTCTTCGTGCGGGTGAAGACGATCATGCCCTCGAAGTTCTCGACCTCGAGGATGCGCGTGAGGGCGTCGATCTTCTGCTGGTACGACACGATCAGGTAGCGCTGCGTGATGTTCGTCGAGGTCGTGGTCTTGGTCTTGACCGTGATCTCTTCGGGGTCGTTCAGGTACTGCGCCGAGATGCGTCGGATCTGCGCCGGCATGGTCGCCGAGAACAGCGCGACCTGCTTGGTCGAGGGGGTGTCGGCGAGGATCGTCTCGACGTCTTCGGCGAAGCCCATCTTGAGCATCTCGTCGGCCTCGTCGAGCACCAGGTACTTCAGCTCGCTGAGGTCGAGCGTGCCCTTGTCGAGGTGGTCCATGATGCGGCCGGGCGTGCCCACGACGATGTCGACGCCGCGGCGCAGCGCCGACAGCTGCTGGCCGTAACCCTGACCGCCGTAGACGGGGAGCACGGAGACGCCCTTGATGTGCGCGGCGTACTTCTCGAACGCCTCGCACACCTGCAGCGCGAGCTCGCGGGTGGGCGCGAGCACGAGGGCCTGCGGGTTCTTGTGGCCGGTCTCCATCTGCGAGAGCACCGGCAGGGCGAAGGCCGCGGTCTTGCCGGTTCCGGTCTGCGCGAGACCCACGACGTCGCGGCCCTGCAGCAGCACGGGGATGGTGGCGGCCTGAATGGCCGAGGGGGTCTCGTACCCGACGTCTTTCAGGGCCTTGAGCACAGCGGCATCCAGTCCCAGGTCGGCAAAGGTGAGCTGCTCGGGGGCGGTGTCCGCCTCGACGGAGGGGGCGGGGTTTTCGGATGCCATACCCCTACGGTAGTCCGCTGCACGCCGCCGTGCGGGCCCGGGGTCTAGCCTGAACCCGCGCGCCGACGTCGGCGTGCGTGCCTCCCGGCCTCACCGGGCGTTCACCGAAGGACCCTAGCGTGACCGACATGACTGCCCCGGGGCCCGCCTCCGCCTCCCTCCCCGCCCGCCGTCCCGTGCTCGCGTGGGCGCTGTGGGACTGGGGTTCCGCGGCGTTCAACGCCGTCGTCACGACCTTCGTGTTCAGCACCTACCTCGCCAGCACGCTGTTCGTCGATCCGGCGATCGTGGCGGCGGCGAACGGGAACGACGACGACCCCGCCCTCGTGCGCGCCCTCGCCGCGAACGCGAGCCTCGTGGGCGTGGCGCTGATGATCGCCGGCATCGTCGTCGCGCTCGTCGCCCCCGTGCTGGGGCAGCGCTCCGACGGCACGGGCCGACGCAAGCTGTGGCTGGGCATCAACACCGGACTCGTCGTGCTGGCGATGGCCGCGATGGTGTTCGTCGAGGGCACCCCCGCCTCCCTCGTGCTGGGCGCGACGCTGCTGGCGGTGGGGAACGTCTTCTTCGAGTTCGCGAGCGTCAACTACTACGCGATGCTCACCCAGGTCTCCACGCGCGAGAACATCGGCCGCGTCTCGGGCTTCGGCTGGGGAATGGGGTACGTCGGCGGCATCGTGCTCCTGCTCCTGCTGCTCGTGCTCTTCATCCAGAGCTTCGGCGACCCGGATGCCGGCGGCCTACTCGCCGTGTCGAAGGACGGCGGCCTGAACATCCGCCTCGCCGTCTTGGCATCCGCGGTCTGGTACGGCGTGTTCGCGATCCCGGTGCTCGTGCGCGTGCCCGAGATCCCCGCCCAGCGCCGACAGGTGCGGGTCGGCTTCTTCCGCTCGTACGCCGTGCTGTGGGGAACGCTGCGCTCGCTCTGGCGCGACAGCCGCCAGGTGCTGCTGTTCCTCGTCGCCAGCGCGGTCTTCCGCGACGGTCTCACCGGCGTCTTCACGTTCGGGGCGATCATCGCGGCCCAGGTGTTCGGCTTCAGCTCGACCGAGGTGCTGTACTTCGCGGTCGCGGCGAACGTCGTCGCCGGCATCAGCACGATGTTCGCCGGACGCCTCGACGACCGCTTCGGCCCGAAGCGCGTGATCGTCGTCTCGCTCATCGGCCTCATCGTGCTCGGTGGCGTCGTGCTGTTCATCGGAACCTCGGTGCCGCTGTTCTGGGTCGCCGGCCTCGGACTCGGGGTCTTCGTCGGCCCGGTGCAGTCGGCCAGCCGGTCGTTCCTCGCGCGCGTGGCGCCGGAGGGCCGGGAGGGCGAGATCTTCGGCCTCTACGCCACCACCGGGCGGGCGGTGTCGTTCCTCGCCCCCGGCCTGTTCGCGCTGTTCGTCGGCATCACCGGCGACACGCGGCTCGGCATCCTGGGCATCGTGCTGATACTCGCCGCCGGGCTGCTGCTCATGCTGCCGGTCTCGGCGAAGACCGCCGTCATCCGCTGACGCGGCGGTCGGAAGGCGCGCCCGGGGAGGGCTGGCCGGGGCGGGCCGGGCCGGCCGGAGGCGGGCCGGCCGGAGGGCGGCGGGCCGGCTGGGGCGGGCCGGCCGGCGCGACGCGACGGCGACGACATCCTGGTCTTCACGGATGAAGGGCGTACGACCGTTCGGGCGCGGTTGCCGATGCTGCGCCAGCAGATCCAGAAGCGTGAGGGGCGGGCGAACATGTGCCTTGCCGACTTCATCGACCGCCAGGGCGACTGGATCGGCGGGTTCGCGGTGTCGATCCACGGCATCG
>NZ_JBKBNC010000013.1:0-29486 GCF_046295495.1 Microbacterium sp.
GATCCAAAGGAATTACTCGCAGTCCGAAGACCAACGAGGAAT
Organism: Microbacterium sp.; assembly: GCF_046295495.1. Classification (GTDB taxonomy): domain Bacteria; phylum Actinomycetota; class Actinomycetes; order Actinomycetales; family Microbacteriaceae; genus Microbacterium. Next base: position 43 of record NZ_JBKBNC010000013.1, read on the forward strand.
AAATTGGCATTTGACAAGTGCACGCTGTTGAGTTCTCAAGGAACGGACGCACCCACAGAAACAGTCATCTCGACCTACCCGTGAGGCTATTCACATCCATAACGATCATCCGGACATGACTCCACACTGGGATCTCAAAAGATCAACCTCGGGAACCAGTCGAATGACCAGAACCAAAACCATACACCATCCGGCGCAGGTTCTGGGATGTTCACCACGTGAGAGGACGCGGGGCCTTTCGGCCGCTCCGCTCTCCCCTGTGGGGCGAACAAGTAATAACTTACGCGCGGAGGACGCGCTCGGCCAATCGCGCCTCAACCCGGGCGTGTCGCGCGCGTCTTTCCGCGGAATCACGCGGCGGTCGACACGTGGCGAGAGGCGGCGCTCCGCGGTCGATGCGGGGGGCCACGTGCACTCCGGCCCGCTTGTCAGACGGTGGTGGCTGACGGGGTCTCGGTCCGAGGCCTCCCCCGGGTCTCAGAGTCCGAGTGCGACGATCGGGATTCCCTCACCTGGCGTCTCTCGCACCGGGTCACGGACACCAGGTCACGGACACCAGGTCACAGACACCAGGTCACAGACACCAGGTCACAGACACCAGGTCACAAACACCAGGTCACAAACACCAGGTCACAAACACCAGGTCACAGACACCAGGTCACAGACACCAGGTCACAAACACCAGGTCACAAACACCAGGTCACAAACACCAGGTCACAAACACCAGGTCACAAACACCAGGTCACAGACACCGGGTCACAAACACCAGGTCACAGACACCGGGTCCCCCCGGACCCGCCGCTCGCTGCCCCGGACGTCAAGTGGTCAGGCGGAAAGCATCGATCGTGGCAGCGGCGGCGTCCGTGTGGCCGCCGGTGAACTCGATGCCTCCGAAGAACATCGCGCCGATGACCAGGGCGAACACGAAAGCGATCGAGAGGAAGAGCACGGCGACGCCGGCGACGGTGATCAAAAGGGGAAGTCGAGAAGCCATGGCATCCATTGTGCACTGCCCCGATTCACAGCATCCGGGGCTTGCGCCGGAAACGACCGAAGGCCGGCACCTCCGAGGAGGTACCGGCCTTCGATGCGGGACGGATCAGCGACCGGAGAGCTTCTCGCGAAGCGCGGCCAGCGACTCGTCGTCGGCGAGGGTGCCCTGGACGGGCGACTCCGACGAGAACGATCCACCGAACGAACCGGCGTCCGTCGGGTTGGCGGCCTCGGCCTCGAGGGCCTTGGCGACGGCGGCCTTGTGGGCCTCCCAGCGACCCTGGGCAGCGGCGTACTCCTGCTCCCACTGCTCGCGCTGAGCGTCGAAGCCCTCGAGCCACGCACCCGACTCGGGGTCGAAGCCCTCGGGGTACTTGTACTCGCCGCGCTCGTCGTACTCGGTGGCCATGCCGTACAGCGCCGGGTCGAACTCGGTGCCGTTGGGGTCGACCGATTCGTTGGCCTGCTTGAGCGACAGCGAGATGCGGCGACGCTCGAGGTCGATGTCGATGATCTTGACGAAGACCTCTTCGCCGACCGACACGACCTGCTCGGCGAGCTCGACGTGCTTGCCCGACAGCTCGGAGATGTGCACGAGGCCTTCGATGCCGTCGGCCACGCGGACGAACGCACCGAACGGAACCAGCTTGGTGACCTTGCCCGGAGCGATCTGGCCGATCGCGTGGGTACGGGCGAACACCTGCCACGGGTCTTCCTGCGTCGCCTTGAGCGAGAGCGACACGCGCTCGCGATCGAGGTCGACCTCGAGGATCTCGACGGTGACTTCCTGGCCCACCTCGACGACCTCGGAGGCGTGCTCGATGTGCTTCCACGAGAGCTCGGAGACGTGGACAAGACCGTCGACGCCACCCAGGTCGACGAACGCACCGAAGTTGACGATCGACGAGACCGTGCCCTTGCGGACCTGGCCCTTGTGGAGGTTGTTGAGGAACGTGGTGCGCGACTCGGACTGCGTCTGCTCGAGCAGGGCGCGGCGCGAGAGCACGACGTTGTTGCGGTTCTTGTCGAGCTCGAGGATCTTGGCCTCGATCTCCTGGCCGAGGTACGGCGTGAGGTCGCGGACACGGCGCAGCTCGATGAGCGAAGCCGGGAGGAAGCCGCGGAGGCCGATGTCGACGATGAGACCACCCTTGACGACCTCGATCACGGAACCGGTGACCACACCGTCGTTCTCCTTGATCTTCTCGACGTCGCCCCATGCGCGCTCGTACTGGGCGCGCTTCTTGGACAGGATGAGGCGGCCTTCCTTGTCCTCCTTCTGGAGAACGAGGGCCTCGACGTGGTCGCCGACGTTGACGACCTCGTTGGGGTCGACGTCGTGCTTGATCGAGAGCTCGCGGGAGGGGATGACGCCCTCGGTCTTGTAACCGACGTCGAGGAGGACCTCGTCGCGGTCGATCTTCACCACGGTGCCCTCGATGAGGTCGCCGTCGTTGAAGAACTTGAGCGTCTTCTCGACCGCGGCCAGGAAGTCTTCGGCGGAGCCGATGTCGTTGATCGCGACCTGCTTGGTAGCCGGGGCGGTCGTTGCGGTAGTCATGTAGTGGGTTGTCCTAGTTGGGTTTGGTGTCGGGCTCCGACTCCTGCGCCCGTCGGTCCGGCGGACCGGGGCCATCGGGCATCCGACCGCCCGAAGGCGAACGCATGCCACGGGTCGAAGCGAAGCGGATTTGTTCGTGCGGTGTCACGGGCCCGCCCAGCTGACAGGCGAGGCCCCACGAGTGACACCCCAGTCTAACGCACCGGCCCCCATTCATGTCGTCGCGGTGCGCCGCACGCGTCGCACGCCGTCGCCGGAGACGCGCGCACCGCTGTCGCACGGCGACGATTCGCCCCGGATCGGCGCTTTTGGGCCGGTCGGAGTGACCCGTCCGCCCAGGTGGCGTCCAGACAGGCGTGCCAGGCTCCCGGTTTCGTGCCCGCCTGACGCGGGTCGGACGGCGTCACCCGCACCGTCCCCCCTCACGTGAAACCGGTTCTATGCACTTTGATTCGATGCCCCCCGCCAACCGCCGTGACCGCCGTCTGGCCACCCGTCGCACCCGTCGGCGCCCCGTGACCACCGTCGGTGCGCTGGTGCTGGGCGTGGTGGCCGCCGCGGCCCTCACCGGCACCGTTCCGGCCGCCTCGGCCTCCCCCGCCGACCTGTCCACCGCGTCGTTCTCGCTCGCCTCGGCGACGACCCCCGTCGCCCTCACCGCGGCCCGCGGCCCCGAGCTCGACGAAGCGCGCGCCGCGACGAGCGCCGCGTCCGCCTCGATGCAGAACGTCGCGGCGGTCCAGACCGACATCGCGGCATCCGGTCTCGACATCGGTCAGCCGGCGACCGTCGACACCGCCGCGCTCGAGAAGGCGGCCACGCGGCTGCAGGCCGCCGAGGCGCTGCCCGCGACGTTCCTGCCCGACCTCGCCGACGACGTCACGGCCGAGACGACCACGGTCGACCAGCGCGTCGCCGAGCTGCGCGGCGGACTGGACGCCGCCGTGGCGAAGAAAGCCGCGGAGGAAGCCGCCGAGAAGGCGCGTCAAGAGGCCGAGGCCGCTGCTGCCGCGAAGGCCGCGGCGGACAAGGCCGCCGCTGAGAAGGCGGCATCGACGCGCTCCAGCGGCAGCTCCAGCGGCGGCACCGGGAGCAGCGGTGGCGGGTCTTCGGCCCCCGTCGCCTCGTCCGGCGGCGGGTCGGGCGACAACAGCCCGGCCGGCGCGAAGGCGACCGCACGCGGCATGCTCGCGGGATACGGCTGGGGCGACGACCAGTTCTCGTGCCTGGTGTCGTTGTGGAACAAGGAGTCGGGCTGGAACTACCGCGCGTCGAACTCCGGCAGCGGCGCGTACGGCATCCCGCAGGCCCTCCCCGGCAGCAAGATGTCGTCGGCCGGTTCGGACTGGCAGACCAACGCCGCGACGCAGATCGCGTGGGGCTTCGGCTACATCTCGGGCCGCTACGGCAGCCCGTGCAGCGCCTGGGGCCACTCGCAGTCGGTCGGCTGGTACTGAGCCCACGCGCCGAACGGTCCCACCCCGCGTGGTCGGGGCCGATCAGCGCCAGCGCATCATCGAGCGCGCCGCCCCGGAGAACGCTCCGGCGCGGCGCGCTTCGCTGAGCACGGCGAGGTCGTCGGGCCCGGAGACCTCGTGCAACTCCGCGGGCCCCACGCGCACCTGCCAGGTCGCGACGAAGCGCTGGGCGTCGGCCCGGCGGCGTCCCACCTCCGCGGGGACCGCGAGGAACTGCCGGGGCTTTCCACGGCCCGCGCGCTCGAGGACGCGGCGCACGAACCACGGGCCGCCGCCGCGACCGACCTCGAGCACGAACCGCGGCGCTCGGATCGGACCGCACAACTGCTCGAGGGCCGCAGCGAACGTGCGCTGATCGGCGATCGACGCGCGCGGCATCCGGACCTCCAGACCGAGGGTCTCCGGGTCGGATCGCGTCACCTCGACCACGGGTGCGCCGGAGCCGGGCTGAACCCGCCCGCTCTCGGACAGCGCGGCCCACACGGCCCGCGCCATGCGCTCGAGGGTCGCCGGGGCGTCGCGCGCCTGCCGACGCGTACGCAGCCACGCCGCGCCGAACGGCACCGCCGCGACCGTACCCACCAGCGCGGCGAGGCCCGCGAGGGGAGCACCGGCACCGGGCGGCAGGTGGAAGGCGAGCACGATCGCCAGTCCCGGGATGCCGAGGGACGCGGCCACCGCGAGGCCCATCGCGCGCGCGGCGACGACCGAGGTCGAGAACACCGGCAGGCGCCGGGGCCGCTCCATCACCGACGCCAGCTCCTCGCGATCCACGTACGGTGTCCCGATGCGCCACAGCGCCCGGGTCTCGGCGCGCGGCGGTATCTCGTCCAGACCGTCGACCGCCGCGAGGGAGGAGCCCTCGGCCTTGGCGACCACGTCATCCAGCGCCCGACGTCGTTCGCGCCCGAGAGCCGCTCCGAGGCCGCGGACCACGAGGGAGGGATCGTCGGCGTCGAGGCCCCACAGCCGCGCGTGCTTTCGACGAAGGCGCGCGGCATCCGGTTGCACCTCGAGCGGGGACGTGGGGGGTAGGAGGGTCGTCACCGTCCAGTTGTGGGCCGTCTTCTCGGGCCACGCGGGATCGAGGCGGAGCGTGCGGCCGCGCAGCTGCTGCGTCGCCGAGGCGGTCGCGACCGCGGTCAGATCGACGAGGGTGTTCACGGCGGGGCAGTCCCAGCCCTCGCCGAAAAGTCCCCGGGTGCCGACGACCACGCTCACCTCCCCCGTGGAGAGCAGGCGCGACGCCGCGCCCACGATGCCCGCTCCGGCGGTGCCGAGCACCTCCAGGGACACCGGGTCGTCGGCGCACGGCGCGGTCGAGACCGCCACGCCGAGTTCGCGGGAGAGGGCGGGCACGAGAGCGGCGGCGTGGCGGGCGGCGATGCGCACCGTGGTCGACGTGACGAGGAGCGAGCGCAGCGTCGCGGTGGCGGCATCCGTCGAGACGACCGAGAAGGTGCGCACGGCTCCCGCGGAGCCGCGGAGTCCCCCGTGCACGTTGCCGTGGGTGACGAAGTCGGTCACGACGAGGGCACGGAGGCGGTCGCCGAGCTCGGCATGCTCGCGGGCGAGGATGTCACAGGCGCCGCGGTCTTTCGCGAGCGACGAGGCGAGGACCGTGTCGATCGGGTCGCGCGTGCGTCGCACGCCGTGATCGGTGAGGGCGTACCCGAAGTCGGCGAGCAGGCGCCGCAGCCGCTGCCAGTCGTCGGCGCGGGCGGGATCGGGCAGCACGCGGTCGAGGGCGTAGCGACCGAGCAGACGCAGGGTCTCGTCGGTGGTGGGCGGGCGGCGGGCCACCGCGGGCAGGCGCGCGGCGACGGGGTGATCGGGGGCGACCACGGAGAACATCGCCGCAGCCGCCTCGGCCCCGGCGAAGTCGGCGGAAAAGGCGGCGGCGAGGCCCGCATCGATAGCGGCGGTCGCCGGGTCCGCGGCGCTCGCGCGGCGGCGGTCGGAGCGATCGCGGAGGGCCTCGGCGGAGGCCGGGGGCGGGTGGGAGACGGCGGGCGGGGACGGAACATCGTCGTGGCGGGGCGGCACCACGACCGGCGGGACCGCCGCGATGGGTGCGCGCGTCGCCGGCGGCGGCTCGAGCGGATCGCGGGCGATGACCGCGGCGGCGGATGGGCCTGCGCTGTCGGCGGGTGGGGCCGCCTGCAGCGCGTCGAGCAGGAAGGCGCGCCCCTCACCGACCGCGAAGGTGACGCGCAGGGCCTGACGCAGCGCCTCGGCGTGCGCGCCGAGGAAGGTGCGCTCCTCGTGGGTCGGCTCGACGACGTGCACGAGATCGCGGTACGGCGCGAGGTCGCCCTCGCGCACGACGGCGGGCACCGGCACCTCGAGGTCGACCTCGCCGAGGAGCGAGACGTAGTTGTCGTACTCGTCGGCGTCGTCGGGAGACGGCAACGTCGCGGTGAGCCCGATCACGAGGGGCTCCCCGCCCGCCGCCCGCACCCGGGCGACCAGGGCCGCCACCACGAGCGCCCAGTGATCGAGCAGGTGATGGCACTCGTCGAGCACGACGGTCTCGACGCCGGCGTCGACCAAGCGCTCCAGCAGCGCGCGGGCGTTGGGATGGAGCGCCGCCGCAAGTGCCCCGGCATCCTGCGTGGCGAGCGTTCGGCGGATGCGGCGCGAACGGGAACGGATGCCGCGCCGATACGCCGAGGGATTGCTCTCGCGCAGCTCGTCGAGCCAACTCTCGGCCGCACCGGGATCGCGGTCGTCGCGCTCGAGCTCGTCGAGCCAGCGCCGACGGGCGAGGCCGGCGAACGGGGTCTCGGAATCGACGACGCTGATCGCCTGGTAGGTCAGCGCCGTCAGATCGGCGGGCCGCGCGGGGTCGTCCGACACGTCCGCGTCATCCGGGGCGAGGTCGCGCGCCGCGCGCGTCCACTGCGCGCGGATCGCCGTCGTGGGCGCGAAGACCACCGCGCGCCGCCCCCGCCGGGCGGCGAGCAACAGACCGAGCAAGGTCTTGCCGGCGCCGGGAGGGGCGACCAGGTGCACCGGCTCCCCCGCGTCGACGTCGACGCGTTCCAGGGCGTCGGCCTGATAGGCGCGCAGAGTACCGTCGAAACGCCACGCCGAGAGAGGGCGGGCGGAAGTGGACGGCACCGGGCCAGTCTAGGGAACGGCCCCTCGCGGCCAGGCGGTCACCCCTCCGCCGGAAAGGGACGACGAGTGGACCTGCGTTGGATGCACGCCCCCGCCGAGGAGGTGGCCGCCGCGCTCGCCGCGGCGAGGCCGCATCCGCGCCCGAGCTGGGTCCCCACGAAGCGCCAGGTGCTGCTGCACGTCAACAACGCCCTCGTGCTGTGGTTCCTGTCGATCATGTTCGTCGGGATCGGCGTGCAGGTCGACGCCCTGCAGGACGGGGAGGTGCGCCCGGCCGACGCGACGGCTCTCGGCGTCTCGCTGGCCGTACTCGCGGTCTGGCTCGTCGGCACCGTGCTGCTGTGGCGCTGGTCTCTCCGGCCCGTCGCGGGTCGCGCCCGGTTGCGACTCGGACGACGCGACCTCACCGCGCTCGCCAACGGCTACCACCCGCGCCCGAGCGCCGCGGCCACCTTCTCGTCGCTGGTCACCGATCACAGCGTGGGCGTGCGCGAGTACCCGCGGTTCGCGGCCGCGGACGTCGAGTTCGGCACCGTCCGCGCGCGGGCGCCCCGCGCCCGGCGCCGGCAGTACGCCAGCGTGCGGCTCGCCGCGCCCCTGCCGCACCTCGTGCTCGACTCCCGCTCGAACGATCGCGCGGGCGGCGGGTTGCCGGCATCCATCGTCCGCCATCAGCGGCTGTCGCTCGAGGGGGACTTCGATCGCTCGTTCCACGCCTACGGACCCTCGGGGTACGGCGCGGACGCCCTCTACGTCCTCACCCCGGACGTCATGGCCGCCCTCGTCGACCACTCCCCCGACTTCGACGTGGAGATCCGCGACGACCGCGTCACCTTCTTCCGCGCGTCCGCGGCCGATTACACCGCGGCGGCGGACTGGGAACGGGTGGATGCCGTGCTGACGCACGTGGCGCCCCGCGTGGTGGAGGCCTCGCGGCGCTACGTCGACGAGCGCGTCGCCGGGCAGGCGGCGACGGAGGTCGCGGCCCGCTCGCGCGCCACGACCGCGTGGCGTCCGCCCCAGCCGCTGATCGCGCCCGACGGCCGCCGCCTCGACGCCCGGACCCCGCAGACCGGGTGGGCGCCCGTGGTCGGCGGTGTCGTCTGGGCGGTCGTGCGCACGGGGCTCTACGTGGTGCCGGGGATCTTCGCGTTCGCCGGGTTCATGTCCATCGTCGACGGCCGGTGATTCACGGGCGGTCCGTGCCGACCCCGCTCAGCCGCCGTTGCGACGGGCGACGACCCCCGCGAGGAGCGCGTGCGACAGAGGGGCGATCGAGGCGACCATCAGCAGCGTGCCGAGCAGCGCCTGCTCGGTCTGCAGCAGGATGCCGCCGATCAGCAGCCCCGTGAACAGCACCGACGACACCACGCGGCGGACCATGCGCTCCAGATCGCGCATACGCCGCTCGATGCGCGGGGTCTGCACCGAGACCGATCCGTCTTCGAAGCGCGAGACGAGGTTGTCGACGCGGCGCGGGAGCCGCGCGGTGACGGCCGTGACCGCGCCCACCTCGCGCACGAACGCCTGCGCCGTGTTGCCGCTCTCCTCGCGGATGAGGCGCTGCGCGTAGGGCTCGACGGCATCCCAGATGTTGAACGCGGGGTCGAGGGCGCTGCACATCCCACTCGTGAGCGACATCGCGCGCACGATCAGGAGGAAGTTCTCGGGGAGCTGGAAGGGGAGCGCCCGCACGACATCGGCGAACTCGACCGCGAAGGCCCGGAACTCGCGCGGGTCGACCTCCTGCAGTTCCGCGAAGCCCATGCCGCCGAAGCGGGAGAAGAGCTGGGTCATGGCCCGCTCGAGTTGCACCGTGTCGGCGGAGGGCAGCAGGACGCCCACGTCGCGGATGCCGTCGACGAGCCCTTTGCCGTCGCGCGAGGCCGCGGCGATGAGCACGCGACGAAGGCCGCGGCGCAGACTCGGCGGCACCTCCCCCATCATCCCGAAGTCGATGAAAGTGAAACGCCAGGCCGGGCCGCTCGCCCCCGGACCGCTCGCCTCCGGGTCGACCGGAACGGGGGTGACGAAGACGTTGCCGGGGTGCGGGTCGGCGTGGAAGAAGCCGTCGTCGAACAACTGGTCGAACATCACGTCGGCGAACCGCGCCGCCACCTCGGACGGGTCGATGCCGGCGGCGCGGAGGGCATCGACATCGTTGATCTTGATCGCCGTGACGTCCTGCAGCGTCAGGACCCGCCGGGTCGTGCGCTCCCACACGACCTGGGGCACCGCGACGCCGCCGTCGCCCCCGAAGTCCGCGGCGAAGCGCTCCGAGTTGGCGGCTTCGTGGAGGTAGTCGATCTCCTCGAGGCTCGTGGCGGCGAACTCCTCGACGAGGGAGGGCATGTCGACGCGATCGCGAACGAGCGCGACCCTGCTCAGCCACACCCCCACCTTGCGCAGCGCGCGCAGGTCGACGTCGACGATGCGATCGATCCCGGGGCGCTGGATCTTCAGCACCACCGCGCGCAGGCCGGTCTCCTCGGCCGATGCATCGGTGAGCACGGCCCGGTGGGCCTGGCCCAGCGACGCCGCGGCGAGGGGTCGCTCGTCGACCGAGGCGAAGGCGCGCTCCAGCGGCATCCCCAGCTCGGCTTCGGCGCGGGCGCGCATCTGATCGAAGGGGACGGCGGGCACCTCGTCTTGCAGGCCCTCGAGTTCCCGGGTGATCTCCGGGGGCAGCACGTCGAGGCGCGACGACATGAACTGACCGACCTTGATCATGAGCCCGCCCAGCTCCACCGCGAGCACGTGGAAGCGCTGGGCGATGCGCTGCAGCCGCCGTGTGCGGCCCCGGGCGGAGATCCACCCGAGGCCGAACCGCGGCAGGAACAACTCGAACCACCACGCCTGCACGAGATACCTCGCGGCGAACCGCGTGATCCGCCGGTAGCGGGCCTTCATGAGGGCGTCGTCGGTCATCTGTTCTCCTGGATGCCGACGGGCGCGAAGCCCCCGTCGAACTGGGGCGACCTCAACCCTGGGCGAGGATGGAGTAGAGCTTACGACGGGCCTCGTCGAGGATCTCGACGGCCGCCGCGACCTGCTCCTTGTCGCCCGTGCGCGCGACCTGCGCCGCCGCCTGCGCGAGCTCGACGCCCGCCTTGGGCAGCGCCGTCATGCGCCCGCTGTCGCGCGACCCGGCGGACTCCCACGGCGCGGTGCGCTCGGTGGTCTCGTCGCCGGCCGCGGCACGGCCCTCGGCCGTGAGCGAGTAGGTCTTGCGACCGTTGGACTCCTCGGCCTGCACGAGGCCCTCGTCGGTGAGCAGCTGCAGCGTGGGGTACACCGAGCCGGGGCTCGGCTTCCAGGATCCTCCGCTGCGCTCCTCGATCTCGCGGATGATCTGGTACCCGTGCATCGGCTGCTCGAGCAGCAGCGAGAGAACGGCCGACCGCACGTCGCCCTTGTTCATGCGCGGCGTCGATCCGGCCTTCTGCTCGAACTGCGTACGCAGCTGCTCGATCCCCTCGAGGATGTTGGACATCGGCCACCCGGGGGCGTTGCTCCCGCCGCGTCCGCCGAACGCGTCTCCCAAGAATGAACCACTCATGACGACCTCCTTCGCGCGGACCCGATCTGGGTCAGCGATACATAACGATATATCGCTGACAGCGCGAATGGGGTCGTCTCGGAGGTGTCGTCGGGTGGATTCTCAGTACCAGTTCACGGCCTGCGAGTGGCTCCAGGCGCTGCAGGGGCTGCCGTACCCGCGGGAGATGTAGTCGAGACCCCAGGCGATCTGCGTCGCCGCGTTGCTCTTCCAGTCCGCGCCGAAGGTGGCCATCTTGCTCCCGGGGAGCGCCTGCGGGATGCCGGTGGCGCCCCCGTCGTCGTTGTAGGCCTGGTAGTTCCAGCCCGACTCCTTCGTCCACAGCGACGACAGGCACGAGAACTGCGCACTGCCCCAGCCGTACCTGTCCGCGGCGAGCTGGGCGGCATAGGCGCGCGCCCCCTCGGGGGTGTTGACGCGGGCGAGGGCAGCGGCGGCCTCGGCCTGACGCTGGGCTTCGGCGGCGGCCGCGGCCTCGGCCTGGCGCTGCGCCTCGGCGGCGGCATCCGCCGCGGCCTTCTCGGCCTTCGCCTGCTCGAGGCTCGAGGAGACCTCGGCGACGCGCGCGCTCACGCGCTCGCTCTCGGCCTCTGCGTTCTGACTGAGCGCGGGCACGAGCAGCACGGGGAGCAGGTCACGCGAGTCGAGACGGTCGACGGCGTCCTGGAGAGCCCCCGTGTCGATCGCGGGGTCGCCGATCGCCAGCGGGAGGCCCGTGGCGGCGACGTCGGCCTGCACCGCGACCGCGCTCGAGAGCGCCGACTGCGCCCCGCCGAGGGCCGCATCGGCGCCGGAGGTGACGGCGTCGAGGGTGGGGGCGGTCGACACCGGCATGCGGGAGCCGGGGGCGGCGAACGAGGATGCCGAGGCGTCGGGGAGCGACACGGGTGCGGCGGCCGCGAGACCGGTGGTGGCCACGAGCCCCAGGGCCAGACCCGCGCACGTGGCGGCGGTGACGAGGGTGCGACGGGCACGGTGGACGTGCTGGAGTTTCACATCGGAACGGAGCAAGAGCGATCTTTCGTCGGGGGCGCGCTCGTCGGGATCGAGCGCGATCTGGTGTCGTTCGGGTCGACACAAGTCCCCGAGTGTGAGGGCCGGTTCTGAGCGTTATCTCTTCGTTACCTGAACGCCACGTGAGAGGAGCGCCCCCCGCCCGGTGCCGGCGCGGCCGCGCGGAGGCCCCGGCAGGGGATGGGAGCCGCGGTCACCGCGCGACCGTAAAGAGGCGCGTGAACCGGTGTTTTCTCATCGCGCGCACGGCCCCGGGCAGGCGTCCGCCCGGCACGAAGTCACTCCCCCACGGCAAAGACGAAGCGGGCCGGCCGGCGTGGAAAATCGCCGGACCGGCCCGCTCGGCGTCAGCCGACCCGGGTGGGCCTCAGGAGCGGTGCGCGCGGTAGTAGTCGAGAAGCGCCCGGGTGGACGCGTCCTGAGCCGCCAGAGCCTCCTCGTCGCCCTCGATGGCGGGGGCGATCTGCAGCGCGAGCTGCTTGCCCAGCTCGACGCCCCACTGGTCGAACGAGTTGATGCCCCAGATGGTGCCCTGCGTGAACACGATGTGCTCGTACAGCGCGATGAGCTGACCCAGCACCGAGGGCGTCAGCGACGGAGCGAAGATCGACGTCGTCGGACGGTTGCCGGGGAAGGTGCGGGCGGCCACGAGCGCGCCGGTGGTCCCCTCGGCCTCGACCTCGTCGGCGGTCTTGCCGAAGGCGAGTGCCTTGGTCTGCGCCAGGAAGTTCGCCAGGAACAGCCCGTGCACGTCGCGTCCGTCGTCGGACAGCGGGTAGGCCGGGTTGACGAAGGCGATGAAGTCGGCCGGGATCAGGCGAGTTCCCTGGTGGATGAGCTGATAGAAGGCGTGCTGCCCGTTCGTGCCGGGCTCCCCCCAGAACACCTCGCCCGTGTCGGTGGTGACGGGCGAGCCGTCCCACCGCACCGACTTCCCGTTGGACTCCATGGTCAGCTGCTGCAGGTACGCGGCGAAACGGTGCAACTGCTGCGCATACGGCAGCACGGCGTGGGACTGCGCGCCGAGGAAGTTCGTGTACCAGACGTTCAGCAGCCCCATCAGCACGGGCACGTTCCGGGCGACCGGGGTGGATGCCACGTGCTCGTCGACCAGGTGGAAGCCGGCGAGCAGCTCGCGGAACGCCTCGGGGCCGAGCGTGATGGCCAGCGAGAGGCCGATCGCGGAGTCGACGGAGTACCGACCGCCGACCCAGTCCCAGAATCCGAAGGCGTTGGCGGGGTCGATGCCGAAGGCCGACACCTTGTCGAGAGCCGTCGACACCGCGACGAAGTGGTGGGCGACGGCGTCGGTGCGGGCGGCATCCGTGTCGTCGATGGCACCGGCGGTGCCGAGCTCGCTCCACAGCCAGTCGCGGGCCAGACGCGCGTTGGTGAGCGTCTCGAGCGTGGTGAAGGTCTTCGAGGCGACGACGAAGAGCGTGGTCTCGGGGTCGAGGTCGGCGGTCTTCTGCGCGATGTCGGTGGGGTCGATGTTGGAGACGAAGCGGGCGTGGATACCGGCGTCGGCGTAGGGAAGGAGCGCCTCGTAGACCATGACCGGACCGAGGTCGCTGCCGCCGATGCCGATGTTGACCACGTGCGTGACCTTCTTGCCCGTGACCCCGCGCCACTCTCCCGAGCGCACTCGCGCGGCGAAGGCGCTCAGGCGGTCGAGCACCTCGTGCACGTCGCGGTCGACGTCCTGCCCGTCGACGACGAGGGCGGGCTGCGCCCCGGCCGGACGGCGCAGTGCGGTGTGCAGCACGGCGCGGTCTTCGCTGGTGTTCAGGTGCACGCCCCGCAGCATCTCGGCGAACCGCTCGGTCACACCGGTCTCGTCGGCCAGGGCGACGAGGGCGTCGAGCACGTCGGGGGTGACGAGGTTCTTCGAGAGGTCGACGTGCAGGTCGCCCACCGAGCGGGTGAGATCGCTCGCCCGATCGGCGTCGGCGGCGAACCAGCCGCGCAGGTCGGGCTGGAAGTCGTCGCGCAGAGCGGTGAGGCGGGACCAGGCGGAGGTGGTGGTGGGGTCGATAGGCGCAGTCACGCACCCCACGCTAGCGAGACTCGGCCATCGAGGGAGGCCGGATGACGAACAGCGCGGAAAGAGCTAGGCACCGCTCAGGGCGGGCAGGGCGATCTCGCGCGTGGCATCCCACGGCTCGGTCCACCCCAGGCGGTCGAAGAGCCCGTCGAGGAGCATCGCGGTGAAGCCCCAGACCGTCTGCGGTCCGCGAGCCGTCCGGATCGCGAACGCGGGGCCCCGCCACTCGCGGCCGTCGCGACGCACGACCGTCACCCCCCGCCGCTCGGGGTCGAGGAGCTCGGCCACGGGGGCACGGAACACCTCGGCCGACTCGGCCGCGTCGACGGCGCGCACGGGGGAGGGACTGCTCCACCACCCCAGGACCGGGGTCACCTCGTGCCGCGAGAACGCGAGCGGGACGGGCTCGAGGGCGCCCAGCACCTCGACCCCGGCCGGGTCCAGACCCGTCTCCTCGCGCGCCTCGCGCAGCGCCGCGGCCACGGCATCCGCATCCCCGGGGTCCACACGACCGCCAGGGAACGCCACCTGGCCGGGATGCGCGCGCAGCGTGCTGGCTCGGGCGAGCAGCAGCACATCGAGGTCGCGCGGAACGCCGGGCGCCGCCCGATCGCTCGGGATGCCGTCGAGCACGCCGAACAGGATGAGCACCGCCGCCGCCCGCGCCTGCCCCTCGACGGGGAGGGCGCGCAGCGCCGAGAACGCATCGGCGCGCGGGTGGCGGACGAGATCTTCCAGCTGCACGCGCGGCGAGGGCATGGATCGAGGCTACGCCGAGCGGGCGGGCATAGCGCTCTCCCGGCCGCTGCCGCCGCCCGTCCGGGCGAGGTCGTCGACGCCGGGGCCCGCCGGGAGAACCCGGTCCGAGGACCGGGAGCCGTGCGGGTGCAGTCGCCCGGGCGGCATCGCGAGCCCGCCGCCCCGCTCTGCGGCCCGGGGCGACCCTCCCCGTGTGAGGATGATCCGACGGGAGGTCGAAGATGACGCAGGGACTGCACGCGGTGACGCTCGTGGTGAACATGCCGATCACGAAGATCGACGCCCTCGACGCGATCGCCTTCGCCGCCGACGGGGGCGTCGAGGATCCCGGCACGGCGCGCCCGCGCGTCTGGCTGGCCCCGCACGCGTGGGCCGAGGTGGAGATCCCGAAGTTCGCCGACCCGCCGCCCTTCGCGATCGACGTCTACTCGGACGTGGCGGGCGAGATCGCCTGGGCTCAGGCCCGCCGCCTGCACGACGCCCTGGAGCGATTCGGATGGGACGTGCGCCCGCCCCGGGCCGGCGCGCGGTGATCGCCGCGACGACTCCCCCGAGGCCGAGCGTCGCCCCGGGGCACCGCCCCGATGTGTCGACGGGTTCGCTCGCGGCGCGGCGACCGCCCGGTCCTCACATCGGCAGGTCCGCGAGCACTGCGCTGCGCTCCCACAGCTGCTTCGCCACGGCGGGGTCGTCGGCGATGCGGTTGGTCTTCGAGGGACGGTTGTTGGCGTAGAACCCGCCGGGCTCCCAGTCCACGCCGGGCTTGCCGAGCGCGAGCCAGGTCAGTCGGGCTCCGCCCACGGACGTGGAGGTCATGAGCCGCTGGGCGAGCGGCCCGCCGTAGAGGAACTTCCACGGGCCGCTGCTGGACGCCCCGAAGTTCGAGGCGATCACGCCGGGGTGGAAGGCCACCGCCGACAGCCCCTGATCGCCGAAGCGCCGGTTCAGCTCCTTCGTGAACAGCACGTTGGCGAGCTTCGCGTTGCCGTACGCCGCGGTCGAGGAGTAGCGGCGTTCGCCCTGCAGATCGTCGATGTCGAAACGCGGGAACAGTTTCGCCGCCGCGCTGGAGGTCTGGATCACCGATGCCCGGGAGGCGATGAGCCGCTCGAGCAGCAGGTTCGTCAGCAGGAACGGGGCGAGATGGTTCACCTGGAAGGTCGTCTCGAACCCGTCGGTCGTCAGCGTGCGCTCGCCGAACACACCCCCGGCGTTGTTGGCGAGCACGTCGATGCGGGGGTACGCCTCGAGCAGGGATGCCGCGAGTTCGCGCACCTGCGCCAGATCGCTGAAGTCGGCGACGAACGACTCCGCGCCCAGCGACCGCGCCACGCGCGCCGTCTTCTCGGGGTTGCGGCCGACGACCACGACCTCCTCGCCGAGCTGCGCGAGCTGTCTCGCCGACGCGGCGCCGATGCCGTCGCTGGCCCCGGTGAGAACGATGGTGCGGGTCATGTGAACCTCCTGGTCGTGTCCGGCCACGCTAACCGCGTCGCCGGGGCCGCAGGCGGGGCTTGCCCTCGGCATCCGCCCGCGCCGGGAACTCACAGCCCGCTCCCAGCCCCGCGGGACCAAATCCGGCCCGGTCGGCGTTCTCTCTCATGACGCCCGCTCCAGGGCGTCCTGACGAAGGGACACGCACCGTGAGCACGGAGTACCGGAAGACGTCGGAGGCGCTCGGCCGCCTCACCGACCGCCAGTTCGCCGTCACGCAGGACGACGCCACCGAGCCGCCGTTCCGCAACGAGTACTGGGACAACCACGAGGACGGCATCTACGTCGATGTCGTATCGGGACAGCCGCTGTTCTCCTCGACCGACAAGTTCGAGAGCGGATCGGGCTGGCCGAGCTTCACCCGGCCCATCGACGACGCGGCGGTCGTGTCCAAGACCGATCGCACGCTGTGGATGACGCGCACGGAGGTGCGCTCCTCGGGCGCCGACAGCCACCTCGGGCACGTCTTCGACGACGGCCCGCGCCAGGCCGGCGGCCTGAGATACTGCATGAACTCGGCGGCGTTGCGGTTCGTGCCCGCCGCCGACCTCGAGGCCCAGGGCTACGGCGCATACGTCTCGCTGTTCCGCGAGAGCCGCGCCTCGTGAACCTCTTCTCCCTCTTCTCCCCCCGTCCCGGCAAAAGGAGCCAGAACATGACCAGCGGACCCACCGACACCGGCGAGATCACCCGCCGCCCCGGCACCGAGACCGCCGTCCTCGCGGGCGGCTGCTTCTGGGGTGTCGAAGACCTCATCCGTCGTCAGCCCGGCGTGCTCGACACGCGCGTCGGCTACACGGGCGGGCAGAACGACCACCCCACCTACCGCAACCACCCCGGTCACGCCGAGGCCGTCGAGATCGTCTTCGACCCCACCCGCACGACCTACCGCGACATCCTGGCGTTCTTCTTCCAGATCCACGACCCGTCGACCCTGAACCGTCAGGGCAACGACATCGGCACGAGCTATCGCTCGGCCATCTTCCCGCTCTCACCCGAGCAGGAGCAGGTCGCCCGCGACACGATCGCCGACGTCGACGCATCGGGCATCTGGCCCGCCGAGGTCGTCACCACGATCGAGCCCGAGGCCCCGTTCTGGGAAGCCGAGCCCGAGCACCAGGACTACCTGATTCGCATCCCGAACGGGTACACGTGCCACTTCGTGCGCCCCGGCTGGGTGCTGCCCAAGCGCGAGGAAGCCTCCGCCTGAGAGGCCGACGCGGGCCCGGATGCCACGGCATCCGGGCCCTTCCCGTCTCCGCGTTCATCCCGGGCCGCCGACGCGCGGGGCGGCCGAACCGTCGGACGGGCGCGGGGGCAGCTCGTCCCGCGGGCGATCGTGCCGCAGCCCGCTCGGGCGCAAGCCCCGCGAGCGGTCGGCGGTCCTGCTTAGGCTCGATCACATGAGTGAGTACGACGTCGTCGTGGTGGGTGCCGGTCTCGCGGGGCTGCGCTGCGCCACGCGTCTGGCCGAGGCCGGGCTGGACGTCGTGATGCTCGAGGCGAACGAGACCGTGGGCGGGCGCGAGCGCACCGACGTGGTCGACGGCTTCCGCCTCGACCTCGGCTTCCACGTGCTGAATCCGGCGTACCCGGCCGTGCAGCGCTGGGTCGACGTCGACGCGCTCGCCCTGCGACGGTTCCCGGTGGCGGTCGGGGTGCGGCTCGACGACCGCCTGGCGCGCCTGGAGCATCCGCTGCGGCATCCGTCATCCCTCCTCACGACGCTGCGCAGCGGCCTCGTCGCCCCGGCCGACCTCGCCGCGCTCGCGCGCTGGGCGGCACCGACCCTCGTGTCGGCCCGGGCCGCCACGTCCGGCGCCGATCGCTCTCTCGAGGAGGCCTGGGACCGTGCGGGCGTGCGCGGACCGCTCCGCGAGGCGGTGCTCGAGCCCTTCCTCGCGGGAGTCCTGGCCGACGACCGGCAACAGACCTCCGACGCCTTCGTGCGCCTGCTCGTGCGCAGTTTCGCCCTCGGACGCCCGGGTGTGCCCGCCGCCGGCATCGGCGCCCTCCCCGCACAGCTCGCCGATGCCGCGCGACGGGCCGGGGCCGGCATCCGCCTGTCGCACCGGGTGGTGTCGACGCGACGGCGCGGCGCGCACTGGCATGTCGGCGTCGAAGGCGCCGGGGCGCTCTCGGCCCGCGCGGTCGTCGTCGCGACCGGCCTCGACCCCGCGCTCGATGTCCCGCTCCCCCGCCCCCGCGGCCTGCAGACGTGGTGGTTCGCGACCGAGGCGGCGCCGACCGACGACGCGGCCCTCCGCGTGGACGGACGCCGCCGGGGACCGATCGTCAACACCGCGGTCATGACGAACACCGCGCCCACCTACGCCCCGCGCGGGCAGCACCTGGTGCAGGCGACGTGCGTCCTGCCGGCCACGGCCACGGCCACCACGACCGAACACGAGGTGCGCCGACAGCTCGCCGAGGTGTGGGATGCCGACACCCGCCCCTGGCGCCTGCTGCGCCGTGACGACATCGCCGCCGCCCTGCCCGCGCAGGATCCGCCGCTGACCCCGCGCCGTCGCGTGCGCCTCGACGACGGCCGGTACGTCGCGGGCGATCATCGCGACACCGCCTCGATCCAGGGCGCGCTCGTGTCGGGCCAGCGGGCGGCGGAGGCCGTGCTGCGGGATCTCGGACGCTGAGTCGCGCACCGCCCGGGCCGCCCCGCGACGACGGACGGGTGGCATCCCGACGGCGTCCGCCATCGCGGCGTCAGCCGCACGCGGTTTCGGACGCGGAACCCGGCACGACTCGACGCGTCGCTCGGCTCGCCGGCAGGCTCAGGCCCCCGCGCGCTGCGCGAGCGCCGCCAGCGCCGGACCCGTCACGCGCCGGGTGGTCCACTCCTCCATGGCCTCGGCACCGAGAGCCCGGTAGAAACCGATCGCGGGCTCGTTCCAGTCGAGCACGGTCCACTCCAGCCGCGAGTAGTCGTTCGCCACGCACTCCGCGGCGAGCGCCGACAGCAGGGCCACGCCGTAGCCGCTCGAGCGGTGGCGCTCGTGCACGTAGAGGTCTTCGAGCCAGATGCCGTGCCGGCCGGTCCAGGTGGAGTAGGTGAGGAACCAGATCGCGATCGCGCGGATCCCCCCGTCCCCGCCCTCGACGACGAAGGCGAACGCCCGCGGGTCGTCGCCGAACAGCGTCGCGGCGATCATCTCGGCGGTGTTGTCGACCGCATCCGGCTCGCGCTCGTAGTCGGCGAGGGCCTGGATGCAGGCGAGGATGCCGTCTTCGTCGCCGGGTCGCGCCCGGCGCAGCACGGCGCCGTCACGGAGTTCGGTCATGTCTGTGCCTCCCAGCTCTCGAGCGCGACGCGGCGGAAGTTGCCGCCGAGCACCGCCGCGACGTCGGTCGTCGTCCATCCTCGCGCGCCGAGGGCCGCGCCGAGGCCGAGGAGAGTCTCCGGCGGCATCCACTCGACCGGCCCCCAGGCGGTGTAGCTCGCGTCGTACAGTTCGGGGCTGGTGGCGAGCACGTCGCGGAACGTCAGCCAGTCGAACGAGAAGTCGGTGCTGACGCCGACCCGCCGCCCGCCGCGTTGGCGTGGTTGTACGTGGGGGCGAGGGTGCGCACCCCCTGCGCGACGAGCCGGGCCACGGCATCCAGATCACCGCCGAGCGGGGCGCAGTCCTCGAGGTCGAACACCACCGCGGTGTCGCCCGCGGCGGCGATGCGGTCGACGTCGTCGACGGTCGCGGCCAGTGCCACCCCGTCGATCCGCTCGACCTGGGCGCGGAAGGAGCGGAGGAGGGATGCCGTCAGCTCCGGACCGTGCGGGGCGTACCCGACGTTGAGCGAGACGAGGCCCCCGCCGGCCGGGCGGTAGCGGCCGAGCTCGGCGAGGTCGGCGTGCTCGACGAGTTCGACGCAGGCGTGCTGGTCCCAGAGCACGGCTCAGGCTCCGACGCGGGCCGCGATAGGATCGGCTTCGACGACGGTTCGAGGCGCTCCGGCCGCGGCGTCGACCGGAGGCGCCGTCGCCGGCGCGAGGTCGGCGTCGAGGGCCTCCCGCCCGTCGAACACGAAGCAGGCGCCCTCCCAGTGCGCGCCGCCCTGGTCGGCGAACCAGCCGAGGATGCCGCCGTCGAGCTGATAGGCGTCCACCCCCTCCTCGCGCAGGTGCAGCGCCGCCTTCTCGCAGCGGATGCCCCCCGTGCAGAAGCTCACCACGGTCTTTCCGGCGAGATCGTCGCGGTGGGAGCGCGCGGCATCCGGGAACTGGGTGAACCGCTCGATCCGCCAGTCCTTCGCCCCCGCGAACGTGCCGTAGTCGACCTCGAACGCGTTGCGGGTGTCGACGAGGACGACCTCGCGCCCCCGGTCGTCGGTGCCCCGATCGAGCCACCGGCGCAGCGTCGCGGGTGAGACGGCGGGCGCCCGACCGTCCTGCGGGCGCACCTCGGGGCGGTCCATGCGGATGATCTCGCGCTTGACCTTGACCAGGAGCCTGCCGAAGGGCACGGCATCCGACCAGCTCTCCCTCGGTGCGAGCGCCGCGAACCGGGCGTCCGCGCGCAGGTCGTCGACGAAGCCGCGCACCGCGTCGGCCTCCCCCGCGAGGAACAGGTTGACGCCCTCTTCGGCGAGCAGGATGGTGCCGCGCAGCCCTGCCGCCGCGGCCCGCTCGCGCAGCACGACCCGCAGTGACGCAGGGTCGTCGATGCTCGTGAAGAGGTACGCCGAGACGTTGAGGACGGATGCCATGTCTCCAGCGTACGAAAGCGTCAAGCCTCGAAGCGCCGCGGGTGCCATCGCCTAGCGTGGAGAACCACCCGTCGTCTGGAGCTCGTCGTGCCCGAAGGCCCCCCTGTGCCCGTTGCCCCCGCATCAGGTCCCGCCCCATCGGGTTCCGCCCCATCGGGTTCCGCCTTCCCGGCTCCCGCCCCCGGGACGCCCGGTGCCGCGGCGCCGACGGTGTCGGTGGTCGTCCCGGTGCGCGACGACGGTCCGCACCTCTGGCGGTGCCTGCGCGCCCTCGCCGCGCAGACCGTGCCGCCCGACGAGGTCGTCGTCGTCGACAACGGCTCCACCGACGACAGCGCCGACATCGCGCGCGCGGCGGGAGCGCGGGTCGTGTTCTGCGGCGAGCGCGGCATCCCGGCGGCCGCCTCCACGGGGTACGACGCGGCGCGCGGCGATCTGGTGCTGCGCCTCGACGCCGACAGCCTCCCGGCCCCCACGTGGGTCGCGAGCATGGTCGCGGCCCTGGCCGATCCCGACGTGGATGCCGTGACCGGCGGCGCCGTGTTCCACGACGGCCCCGTCGTGCAACGCGTGATGATGGCCCGGGTCTTCCTGGGCACGTACGCCGCCTTCGCGGCGCCCGCCCTCGGGCACACGCCGCTGTGGGGATCGAACATGGCCTTCCGCCGTCGCGCCTGGGAGGCCGTGCGCGACGACGTGCATCTCGACCCGGAACTGCACGACGACCTCGATCTGGCCTACCACCTCGGCGAGCGCCATCGCATCCGTTTCGTCCCGGGCCGCCACATGAGGGTCTCCTCCCGCACGGTGCAGCCGGGGCGGTTCGCCCGGTGCTTCCGTCGCGGGGCGGGGACGGTGTTCGCGCACTGGCCCGCTGACATCCCGCCCGCGCGCTGGGTTCGGCTCGCGCGCCTGCGCGCCGGGCAGGCAGGCGCACCGTCGATGCGCGGGGGGCGAGGCGCGAGCGCCGGCGCGGTCGGCGGCGGGGGCCGGGCCGGGGCGATGCGCTGATGGCCGGCATCCTCTTCCCGAACGTCCGAGAACCCGAACTGCACGTGATGAGCTTCAACGTGCGGCGCCGGTTCGACCGACTCACCTGGCCGCCGGCGGACCGCTGGCCGATGCGCAAGCAGCGCCTGCGCACCTTCCTCGGTGCGAATCGTCCCCATGTGCTGGGCTCGCAGGAGGGGCTGCCCGACCAGGCGCGCTGGGTGCAGGAGTCGCTCGGCTCGTCGTACGGGTGGGTCGGCCTCGGCCGCGGACGCGACCGCGACGGCGAGGGCACGCCGTTGTTCTACGACCGCGACCGCATCGAGGTCGAGGACTGGCACCAGGTCGCCCTCTCCGACACCCCCGACGCCCCCGGGTCGACCGGCTGGGGCAACACCATCCCGCGCATCGCCGTGATCGCGCAGCTGCGCGACCTCGCGACCGACGCGCGGTTCACCTTCGTCAACACGCACTTCGACGCCTTCTCGCGCCGGGCGCGCCGGCGGTCGGCGACCTGGCTGCACGATCTCGTCGCCGCGCGCCAGCGCCCCCTGCTGTTCACGGCCGACGTGAACGCGCACGTACGCTCGGCCGAGCTGTCCGGCATGTTCGCGGACGGGCTGCTCGTCGACACCTGGTCGTACGCCCCCGCCCGACGCACCGCCGAGTGGGGCACCTTCAATGATTACGGGCGCCCCAAGCTCGGCGCCCGGCGCATCGACGCGATCCTCGCGACACCCGACGTGGGCGTCCGCGCCGTCGGGATCGACCCCCGCCCCACGGGGACGCAGTGGCCGAGCGACCACCTCCCGGTGCAGGCCGTCGTGCACGTCCACGCGCGGGACGGAGCGTGAGGGTCGCGCGGCGGGTCGCCCCCGCCCGTTCCTCCCGCCGGGCCGAGCCCCGATGGACGCCGAAAGGATGCCGATGATCCCCGCGATGTACGCGAATCTCAAGCGCCCCCCGCGCACCGTCACCGATTGGCTCGCGGATGCCGTGCGGGCGGTCGCGATCGTGATCGTGATCGTCTCGTTGTTCACCCTGCCGTTCACCGACTTCGCCGTGCTGTCGATGTCGCTTCCCCCGGTGATGCTCTCGCGCATGATCGGTTTGCGCTCCGGCCTCGACCTCATCACGTGCGTGACCGTGTTCGTCGCTGCCGGAAGCAACGTGCTCGAGCTGTACCGCGCCTGGACCGGATGGGACCTCGTCGTGCACCTCGTGTGCACGGGCGTGCTGGCCGCCGTGGCCCTCGTCCTGCTCGACGACGGCGGGGTGATCGCCCCGACCGGACGCCGACGCACACCCATCGTGGTCTCCACCCTCGCGGGCCTCGCGCTCAGCGCGGTGTGGGAGATGGTCGAGTGGTTCGGCTATCGCTTCATCACCGACGCCATCTTCGTCACCTACGACGACACCATCGGCGACATGATGGCCGGTGGCGTGGGTGCGCTGATCGCGGGTGTGCTGGCCTCCCGCCTGTCGCTCACGCGGCGCGATCGCGCGCCGCTGTAGCCGTCGGGACGACGGCGGACCGGCGCGACGGCGGGCAGACGCGCGACGGCGCGGTGGCGCAGTGGCGCCATGACCGCTTAATGACGGCGCAGAAGCGTCACGGCGCACGGCCGCGACGGGCGCTGGGGCCCGGCCCGAACGGAACCGGGGCGTGCCACGCGAGGGACGCGCCGGTTCCGTCGACTCCGGTCCTGAGCGAGCCGGTCCTGTGCGCGCCGGCCCCGTATGCGCCGGTCCCGTGCGCGCCGGCCCGCGCGCCCCGGTCCGGTGCGCCGGTCCCGCCGGGCTCCGATCCGGCGGGGCGCTCAGATTCTGCCGGCGACGTCCGTTCCGACCATGTCGCCGTCGGGGTTGGGCTCGCTGAGCTGCTCGCCCGGGGCGATAGAGCCCTCGAGCGGGGGCAGGGCGGCCTCGAGGCGCGCGCCGATCCCGGCATCCACGTTCTTCCAGTACTGCACGGCGCGCTCGCGCACGTCGGCGCGCTTCACGCCGCCCACGTGCCCGGTGATGGTCTCGACGAGGCGGTCGCGCTCCTCGCTCGACATGACCTCGCGCACGAGCGTCCCCGCCTGGCCCCAGTCGTCGTCTTCGGCGTGCAGCGTGGCCGCCGAGCGCACGAGCTCGCCGTCGCTCTGCCAGCCGCCGTCTCCCGCGCGGCGCGGATCGGCCGCGGGGCCGCCCGCCGAGTTGGGGGCGTACACCGGCACCTCGGGCGGGTTGTACTCGTAGCGCATCGCGCCTTCCTTCGAGTACGAGTGCACCTCGGTGTGCGGACGGTTCACCGGCAGCTGCTGGTAGTTCGTACCCACGCGGTAGCGGTGCGCGTCGGCGTAGCTGAAGATGCGCGCCTGCAGCATCTTGTCGGGGCTGCCGTCGATGCCCGGAACGAAGTTCGAGGGCTCGAAGGCGGCCTGCTCGATCTCGGCGAAGTAGTTGCCGGGGTTGCGGTTCAGCTCCATCGTGCCGACCTCGATCTCGGGGTAGTCGCTGTGCGGCCACACCTTCGTCAGGTCGAACGGGTTGAAGCGGTAGGTCTTGGCATCCTCGTACGGCATGATCTGCACCTTGAGCGTCCAGGTGGGGAACTCACGGCGCTCGATCGCGGCGTACAGGTCGCGGATGTGGAAGTCGGCGTCCTGACCGGCGATCTGGTCGGCCTCGTCTTGCGTGAGGGTCTTGTGGCCGAGGTCGGTGTGGAAGTGGTACTTGACCCAGAACCGCTCCCCCTCGGCGTTGATCCACTGGTAGGTATGGGAGCCGTAGCCGTTCATGTGACGCCACGACGCCGGGATGCCGCGGTCGCCCATGAGCCAGGTGACCTGGTGCGCACTCTCGGGCGAGAGGGTCCAGAAGTCCCACTGCATCGTGTTGTCGCGCAGGTGGCTGCCGGGGAGGCGCTTCTGCGAGCGGATGAAGTCGGGGAACTTGATGCCGTCCTTCACGAAGAAGACCGGGGTGTTGTTGCCGACGAGGTCGTAGTTGCCCTCGGTCGTGTAGAACTTCAGCGAGAAGCCGCGCGGGTCGCGCCACGTGTCGGGGCTCCCCTGCTCGCCGGCGACCGACGAGAAGCGCGCGAGCATCTCGGTCTCCACTCCCGGCTGGAAGAGCGCCGCGCGGGTGTAGGCCGACACGTCGCCCGTGGTGCGGAACGTGCCGAACGCCCCGCCGCCCTTGGCGTGTACGACGCGCTCGGGGACGCGCTCGCGGTTGAACTGCGCGAGCTTCTCGATCAGATAGTGGTCGGTGAGAGCGATCGAGCCGTCGGCTCCGACGCTCTGGGAGTGTTCGTCGCTCGCGATCGGGGCGCCGTTATTGGCGGTGGTCGGGCTGTCGGCGGTGGTCGGCTCGGTCATGGCTCTCCTCACGTCATGGGCCGGGAAACGAAAGACCCGCTTCGACGATAAGCAGGCCCTCCGACATCGCGGAGGCATTGCGGATCGGGCGGGGAGCACGTACGGTCCCGAGCCCTGTCAATCCCCCGCGGGCCCGCGACGCCGATCGCGAGCATGGGCCCACACCAACGGAAGGAACCCCCATGTCGAAAGATCTGTCGAAAGGCGACCGCGTCAGCTGGGACACCCCGCAGGGCCGCACGCAGGGTGAGGTCGTGGAGAAGAAGACGAAGGACTTCCACCACGACGGGCAGAAGTTCACGGCGTCCGACGACGAGCCGGCGTACATCGTGAAGTCGGAGAAGTCGGGCTCCGAGGCCGCGCACAAGGGATCGGCGCTGAACAAGCTCAAGAGCTGACCCCCGGGCAGCGGGCCGGACTCCGGAGACTCGGGACCTCGCGCGCGGCTCGCCGACGGCGACGCCCGCCGCGACACCGTTTCTCCGGAGCCCGGCCCCGGCCCCACCCGGCACGGGCGCCCCGCCCGGCGCCGATCGGCTCAGTCCGCTGCCGCCTCCTCCTGCCGCGCGTCGCGGCGCTTGCGCATCTGCGCGAGCGCGAGGCTGAGGCGGTGGTTGCCCACCAGCACGTCCTCGTGGCGCTCGAGGAACGCCCAGTACGCCTCGGTGAACACGGAGTCCTTGGCGTCCTGAGCCGACGGCCACCACGAGCCCATCTTCTGCAGGTAGGCCCCGCCCGAGACGTAGGGCTTGGTGGCCACGAAACCGCCGTCGGCGAACTGGCTCATGCCCATCACGTTGGGGACCATGACCCAGTCGTAGGCGTCGACGAAGAGGGCGAGGAACCAGGCGTTCACCTCGCGGGGCGCATACCCCTGCAGCAGGAACCAGTTGCCCAGCACCATCAGCCGTTCGATGTGGTGCGCGTAACCCCACCGGTGCACCCGCTCGAGCACCGTGCGCACGGGCAGGGGCAGGTCGTTCGGCATGCGCTCCCCCGTCGACCAGTACTTCTCGATGCGCTTCTCCAGGTGCAGCGCGTTGACGTGCTCGAGCTTCGGGTGCGCGCGGTACATGCCGCGCATGTACTCCCGCCAGCCGATCACCTGCCGGATGAACCCCTCCACGGATGCCAGGGGGGCGTCGGTCCGGGTGGCGGCGGCGACCACGTCGTGCACCGTGAGGAGTCCGATGTTCAGCATCGGCGAGATGACGGCGTGGAAGAGGAAGGGTTCGTCGGCCTTCATGGCGTCCTCGTAACGCCCGAAGTCGTGCAGACGCTCCGCGACGAACACGTCGAGCCAGTCGCGCGCCGCATCGGGCGTGACCGGGAGCCAGAAGTCCGCGGCGCTGCCCGGGTGCGCGGGGTAGCGCTCGTCGACCTCGGCAATCACCGCGGTCGTGATGTCGTCGTGCGCCGGCGGCGGCAACGCCGGGATCTCCACGCCCTTCTTCGGGAGCGACTTGCGGTTGTCGGCATCGAAATTCCAGCGGCGACCCGCGGGCTTGCCGCCGTCCATCAGGATGCCGGTGCGCCGGCGCTGCCAGTGGTAGAAATCCTCCATGAGGGGCGTCGGGTGATCGGCAAACCATTCGTCGACATCGGCGGCGGGGGTGAGGAAGAGGGCGTCCTCGGTGATGTCGGTCTCGACGCCGTGGTCGGCGCAGATCGCCTCGATGCGTTCGTCGACCGGGCGGTTGGGGTCGCTCATCCATGTCAGCTCGCTCACCCGGTGCGCCTCGAGCAGGCGCGACAGCGCGGCCTTGAACGTCAGGTCGTCATCGAGCGTCACCCGGCGCACCGTGCGCCCCTCCGCCTCGAGGCGCGCGGCCGTGTGGCGCATCGCCGACACGAGCAGCACGATCTTGTGTCGGTGGTAGGGCAGCTTCGCGAACCGCGGCGCCGACTCGATGAAGAAGAACTCCTCGACCTCGTCGTCGGCGTAGGCGGGGTGCGCGGCGAACTGCTGCGTCGCGAGGATCAGCGCCGCCTTCACCAGCGGCATCCCGTCTCAGCGTGCACGGCGCGGTGCACGGCAGCGTGCACGGCAGCGTGCACGGCGCGGTGCGCGGCGACCGAGCGGCTCATGCGTGCCGCCTCTGCACGGCCGCCTTCGCGCGGCATCCGCGCGAGCAGTACAGCACCTGGTCCCACTGGTCGCGTCCACTCCAGCGCTTGCGGTCGGTGAAGGGCCGCCCGCAGAACGCGCACGGTTTGGAACGCACTTCCGGTCTCGACATGACGTCATCGTCGCAAAACGCGACGCCCGCTCCCGGGGGCTTGCGCGGCCGGCAGGCGCGGGGCGTGCGCCCGCCGTCGGGCACGCACGGCCGGTCGCATCACGCAAGGCCCGCGCGCGTGAGGCCCGGGCCGTGGTCGGGTGGGGTCATGGAATCGACACCCGACCGCACCAACGACACCGCCGACCAGCCCGACGAGCTCGAGACCGCCGACGCGCCGCAGCTGCCCGCGACGACCGACGGCGAGGACGCCCCCGTGGACAACCCCGCCGGCTGAGCAGCCGGCACCGGGCGGGCCCGCGGGCCCGCCCGGCCGCCCCAATTACTCAGGCAGGTCGAACTTCTCGTTCTCGCCCCCGCGCGGGCGCTCGCCGGTGACCTTCGAGGTCACCAGCGCCACGGCGGTCGCGATGCGCCCACCGGCGCTGCCCCAGTACTCCCCGCTCAGCGCCGACACCTTCAGCAGCGTGACACCCGGCGACTCCGGGCCATCGGGGAACCACGCCTCTACGCTCGTGGACCACAGATCCTTGAGTTTGGCGAGGTCGTCCACCACCTCGGCCTCGCCCGCGAGCGAGAGCCAGGTGCCGTCGGTGCTGAACGACAGCCCGACCTTCGGGTCGCGTGAGACGTGCTCGACCGCCGACGCGTGGGTTCCCACGATGAACCACAGATCCCCGTCGGACTCGTTCTCCTGCACGGTGAGCGGGTGCGCGTGCAGGGCGCCGTCCTCGGCGCGCGTGGTGACCATCGCGAAACGGAACTTCTTCAACAGCTCGTTGAGCTTCTCCAGCTCGGGCTCGGTGGACGACATGTCACTCCTTCGTTCGGAAGACTCCAGCCCACCGCGTCCCCTCCCGGCGCGCTACGTGTTGACGCCGGCCCCGCCGTCTGCTCCGTCGTGCGGGGTCCCACCGCCCGCGCCGTTCGACGGGCGCGCGTCGGCGCCGGGTCCGGGCTTCGCCGGTGGGGCGAGACGGTCGAGTTCGGCCAGGGCCTCGAGCGCGTGCGACACCCGTGCGGGCACCGCCTCGTCCCACCAGCGCGGCCCGCGCTCGCCGAGTCCGGTCTTGGCCAGGCCCACGCGCCGTCGGGCGGCGGCGGTCGCGTCGTCGTCCCCGGCGCGCTTCGTCGTGCGCACCGCGGACCGCGCCCGCCCGAGGTGCGAGCGCAGGCGTGCGGCCACGTCGTCGGGGAGCGCCGGGTCGGTGCGCCGCCAGCGTCTGCCGTCGATGACGAGCCACCGCTCCTCGTCACTCGAGACCGCGGCGGCGTCGAGCGACGGCTCGGGGTGCGCGCCGTCGCCTGTCTGACGTGTGCGGCCGGGGGGATCGTCGTCACCGGATGCCATGGCCCCAGTGCACCGCACGAGCGGCGCCGTCGAAATCACCCCGCCGCCCGGCGACGATCCGTGCTAACGTGGAGCTATTCGTTCTGGGACTTGCTTCATCGACGCCCGCCTCATCGCTGAGATGCCGGGCGCACGGCGCCGAGCCGTTTCCTACAGCGTTCCCTCCCTCAATCATCGCGTGCTCCGCTCGACGGCTCCGGCCCTCGCGTCGCACTCGCGGAAAGTTTCTGTGTCTCTGCTTCACCCCTCGCCACTGTCGTGGCGCCAGGCCGATCTCGACGTGTACGTCGCGACGGCCGGATCCGACTACGCCGGTTTCGTCGGCGCGGCCACCCTGGGCTACGAAGCCCACGGTCCGCTCGGCGAGAACCTCGGCGTCCACACGTCCGTCGACGCGGCTCAGGCCGCCGTCGACGGGCATCGCGTCCGCGGCACCGATTCGGTACCGCGGCGTCCCCGTCCGCTCCGCACGCGTCGGAGCGGCGCCCACGGCCGCATCTGCGGCCCAACATGAATAAAGGAAGAACACGATGGCCACTGGCACCGTGAAATGGTTCAACTCCGAAAAGGGCTACGGCTTCATCGCTCCCGATGACGGCTCGGCCGATCTCTTCGCGCACTTCAGCGCGATCCAGGGCAACGGCTTCAAGGAGCTGGCAGAGGCCCAGAAGGTCGAATTTGACGCCGAGCAGGGCCCCAAGGGCATGCAGGCGGCGAACATCCGCCCCCTCTGAGCATCGCTCCCCCGCGGAAG
>NZ_JBKBNC010000013.1:29496-60656 GCF_046295495.1 Microbacterium sp.
GCCCCCCGGGGCTTGCGGGGGCCTAACCCCCCCCCCCTCGGCGCCGCGCCCCCCGGGGTCGGCGGGGGGGGGCCCCTTCGCGCCCCCGCGGCTTCCGCCGTTTCCGCACGCCGACGCACAGCGGATGTTTCCGTTTGCCGTGAGGCTCCTGCGGATGAGAATGTATGCCGAGCCACCCATACGCGGACCCGTAATGTGGGCCTCAGCCGGGTAGCCGCGCCCGGCACTCGAGGCCTCCGGGCCATACACACCCGAGGAGCTGCTGATCGCTTCCCCCGTCGTCGAGTCCCGCCTCGGCCCCGTCCGCCAGACCTATTCCGGTACCACCGAGTTCCCCCCGATCGCCAAGGCCTACACGGAGCTGTCCCAGGTCGTGCGCGAGAGCGGACTCCTGGTCCGCACCCCCCTCTTCTACGCCGCCGTCGCCGGTGCGATCGTCCTCGGCTTCGCCGGGTGCATCACCGCCTTCGTGCTCCTCGGCGACAGCTGGTTCCAGCTGATCGTGGCCGCGGTCCTCGGCATCCTGTTCACCCAGGTCGCGTTCCTCGCCCACGAGGCCGCCCACCGGCAGATCTTCGCCTCGGGCCCCGCGAACGACCGCCTCGGCCTGCTCATCGGCAACGGCATCGTCGGCATGAGCCGCTCGTGGTGGGCCTCCAAGCACACCCGGCATCACGCCAACCCGAACCGCGTCGGCAAAGACCCCGACATCGAGATCGACACGATCTCGTTCCTCGACGTCGACGCCGCCAAGTCGCGCGGCGTGCAGCGCTGGATCACCCAGCGGCAGGGATGGCTCTTCTTCCCGCTCCTCACGTTCGAGGGCCTCAACCTCTACGTGCTCGCGCTGCGGCACCTCTTCTCGCGCGAGCCGATCAAGGGTCGCTGGGTGGAGCTCGGGCTGCTGGCGCTGCGCCACGCGCTGTTCATCGCGCCCCTCTTCATCTTCCTGCCCCTCGGCCTCGCCTTCGCGTTCTTCGGCGTCTCGGTCGCGGTGTTCGGCGTCTACATGGGGGCCTCCTTCGCGCCGAACCACAAGGGGATGCCGGTCATCGCCCCGGGCGCGAAGCTCGACTTCTTCAACAAGCAGGTGCGCACCTCGCGCAACGTCTCGGGCGGCTGGTGGGCCACCTGGCTCATGGGCGGTCTGAACTACCAGATCGAGCACCACCTGTTCCCGAACATGCCCCGCCCGCACCTCAGCAAGGCCCGCGCCATCGTGCGCGAGCACTGCGCGACGCTGGACATCCCGTACGTCGAGACCACGCTCTTCCAGTCGTACGGCATCGTGATCGCCTACCTGAACCGCGTGGGCCTGGCCGCCCGCGACCCGTTCGAGTGCCCGATGACCTCGGCCACGCGGCACCTGACCGTCGAGAAGTAGCGGCCGCCGCCGCACACGACGCCGTCGCGCCCCTCGGGTGCGGCGGCGTCGTTGTGAGCGGGAGGGATGCCGCGGCCGGGACCGCGGCGACCCTCAGCCGCGCGCGTCGCGGTGCGGTTCGGGGCACTCGCCCCCGGCGTCCGTGGCCTTCTCGAAATGCCAGCGCTCGTTGGCGTAGGTCTGGCACAGTCCCCAGTCGCGCCCGTTCTCGATGATCCACAACTGCGCGTCCAGGGAGCCGATGTCGACGGCCCGCCCCGTCACGTGGCTCGACTGCTCGGGCGTGGCCACGTACGCCCGCGCCGTCTCCTCGCTGCCGGAGGTGCGGATGGCGTCGTCGAGCAACCAGCGCTGGTAGGCGGCGCTTCGCCAGCCGCTGGTCACGTCGAACACGATCCCGTCCGACGCCGCCGCGGCCTGCGCCGCCCGCAGCGCGTCGAGCAGGTCGGGATCGAGGCGCGCCATCGCGGGGTGCGTGTCGTTCTCGACCGTCAGGGGTGCCGCGGCGGGGATCATCCCGTCGGCCTCGCCGGGGCTGAACGGGACGCCGGCGACGACCCGCGCGGTGAAGGTCGACGCCGTCGACGAGGTGAGGAGCGAGATCGCGACGGTCAGGACGACGACCGACACCCCCGCCGATGCGAGGAGGGTGAGGCGACGGCGTCGGGAACGGTTCGAGAGCGAGAGGGGGGATGCCATGACCCCAGTCGAGCGCGAGCCGCGTTGCCGGAGCGTATGCCCGCCACCATACGCGGACGATAGGGGGCTGTCAGTCGCGTGCGACCTCGTGCAGACGCACGTCGTGCACGCCGGCGTCGGCCAGCGTCGCCGTCATGAGCGTGCACGAGGGCTGTCGACGGCGGTCGGTCGGCGACCCGGGATTCACCAGGCGCAAACCCGCGGGCGTCACCGTGTCCCACGGGATGTGGCTGTGGCCGAACACCAGCAGATCCGTGTCGGGGAAGGCGGCATCCATCCTCTTCTCGCGCGTCGGCGCCGCGCCCGTCTCGTGGACGACCGCGAGGCGCACACCCTCGATCTCGGCCCGGGCGACCTCGGGTAACCGCGCGCGCAGATCCGCGCCGTCGTTGTTGCCCCACACGCCCAGCACCGGTCCGAGCGCGAGCAGCTCGTCGAGCACCGCCTCCTCGACCCAGTCGCCGGCGTGCACGATCAGGTCGACCTCGGATGCCGCCCGCCGCACCGCCTCGGGAAGCACACGGGCGCGCGTGGGCACGTGGGTGTCGGCCAGGAGGAGGAGGCGCGTCGGCATCCCCCCACGCTAGCGACCCCGCGCCGCGCCCCCGCATACGTCCGCGATACGCCCACCCGCCTACGATGACGGGATGCGCGTGCTGATCGTCGAGGACGAGACCTTCCTCGCCGAGGCCATCCGCGACGGTCTCCGCCTCGAGGCGATCGCCGCCGACATCGCGGGCGACGGCGACACCGCCCTCGAGCTCCTCGGCTACACCGCCTACGACGTCGTGGTCCTCGACCGCGACATCCCGGGGCCCGACGGCGACGAGATCGCGCGGCGACTGTCGGCGCGCGAGGCCGCGCCGCGCGTGCTCATGCTCACCGCGGCGGACCGTCTCGACGACAAGGCCACGGGCTTCGAGAACGGCGCCGACGACTACCTCACCAAGCCGTTCGTGCTGCGCGAGCTCGTGATGCGGTTGCGGGCCCTCGCGCGCCGCCCCGCGGCATCCGTTCCGCCGGTGCTCGACCAGCACGGCATCCGCCTCGATCCGTTCCGCCGCGAGGTCACCCGCGGGGGCCGGTACGTGTCGCTGACGCGCAAGCAGTTCGCCGTGCTCGAGGTGCTGATGAACGCGGGAGGCGGTGTCGTCAGCGCCGAGGTGCTGCTGGAGCGCGCGTGGGACGAGAACGCCGACCCGTTCACGAACGCCGTGCGCATCACGATCTCGACCCTGCGCAAGCGCCTCGGCGAGCCGTGGCTCATCCAGACCGTGCCCGGCGTGGGTTACCGCATGGGACCCGCGGATGCGTGAGCGACCGCCCGGTCTGTCGGTGCGGGTCAAGCTCACCCTGAGCTACGCCGCGTTCGTGGTGGTGGTGGGGATCGCCGTCTTCGCGCTCGGGTTCCTGGTGCTGCGGTTCGTCCCCGAGGGGAACCTGTTCTCCGACAGCGGCGAGTTCACGCCCGCGCGACGCGATCTCGTCGAGGCGTTCGTGCGCTACGCCTGGTACACCGTGCTGGGGCTCGCCGTAATCGGCCTGGGCGGCGGGTGGGTGGTGTCGGGGCTGATGCTGCGCCCCCTCACGCGCATCACGGATGCCGCCCGCGCGGCGCAGGGGGGAGACCTCTCCCGCCGGGCCGACCTGCCCGGTCGCCGCGACGAGCTCACCGACCTCGCCGATACCTTCGACGCGATGCTCACCCGCGTCGGCGAGACCCTCGAGGAGCAGCGGCGGTTCGCCGCGAACGCCTCCCACGAGCTGCGCACCCCGCACGCCACCCTGCGCACGATGCTCGAGGTCGCGCGCGCCGATCCCGCCGCCGTCGACCTTCCCGTGCTGCTCAACCGCCTCGACACCACCAACGAACGCGCCATCCGGCTGACCGAGGCGCTGCTGGCGCTCGCGCGAGCCGGACGGGAGGCGCAGATCGCGCGCACCCCGGTCGACATGGATGCCGTGGTGCACGCGGCCGTCGACGAGGTGCGCGCCGACGCCCGCGCCGCCGGGCTCGACCTCGAGGAGGTCGCGGCCACGCCCGGCGCCGCGCAGGAGTCGATCGCACCGGGCGGGACCGCGCGCGTCGACGAGACGCTCGTGACCCAGGCTGTGGGCAACCTGCTGCGCAACGCCGTCGTGCACAACGCCCCGGGCGGCTGGATCCGCGTAGCGGTGGCCGGCGACGAACACGCCGTGACGATCGACGTCGTCAACAGCGGAGCGGTGCTCTCGAGCGACCTCGTCGCGACGCTGCCCGAGCCTTTCGTACGCGGCGTCGGCCGCACGCGCGGCCGCGCCGACGGCACGGGTCTGGGCCTGGCGATCGTCGTCTCGGTCGCGCGGGCGCATGGCGGCGCGCTGGATCTGTGGCCGCTCGACGGCGGCGGCCTGCACGCGCGACTGCGGCTCCCCCGCTGACCGACCGGCACGCCCCGCGCCCGCGCGCCAGCGGGCGGTCGGGCCGTCAGCGCCGCGGCAGCGTGCGCGCGACCAGGCGCACGAGCATCACGGCTGCCGTGCCGATCAGGGCTCCCGCCGTGTTCGCGACGACGTCGCCGCAATCGGGCACCCGCCCCGGGACGACCGTCTGGGCGATCTCGACGGTCAGCGACACCGCCGCCCCCAGCACCACGGATGCCGGCGCCCACCGCAGCGGCAGCAGCAGCGCCACCGCGGCCCCCAGCGGCACGAAGAAGGCGACGTTGAGGGCGAGGTCGGCGTCCCCGCCCAACAGCAGGTCGCTCCAGCGTGGGGGCAGCAGTGCGAGCAGCTCCAGCACGAGGGAGCGGGTCGGCCACGCGAGGGAGCGCGGCGCGAGGGTCAGCCCGGCGACGGCGGCGAGCACCCCCGTCGCCAGCAGGACGCGAGCGCGGGTGAGGGTGGGCACGGGACGATCGGACACGGGGAACCTCCGGGGTCGACGGACCCCCATCCCATCGAACCGCGTGTTACGACGACGTCTGCGCGATCGGATACATCGGCGATACGCGAGAACGCGCGGCCGACCGTGCGCCACCGGGGAGAATGGAGGCGTGTCGACTCCCCGCCGCTCCCCCGTCCTCGCCTTCGCAGCGGACGCCGTTGTCGTCGTCGTCTTCGCCGCCATCGGGCGCGCGACCCACGACGGTGACGTGTTCGGCCCGTTCGGCGCGGGCCTGGCCACCACGGCGTGGCCGTTCCTCGTGGCGCTCGTCGTCGGATGGCTCGCGACCCGCGCTTGGCGGGCGCCTCTCGCGGTGGGGCGTACGGCCCTGCCGATCTGGGTGATCACGGTCGCGCTCGGCATGGTGCTGCGCGCGGTGAGCGGTCAGGGCGTCGCCGTGGCGTTCGTCATCGTCGCCGCGATCACGCTCGCGCTCTTCCTGCTCGGCTGGCGCGGCGCCGTCCGGCTCGCGACGCGCACACGACGGTCGTCGCCCCGCCGCTGACGCGCCGGAGACAGGCCGCGCGGTGTGCCGGCCCCCGATGCGGCGGATACCGCCGGGGAGGCCCGGCCCCCGGAGCGCGCCGTCAGATCTCGTCGGCGAGCGAGACGTCGACCTGGATCTCGGCCGCGAGGCGTTCCAGGTCGGCGACGAGCTCGTCGATCGCGAGGTCGGCCGCCACCGTCGCGGTGACGGAGGCCTCGAACAGGCGACCGCCGGCCATCGCGGCATCCGTGGTCTGCGTCGACATGCGTTCGATGCTGGCGCCGCGCGCGCTCAGAGCCGACGAGACCTCGCGCACGATTCCCGGGCGGTCGTTGCCCACCACGTCGAAGGTGACCGTGCGGGCGGCGGGCTCGGCATCCGAGGCTCCCCCCGTGTGCACCGTCACGGTGAGCGTCCCGGCGAGGCCCTCGAGAGCGGCGCGCAGGACGTCGGCGCGATCGGCGGCGACCGACACCTCGACGATGCCGGCGAACGCACCGGCCAGCTCGGCCAGTTCGCTGTTCTCCCAGTTGCCGCCGTGGGCGTCGACGATGTCGGCGACGGCCGAGACGAGTCCGGCGCGATCGTCGCCGACGACGGTGAGGACGAGGGTGGTCATGCCGACAGCGTAGCGAGCGCGCGACTGATAGCGTCGGAGGACGTTTCGTGAGGGGGGTGATGGCGTGTTCGCGTCGATGCTGGCCCTGCTCAACGTGCTGATGGCCACCGCCGAGCTCGCCCTGACCCCGGGCGGTGGTGCCCCGCTGCTGGCCGTCGTGCTGGCCGCCGCCGTCGTGCTCACGGCCGCGGTGGTGCTGGTCGTGCTCCCGGCGCTGCTCGCCGCCGCGCCGCCCTCGGAACCGCGCCCCATCGACCCGTCGGCCCCGCTCGCGCAGAGCGATCCCGACGCGGCCGGTCATCCGCGCCCGCGCGCCCCGGGTTCGGCGCTCCGCGTCGCCTGACCCGCCTGTCCCGCCGCTCGCACGGCATCCATCGGCATCCCCGGGTCGGCGACGCCGGTCGCCCGCGCGCCCGCCCGGCGCGCCCCGCGACCGATCGCCCTGATCGCCGCACCGAACGGACGCCCCGTGGACCTCTTCGCCTTCCCTCCTCTCGCCCTCCTCCTCGACCTGACCACGCGAGCCCTGCTCGCCCTGACCGCCTTCCTCACCCCGCTCACCGGCGGTGCCGCCGCCGCCCTCGCCGTCGTCGTGGTGACGATCGTCGTGCGCCTGATCCTCATCCCGGTCGGGGTGTCGCAGGCGCGCGCCGAGCAGACCCGCGCGCGCCTGGCGCCCCGGCTGCGCGCCCTGCAGCAGCGCTGGCGTTCGAACCCCGAACGCCTCCAGCGCGAGACGCTGCAGCTCTACCGCGACGAGGGCGCCTCTCCGCTGGCCGGCAGCCTGCCCCTGCTCGCGCAAGCGCCCGTCGTGGGTCTGCTGTACGCCGTGTTCCTGCACCCCACCGTCGGCGGACAGCCCAACGCCCTGCTCGCGCACGATCTTCTCGGCGTTCCGCTCGGACGCAGCCTCACGACCGCCCTGTCGACGGGGACGATGGATGCCGCGACCCTGACCGTCCTGGGCGGGCTCGTCCTCGTGATCGCCGGCGTCGGCGAGCTCACCCGGCGGCTGCTGAAGCCGGCCCTCGATCCCGCGGCGCCCGCCTGGACCAGCGCGATGGTGGGGGCGCTGCAGTTCTCGACCGCCGTCATCGCGCTGTTCGTCCCCCTCGCCGCAGCGCTCTACCTCGCGGTCACGACGATCTGGACCCTGGCGCAACGGCTCATCCTGCGGCGCCGCTACCCGTTGCCGCGCTGAGGACGCCAGGCGGCCCGGCGCACGCGTGCTCGCGAGCGCCGGACCGGCCGCGCGTGCAGACGCGCCCGGGGCGGGCGACCGGGCGCCCCGCTTCGCTCACGCTCCGGCCCCCGCGTCGCCCCGCGTCGATCCTGCGCCACGGACGGGCGCCACGACCCGCCACGCGAAGCCGGGCGGCCGGTCACGCACCCGCTCTCAGGCCGCGCGCGCCTCGCCGTCCCAGCGTCGTGACGACGACGCGTTGACCGCGGCCATCGCGAGCACCAGCGCCGCCGCGCCCGCGGGGAACAGCATCGCCGTGCCGACGGACACGCTCTCGGCGACGGCGCCGGTGACCGCCGACGACAGCGCCTGCGCCAAGGTGAGCGCCGAGGCGAGCATCGTCATGGTCGACGCGCCGCGTCCCCGCGGCGACCGGTGCCCGGCGAGGCTGAAGAGGGTCACGAGCGAGGGGCCGACGCCGATGCCCATGAGGCACAGCACGAGGGTCACGGTCGTCACCGACCCGCCCACCGTGTACGCCCCGGCCGAGGCGGTGAGGATGGCCGCGAACAGCACGAGCCGCCACCGCAGGGGGAACCGCTCGGGCAGCAGCGCCACGGCCAGCGCGAGCACCGCGGAGCCGACGCCCATGACGCCGTAGAGCAGGGCTCCGGCCTCGGGAGCCCCCTGGGCGTCCATGAACGCGGTGAGCGAGGTGAGCGTCGAGCCGAAGAACAGCCCCACGCCGAACACCGCCGCCACGAGCACGAGCATCCGCGGATGCAACAGCTCGCGGAACGGCGCCATCTCCTCGCGCTCCGATCGCGCCGGCACCGCCCGACCGGTCGGGTGCAGCGCGAACGCGGTCACGAACACGAAGCTCAACACCGCCGCGCCGACGATGGGCGCCCACGGCGCGATGAGCGCGGCCAGCACGCCGACCACGAAGGGACCGATGACGAACGCCGTCTCGTCGGCGGCGGACTCGTACGCCATCGCCCGCGAGAAGGTGCGCTCGCGGCACTCGGGTGCGATGCGGGCCCCGATGAGGGCCATGACCCGGCTGCGCGACATCGCCGCCGTCTGCGGACCGGTCAGCCCGATGGCTGCCGCCGCCGCGAGCAGCAGGCCGTCCGCGCGGGCCGTCGCCACCACGAGCGGGAAGACCGCGAGCAGGATGCCGTTGGCCAGGCCCACCGGCACGAGCACGCGACGCTGCCCGAAGCGGTCGGCGAGATCGCCCAGCACGGGTCCCGCGACGACGACGCCCACACCGACAGCCGCCGAGGTGAGCCCGCCCAGGGCGACCGAGCCGCGCATGGCGACGACCAAGGCGAGGACGCCGACGGTCATCATGGCGAAGGGCAACCGCGCGACGAACGCGACCGGGAAGTACCAGAACCCGGTGTGGTGGACGAGCGGTCGCTGAGCGACGGCGGGGGGCGACGCGGGCGTTGACATGGAGCGGTCTCCGGGAGGCGATGGAACGTGCCGCCTTGCCGGAACGGTAGGTAGGTGCACTAGGTGCGGCGGGACGGACCCGCGGCCTCAGTCTACCGCGGGGCGCGCGCGGACGCCCCGGTCATCGCACGAGGGCTGCGATCGCGGCGATCAAGGACGCGAGGGCCAGCGTCAGGGCGATCGCGATGAGCACCGTGTGCACGATCAGGAACGGCGTGGGCTTTCCCGCCGCGTCCCGCGCGCGCGGGTCCTTCGCGATGCGGGGATAGAACCGCGGCCACACGACGGCGTTGAAGACGGCGTTGGCGAAGAGCAGCACGATGAGCACGGGGTCCACGCCTCGAGACTACGCGCCCACGGGCCGCCCTCTTCCGGTGCGGGCGTTCACCGCGCGCAGTCGATGCAGTGCCGCGCGAACGGCCGCGCCTCCAACCGGGCGTCGGCGATCGGGCGCCCGCAGATCTCGCACACCCCGAAGGTGCCGGATGCCACACGTTCCCGCGCCGCGCGGATCTCGGCGCGCTCGACCTCGGCGCCCCGGCGCAGCGCGTCGACCTGCGCCCACTCACCCGAGAGGGTCGAACCCTCGGGGTCGTGCTCGTCGTCGGCCGTCGCGTCGGCGCGGTCGTGACGCAGGCTGTCCTCGTCTTCCCGCAGACGCGCGAGGCGGTGGTCGACCTCGCGCTCGCGGTCATCGAGCATGCGCCCGGCGGTCACGGCATCCATACTCCGACGCTAGCCCCCTCCACCGGCACCGGCGCGGGGGCAGGATCGAGGCATGAGCGATCTCCGACG
Organism: Microbacterium sp.; assembly: GCF_046295495.1. Lineage (GTDB taxonomy): Bacteria > Actinomycetota > Actinomycetes > Actinomycetales > Microbacteriaceae > Microbacterium. The sequence goes on from NZ_JBKBNC010000013.1 coordinate 39,051, forward strand.
TCACTGGACACCGACCGCCGTGACGTTCCTCGTCCTGTCCCTCGCGGGCCTGGCGGGGACGTGGACCTTCAACGCCTTCGCGATCGTGCAGATGCGCGACTTCCTCGGCGACCTCGTCTCGAGCGGCCCGGCCGTGTCGTCGATCACGGTCGACCTGCTCGTGGTCGCCATCGCGGGCAGCGTGTTCATCCTGGTCGAGGCGCGACGCCTCGGTATGAGGTTCGCGTGGCTGTACATCGTGCTGTCGGGCATCACGGCCTTCGCCTTCACGTTCCCGCTCTTCCTCGCGATGCGCCAGCGCCGCCTCACCGCTCGAGCGGACTCCGGCGATCCCGCGGCAGGCCCGTCCGACGCGGCCGGCCCCGACCACGCGTGAGTCGCCGGAAGCCGCCGCGTCGGCCGCACGAGCGTCGAATCCCGGCGACTCACGTCGCTCGATCAGCGCGCGGAAAGGCCCTCGCGCAGCCCCTCGACGAGCGGGGTCGTCGGGCGCCCGATGAGACGCGAGAGCGTGCCGTCGGTCTGCGACAACGCACCGCGGGCGATCGCGTCGTCGATGCCCGCCACGAACGCCGCCGTCCCGGCATCCAGTCCCGCCTCCTGCAGGCCCGCGGCCAGCTGCTGCGTCGACACGGCGACGTACGTCACCGGACGCCCGAGCACCTCGCTCGCCGCCGCGGCGAGGTCGTCGTACGTCCACGCGACGTCGCCGCCCACCTCGAGGGTCCGGCCGGCGAGGTCGTCGGTGGTCAACGCGATCGCGGCGGCCTCGGCGTAATCGCGGCGGCTCGCGCTGGCCACGCGCGCGTCACCGGCGGCGGCGACGATCTGGCCCGTGTCTGCGGCGCGGGCGACGGCGTCGAGGTAGTTCTCGGTGTACCAGTTGTGACGCAGCACGGTCGCCGACAGGCCCGAGGCCGCGATGGCCTCCTCGGTCGCCTTGTGGTCGGCGCCGAGGGCGTAGTCGATCTCATCGACGCGCGGGGCACTGGTGTAGACGAGGCGCTCGACGCCGGCCGCCCGCGCCGCGTCGATGACGTTGCGGTGCCCGGCGACGCGGTCGGCGTCGGTACCCGAGATCAGCAGCACGCGGTCGACGCCCTCCAGGGCGGGGGCGACGGTCTCCGGACGGGCGTAGTCGAGCTCGACCACGCGCACCCCGCGGGCGGCGAGATCGTCGACCTTCGACGGGGTCCGCACCCCGACGACGATCTGGGAGGCCGGCACCTCGCGTTCGAGCAGGGTGTCGACGACGAGGCGTCCGAGGTGGCCGGAGGCGGCGGTGACGAGGAGGGTCATGGGGGTGTCCTTTCGGTCGGTACGCGAGATGGAACCCGATCCACGCCGTCGCATTCCGGAATGCGGGTACCCACTTTCTGGTTAGGTACTCACATGAGCGTCAGTCTTGCCGATCTGCGCGGGCGCAAGCCCGAGGTCTTCGCCGACGGCTGCCCCACCCGCATCGTTCTCGACCACGTGATGGGCAAGTGGGGGGTCCTCGTGCTGCTCGCTCTCTCCGACGGCACGCAACGCTGGGGCGTCCTGCGCCGCAACGTCGCCGGGATCAGCGAGAAGATGCTGGCGAGCACGCTGAAGACGCTCGAAGGCGACGGGCTGGTCCTGCGCACCGCCTACCCCGAGATACCGCCCCGTGTGGAGTACGCGCTCACCGCCCGGGGCCGTGACCTCATGACGCGGGTGATTCCGCTCATGGAGTGGGTCGCCGACAACGCCGACGCCATCGTGACCCGAGCGGAGTGAGGGCGATGCGCGTCCCCGACATGCGCGCGATGCGCGACAGCTTCACCGTCCGCGCCCCGCGGCGCGTCCCCCACCTGCAGGTCGTCAAATCCGCGCTCGCGATCGTCGCGGCCTGGCTCCTCGCCGGTTGGCTCGTGCAGGGCCCGCCCCCGATCTTCGCCGCGATCGCCGCGCTGCTCGTCGTGCAGCCGAGCATCAACCAGTCCTTCACCCGGGCGGTCGAGCGCAGCGTCGGCGTGATCCTCGGGGTGGTGATCGCCGCGCTCCTCGGTCTCGCCTTCGGCTCGCAACCGTGGGTGGCCCTTCTGTCCGCCGGTGTCGCCCTCGCCGTCGCCTGGGCCGCTCGCATCTCCCCCGGGGCCACCAACCAGATCGCCATCAGCGCGCTCCTCGTGCTCGCCCTGGGCACCGCAACACCGAATTACGCCCTCGACCGTGTGCTCGAGACGCTGATCGGCGCCGCCATCGGCATCGTCGTCAACGCCGTGCTCGTGCCGCCGGTGCTCGTCCCCGCGGCGAGGGAGAAGGTCGACGTGCTCGGGCGCGAGCTCGCCGCGGCCCTGGAGCGTCTCGCCGACGCCCTGGAAACCCCGCAGACCCCGGCATCCCTCGAGGGTCTCCTGCTCGAAGCGCGCCTGCTGCGCCCGGTTCTCGACTCCGCCGCCGACGCCCTCCGCGACGGCGCCGACTCGCTCGCGCTCAACCCGCGCAGCCGGCGCCACCGCACGGACCTCGCGCAGATGGGCGAACTCGTCGATCGCTTCACCCCGGTCGTGACGCAGACCGTCGGGATGACCCGCGCGGTCTACGACGGCTTCGAGAGCTCGATCGTCGACGAACCGGCCGTGCGGGCGATCGCGGAGCAGCTGCATCGCGCCGCGCACGACGTGCGTCTCGCCTTCGCCCTCGACGCCGGCCCCGAGCGCGTCGCCCCGGAAGAGCCCGCGCTCACGCGCCCCCTCCAGATCCAGACCCCGTCGACGATGCACTGGGTGCTCGTCGGCTCGCTCCTCATGGACCTGCATCGCATACACGAGACCCTCAGCGACGTCGACGCCTGACCTCCCGCCGCCGCGCGAGCGGCGACTTCTCGTCCGCCGTCCCCGGCGCGGGCGATCGGGGCACGCGGTGCGCGGCACGCAAGGCCCGGCACGCAATGCGCGGCACGCAAGGCGCGGCACGCGGCGCGCGGGCCCAAGTGGTCGTGCAGGCCTCGCCCGCCTGAACCACCCCGCCGGAGCGCGAGCGCCCCGCCCCGGAGGGTTCGAACCCCGATGAGGATGCCGGCTGTCGCGCCGCACGCCCCGAAGATCGCCCGCCATCGACCCCCGACACGCCCCGCGCTGGTTGACTGGGGGTATGGGTACCGCGATGTTCCCCCTCGGAGCCGTCCTCTTCCCGCACACGCCTCTGGCGCTGCGGATCTTCGAGGAGCGCTATCTCGTCATGCTGGGGCGCCTCCTCGACGAGACCGACCCGGCCTTCGGCGTCGTGCTGATCGAGCGCGGCACCGAGACGGGCGGCGGCGACCAGCGCTTCGCCCTGGGCACGATGGCACAGCTCAGCCACGTCGTCCCGCAAGCCGGTCAGATGCAGATCGTCGCTCGCGGCACCGAGCGGTTCGAGATCGTCGAGTGGCTCGACGACGCCCCCTACCCGCGCGCCGATGTGCGTTCCCTGCCCGATCTGGAGTGGAACGAGGCGTTGCTGCCGCTTCTCGAGGAGGCCGAGCGGATCGTCCGACGCGTGCTGGGACGCGCGCAGCAGTTCGGCGGCACGCGGTGGGACCCCGAGGTCGAGCTGTCGGAGGAACCCCTGCCCCGGGCGTGGCAAGTGGCTGCGATCGCGCCGCTGGGCGAACTCGATCAGATGGAGCTGCTGCGCTCCGAGACCCTCGGGGGCCTCCTGCGCGCCACCATCGACCTCACCCTCGCGGCCGAGCCGCTCCTGGGCGACCCCGTCCCCGACGGCGTCATCGTGGTCGACGACGACGCCCCCGAGGACGAGGCCTGACGCTCAGTTGAGCTCGCGCACCGTCGCGGGGATGACGCCGTCGCCGTAGAGGTCGATAGCGAGGTCCTGCAACGCGGTCAGCGCGACGCGCTGGGTCTGCGGGCCGTAGGAGATGCGGGCCACACCCAGGGCCTCGTACTCCGCGGCCGTGAGCGCTCCGGGAACGCCGATCACGCTGAGCCGGCGCTCCCCGAGACCCGCGACCAGACGGCGGGTGGTGTCGGCGTCGAGCTTGCCGGGCACGAACACCGAAGTCGCACCCGCGTCGAGGAAGGCGCGGCCGCGCTCGACGGCATCCGCCACCTTGTCGTCGAGCGGGCGGTCGCCGCCCTTGAGGAACACGTCGGTGCGCGCGTTGAGCACGAAGGGTACGCCCTCCGCCTGGCCCGCGGCGATGACGGCTTCGACGGCCGCCACCGCATCGGCGAGCGGCTGCACCTTGTCCTCCACGTTGGCGCCCACGACGCCCACACCGATCGCACGGCGGGTGGTCTCGCCGGGGTTGCCGAAACCGGAGTCGAGGTCGGCCGTCACGGGGACGTCGACCGCGGCGACGATGCGGCCCACCATGTCGAGCATGAGCTCGACGGGGATGTTCTCGCCGTCTTCGTAGCCGAAGGTCGCCGCGATCGAGTGACCGGCGGTGGCCAGCGCCGTCGTCTCGGGCAGGGCCGCGATCGCGCGGGCCGAGACGACGTCCCAGACGTTGACGACCCGCAGGATCTCAGGCGCGGTGTGCAGCCGGGCGAAAGCCTCGGCCTTCTCGCTCAGCGCGCTCATGCGTGGCCTCCCGTCGCGCGCGCGGCGTCGTCCGCGAGGGCCTCGGCGATCAGCGTCTCGCCCGCGCCGAAGCGGATGAAGCGGCCGATCGTCGCCGGCTGCACGAGGACCGCCGCGGCCACGGCCGCGACGTCGGCCCGCGACACCTCGGCCTTGCCCTGGGGCGCGGTGGTGATGCGACCCGAGGGCGGGTCGAGCGTGAGGGTCCCCGGACCGAGGATCGTCCAGTCCAGCTCGCTCGCGCGCAGGTGGTCGTCGGCGGCGAGCTTCGCGTCGGCGTAGGCGTAGAAGGAGTCGTCGGGATCGATGCCGTGGTCGGGAGTCGAACCGATCCACGACACCATGACGAAGCGCCGCACGCCCGCCTTCGAGGCCGCGTCGATCGCGCGCTGTGCGGCGTCGCGGTCGACGGCGTAGGTGCGCTCGGCGCTGCCGCCGCCCGCTCCCGCCGACCACACGACGGCGTCGGCGCCCGCGAAGGCCGCCGCCATCTCGTCGGTGCCGGCGTTCTCGACGTCGAGCACGAGCGGCGAGCCGCCCGCCTTCTCGATATCGGCGGACTGGTCGGGATTGCGGATGACGGAGGTGGCCTCGTCTCCCCGGTCGGCGAGCAGCCGGGCCAGGTGGAGTGCCACCTTGCCGTGCCCTCCGATGATCACGATGCGTTCCATGTCGCTGTGCTCCTGTCGTCGACGGACGTCTGTTCGGATCCCGCGCCGACACGTCGCGCGCAGAGCGCACGGTGCGGGGACCCGAGCACGACCCTACGCAGCCCCTCGGACACACCCGCCCGGGGTTGACGGGCTCACTCCAGGTCGCCGTCGACGTACACCCACCGGCCGCCCCGGCGGAGGAATCGGCTGCGCTCGTGCAGCCGACCGCGCTGGGCATCGCGCACCCAGTCGGCGCGGAACTCCACCTCCGCGGAGTCCTCCCTCTCGTCGACGGCGACGATCGACAGCCCCGCCCAGGTCGTCCCGTCGTCGACATCGATGTCGTCGGGCCGGGTACGCGGATGCCACGACCGCGACAGGTGCGCCGCATCCCCCACCGCGAAGGCGGTGTAACGCGAGCGCATCAACCGCTCGGCGGTCGGCGCGGGCGCCCCGTCGAGGATCGGCCCGCAGCAGGATCCGAACGCCCCTCCCCCGCACGGGCACGCGGACGCTCCGGAGGGACGAGAAGATGCCGACCCGAAAGACATCCCGCCACTCTAGATGTCCCGCGCATCCTCGCCCCGCGCCGCAGCTCCGCCGGCGCCTACGCCTGTCCCACCCACACGCGCGGGCGACGACCGCCCGTGCCAGGATCGTCTCGTGACCGACCGCATCATGCTCCTCGACACCGCGTCGCTCTACTTCCGCGCGTTCTACGGCGTGCCGGACAAAGTGAAGGCGCCCGACGGCACCTCGGTGAACGCCGCTCGCGGGTTGCTCGACATGATCGCCAAGCTCGTGACGACGTACGAACCGACCCGGCTCGTGGCCTGCTGGGACGACGACTGGCGCCCCGCATGGCGTGTCGCGCTGCTGCCCACCTACAAGGCGCACCGCGTCGTGGAGCCCGTGGCCGCCGGCCCCGACCTCGAGGAGGTTCCCGACCCGCTGCAGGCGCAGATCCCCGTGATCCGCGCGGCGCTGGACGTGCTCGGCATCCCGATCGTGGGCGCGGCCGCGCACGAGGCCGACGACGTCATCGGCACCCTCGCCACGCGGGCAGACGCGCCCGTCGACATCGTGACCGGCGACCGCGACCTGTTCCAGCTCGTGGACGACGAACGCGGCATCCGCGTGATCTATACGGCGCGCGGAATGAGCAACCTCGAGATCGTCGACGACGCCGCGGTCTTCGGCAGGTACGGCGTGCACGCGGCGCAGTACGCCGACTTCGCCGCGCTGCGCGGCGATCCCTCCGACGGCCTTCCGGGGGTCTCCGGTATCGGTGAGAAGTCGGCGGCGTCGCTCCTGTCCGCGTGCGGCTCGCTCGATGGCATCCGCTCAGCCGTCGCCGAGGGCACCGCCGGCACTGCTGCCCAGCGCGCCAAGATCACCGCGGCCGCAGAGTACCTCGACGTGGCGCCGACGGTGGTGGGCGTCGTCCGCAATCTGACGTTGGCGCCGTTCGACGACCACCTCCGCGCCGTCGACCACGACGCCGCGACGGCCCTCGCCGAGGAGTGGAATCTGGGCTCGTCGATGACTCGCGCCCTCGCCGCGCTCCCCCGCTGACGGGGCGCGCGCCGCCTCAGCGCGCGCGTTCGAGCCACTCCCGCAGCCGTTCGAGCGGCCACGTCGTGACGATGCGGTCGACGGGCACGCCGAGCGTCTCCGCCCGCGCCGCCCCGTAGTCCAGCAACGACAGCTGACCGGGAGCGTGGGCGTCCGAGTCGATCGAGAAGAGGCAACCCGCCTCGATCGCTTTCGTCAGCAGCTCGTCGGGCGGATCCTGCCGCTCCGGGCGCGAGTTGATCTCGACGGCGACGCCCGAGGCCGCGCACGCGGCGAACACCGCGTCCGCGTCGAACTCCGACGGTGGCCGCGTCCCGCGCGCCCCTTCCACGAGCCGGCCGGTGACGTGACCGAGCACGTCCACGCGCGGGTCCCCCGCCGCCGCGACGAGTCGTCTCGTCATCGGGGCCCGGTCCATCCGCAGCTTGGAATGGGCGGATGCCACGACCACGTCGAGTTCGTGCAGCAACGCGTCGTCCTGGTCGAGGTCGCCGTCATCGAGGATGTCGACCTCGATACCGGTCAACAGCGTGAAGCCGTCGCCGCGATGGCCCCGCACGATCTCCATCTGCGCGCGCAGGCGATCGGGCGACAGTCCGTTGGCGACCGTGAGCCGCGGCGAGTGGTCGGTGAGTGCGAGATACTCGTGCCCGAGGCCGCGCGCGGCCTCCACCATGGCGTCGATGGGTGTCAGTCCGTCCGACCAGTCGCTGTGGCTGTGCAGGTCTCCACGCAGGCGTGCGCGCAGCTCTCCGCCGCCCACCGGCGCCGTCTCGGCACGCAGCGCCGCGAGGCGCTCGGGCACCTCCCCCGCCAGCGCCTGCTGGATCACGGCGAGGGTCGAGGCGCCGATGCCCGGGCGGCGTCCGAGCCCGGGGTCGCGCAGCTGCTCGTCGGTCAGACCTTCGATCGCCGCCGCCGCGGTGCGGAACGCCTTCGACTTGTAGCGCGACGACCTCTCCCGCTCGAGCAGGTACGCGATCTCCGTGAGGGCGTCGAGCGGGTGCACGGCCTAGCCCGCCAGCTCGCGCGAGGTCTGCACCCAGTCGTCGAGCTTGGTCGCGGCCCGCCCGTCGTCGATCGCGGCCGCGGCGTCGCGCATCGCCTCCGCGAGACGCTCGAGGATCGGTCGCTGCACCTCACCGGCATCCCGGAACAGCCGGAACGACACCAGGCCGGCCGCGGCGTTCAGCAGCACGATGTCGCGCACGGGTCCCGTCTCGCCGCCGATCACGCGGCGCACGACGTCGGCGTTGTGTTCGGGCGAACCGCCCCGCAGATCGTCGAGGTCCGCCAGAGGGATGCCGAGATCCCGGGGATCGAGGTCGTGCTCGTGCACGTCGCCGCGGCTGATCTCCCACACGCGGCTGTGCCCGGTCGTGGTCAGCTCGTCGAGGCCGTCATCGCCGCGGAACACCAGCGCCGTGGCCCCGCGCGTACGGAACACGCCGGTGATGAGCGGCACGCGGTCGAGGTGCGCGACGCCCACGGCGTTGGCCTCGGCGCGCGCCGGATTGCACAGCGGCCCGAGGAAGTTGAAGACGGTGGGCACGCCGAGCTCGGCGCGGGTGGCCCCGGCGTGACGGAAACCGGGGTGGAAGGCCGCGGCGAAGGCGAAAGTGATCCCGGTGCGATCGAGCGTCTCGGCCACCTTCTCCGGAGACAGCGTCAACGCGATCCCCAGCGACGAGAGCACGTCCGACGAGCCGGACGCGCTGCTCGCGGCCCGGTTGCCGTGCTTGACCACGGGGACTCCGGATGCCGCGGCCACGATGGCGGCCATCGTCGACACGTTCACCGTGCGGTGACGGTCGCCACCGGTGCCGACGATGTCGAGCACGTCGGCGCGCACGGGGAGGGGCACGGCGGCCTCGAGGATCGCGTCGCGGAAGCCGACGATCTCCTCGACGGTCTCGCCCTTGGCGCGCAGCGCCACCAGGAATCCGGCCAACTGGGAGGGCGTCGCCTCTCCCGCCATGACCTTGCGCATCGCCCACGTCGACTCCGACACGCTGAGGTCGCTGCCGGCCAGCAGCGAGGAGAGCAGATCGGGCCAGGTGAAGGGTTCCGCCATGTCATGATCCTTTCACACGCGTGTCGCGCCCACCCCTCACGTCGGCGCTCGACCGAACCCGCTCCGTACCGGGGATTCCTTGCGGATTATGAGGCTTCCCTAAGTCTCGACGATGGAATATCTCAGGCTGGGGATGGGAATATCGGCCCTCGGGATCGCGCATAATGGAACGGTGACGACCTCAGCGACGTATTCCCAGGCCGTGCGTGCCGTGAAGCGACCCGACCCGGTCGCCGTGGGCACCATCGTGTGGCTGGGCAGCGAGGTCATGTTCTTCGCCGGCCTCTTCGCGATCTACTTCACTCTGCGCAGCACGTCCGCGCCCCTGTGGGCCGAAGAGACGCAGCTGCTCAACGTTCCCTTCGCGACCGTCAACACGATCATCCTCGTGCTGTCCTCGGTCACGTGCCAGATGGGCGTCTTCGCCGCGGAGCGGTACCAGCCGTACCGCACGGGGACGCGCACCGGGTTCCTCAAGTGGGGAATGGTGGAGTGGTTCTACCTCACCTTCATCCTCGGCGCGGTCTTCGTGTCGGGTCAGGTCTGGGAGTACGCGACGCTGGTGGCGGAGGGCATGCCCATCAGTGCCAACCCCTACGCCTCGGCCTTCTACCTCACCACCGGCTTCCACGCCCTGCACGTGACGGGTGGCCTCATCGCCTTCCTGCTCGTGATCGGTCGCGCCTACGCCGTGAAGAACTTCGGGCGGAAAGAGATGACCACCTCGATCGTCGTGTCGTACTACTGGCACTTCGTCGACGTCGTCTGGATCGCCCTGTTCTTCGTCATCTACTTCCTCAAGTAAGAGAGCTGCACCACATGGCACGCGAGAAGAAGACTCGTCGGGCGTCCGGGCGCCGGAGCCCCCTGGCCGCCGCCGCGCTGATCGGCATCGGACTCCTCCTCACGGGAGGCGTCTACGCCGGAGCGTCGGCCGCGATGGCCGCGACCACCAGCACGCCCGAGAGCGAGGTCAACTCGGCGACCGCGGTCGAAGAGGGCGAGAAGCTCTTCCAGGCCAACTGCGCCACCTGCCACGGTCTCGACCTGCAGGGCAGCCAGCAGGGTCCGTCACTGTTCGGCGTGGGTGAGCTGTCGGTGCACTTCCAGGTGTCGACCGGACGCATGCCCCTGCAGGCGCAGGGCCCGCAGGCCCCGGTCAAGCCGGTGCAGTTCACCGACGAGCAGATCAACGCGATCGCCGCCTACGTGCAGTCCTCGGCCCCCGGCCCGGCCTACCCCTCGGACGAGCTCCTCGACGGCGAGGGCGACCTGTCGCACGGCGCCGAGCTGTTCCGCATCAACTGCGCGATGTGCCACAACGTCGCCGGCGCCGGCGGTGCTCTGACCGAGGGCAAGTGGGCACCCGACCTGCACACCACGACCCCGGTCAACATCTACGCGGCCATGGTCACCGGTCCGCAGAACATGCCGGTCTTCAATGACCTGAACCTCACCCCCGAAGACAAGCGCGACGTCATCTCGTACCTGATGTACCTGCAGAAGAACGACTCCCCCGGCGGCTACGCCCTGGGCTCGCTCGGACCGGTGTCCGAGGGTCTGTTCATCTGGATCTTCGGTATCGGTGCGCTCATCGCCCTGACCGTGTGGATCACGGCGAAGTCCAACTGACCGTCGTCTTCGACACTACGTAAACGCACGAGGAGCACCATGGCACACGAGGACGACGCACTCGAGCACGAGAGGGCTTCCTGGAAGCCCGGCTCGGGGCTCGCCGTCGCGGTTCCCGACGCCGTTCAGAACCCGGGCCTTCCCGGCCACCGTCAGCGCATGACGGATCAGGACCCGCAAGCGATGAAGCGTGCGGTGCGCACGGTCTACACGCTGTTCTACGTCTCGGTCGCGGCGAGCATCTGGGCGAGCATCGCCTACATGATCTTCCCGATCGAGTCGGGCGCGATGATCGACATCCGTTACAACAACCTCTTCATCGGTCTGGGCATCGCCTTCGCCCTGCTCGCGATCGGCATCGGCGCGATCCACTGGTCCAAGTCGGTCATGTCCGACAAGGAGTACATCGAGGACCGCCACGCCACCCGTGGGCGCGACGAAGTCCGCGAGGGAGCGATCAACGTCTTCGTCGAGGCCGACAAGGAGTCCGGCTTCGGTCGCCGCGAGATCATCCGCAACTCCCTGTTCGCCGCCCTCGCGGCGTCGGTCATCCCCGGCATCACTCTGTTCCGTGGTCTCGCACCGCAGGACCAGGACCCGGTGAAGCTGCTCAGCCACACCATGTGGAAAGAGGGCATGCGCCTGTCGCACGACCCCTCGGGTCGCCCGATCCGCGCCGCCGACGTCACGCTCGGTTCCGCGTTCCACGTCATCCCGGAAGAACTCGCCGGGCTCGGCCACGACGAGGGCTACCTCGAAGAGAAGGCCAAGGCGATCGTGCTGCTCATGCGTATGCAGCCCGAGCAGCTGAACCCCGAGACCAACAACCTGGACTGGTCGTACGACGGCATCGTCGCGTACTCGAAGGTCTGCACGCACGTCGGCTGCCCCGTGGCCCTGTACGAGCAGCAGACCCACCACCTCCTGTGCCCCTGCCACCAGTCGCAGTTCGACGTCGCCAACGGCGCGGCCGTCATCTTCGGCCCGGCCGCCCGTCCCCTGCCGCAGCTCCCCATCACCGTCGACGCCGAGGGCTACCTCGTCGCCAAGAGTGACTTCCACGAGCCCGTCGGCCCCAGCTTCTGGGAGCGCTCATGAGCACCGGTACCCACCCCACCGAGAACGTCACGACCGAGCCGGCGGTGCACTCCGGTGCACCGGCCACGGCGGGTCGCGACGGCAAGCCGCTCGGCGGCAAGTTCGTCGGCGCCGCCGCGAACTACCTCGACGAGCGCACCAGCATGTCTGGCCTCGTCAAGGAGCTCGGCCGCAAGATCTTCCCCGACCACTGGTCGTTCATGCTCGGCGAGATCGCGCTCTGGAGCTTCGTCGTCGTGCTGCTCTCGGGCACCTTCCTGACGTTCTTCTTCCAGGCGTCCATGGTCGAGACGCACTACAACGGCGCCTACGAGCCCATGCGCGGCATCGCGATGTCCGCGGCCATGGAGTCCGCGCTGCACATCTCGTTCGACCTGCGCGGCGGGCTCCTGGTCCGCCAGATCCACCACTGGGCGGCTCTGGTGTTCGTCGCCGGCATCGGCGTGCACATGCTGCGCGTCTTCTTCACCGGCGCCTTCCGCAAGCCTCGCGAGCTCAACTGGGTCGTCGGCTTCATCCTGTTCATCCTTGCGATGGCGGAGGGCTTCACCGGCTACTCGCTCCCCGACGACCTGCTTTCGGGCAACGGTCTGCGCATCATCGACGGCATGATCAAGGGCCTGCCGATCATCGGCACGTGGACCTCGTTCCTCCTCTTCGGCGGCGAGTTCCCCGGCACCGCGATCGTCGGCCGCCTGTACACGCTGCACATCCTGCTGCTCCCGGCCATCCTGGTCGCGTTGCTGGCCGTGCACCTGATGCTGATGATCATCAACAAGCACACGCAGTTCGCCGGCCCCGCCCGCACGAACAGCAACGTCGTGGGCTACCCGATCCTCCCCGTCTACGCGTCGAAGATGGGTGGCTTCTTCTTCATCACCTTCGGCGTCATCGTGCTGATCGCCGCTCTCGTGACGATCAACCCGATCTGGAACTACGGTCCGTACGACCCGTCCCCGGTGTCGGCTGGTACCCAGCCCGACTGGTACATCGGCTTCGCCGACGGCGCCCTGCGTCTCGTGCCGCCGCACCTCGAGTTCGTTCTTTGGGGCCACACCTGGTCGTGGAACATCATCTTCCCGGTCGCCGTGCTCGGACTGTTCATCGTCCTCGTGCTGATCTACCCCTTCATCGAAGCGTGGGTCACCGGCGACAAGCGTGAGCACCACATCGCCCAGCGTCCGCGCAACGCCGCGACGCGCACCGCGATCGGTGCCGCCGGTGTGACGTTCTACGCGGTCATGTGGGCCGCCGCCTCGTCCGACATCATCGCGACGCACTTCCACCTCACGATGGAGGGCGTGATCCACGCCCTGCAGGCTCTGCTCTTCCTGGGCCCGATCCTCGCCTACTTCGTCACCAAGCGCATCTGCATCGCGCTGCAGAAGAAGGACCGCGAGATCGCGCTGCACGGCTACGAATCGGGTCGCATCGTCCGCCTCCCGGGCGGCGAATACATCGAGGTGCACCAGCCGGTCGATGAGTTTGAGCGCTGGAGGCTCGTCGACAACGAGTCCTACGAGCCGCTGGTCGTTCGCCCGAACGACAAGGGTGAGATCCCTTGGCACGAGAACATCCGTGCGTCGATCTCGCGCTGGTTCTTCGAAGACCGTCTCGCGCCGCTGACGCAGGCGGAGTTGGATGCCGCGGTCGCACACCAGCACCACGAGCTCGATCACATCGCGCACGAAGAAGCCGACGAGATCGCCGGTGCCAACGCCCGCGCCGAAGACGACGGTCGCCCGCCGATGGCGATCGGTGAGCGGGCCGAGGTCGAATTCCCCGCCCCGAAGGGCCTGGAGGAGCGCAACCGCCCGAACGGCGACAAGAGCGAGTAACCCGCTTCCTCGGAACCCCCGGTGCTTCGCGCCGGGGGTTCTGTCGTTCCCGAGCGCGGCGTCGACGACTCACGACGGACGTGGCAGGATGCGGTGCCCCGATGGCATCCCTCCCCCTCCCCTGTCGACACCGACGAGCCGTACGGTGAGGCCATGACCGACGCAGAAGAGTACTTCGCCACCCGCCTCGCTCTCGAGACCGATCCCTCCGACGTCTACGCCGCGCAGAAGGCGGGTGAGCGCTTCGTGCTCGTCGACGTCCGTAGCGACGATGCATGGACGCAGGGTCGCATCACGGGCGCGATCCACATGCCCTACCGGCAGATCGAGGACCGCGCACCCCTGGAGCTTGACCAGGGCATCCCCGTCGTCGTCTACTGCTGGAGCCCCGGGTGCAATGCCGGGCAGAAGGGCGCCCTCGCGTTCGCCCGACTCGGGTACACGGTGCGGGAGATGATCGGTGGGTACGAATACTGGGTGCGCGAGGGGCAGCCGTACGAGAACGACGAGGGACCGCGCGCGAGGGTCTTCGATCCCACGGTGATGGTGGTGCGGTCCTGACCTGATCCTCTGCGGATCGACTGTCATAGGATGCCGGGATGCCGCATCCCGCTCTTGAGCCCTTCGCCCACGGATACCTCGACCGGCCCGGCGGCGCACGTCTGTACTGGGAGACGTCCGGCAACCCCGAGGGCCGCCCGGCCCTGTACCTCCATGGGGGCCCCGGCGGAGGGCTCGGCAAAGGGGGCTACCGACGCCGATTCGACCCGGCCGTCCATCTGATCGTCGGTCTCGACCAACGCGGGTGCGGTCGCAGTACGCCCTGGGCCTGTGACGACCTCTCCAGCCTCGAGATGCAGACCATGGAGCATCTCCTCGCCGATCTCGAGGCGTTGCGCGAGCACCTCCGCATCGATCGATGGCTTCTGCACGGCGTCTCCTGGGGATCGACGCTGGCTCTGGCGTATGCGCTCGCGCATCCGCAGCGGGTCAGCGAGATCGTCAACCTCGCGGTCACCAGTGGTGGACGGTGGGAGATCGATTGGATCACCGACGGTATCGCACCTGTCTTCCCGGAGGCGTTCGAGCAGCTGCGGCAGCCGCTGAAGCCGACGGAGCGCACCATCGAGGGCTACGCGCGCCTCCTCACCGACCCCGACCCCGACGTCCGTGTCGAAGCCGGTGACCGGTGGGACGCATGGGAGGCCACGCACATCTCCCTCGGTCCCCTTCCGGCGCCGCCTCCGCTGCACGACGACGCGCGACAGCGGTTGAACTTCGCCACTCTCGTGACCCACTACTGGTCTCGGGACTGTTTCCTCCCGGGCGACGACTCGGTGCTCTCGCGCGCGCCCCAGCTGGTCGGCATCCCGGGTGTGCTCGTCCATGGGAGGCGCGACATCAGCGGGCCGGCACTCACGGCGTGGCGCCTCCATCGCGCGTGGCCCGGCAGCCGGCTCGAGATCGTCGAGGAGGAGGGCCACGGTGGACAGCGCGGCGCAGAGATCTGCCAGGAGGCCATCGACGCGTTCGCACGCGCGTAGGGTGCCTTGAGCAGCCGTCGATACCTCCGGGCGTCACCAGGCCGCGTTGCGCCGGCGCGTCGCCACGAGCAGGTGGTTCAGGCGGTCTCGACGTCTTCCGCGAACCATCGCGCAGCCGACCCGAAGAAGATCGGATCGTTCAGCAGGGGCTCGTCGTCGTCGACGACGTCGCACACCACGACGGTCACGTTGTCGCGCGTGCCGGCCTCGAGGGCGAGAGCCACCGCGGATGCCGCGGCTGACCGCGAATCAGAGGCCTCCGCGACGAGTCGCGCCACGTCGGCTTCAGGGACGTAGTCGGTGAGACCGTCGCTGCACAGCACCCAGCGGTCTCCGACGACGGGCGGTCGTCCGGCGACCGAGACCACGTCTCCCTCAGCCCCGCCCAGGGAGGCCGTGATGATGTTGCGACGCGGGTGCGCCGCCGCCGCCTCCGGCGGGATGATGCCGTGGTCGACCAGGGCCTGCACGTAGGAGTCGTCGCGCGTCTCTCGCGAGAACTCGCCGTCGCGTAAGAGGTATGCACGCGAGTCGCCCGTATGGGCCAGGAGAAGCTCGCCGCTGACGCTGAGGAAGATGCCCGTGAACGTCGTGGCCATCCCCTCGAGAGCGGGATCGCGCTCGACGTGGGCGCGGATGTCCCAATTCGCTTCGCGGATGCGAACGAGCAAGCCGTCCGCGTCGAGCGCCGAACCGCGCGTGGCGACCAGGCGATGCAGGAGAGCCGCCGAAGCCAGGTCGCCGGACGGTCCGCCGCCCACGCCGTCAGCCACCGCCGCACCCCAGGACGCCGCGAACGCGGCGTCCTGGTTGGTGGGACGGTGGGCGCCGGCGTCGGAGACGGCGGCCGCTATCAGCCGAACGGGCACGGGATCAGCGCGCGAAGTACCCGCGGTAGTACTCGTACACCCAACCGACGATGGCGACGACGAAGACCGCGAAGCCGACGGGGACGAGCCAGCTGCCCACGGCGAGACCGATCACCGCGATGGCAGCCGAACCGGCGAGAACGATGGGCCACCACGACCAGGGGCTGAATTCGCCCATCTCGGGATCGCCGTCGTCGATGTCGGCCGTGAGGGTGTCTTCCGGCAGATCACCGCGCTGCGCCTTGAGGACGCGACCGATGTAGAAAGCGATCATCGACGACATGAGGCCGAGGAACGCGAGGGCGACCGTCCCGACCCATTCGACGCCACCGTGCTGAAGAAGGCTCCAGACCGTGTAGACGCCCGCGATGAGGAAGGAGAAGACCGCGAGGATCCACCAGAGGTTGACGTTGGTACGCATGTCTTACTTGACCTCTCCGCCTGCTGCATCCACCACGGGGGCATCGGGCGCGTCCTTGGCCGGGCCCACGCCGACCGGGATGCCGGCTTCGGGGTGGTTCAGGTCGAACGCCGGACGCTCGCTGCGGATGCGAGGGATCGAGGTGAAGTTGTGACGCGGCGGCGGGCACGAGGTGGCCCACTCGAGCGATGCTCCGTAGCCCCACGGGTCGTCGACCGTGACGCGCGGTGCCTTGCGCGCGGTGATCCACACGTTCAGCAGGAACGGGATCATCGAGGCGCCGAGGATCATCGACCCCACGGTGGAGAGCTGGTTCTCCCAGGTCCACCCGTCAGCGGCCGCGTAGTCCGCATAGCGACGCACCATGCCGTCGACGCCCAGCCAGTGCTGGATGAGGAAGGTCATGTGGAAGCCGACGAACAGCATCCAGAAGTGCACCATGCCGAGACGCTCGTTGAGCATCTTGCCCGTCCACTTGGGCCACCAGAAGTAGAAGCCCGCGAACATCGCGAACACGACGGTGCCGAAGACCACGTAGTGGAAGTGGGCGACCACGAAGTACGAGTCCGACAGGTGGAAGTCGAGCGGGGGCGACGCGAGGATCACGCCGGTCAGGCCGCCGAAGACGAACGACACGAGGAATCCGAGGGCGAAGACCATGGGCGTCTCGAAGGTGACGGAGCCGCGCCACAGGGTGCCGATCCAGTTGAAGATCTTCACACCCGTCGGCACCGCGATGAGCATCGTCATCAGCGCGAAGAACGGCAGCAGCACACCACCCGTGACGTACATGTGGTGGGCCCACACGGCCACGGACAGAGCCGCGATCGCGATCGTGGCGTAGACGAGCGTCTTGTACCCGAAGATCGGCTTACGGCTGAACACCGGGAAGATCTCGGAGACGATGCCGAAGAACGGCAACGCGATGATGTACACCTCGGGGTGGCCGAAGAACCAGAACAGGTGCTGCCACAGCAGCACGCCGCCGTTCTCGGGGCTGTAGATGTGAGAGCCGAGCACGCGGTCGGCGGCGGCGGCGAAGATCGCCGCGGCCAGCACCGGGAACGCGAGCAGGATCAGGATGCTCGTGATGAGCGTGTTCCACGAGAAGATCGGCATGCGCCACATGGTCATGCCGGGCGCACGCATCGTGAGCACCGTGGTGATGAAGTTCACCGCACCGAGGATCGTGCCGAAACCGCTGATGCCGAGACCCAGCATCCACAGGTTTCCACCGACACCCGGGGAGAAGCTGGCGTTGGCGAGCGGCTGGTACGCGAACCATCCGAATCCGGCCGCACCCTGAGGGGTGAGGAAGCCCGAGACGGCGATGGTGGAGCCGAAGAGGAACAGCCAGAACGCGAACGCGTTGAGGCGGGGGAACGCCACGTCGGGAGCACCGATCTGCAGCGGCAGCAACGCGTTGGCGAATCCGGCGAACAGCGGCGTCGCGAACATCAGCAGCATGATCGTGCCGTGCATCGTGAACAGCTGGTTGTACTGCTCTTTGGTCGGGATGATCTGCATCCCCGGCTCGAAGAGCTCAGCGCGGATGATCAGCGCCATCACGCCACCGAGCATGAAGAAGATCACCGAGGCGATCAGGTACATGTAACCGATGGTCTTGTGGTCGGTGGAGGTGATCCACTTGACGACCAGGTTGCCCTTCTGCTCCACACGCGTGGTGCTCAGCAGTGCGGCTTGACGCGGCGGGAGAGTCGTCGGGCGCGAAGGGCCCGTCCCCTGGAGCGGAAGCGTCGTGGCCATGATCACTCGTTCCCTTCGGTGCCGGTCGTCAGGTTCTGAAGACGCGACAGGTCGCTGATGTCGCCGACGTCTCCGGCGGAGCGGAGGGAGTCGAGGTAGTCCTCGTACTCGGCCTCGCTGACGACCTTGACGTTGAAGAGCATGGCGGAGTGGTACTCACCGCACAGCTCGGCGCACTTGCCCTCGTACGTGCCCTCGCGAGTGGGCGTGAAGGACCACTCGTTGTCACGGCCGATGTACATGTCTTTCTTGTAGAGGAAGTCGATGATCCAGAACGAGTGGATGACGTCGCGCGAGCGGAGGTCGATCTTCACCGTCTTGTTCACCGGCAGGTACAGGGTGGGCACGTCTTCGAGGTCGTAACCGTCGGTCGTGGCCTTGGCCTGCACACCCATCGAGTACACGGCATCCGAGTTGTCGTCATTCTCGCCGTTGTACTGGAAGTCCCACGCCCACTGCTTGCCATACGCGGTGATCGAGACGTCGGGGTCGTCGTACTGCGTCTCGAGCGCGTTCTGGTCACGCGCCGTGAAGGCGAAGAAACCGACGACGAGGATCAGCGGGACGATCGTGTAGAAGATCTCGACCGGCATGTTGTAGCGCAGCTGCACCGGCAGACCCGACTGGCCCTTACGGCGGCGGTACGCGATGACCGACCACAGCATGAGGCCCCAGGTGATCACGCCGACGGCCAAGAGGACGATCCACGAGTTGACCCACAGTCCGGCGACCATGTCGGTGTGGTTCGTGGCAGGCGTGCCGTCGTCGACGAAGCCGGGAAGGAAGCCGTGGAGCTGGGTCGTGGTGCAGCCCGAAAGGAGTGCGACGGAGGCGATCCCGAGAGGGAGCGCTGCCCAGCGAAGGCGACGTTTGGAGGGCACAATGCACCTTTCCGGGTCGTGGATGTTGCTCTGACAGTCTAGAGCAACCTCTCACCGTTCTCAGGCCATTCGTCCAGTGCCGAGACATCGAGAACCCCCGGATTCCGCGGTGTGATCCGCGTAACCGGGGGCTCTCGGTGCGGCGCCGGGAACGGCGCGGCGGGTGTCAGTGGAAGCTGTCACCGCACGCGCAGGAACCCTGCGCGTTCGGGTTGTCGATCGTGAAGCCCTGCTCCGCGATCGTGTCCTTGAAGTCGATGTTGGCGCCGTCGAGGTACGGCACGCTCATGTCGTCGACGATGACCTCGACGCCGTCGAAGTCGACGACCTTGTCGCCGTCGAGATGGCGCTCGTCGAAGTAGAGCTGGTAGATGAGGCCGGAGCATCCGCCGGGCTGGACGGCGACGCGCAGGCGCAGGTCGTCGCGACCCTCCTGCGACAGCAGGCTCTTCACCTTGTCGGAGGCGGCCGCGGTCAGGCCGACGCCGTGCTCGCGGGTCTCGGCGGCGGACGACAGTGTGGTGTCGGTCATGGCGATGCCCTTCGGGTTGATCGGTCGCGGGGACGAGACGAGTCTACGCCCGTCGCGCCCCCGCGGCCTCGATCACACGGTCCGGTCGTTCAGACGCGTCAGGAGGAGCGCCTCCGACACCAGCGCGTTGCGGAAGGTGTCGAGGTGCAGCGACTCGTTCGGGCTGTGCGCGCGGGCGTGCGGGTCTTCGACACCTGTCACGAGGATCTGGGCGCCCGGGAACTCCCGCACCAGGTCGGCGATGAAGGGGATCGACCCGCCGATGCCCACGTCGACCGAGGCGACGCCGTAGCCGTCGGCGAAGGCGGACCGGGCCTCCTCGACGGCCCATCCGCCCGTGTCGACCAGGAACGAGTCGCCGCAGTCGACGTCGGAGAACTCTAACCGGGCGCCGAAGGGCGCGTGGGCGCGCAGGTGCGCCTCGACCGCGGCGAACGCCTCCTGGGCGTCCTGTCCCGGCGCGACGCGTGCGCTGATCACCACGCTCGTCTGCGGCGACAGGGTGTTGGACGCCGCCTCGACCGGGGTGGCATCCCACCCGGTGATCGTGATCGAGGGCTTGTTCCAAATGCGGCTGAGGATCGAGTCGCGGCCGATCGGGCTCACGCCCTCGAGCAGACCCGACTCCGCACGCAGCGTCGTCTCGTCGTACGCGGGGGTTTCGGCGTCGCGCACGGCGAGGCCCTCGACGGCGACCGCGCCGTCGTCGTCCCACAGGGTCGCGAGCAGCTTGACGGCGGCGAGCATGGCATCCGGGACCGCACCGCCCATCATCCCCGAGTGCGAGGCGTGCGCGAGGGTGCGGACGGTGAGGGTGAAGCGGGCGTTGCCGCGCAGCGACACGGTGAGGCCCGGAGTGCTCTCGTCCCAGTTGCCGGAGTCGGCCACCACGATCACGTCGGAGCGGAGCACCTCGGCGTTGTCGGCGAGGAACTGTCCGAAGGAGCGCGAACCGTACTCCTCCTCCCCCTCGATGAACACGGCGAGGCCGAGGTCGAGGTCGTCGCCGAGCACCTCGGAGACGGCGCGGATGGCCCCGACGTGAGCCATGACCCCCGCCTTGTCGTCGGCGGCGCCGCGGCCGTAGAGGCGGCCGTCGCGCACCGTCGGCTCGAAGGGCGGGGAGTCCCACAGCGCCTCGTCACCCGGGGGCTGGACGTCGTGGTGGGCGTACAGCAGCACGGTGGGACGCCCGTTGCGGGCGGCGCGGGTGGCGAGCACAGCGGGCTGCCCGAGCTCGTCGGTGCCGGGGATGGCCGCGCGCTTGACCTCGACGGAGTCGAAGACGCCGGTGCCCGTGAGCAGGGCGGCGACGGCGTCGGCGCTCTTCGCGAGAGCGGTCTGGTCGAAGGCGGGCCAGGCGATCGAGGGGATGCGGACGAGACCGCCGAGATCGGCGAGGGCGGAGGGGATGCCGGCGTCGGCTGCTTTTCGCACAGCCTCCTGCCGGGACAGGTCGAGGGTCATGCGGGTAATCTTAAGTCTCCCGACCAGCGAATCACCGAGGTTTCCCGTGGCCAACTCCCCCGCCCCCGCCCCCAACGACACCCCCGTCGACACGACGGTGCTCGGATCGGGCAAGGGTCGCGCGACCCCGTCGCGCGCCGAGCAGGAGGCCGCCCGCAAGCGCCCGCTCGTCCCCGACACGAAAGAGGCGAAGGCCCGCGCGCGCGCCGAACTGGCGGCCCAGCGCGAGAAGGCCCGCATCGGCATGGCGGCCGGCGAGGAACGCTACCTGCCCGTGCGCGACCGAGGCCCGCAGCGCCGCTTCGCCCGCGATTTCGTGGATGCAGGCTGGCACCTCGGCGAGGGCGTCATGCCGTTCATGGTGCTCGTGATCGTGGCGACCCTGATCCCGGTCGCGTTCTTCCAGTACTGGTCGTTCGTGGCCCTGTGGATCTTCATCCTCTTCGTGGTGGGCGACATGATCATCACTTCCATCCGCGTCAAGCGCGCGGCGAAGGAGAAGTTCGGCGAGACCCGGCTCGAGAAGGGCCTGGGCTGGTACGCCGCGATGCGCACCGTGCAGATGCGCTTCATGCGCCTGCCCAAGGCGCAGGTCAAGCGCGGCCAGTACCCCGCCTGAGCCATCACCCACGAAGCGGGGCGGGCGCGGGCGCGCCCCGGCGGCGGGGGATCCCCCCCCGCCGGAGGGGCGGCGCGACGGC
>NZ_JBKBNC010000013.1:60666-77815 GCF_046295495.1 Microbacterium sp.
AACCACCCCCCCCGGGGCGGGTCCTCGGCCGCCCCGCTTCGGCGTTGCATCCGCCCGCGCCGGTTCGTCGGCGCTCCGGCGCTGGTCCGCGGGGTCAGCGACCGCGGGCGAGACCGCGGTTGATCTGACGCGCCCACAGGGGGCCGCGGTAGAGGAATCCCGTGTACCCCTGCACCAGCGTGGCGCCGGCGGCGAGTCGCTCGCGCACGTCGTCGGCGGTCTCCACTCCCCCGGCCGAGATCACCACGAACTCCGCGGGCACCGCGGCGCGCACGAGGCGCAGCACCTCGGCGGCGCGGGCTCTCAGCGGTGCGCCCGACAGCCCGCCGGCGCCGGCCGCCTCGACGGTGTCGGCATCCGTCGACAGGCCCGCGCGCGAGATCGTGGTGTTCGTGGCGATGATCCCGGCGAGGCCCGTGTCGACGGCCAGCCGGGCGATGTCGGCCACCTCGTCGTCGGCGAGATCGGGAGCGATCTTCACCAGCAACGGGGTCGCGCCCGCCGCCTCTCGGACCGCGGTCAACAGCGGCCGTAGCGTCTCGACGGCCTGCAGACCTCGCAACCCGGGTGTGTTGGGCGAGGAGACGTTCACGACGAGGTAGTCGGCGAGAGGGGCGAGCAGCCGGGCGCTGCGCACGTAGTCGGTGGTCGCGTCGTCGACCGCGACGACGCGACTCTTGCCGATGTTCACCCCGATCACCGGGCGGCGGCGCGCGCGGCGCAGGCGGCGCAGGCGCGCGGCGGCGACGGCGGCGCCGTCGTTGTTGAAGCCCATCCGGTTGATGACGGCCCGATCGGCGACCAGGCGGAACAGGCGCGGCTTGGGGTTGCCCGGCTGCGGTAGTGCCGTGACCGTGCCCACCTCGACGTGGCCGAAGCCGAGCGCGTGCAGACCCCGCCCCATCGAGACGTTCTTGTCGAAGCCCGCGGCCACGCCGAAGGGCGAATCGAACCTGAGACCCAACGCCTCAACGCGCTGTCCGGGTCGGGGAGCGGTGAAGCGACGGACGACGGATGCCAGCGGCTCCACACCCGCCGCCCGGATGACGAGCGCCCCGAGGTGGTGGGCGAACTCCGGGTCGAAGCGGGTGAGGACCGTACGGAAGAGAAGGGGATACATCCCCGCCAGGCTACTGGACGGCGTCGTGATCCTCGGGCGTCCGACGGCTCGCGTGGTCGGCCCGCAGCTGCGCGATCGCGGCGTCGAAGTCGTCGAGGGAGTCGAAGGCCTGATAGACGCTGGCGAAGCGGAGGTAGGCGACCTCGTCGAGCTCGCGAAGGGGGCCGAGGATCGACAGGCCGATCTCGTTCGCCTCGATCTGCGACGAACCGGTCTGGCGGATGGCCTCCTCGACCTGCTGCGCGAGCACCGCGAGGTCGGCATCCGTGACGGGGCGTCCCTGGCACGCCTTGCGCACCCCGGACATCACCTTCTCGCGGCTGAAGGGCTCGACCACGCCCGAACGCTTGATGACGTTCAGGCTCGCGGTCTCGACGGTGGAGAAACGACCGCCGCACTTCGGACACTGTCGACGGCGACGGATGCTGAGGCCGTCGTCGCTCGTGCGCGAGTCGATCACGCGGGAGTCGGGGTTGCGGCAGAACGGACAGTGCATGACGCGCCTCAGTCCTCGAACCGCGCGGTCACGGCCTCGCCGTGCGCGGGCAGCGCCTCGGCGTCGGCGAGGGTGACGATGGCATCCCGCACCCGCGACAGCGCGGCGCGGTCGTACTCGACCACCTGCTGCGGGCGCAGGAAGGTCGCCGCCGACAGGCCGGCACTGTAGCGAGCCTGACCCCCGGTGGGGAGGACGTGATTGCTGCCGGCGAGATAGTCGCCGAGGCTCACGGGCGTGTAGGGGCCCACGAACACCGCACCCGCGTTGACGAAGTCCTCGGCGCGCGGATCGGCCAGGTGCAGCTCGAGGTGCTCGGGGGCGTAGGCGTTGCTGAACGCCGTGGCCTGGGCGATGTCGTCGACCAGCACGACCGCCGACTGCGGTCCGTGGAAGGCGGCGGTCACGCGCTCGCTGTGCCGTGTGGCTGCGACGCGCGCGGGGAGGGCGGCCTGAACGGCCTCGGCCAGCGCCGACGAATCGGTGACGAGGACGGCCGACGCCTGTTCGTCGTGCTCGGCCTGACTCACGAGGTCGGCCGCGACCAGCGCCGGTGCCGCGGAGTCGTCGGCCACGACGAGGATCTCGGTCGCCCCCGCCTCGGAGTCGGTGCCCACGCGACCGGCCACGGCACGCTTGGCCGAGGCGACGAAGTTGTTGCCGGGACCGGTGACCACGTCGACCGGATCGAGCCCGATCTCGGCGACCCCGTGCGCGAAGGCGCCGATCGCCCCTGCCCCGCCCATGGCGTAGACCTCGGTGACACCCAGGAGGCGGGCCGCGGCGAGGATGACGGGGTGCACGCGGCCCCCGAAGGCGGCCTGCGGCGGCGACGCGAGAGCGACCTCGCGAACGCCGGCGACCTGCGCGGGGACGACGTTCATCACGACGCTCGACGGGTACACGGCCTTGCCACCGGGAACGTAGAGACCCACGCGGCGCACGGGCTGCCACCGCTGCGTCACGCGCGCTCCGTCGCCGATCTCGGTGATCACGGGCGCCGGAACCTGAGCGGCGGATGCCGTGCGCACGCGCACGATCGCTTCATCGAGGGCCGCGCGGATCTCGGGCGTGAGGTCGCGCAGGGCCTCGTCGAGGTGATCGGCGGGGACGCGGATGGCGTGGTCGCTGACGCGGTCGAAGCGCGCAGCCTGCTCGCGCAGGGCTTCCTCTCCCCGATGGGCGACCTCGTCCACCAGACGCGCGGCGGTGGCGAGGGCCTCGTCGCGCGCGGCGTCGGCCCGGGGGACGACGGCGAGGAGCTCGGCCGGCGAGAGCACGCGGCCGCGGAGATCGATCGTGCGGAGCATGGGACCAGGCTACCGGCCGCTTGCGAGCCGCCTCGCGCGACGCGGGCGGCTCGCAGCCGGTGTTCAGTGTCCGAAGCGGGGGACGAGCGGCGCTGGCGGATCGGCAGGGCCGAACGCGACGCACCGGTCGGCGGGCCGCTCAGCCGCGCGTCACGCCCGATACGTCGTGCAGATAACCGATGCGGCCGTCGTCGTGGCGCACGACGAAGGTCTCGCCGCGATCCTCGATGACGAGCGCCCACGCCGTGGGTCCGACCCGGAAGATCGGCGTGCCGTAGTCGTCGACCACCTCGCGCTCCTCGGGCGCCAGGGCCCAGAACGCCTGCGCGTGCGCGTGATCGCGGCCCGCGTGCCCGGCGGCATCCTGGCCGTCGTGCAGGTGGCCGTCGTGCGTCTGGCCGTCGTGCGTCTGGCGCTCGTGCTCGGCGCGGCCGTCGGGCGAGACGCGCTCGTGCGCCCCGGTCTCGCGCAGCGGGGCGAAGATGTCGGTGTCGTGCTCGTCGCCGTGCTGCGCGGGCAGGACGGTCGTCGGTGGCGCGGCCTCGTGGGGTTCGCGGGCCCCGTCGGCGTGCGCCGTGTCGCGGTTCGAGACACCGGCGCGCGAGGTGCCGTCGTGCGCGATCGCGTGGTGCGCGACGCCGTCGTGCGCGAGATCGGTCGACCCCGTGTAGCTGCCCGGGGCAGGCGCGTCACCGGCGTGGGCGCCGGCGGCGTCGGCCGCGGGGCGCGGCGCACGCGGAGCGCGCGGGCGCGGTACGACGGGACGGATGGGCCGCGCGCTGCGGTGTGCGGGCACCTCTTCGCGGTCGCGGAAATCGGACGAGAACGGCGGGACGATGGGCGCGAAGACCGTCAGCACCACCCCGGCGAGCAACACGACGGCTTCCACCCAGATGACCCACGAACGCGTCCAGATGCCCGTCTCGGTGAAGACCGCGACGGTGTCCCACACCCACGAGACCCAGACGAGCGCGGAGACCGTGAATGCGACCGACGCGAACTGGTCGATGCCGAGCGAACCGACCCTGCGGATGCCCTGCGGCGAGAGGCGCCGAAGCACGATGAGACCGACGGCGACCGTCGGGAGCGCGACGGCCGGGATCCACCACAGACCCGACAGCCAGACGTTCCCCCCGCCGACGAGGACTCCGGAGGGCGAGTCGAGGATGTTGGTGCGGAAGAACGAGACGAAGAACGCCACGACCCACGCCCCGAGCAGCGCGATCTCGCGCACGGAGAAGGGGCCGACACCATAGGACGGCGCTCCCCCGTCCGGGGCGCGATCCGCAGCTGCAGCGGCGTGCGGGGTCGCCGTGCTGTGCGCCCCGATGCCGTCGACCCCGGCGCCCGTGGACCCCGAGAACGGCGCCCCGGTGGGAGCACCCTGTCGTGGGTCGTCGGTCGTGGAGGCGTCCACCGGACGGTCGGTCGCGGACTGCGCGGCGTGCGGCGACCCATCGGTTCCGCCCGCCTCGCCGGAGCGGCCGTCCGGCGCGGTGGGTGTCTCGCCGGGAAGCGTCACGGACGCGTCGGGCTCCCGATCCGGCTCGGTGCCGTCGTGGGGATTCTGATCGTTCACAGTGGTCCTTTCACCCGGGGCGCCGCGGCGCCCGGTCATCGTAACCGGCTGATTCTCGGCATCCGCTGGGCGTGCCGCGGCGCGCGATCGTGAGTCGGGAAGGCGTCAGCCGAGGCAGTTCGGGCCCAGGAGCCCCTTCAGCTCGCCGAACAGATCGGCGGTGACGCGCACCGGCATCGGCACCTCGAAGACCTTCGCCGAACCCCCCTTGTGGAGCTTGAGCACGACCTCGGTGGAGCCGGAGTGTCGACGCAGCATCTGTGCGAGCTCACCGACCAGCGCCTCGTTCGCGCGCTGCTCGGGCACCAGGAGCGTCAGCCCGCCCGACTCGTCGAGACCCTCGAGGTCGGGGGCGAAAGCGCTCTGGGCGTGGAGATTGAGACCGTCGTCACGCCGTGAGACCCGGCCGCGCACGACCAGGATCGAGTCGGCCTGCAGCACCGGGGCGAACTCGGCGTAGGTCTTGCCCATGAACATCACCGTCACCTCGCCGTTGAAGTCTTCGACGGTGACCATGCCGTAGGGGTTGCCGCTCTGCTTGGCGACGCGGTGCTGCACGCTCGTGAGCAGACCCGCCACCGTCACCTGATCGCCGTCCTGCACGTCTTCCGAGGCGAGCAGGTCGTGGATCGACGTCGACGCATGCTTGGCCAGCGGCACCTCGAGGCCCGCCAGCGGGTGGTCGGAGACGTAGAGGCCGAGCATCTCGCGCTCGAAGGCCAACTTGTCTTTCTTCGTCCACTCCGGGCGCTCGGGCACCTTCACGACCTGCTGCGGCTCGTCCCAGAGCGAGTCGAAGTCGAAGCCCACCTCGCCGTTGGCTTCGCGCCGCTTGTCGAGGACCGCCCCCTCGCACGCGTCTTCGTGCACCTCGACCAGGGCCCGGCGCGTCGAGCCGAGCGAGTCGAACGCGCCGGCCTTGATGAGGGACTCCACGGTGCGCTTGTTGGCCACGTGCATCGGCACCTTCGACAGGAAGTCGTGGAACGACGTGTACTTGGCATTTTGCCTCGCGGCGACGATTCCATCGACGACGTTGGTGCCCACGTTGCGCACGGCGCCCAGGCCGAAGCGGATGTCTTCCCCGACGGCGGCGAAGAAGCGGATCGACTCGTTGACGTCGGGCGGGAGCACCCTGATGCCCATGCGGCGGCACTCGTTGAGGTACACCGCCATCTTGTCTTTCGAGTCGCCGACGCTCGTGAGCAGGGCCGCCATGTACTCGGCCGGGTAGTGGGCTTTGAGGTACGCGGTCCAGTACGACACCAGCCCGTAGGCGGCGGTGTGCGCCTTGTTGAAGGCGTAGTCGGCGAAGGACTCCAGCACCTTCCACAGCGTCTGCTGCGCGACATCGCCGAAACCGCGCTCGGTCATGCCGCCGAAGAAGATCTCCTTCTGCTTGTCGAGCTCGCTCTTCTTCTTCTTTCCCATCGCGCGACGCAGGAGATCGGCCTGACCGAGGGTGTAACCGGCCACGCGCTGCGCGACGGCCATCACCTGCTCCTGGTAGACGATCAGGCCGTAGGTGGTGTCGAGGATGTCGGCCAGCGGCTCCTCGAGCTCGGGGTGGATGGGTTCGATCTCCTGCTGCTTGTTCTTGCGCAGGGCGTAGTTGATGTGCGAGTTCACGCCCATCGGGCCGGGGCGGTACAGCGCCAGCACGGCCGAGATGTCCTCGAAGTTGTCGGGACGCATCAGACGCAGCAGCGATCGCATGGGCCCGCCGTCCAGCTGGAACACGCCGAGCGTGTCACCGCGGGCGAGGAGCTCGTACGATGCCGCGTCGTCGAGCGCGAGGTCTTCGAGCACGAGCGGGTGACCGCGGTTGGCCTCGATGTTGTCGAGGGCGTCGTTGATGATGGTGAGGTTACGCAACCCCAGGAAGTCCATCTTGATCAGGCCGAGCGACTCGCACGCGGGGTAGTCGAACTGCGTGACGATCTGGCCGTCCTGCTCGCGACGCATGATCGGGATGATGTCGATGAGGGGCTCGCTCGACATGATCACGCCGGCCGCGTGCACGCCCCACTGACGCTTCAGGTTCTCGAGCCCGAGGGCGGTGTCGAAGACCGTCTTGGCCTCGGCGTCGGTCTCGATGAGCGTGCGGAACTCGCTCGCCTCTTTGTAGCGGGGGTGCTCGGGGTTGAACATGCCGTCGAGCGGCATGTCTTTGCCCATCACCGCCGGCGGCATGGCCTTGGTGAGCCTGTCGCCCATGCTGAACGGGAAGCCGAGCACACGGCCGGCGTCTTTGAGCGCCTGCTTGGCCTTGATGGTGCCGTAGGTGACGATCTGCGCAACGCGCTCGTCGCCGTACTTCTCGGTGACGTACTGGATCACCTCACCGCGACGACGGTCGTCGAAGTCGACGTCGAAGTCGGGCATCGAGACGCGGTCGGGGTTGAGGAAGCGCTCGAAGATCAGGCCGTGCTGCAGCGGATCGAGGTCGGTGATCTTCATCGCGTACGCGACCATCGAGCCGGC
Source organism: Microbacterium sp. (assembly GCF_046295495.1). Lineage (GTDB taxonomy): Bacteria > Actinomycetota > Actinomycetes > Actinomycetales > Microbacteriaceae > Microbacterium. Next base: position 67,656 of record NZ_JBKBNC010000013.1, read on the forward strand.
ACCCGAGCCGCGGCCCGGACCCACGCGGATGCCGTGGTCTTTGGCCCAGTTGATGAAGTCGGCCACGACGAGGAAGTACCCGGGGAACCCCATCTGCAGGATGACGCCGGTCTCGTACTCGGCCTGCTTGCGCACGGCATCCGGGATGCCGTCGGGATAGCGGTCGCGCAGGCCGTTCTCGACCTCTTTGATCATCCAGCTGTCTTCGGTCTCACCCTCGGGCACCGGGAAGCGCGGCATGTAGTTCGCGGAGGTGTTGAACTCCACGTCGCAGCGCTCGGCGATGAGCAGCGTGTTGTCGCACGCCTCGGGGTGATCGCGGAACACCTGACGCATCTCGGCCGGCGACTTGACGTAGTAGCCGTCGCCGTCGAACTTGAACCGCTTGGGGTCGTCGAGCGTCGACCCCGACTGCACGCACAGCAGGGCCGCGTGACTCGTGGCGTCGTGCTGGTGCGTGTAGTGCAGGTCGTTCGTGCCGACGAGGGGGATGCCGAGGTCTTTCGAGATCTTGAGCAGATCGCCCATGACCCGACGTTCGATCGACAGGCCGTGGTCCATGATCTCGGCGAAGTAGTTGTCTTTGCCGAAGATGTCTTGGAACTCGGCCGCCGCGGCGCGGGCGGCGTCGTACTGGCCGAGGCGCAGGCGCGTCTGCACCTCTCCCGAGGGGCACCCGGTGGTGGCGATCAGGCCCTTGCCGTAGGTCTGCAGCAACTCGCGGTCCATGCGGGGCTTGAAGTAGTAGCCCTCCATGCTCGCCCGGGACGACAGGCGGAACAGGTTGTGCATGCCCTCGGTCGTCTCGGACAACAGGGTCATGTGCGTGTACGCACCCGAACCCGAGACGTCGTCGCTCTGCTGCTCGGGCGTGCCCCACCGCACGCGGGCCTTGTCGGAGCGGTGCGTTCCCGGGGTGACGTAGGCCTCGATGCCGATGATCGGCTTGATGCCGGCGTCTTTCGCCGTCTTGTAGAACTCGTAGGCGGCGAACGTGTTGCCGTGGTCGGTGACGGCGATCGCCGGCATCCCCTGTGTGACGGCCTCCTGGACCATCGGTCCGATGCGCGCCGCGCCGTCGAGCATCGAATACTCGCTGTGCACGTGAAGGTGAACGAAGGAGTCTGCTGCCACGTATCGAGTGTACGTTCGGCCTCCGACATCGACCTCGGAATCTCGCGGCGGACGCCCAGTTCGCCCGGCCCGGCCGGGCGCGTCGCCGCCGGACGGCCCCCGTCGCGGCGGACGCGACGCCGGTCCGGTCAGGCGCCGTCGGCGAGGATCTCGAGGGCGCGCGCGAGATCGGCCGGGTAGGGCGACTCGAAGGCGACCCACTCCCCCGTGCCCGGGTGCGCGAACGCCAGCCGGTGGGCGTGCAGCCACTGACGCGTGAGGCCGAGACGCTCCGACAGCGTGGGGTCCCCGCCGTAGAGCGGGTCGCCCGCGCAGGGGTGGCGGTGCGCGGCCATGTGCACGCGGATCTGATGCGTGCGGCCCGTCTCGAGGTGGATCTCCAGCAGCGAGGCCCGCGGGAACGCCTCGAGGGTCTCGTAATGGGTGATGGAGTCCTTGCCGTCGGGAGTGACGGCGAACTTCCACGAATGGTGGGGATGCCGACCGATCGGCGCGTCGATCGTCCCCGCCAGCGGATCGGGGTGGCCCTGCACGACCGCGTGGTAGATCTTCTCGACCTCGCGCTGCTTGAACGCGCTCTTCAGCAGCGTGTAGGCCCGTTCGGTCTTGGCCACGACCATCAGGCCGCTCGTCCCGGCGTCGAGACGGTGCACCACCCCGCGACGCTCGGCGGGACCGCTCGTGGCGATGCGGAAACCCGCGGCCGCGAGGGCTCCGAGCACGGTGGGCCCCTCCCAGCCGAGGGACGGATGGGCCGCGACACCGGCGGGCTTGTCGACCACGACGATCTCGTCGTCGTCGTGCACGATGCCGAGGTCGGGCACGGCCACGGGCACGATCTCGGGGTCGCGCTTGGGTTCCCACTCCACGCTGATCCACGAGCCCGCGCGGAGTCGGTCGCTGCGGCCGGCGGTCCGGCCGTCGACGCTCACTCCCCCGGCGTCGGCGACCTCGGCCGCGAAGGTGCGGGAGAACCCGAGCATCTTGGCCAGGGCCTGATCGATGCGGGTGCCGTCCAGCCCGTCGGGGACGGGGAGCGTGCGCGACTCCATGTCAGCGCGTGCCGGGATCGCTCGGCGCCTCGACGTCGCCGGCGGCCTCGGCGGCCCGAGACGCGCGGGTCTCGCGCGTGCCGTCGAGGCGCAGGCCGAACAGGACGAGCAGGGCGACCGAGATCATCATCGAGACGATGAAGACGTCGGCCACGTTGTAGATCGCGGGCATCATCCACGGCGTGGAGATGAAGTCGACGACGTGACCCACGGGGAAGCCCGGCTCGCGCAGCACGCGGTCCGTGAGGTTGCCCAGCACGCCGCCGAGCAGAAGACCCAGGACGACGGCCCACAGGCGCGAGCGCACGCGGCGCACGGCGAGGAAGACGATCACACCCGCGACGACCGCGAGGGCGATGGTGAACAACCACGTGACGCCCTCGCCCAGCGAGAAGGCGGCCCCGGGGTTGCGGACGAGATAGAACTGCAGGGCTTCACCGAGAACCGGCACGACGCGCTCCGGGGGGAGGTTGTCGATGGCCGCGGTCTTCGCCAACTGGTCGGCGGCCAGCACCACCACCGCGAGGATCGCGATGACGATGCCGGCCGCCGCCGGTCGCAGAGGAGATCGACTGCGCAAAGAGTCGACTTACAGACCGATCGCCGACACGGGCGTGGAGCCCGACGACGACGCAGTGGTGTCGAGGTCGCGGAGCTGACCCTCGATGTAGGAACGCAGCTGCGCGCGGTAGTCGCGCTCGAAGTTGCGGAGCTCGGTGATCCGGCCCTCGAGCGTCGTGCGCTCCTTCTCGAGACGGGCGCGCTCTTCGCGGCCCTTCTGCTCGGCTTCGGCGACGATGGACGCCGCCTGCGCCTGCGCCTCGCCGATGAGCTGATCGCGCTGGGCCTTGCCCTCGGCGACGTGCTCGTCGTGCAGACGCTGCGCGAGCTCGATGATGCCGGCGCTCTGGGCGACGGGGGCCGCGTCGTCGGAGACGGGAGCGGCCACGGGTGCCGGGGCGGGCGTCTCGACGGGAGCGGGCTCCTCGGCCTGGGGGGCCTCCGCCACGGGGGCCGCCACGGTCGCGGGAGCGGACTCGCCCGACTCGTAGGCCGCGAGCTTGGTCTTCAGCTCTTCGTTCTCGGCGATGGTCTTGCGCCACTCGACGACGATCTCGTCGAGGAAGTCGTCGACCTCGTCGGGGTCGAAGCCCTCCTTGAAGCGAACGTGCTGGAACTGCTTGGTGACGACGTCATCGGGGGTCAGTGCCATGGTGTTTCCTCTTTCGAGAGCTCTGAATCGGAACTGTGGGGGTGTCGCACCGGGGCGTACCGCTTCGGAACAGCATAGCCGCCGCCCTTCGTCAGTGTCGAAGTGCACTGTCGAAGGACGGCGGCGATGGGTGTCAGGCGGCCGCGAGGGACCGCGTCACACTCAGTAGCAGGAAGCAGACGAACATGACGATCGCGAATCCGAAATCGATCGCGACGCCTCCGATGCGCAGGGGCGGGATGACGCGACGCACCAGCTTGATGGGCGGGTCCGTCACGGTGTAGACGATCTCTGCCGACACGAGCGTGGCGCCGCGCGGACGCCACTCCCGGTTGAACATCGGGATGTACTCGAGCACCAGGCGCGCGAGCAACAGCACGATGTAGATGAACAGCAGCGCGCTGAGGATGGAGCCGACCAGGCTCAGGACGGCCACGATCGCTTACTGGGACGCGAAGGGCGCTGCTTCGACATCGGCCTGGGCGATCGCACCGTCGCCGGACACGGCGATGTTCTCGGGCGAGAGCAGGAAGACCTTGCTCGTCACCCGCTCGATGCGGCCGTACAGCCCGAGCGACAGGCCGCTCGCGAAGTCGATCAGGCGACGCGCGTCGGCGTCGCTCATCTGCGACAGGTTGATGATGACCGGGATGCCCTCCCGGAAGTTCTCCGCGATGGTCTGGGCGTCGCGGTACTGCTTGGGGTGCACCGTGAGGATCTCGCTGACGGGTCCGGCCGAGGGCTGACGCACCACGGCGGGACGGTGCAGCGGGGTCACCGGCGCGGCCTTCTCGACGGGAGCAGCAGCCTGTGCGGGCTGCTTGCGCGCGATGGGCTGCGGCGCTGTCTCCTCATAGGTCTCTTCCTCGTCGGCGAGGCCCAGGTACACCATCGTCTTCTTGAGGGGGTTCGACATCGCATCCTCCGTTCGCTCGTCTGGTCCGAGGCTAGTCGCGCGCGGGTCTCTGGCCCGTGATTGCCGAGCCGATCCGCAGGTGTGTCGCGCCCATTGCGATCGCTTCCGGGAAATCACCCGTCATCCCCGCCGAGATCCAGGTGGCATCGGTGACGACACCGCGCACCGCGTCCGACGAGGCGCGCAGGCGCTCGAAGGCCCGCGCGGGGTCTTCGTCGAGCGGGGCGACCGCCATGACCCCCCTCAGCCGCAGTCGCGGCAGGGTCGCGACGTGCGCCGCGAGCTCCGCGACGCCGCCGGGCGCCACACCGCCCCGGCCCGGGTCGTCGGTGAGGTTGACCTGCAGCAGCACGTCGAGCCGCTCATCGGCCTCGACCGCGTCGAGCGCGTCGGCGATGCGCACGCGGTCGACCGAGTGCACGGCATCCGCCGCCGCCCGCACGGCACGGGCCTTGTTGGTCTGCGCCTGCCCGATGAAGTGCCAGGTGAGATCCGGGATGCCGTCGAGCTCGGCGCGCTTGGCCGTGAGCTCCTGCTGGCGGTTCTCTCCGACGTCGCGCACGCCCAGGGCGTACAGCTCCTCGACGAGCGAGGCGGGGTGGAACTTCGTCACCACGATGCGGGTGATCTCATCGACGTCGCGGTGCGCCGCGCGGGCCGCATCCCGGATGCGCTCGTCGACGGCGGCGAGCCGGTCGGCCAGGGCGTGATCCATGCTGCTCCTTCGACGACGAGAGCGGGCCCGGTTGTCACCGGACCCGCTTCGTCGGAACGTTCGCTCTTACTTCAGGAAGTCGGGCACGTCGAGGTCGTCGTCGGCGTAGCCGCTGTCGTACGAGGTCTCGGGGACGCGCGCGGTCACCGGGGCCGGCTCCGGGCGACGCTCGGGGGCGCGCTCGGTCGAGGCCTTCTGCTCCTCGGCCGCGTCGAGATCGCGCGCGACGTCGTCGGCGGGGATGACGGGCACGAGGGGCGCCGACGCCGGGCGCTGAGCACCGACCGCGTCGATGCGCAGCGAGGGCTCGCCGCCGTCGAAGCCTGCCGCGATGACGGTGACGCGCACCTCGTCGCCGAGCGTGTCGTCGATGACCGTTCCGAAGATGATGTTGGCCTCGGGGTGCGCGGCCTCCTTCACCAGCTGCGCGGCGTCGTTGATCTCGAAGATGCCGAGGTTCGAGCCACCCTGGATCGACAGCAGCACACCGTGCGCGCCCTCGATGGAAGCCTCGAGCAGCGGCGATTCGACGGCGAGCTCGGCGGCCTTGATGGCCCGGTCGGCGCCCCGCGAGGAGCCGATGCCCATGAGCGCGGACCCCGCCCCCTGCATGACCGACTTGACGTCGGCGAAGTCGAGGTTGATCAGACCCGGCGTGGTGATGAGGTCGGTGATGCCCTGGACACCCGCGAGGAGCACCTGGTCGGCCGTGGCGAAGGCCTCGATCATCGAGATGCCGCGGTCGCTGATCTCGAGCAGGCGGTCGTTCGGGACGACGATGAGGGTGTCGACCTCTTCCTTCAGCCGGCCCACGCCCGCCTCGGCCTGACTCTGGCGACGGCGACCCTCGAACGAGAAGGGCTTGGTGACGACACCGATGGTCAGCGCGCCGATCGACTTCGCGATCTTCGCGACGACCGGGGCACCGCCCGTGCCCGTGCCGCCGCCCTCGCCCGCGGTGACGAACACCATGTCGGCGCCGCGGAGGGCCTCCTCGATCTCTTCGGCGTGATCCTCGGCGGCGCGACGGCCCACCTCGGGATCGGCGCCGGCGCCGAGGCCGCGCGTGAGCTCGCGACCGACGTCGAGCTTGACGTCGGCGTCGCTCATGAGCAGCGCCTGCGCGTCGGTGTTGATCGCGATGAACTCCACGCCGCGCAGGCCGAGCTCGATCATGCGGTTGACGGCGTTGACGCCGCCCCCGCCCACACCGACGACCTTGATCACGGCGAGGTAGTTCTGGTTGTGGCTCATGCCGGCCTCCGTTTGTCCCCGAACCCGAAACTCTAAACCTCATGTTGAGGGTTAAAGAATTGCCCGGTATGCAATTCCTTAGCTCGAAGGTAAGCGGCGGGGTCGACCCCGGCGGCCCGACACGCGGCGTGTCCCGGTATCGCTCCCGAGATCAGCGGACGACGCCGGCCTCGGGCGAGGTGACGTCGTACTCCTTCGCGCGATCAGGCGGGCTCTTGGCCATCAATCGGTCGAGCACGATCGCCTTCTCGGCCGAGCGGTCGGCACTGCCCCACACCACGCGCGACCCCGTCGCACCGAGGGTCAGGGTCACGTCGTCGGGCGTGGATGCCGACACGCCGGTGACCTGCGCGCGCACCGCGTCGGGGAGGGAGCGCATCACGCGACCGACGGCGCGGAAGGCCGCCGAATCGACGCCGCCCGCGATCTCGAGGGACGGCTGGCCGGCGGGGGCGTCGGGCGTCGTCGAGAGCACGACGCCCGCGGCATCCACCACGGTGAAGCCGGCCGGGGTCGGCAGCGCGCCGACGGGGGTGCGCTCGACGATGGAGACGACGAGGTCGTGCGGGGGCCGGGCCTCGAGCGTGTACGACTCCACGAGCGGGAATCGCACGAGCGCGGCTTTCACGGCGCTGTCGTCGACGAGGGCGAGCGGGGTGCCGACCTGACCGCTCAACGCGTCCGCCACCGCCGCCGGGTCGAGCTGCGACGTGCCGACGACGTCGACGCGCTCGACGGCGAAGAGCGGACTGTACGCCGCGCCCGCCGTGCCGAGCACCATGACCGCGAACGCGGCCGCGACGCCGATCCACACGCGCCGACGGCGGCGCTGGCGCACCGTGAAGCGCTTGACCTCGGCCGACAGGGCGCGGCGCCGGGCCCGCGAGGCGCGCCACACGTCGCGCAGACCCGCTCCCCCGGCATCCGGGGTCTGCGGCAGCCCGGCCGGCGCCGACGAGGGCCCGACGGACGCCCGCGCGCTGGATGCGGGCGGACGGACGTCGGACGGCCGCACGAGCGGGGTGACCGGCGCCGTCTCGTCGGCGGGGCCGGGATGCCGGGGCGCGGGGGCCGCGGGACGCTCGTCGACCCGGTTCTCCTTCGCCGCGCGGGCGGACTCCGGAGGCTGCGGCAGGGGCGAGGGCCGGCGCACGCTCAGACCGCCGGCGCCTCGGTGCGGGACAGCGCCTCGAGCACCTGCGGGATGATCTGGTAGACGTTGCCGCACCCGAGGGTGATGACGTAGTCGCCCGGGCGGGCGATCCGTGCTGTGTACTCGGCCGCGGCCTGCCAGTCCGGCACGTAATGCACGTGCGCGGGATCGGCGAAGGCGCCGCTGACCAGCTCCCCGGTGACCCCGGGCACGGGGTCTTCGCGCGCGCCGTAGACGTCGAGCATGACGGTGTGATCGGCGTGCGACTCCAGCACCTCGGCGAATTCGCGGAACATCTCCTGCGTCCGCGAGTAGGTGTGCGGCTGCTGGATCGCGATGAGGCGTCCCTCCCCCACCACCGTGCGGGCGGCGGAGAGCGCGGCCGCGACCTCGGTGGGGTGGTGCGCGTAGTCGTCGTAGACGCTCACACCGTGCTCGACACCGTGCAGCTCGAACCGGCGCACGGTCCCGCCGAATCCCTCGACCGCGCGCGCCGCGTCGGCCAGCGAGTGGCCCAGCACGCGCAGCACCGCGACCGCGCCCGCCGCGTTGATGGCGTTGTGGGCACCCGGGACGCGCAGTCGCACCTCGACGCTCTCGCCGTCGGCGGTGAGCGTGAAGGCGACGGGACCCTCGGTGCGGATCCCGCTCAGACGCACGTCGGCGGAGGGGTCCTCTCCGAAGGTCACGACCTCGGGGTGGGTGATGCGCTCGCGCACGGCCCGGGCGCCGGCGTCGTCGGCGGAGATGACCACGGCCTCCCGCGCGGCGTCGGCGAACCGGGCGAAGGCGGCGTCGAAGGCGTCGCGCGAGCCGTAGTGGTCGAGGTGGTCGGGGTCGACGTTGGTGATGAGGGCGACCGCGGTGTCGTAGAGCTCGAAGGTGCCGTCGGACTCGTCGGCCTCGATCACGACGAGGTCGTCGGAGCCGGTGCCGCTGGAGGCGCCGAGATCGGCGATGACGCCGCCGTTGACGAAGGTGGGGTCGAGATCCAGCGCGCGCAGAGCGGTGACGATCATGCCCGTCGAGGTGGTCTTGCCGTGCGCGCCCGCGACCGACACGAGCCGCCGACCGCCGATGAGCCAGTGCAGCGCCTGCGAGCGGTGGATCACATGCAGACCGCGCTGCTTGGCGGTGACGAACTCGGGGTTCTCGGGCCAGATCGCCCCGGTGTGCACCACGGTGTCGGCGTCGCCGAGGTGCGCCGCGTCGTGACCGACGTGCACGGTGGCACCGCGGGCGGCGAGGTCGCGCAGCGCCGCGCTGTCGGCGCGGTCGGAGCCGGACACGCGGATGCCGCGGTCGAGGAACATGCGCGCGAGCCCGGACATGCCCGATCCGCCCACGCCGATGAAGTGCGCGGAGGTGATGGACTCGGGGATGGGGAGACTCAGGTCGGGTCTGATCATGGCGCTTGCGAGTTTACGTCGCCGATCCTGCGCGACGGCCCCGGCGCGCCCGCCGGCGCAGGGCTTCCGGCATCAGCGCGCGAGGGCCTCGTCGACAAGGGCGATCACGTTCTCCGTTCCGGTCCGGATGCCGGTGCGCGCCGCCGCGGAGCGCATCGCATTGCGCCGCTCGTCGTCGCGCAGCAGCGACACGACGTCGGCGCGCACCCGATCGGGCGTGAACGCGGCGTCGGCGATCAGCAGCGCGGCGCCCGCACGGACGGCGGCCGCGGCGTTCAGGCTCTGCTCGCCGTTGCCGACCGCGTACGGCACGTAGACGGCCGGGATGCCGAGCGCGTTGATCTCGCTGACGGTCGCCGCTCCCGAGCGCGAGACCACGAGGTCGGCCAGGGCGAAGGCGAGGTCCATGCGGTCGACGTAGCGCACCACGGCATAACCCTCGGCACCGGGGTCGGGGAGGTCGGAATTCTGCCCCGTCACGTGCAGCAGCTGCCAGCCCGCGTCGAGCACGTCGCGCCACGCCTCGCCGAAGGCCGTGTTGAGCCGGAGCGCCCCGAGCGACCCGCCGAACACGAGGAGCGTGGGGCGGGCGGCATCCAGTCCGAAGTGCGCGGCCGCTTCGGCGCGGAGCGCGCCGGCGTCGAGCTCGACGATCTCGCGCCGCAGCGGCATCCCCACCTCGCGCGCGCCGCGAAGGGGCGTGCCCGCGAACGCGACACCGACACCGGCCGCCCCGCGTGCGCCGAGGACGTTCGCCAGGCCCGGCTTGGCATTGGCCTCGTGCACGACCACCGGGATGCGCTCACGGCGCGCGGCGAGATAGGCCGGGGCGGCCGCGTAGCCGCCGAAGCCGACGACCACGTCGACACCGCACTCGCGGATCATGCGGCGCACGTCGGCGATCGCACGCAGGAAGCGCGCGGGGAAGACCGCCGCGGCGCGGTCGGGCCGCCGCGGGAACGGGACCTTGGCGATGGTGAGCAGCTCGTACCCGCGCAGGGGCACCAGGCGCGCCTCGAGCCCCTCCCGCGTGCCGAGGACGAGCACCTCCGCCGCCGCGTCGCGCGCACGCAGGCCATCGGCCACGGCGAGGAGAGGATTGACGTGCCCGGCTGTTCCGCCGCCGGCGAGGAGGTAAGTCGTCACCGTACGACCCTAACCACGCCGGCGGGGTGAGACGGACGATGTCCGACCGACGGCCCGGGGGCGGATCCGGATCCTGGAGCGGTTCCTCCCGCCGCGCCGCCGACGCGCCCGCGGGGCCCGCGTGCGAGGTGGGGCGTTCAGCCCCGGCGACGACCCGCGCGGGCGGGC
>NZ_JBKBNC010000014.1:0-76381 GCF_046295495.1 Microbacterium sp.
GGGGGGGGGGGCGGCGCCCCGCCCCGCGCGCCCGCTGTGTGGCGCGCGCACGTCGCCCTGCAGGGCGAGGACGCCGACGCGGGGGGCTTTACCAGCCACGCTCGGCGAGGCGGTGCGGAGCGGGCAGGTCGGCGACGTTGATGCCGACCATCGCCTCGCCGAGTCCGCGTGAGGCTTCGGCGACGATCTTGGGGTCGTCGTGGAAGGTGGTGGCCTTCACGATCGCGGCGGCGCGCTGCGCGGGATTACCCGACTTGAAGATGCCCGAGCCCACGAACACGCCGTCGGCGCCGAGCTGCATCATCATGGCGGCGTCGGCCGGGGTCGCCACTCCCCCGGCGGTGAAGAGCACGACGGGCAGTGTGCCGGTCTCGGCGATCTCGGCGACGAGGTCGTAGGGGGCCTGCAGCTCCTTGGCGGCGACGTAGAGCTCGTCCTTGGTCTTGGCGCGCAGCGCGTTGATCTCGCCGCGGATGGTGCGGATGTGCTTCGTCGCCTCCGACACGTCGCCGGTGCCGGCCTCGCCCTTCGAGCGGATCATCGCCGCGCCCTCGGTGATGCGGCGAAGCGCCTCGCCGAGGTTGGTGGCGCCGCACACGAACGGCACGGTGAAGTTCCACTTGTCGATGTGGTTCACGTAGTCGGCGGGTGAGAGCACCTCGGACTCGTCGATGTAGTCGACGCCCAGCTCCTGCAGGATCTGCGCCTCCACGAAGTGACCGATGCGGGCTTTCGCCATGACGGGGATCGACACGGATGCCACGATGTCGTCGATCAGGTCGGGGTCGCTCATCCGGGCGACGCCGCCCTGGGCGCGGATGTCGGCGGGGACGCGCTCGAGGGCCATGACGGCCACCGCGCCGGCGTCCTCGGCGATGCGGGCCTGCTCGGCGGTGACGACGTCCATGATCACGCCGCCCTTGAGCATCTCGGCGAGACCGCGCTTGACGCGGGAGGTTCCGGTGTCGGTCATGTCCACTCCGTTCCGCGCTTCGGGGCGCGATTCATTGGCTTAGGCCAAACCGTAGCATGGCTCAGGACATAGGCTGGGCGGTGACCCAGGGGGCGTATGACCATCGACATCACCGGCCGCTCGGCATCCGAGATCGCCGCAGGTCTGCGCACGCGCATCGAGCGCGGAGAGCTCCCTCCGGGCACCCCGCTCCCGCCCGTGCGCGCGCTGGCGGCCGAGGTCGGGGTCAACCGCAACACCGTGGTGGCGGCCTACCGGCAGCTCGCCCAGGCAGGACTGGTCGAGGCGCGTGGTCGCGGCGGCACGCGCGTCGCCGACCGCGCGGCGGTGGCGCAGGAGGGGTACGCCCCCGACACCGTGCTGCGCGACGTCGGCACGGGCAACCCCGACCCCGCGCTCATCCCCGACCCCACGGCGGCCCTGGCCCGCTCGGCGCGCCCGGTGCTCTACGGCGAACCCGTGATCGACCCGGGCCTGGAAGGCTGGGCGCGCGAGTGGATGGCCGACCACCTCCCCCACGACGACGTGCGCATCACGGTGACCAGCGGCGCGAGCGACGCGATCGAGAGGCTGCTCGCGCAGGCGCTGCAGCGCGACGACGCCGTGGCCTTGGAAGACCCGTGCTTCCTCTCCGCGCTGCACACCGTACGCACCGGCGGCTACCGGGCCGTCCCGGTGCCGGTGGATGCCGAGGGCATGACCGTCGACGGACTGCGCGAAGCCCTCGCCGCGGGCGTGCGCGCCGTCGTCTGCACGCCCCGCGCCCACAACCCCACCGGGGCGAGTCTGTCGGCCGCGCGGGCCGCGGATCTGCGCGAGGTTCTCGCCGCGCACCCCTACGTGCTCGTGATCGAGGACGACCATTTCTCGTTGTTGTCGCGCGCGCCCCTGCACTCGGTCATCGGACCGGCGCAGCGGCGGTGGGCGCGTATCCGCTCGATGTCGAAGTTCCTGGGGCCCGACACGTGCCTCGCGGTCACGGCATCCGATCCCGACACCGCCGACGGTCTCGCCGTCCGTCTCACCCCCGGCACGACCTGGGTGAGCCACATCCTGCAGCGCCTCACCCTGGCGCTGGTCACCGACGCGGGCGTGCGCGCTGACATCGAGCGGGCGGCCGCACACTACGCGGCGCGCAACGCCGCCTTCGCCCGGGCACTGACCGCCCGGGGACTCCCCGTCGAGCCGGGCGACGGACTCAACCTCTGGGTGCCGCTGCCGGTCTCGGCCGCGCGGGTGCGAGAAGACCTCATGCGCCGCGGATGGCTCGTGCGCGAGGGTGATCCGTTCTTCCTCGGCGACGGCGACCACGGCGCGTTCCTGCGCCTGACCGTGCACGACCTCGACGAGGCCTCGGCGACCGCCCTCGCCGACGACCTGGCCGGTGTGACGGGCGCAGGCGGTGCGGGCGCGGTGGGTGCACGACCGGACGCGGTCCGAGGTGGAAGGATCGAGGCATGAAGGTTCTCTCGATCCAGTCCGCCGTCGCGTACGGGCACGTCGGCAACTCCGCCGCCGTCTTCCCCCTCCAGCGCATCGGCGTCGAGGTGCTGCCGGTGTACACGGTCAACTTCTCCAACCACACCGGCTACGGAGCCTGGCGCGGACCGCTCATCTCGCCGGATGACGTGGCGGCGGTCATCGCCGGCATCGAGGACCGCGGTGTCTTCCCCGAGATCGACGTGGTGCTCTCGGGCTACCAGGGGGGCGAGGGCATCGGCGACGTCATCATCGACGCCGTCGCGCGGGTGAAGAGGGCCAACCCGGATGCCGTCTACGCCTGCGACCCGGTCATGGGCAACGCCAAGTCGGGCTGCTTCGTCGCCCCGGCCATCCCCGAGCTGCTGCGCGAACGTGTGGTCCCCGTCGCCGACATCATCACCCCGAACCAGTTCGAGCTCGGCTTCCTCACCGGAACCGAGCCCGGCAGCATCGACTCGACCCTGGAGTCGGCGGATCTGGTGCGCGCCCGCGGGCCCCGCACGGTGCTCGTGACCAGCGTCGAGCGTCCCGACCGCGAGGCCGACACCATCGAGATGATGGTCGTCGACGACAGCGGCGCATGGATCGTCCAGACCCCGCTGATCCCGATGAAGGCGAACGGCTCCGGCGACGTGACGGCGGCACTGTTCACCGCGCACTACCGCCGCAGCGGCGACGCCGCCGATGCGCTGGCCCGCACCGCCTCGAGCGTCTTCGATCTGCTGTCGAACACCTTCGAGTCGGGGTCGCGCGAGCTGCGGCTCGTCGAGTCGCAGGAGGCCTACGCCCACCCGCGCCTGCAGTTCGGCGTCCGCCAGGTGCGCTGAGCGCCGTCGGCGGGATGACGCCGAACCCGTCGAGCGAGCGGCGCGTCGGCGTCAGCTGACGCCCGACGTCCCGCCCGTCGGGGCCCGGGCCCCGCGGACGACTTCCGCACCGCGAGTCGCCCCGCACGTCGCGGGCGCGCCGCCACGTGGCCGCTCGTCTGACGGGGACCGACCGATCAGCCGCCGTAGACGTCCTGGTAGGCCGCGACCCACTGGTCGCCGTCGTCGGGGCACAGGAACGTCGCGCCGAAGACCATGACACTTGCGATCGGCGCTTCGGCCTGCGTCCGGGCGGCACCGTCGAGGTCGGCGGGGATCAGCTGCGCGAACAGCGGAGACGTCGTGACGTGCGCGGTCATCGTCGACGCGTCGACCTGGTGGCGGCTCAGGATCGCCGTCTCGCACGCGTCGCCCGCGAGGGCGAGCGAGAGACTCTCATCGGATGCCGTCCAGCTCAGCCCCTGCTCCTCCACGTAGGCGCGCTGCTGCGCGATGAAGTCCTGCTGAGCCGGGGTCACCGCGACCAGCGGGCTCCCGTCCATCGGCAGCTGCTGCTCGCGGAAGAATTCATCGCGCTCGGCGAAGACGTCGTCGAAGTCATCGGGTGTGGCCGTGGCTTCGTCGCCCGGGGTCGAGAACTCCTCCGCGGTCGGCACGGGGGTCGGCGCATCCGCGGCGTCGTCGGATCCGAGCGGACTCGGGAGCGGGAAGCAGGCGGTCGCTCCCAGCAGCACGGCGGCCAGGGTGGCGGTCAGAACGAGGGGACGGGTGCGAGCGCTCATCTGCTCACCGTAACCATGGCGCGCGCGACGCGAACGGGGGTTGTGGAAAGGCGCGATCAGTCGTTCCAGGCCGCGGCGACCGTGCGCCGTACGTCGCCCAGAAGCTGCGGCAGCGCCTTGGTCTTCGCGATGATGGGGAAGAAATTGGCGTCCGACGACCACCGCGGAACGATGTGCTGGTGGAGGTGGCCATCCACACCGGCGCCGGCGATCGCGCCCTGGTTCATGCCGAGGTTGAACCCCTCGCAGTTCGACACCGCGCGCAGCACCCGCATCCCGCGCTGCGTGAGGGCACCGATCTCGGCCACTTCCTCGTCGGTGGCCTGGTCGTACGTCGCGATGTGGCGGTACGGGCAGACCAGCAGATGACCGGAGTTGTAGGGGAAGAGGTTCAGCAGCACGTACGCGCTCTCGCCCCGCGCGACGATCAGCCCGTCTTCGTCGGACGTGCCGGGGGCCGCACAGAACGGGCAGTTCTTCTCCATCGGCTCGCGCCCGGCGGAGATGTACGCCATCCGGTGCGGCGTCCACAGTCGCTGGAACTCATCGGGCACACCCGAAAGGGTCGCGGCGTCGACGAGGGATGCGTCGTTCGGGGGCCCGGCATCCGGATCGCTCGTCACGCCAGATCCTCAGCGGTGTCGATCAGGGTGCGCGCGGCGATCGCGCCGGTGATGCGCGCGACGGCCTCGTCGACGGGGATGCCGTTGAGCTGCGTGCCGTCGCGGAAGCGGAACGAGACCGTCCCGCCGGCGCGGTCCTGCTCTCCGGCGATCAGCATGAGCGGCACCTTCTGGGTGGTGTGCGTGCGGATCTTCTTCTGCATGCGGTCGTCGCTGTGGTCGGCCTCCGCGCGGACGCCCCTGGTCTTGAGGTCGGCGACGATGCCCTGGAGGTAGTCGCCGTACTCCGCCGCGACGGGGACCGCCACGACCTGCACGGGGGCGAGCCACACCGGGAACGCCCCGGCGTAGTGCTCGAGCAGGATCGCGAAGAAGCGCTCGACCGAGCCGAAGAGGGCGCGGTGGATCATCACCGGACGGTGCTTCTCGCCGTCGGGACCGGTGTATTCGAGCTCGAAGCGCTCGGGCTGGTTGAAGTCGAGCTGGATCGTCGACATCTGCCAGGTGCGGCCAATCGCGTCGCGGGCCTGCACCGAGATCTTGGGGCCGTAGAACGCGGCCCCGCCCGGGTCGGGCACGAGCTCCAGGCCCGAGGCCTCCGCCACCTCGCGCAGCGTCTCGGTCGCCTCGGTCCAGAGGGCGTCGTCGCCGATGAACTTCGGATTGCCCTCCTCCTTCGTCGACAGCTCGAGGTAGAAGTCGTTGAGGCCGTAATCGCGCAACGTCTGCAGCACGAAGTCGAGGCTGTGGGTCAGCTCGCCCTTGACCTGGTCGGCGGTGACGTAGATGTGCGTGTCGTCCTGGGTCATGCCGCGCACGCGCGTGAGGCCCGCGAGGGTGCCGCTCTTCTCGTAGCGGTAGACCGAACCGAACTCGCTCAACCGCAGCGGCAGTTCGCGGTAGCTGCGACCGCGCGAGCGGAAGATCAGGTTGTGGAACGGGCAGTTCATGGGCTTGAGGTAGTACTCCTGGCCCTCGCGCGACACGTGCCCGTCGGCGTCCACGACCTCGTCGAGCACCATCGGGGGGTACATGCCGTCGGCGTACCACTGCAGGTGACCGCTCGTCATGAACAGGTCGCCCTTGGTGATGTGCGGGGTGTTCACGACCTCGTACCCGTTCGCGAGCAGACGCTCGCGCATGTAACGCTCGATCTCGTAGCGGATGATGCCGCCCTTGGGGTGGAACACCGCCAGGCCCGGGCCGATCTCGTCGGGGAACGAGAACAGGTCGAGCTCCTTGCCGAGCTTGCGGTGGTCGCGCTTGGCCGCCTCCTCGAGGCGGTGCTGGTAGGCGCGCAGCTCGTCTTTCGTCGGCCACGCGGTGCCGTAGATGCGCTGCAGCTGCGGGTTCTTCTCGCTGCCGCGCCAGTAGGCGCCGGCGATGCGGGTCAGGTCCCACCCGTTGCCGATCAGGCGCGTTCCCGGAACGTGGGGACCGCGGCACAGGTCTTTCCACGCGGTCTCGCCGTCGCGGGTGACGTTGTCGTAGATCGTGAGCTCACCGGCGCCGACCTCGACGCTCGCGCCCTCGGCGGCCTCGGCGGACCCGCCCTTCAGGCCGATGAGTTCGAGCTTGAAGGGCTCGTCGGAGAGCTCGGCACGGGCCTCGTCGTCGGTGATGACACGGCGCACGAACCGCTGGTTCTCACGGACGATGCGCTCCATCTCCTTCTTGATGACCTTGAGATCATCGGGGGTGAAGGGCTCATCGACCTGGAAGTCGTAGTAGAAGCCGTCGGTGACGGGCGGGCCGATGCCGAGGTTGGCCTGCGGCTTGACGCGCTGCACGGCCTGGGCCAGCACGTGGGCCGTGGAGTGGCGCAGGATCGACAGGCCGTCGGCGCTGTCGATCGTGACGGGTTCGACCTGATCGTCGGCCGTGACGGTCGTGGCGAGGTCTTTGAGCTCGCCGTTCACGCGCAGCGCGACGACCGAACGGTCGGGGAAGAGGGCGAAGCCATCGGCGGGGAAATCAGTCACAGCGCATCTCCTGGAAGGGTCGCGTTCCAGGCTACCGGGCGCCCATGGCCTCGGCCGACCCGCGCGTGCCCCATAGTGGAGCGGTGACTCTGGCCATCATCGGCGGCGTGCTCTGGATCCTCGGGATCGTCGCGCTGCTCACCGGGGCCTTCCCGGCCGACGACGCGCTGGCCGTCGCCGACCGCGTCTGGCCCATCCTGCTCTTCGTCGTCGCGGTCACCATCGTCGCCGAGCTCGCATCGAAGGCGGGACTGTTCGACGTGGTGGCGTCGCGCCTGGCGAAGCTCGCGCGCGGACGCACCGCGCTGCTCTGGGTGCTCGTGGTGGCGCTGGCCATCGTGGCCACGGCGTTCCTGTCGCTCGACACCACCGCGGTACTGCTCACTCCGGTCGTGGTCGCGATGGCCGTGGCCCGCCGCATGGATCCTCTCCCCTTCGCCTTCGTGACCGTGGTGCTGGCCAACACCGCCTCGCTCGTGCTGCCGGTGTCGAATCTGACCAACCTGCTCGCGTCCGAGGCGCTGGGCGGCGGGCACGACCCGATCGCGTTCCTCGCACTCCTCGGGCCCTCGGCGCTGATCGCGATCGCGGTGACGGTGATCGTGCTGACCGTCGTGTTCCTCCGGCGGCTCCCCCGCACCTACCCGGACGCCGCGACCCCCGGCGTCTCCGACCGGGTGCTGCTGCGTATTTCCGGCGTGGTGACGCTCGCGCTGCTCCCCCTGCTCGTGGTGGGGCTGGAACCGTGGATGCCGGCCGTCGCGGCCGCCGCCGTGCTCGTGGTCGCTTTCGCCTGGCGCGCGCCGCGGGCTCTCGGCATCCGTCTCGTGCCGTGGTCGTTGCTGGTGTTCGCGGGCGGGCTGTTCCTCGCCGTGGGAGCGCTGGAGGCACTCGGGATCGGTCGCATCACCTCGGTGCTGGCCGGGAGCGGCGACGACCTCGTCTCGCTGTGGCAGCTCGCCGGCGTGGGCGCGCTGGCCGCGAACGGCATCAACAACCTCCCCGCCTACCTCGCGCTCGAGTCCGTCGCCGGATCGCCCGTGCGCCTGGCGGCACTGCTGATCGGCGTGAACGCCGGTCCGATCGTCACGCCGTGGGCCTCGCTGGCGACGCTGCTGTGGCACGACCGACTCGTCGCCGCGGGGGTGGAACTGCGGTGGAGCCGATTCGTGCTGCTCGGGGCGGTGATCGCCCCGCTCATCCTCGTGTTGGCCGTGCTGCCCCTGGCGCTCTGACGCTCAGTCTTCGTACGCGCGCGCCCATGCCTTGCGCGGCTCGATGAACCACACCGCGAGGCCTTCGCGCATGCCGTACGGCTCGCCCGTGTACAGGGTCGCGATCCGGTCGACGATCGGCATGGCCTCGTCGCCATCGATGCGCTCGACCGCCACGCCCCGCACGAATGCCATGGCGTACGGGTTGTCCGCTCCCGTGACCGAGAGGGCCACCCGGGGGTCGCGGCGCAGGTTGCGGTCCTTCAGCGTGTCGGTCTCGGTGAAGATCGCGAGGCGGTCTCCCTCGACACCGACCCACAGGGGCACGGAGTGCGGTGAACCGTCGCGCATGAGCGTCGCGAGGTGCGCGATGGCGGTCGTCTCGAAGTACGGCTTGGTGTCGTCCCACTCGGTCATACCGGGGACAACCGCCCGTCTACCGCGGGGCATTCCCGACCGCGCGGATCAGGGATGGGCGGGCTCGTTCGCGTGATCCCTGGGTACCTCGCGGAACACCATCTCCTCGCGCTGGACGCCTTCCCGCGGGCTGGACTCGTCGGGCTCCGGAATCACGTAAAGTCCCCGGCCCGAGTTGGCGTTGTAGGTCAGCGCGTGCAGCCACGCCGAGCTCAACTGCGGAGAGCGGCTCCCGTGGTACTTGAACACCAGCGACACGTTCGGGTGGATGTAGACGGTCGTCCGCCCGCCACCCGTGCTGATGTCGTCTTTCCAGGTGAACGGAAATGATTCTCCGCGACGCACCTTGGCCATGATGACGGCCTGCAGGTGGGCGAGGAGGCGGTCTTCGAAGTCGACTTTGATGTTGCTGTCGTAGATGAACTTGCCCATGGGATCCTCCGCGCGGTCGTCGCCGCCGCCGTGCGTATCTCCAGGCGAGAAGTCGAACGCGAGAACTGGGGGGCGGCGGCCGCTGTCGCTGTCTGCACTGTCTCCCGAGAAGCCGCGGCGCGTAAACCCCCTTGTGCCGGCCGTCGTTTTCTGGAGGACGCCCCTCGCGAACCGGATGCGGGAGGCGGCGCGGGCTCAGGCGGTGCGCGCGATCCGCAGGATCACGCGATCACCGGGTCGTCGCTGGAGGCGGTGCACGAGGGCCTCGAAGCCGAGGATCGCGCGGTACTGCAGACCGTACTTGCGCCGGAGCGCCGACTCGGCGCGGGCATCCGCGGTGGCCGCTCCGGCGATGCGCCCGTGGGCCTCCACCGTCAGGGCGCCCGGCTCCACCGCCCCCATACGGCTGCACGGGCGAAGCGTCACGCGCGGGTCGTTGCGCAGGCGCTTGACCTTGCCGGTCGCGCGTTCGCTCGTGACCACGAGCTCGTCGCCGTCGCGGGCGATCCACACCGGCACCGCCACCAGCGCGCCGTTCTTGCGGTAGGTGCCGAGGGAGACGAACGCGGATGCCGCGATCTCGTGCCAGTGGGTGTCGGAGACGATCATGTCCTCACGTTAGCGCCACGGCTCCGCCTGCACGTCCCGGGGTGGGGGTCGGCATCCGCGCACCGCAGGACGCTTCGCGCAGAGTGCCTGGGAGCGCTTCCATGAATGACCCGTCTCCCCTACCGTGAGGGCGTGGGGAACTATGTCGTACCGCTCGTGGGGGCCGTGATCGTGTCACTCGAGACGCTGCGATTCGGCCTGACCAACGAGTCGATGACCGTCCTGTCCTCGGTTCGCCGACCCGACGGCCGCCCGCTCGACAGCGTCGCTCAGGAACGCGTGGCCCAGTATCTCGAGAGCATCTCGGTGATCTGACGGCGTGCGCCGACGGTGCGGATGCCACCCGCCCGGCGGACGTGACCCATGCGACCGCATGAACCTCAACGTCGGCTCAAGGAATGCGCAACGCCGTCACAAGACGCGGGATCAGGTGTCCCCCATTCGGTGGACATGGGTTAGCGTCGTCACGTTCCCGCCGCCAGGCACTCCGCAGCCCCCTTTCTGGCGGCGGGAACAACCACCTCGCTTTCCGCCCGTCGCGGGGCGCGGGCTCCGCCTATGACGGAGTCGAGCCCCCGGCATCCGAGCCCGACGCATCCGGTCCCGGCGCTTCTCCGGTCTGGGCACGTCGCGTCGCGGCGGCGGGTTCGTCCCGCCGTGCGTCCGGTTCCGATGCCTCCGGTCCCGGCGCTTCTCCGGTCTGGGCACGTCGCGTCGCGGCGGGCTCGTCCTGCCGTGCGTCCGGTCCCGATGCCTCCGGTGCTGATGCGTCCGCTCCTGACGAGTCCGCTCCTGACGAGTCCGGTCCCGGCGAGTCCGGTCCCGACGAGTCCGGTGCGCGGTGCCGTCGGCGGCGGCGGCCGTGCCCTCACCGGGCGTGGAGGATGGTCGTCCCGGCGAGCTGCGATCGCGCAGCCGCGCCCGTGACCGCGCTCTCGCCCCGGTGCGCCCTCGCGGGTGACCGGCCCTCCGTTCGGTGGGCCACACCGGACGGCGTGGCGCCTGGTGGAAACAAAAAGAACCCCCGGGCGTCCGGGGGTTCTCAGCTGTGCGCGATACTGGGATCGAACCAGTGACCTCTTCCGTGTCAGGGAAGCGCGCTACCGCTGCGCCAATCGCGCCTATACAGGCTGTTCTATTGTGAGGCGAGGTGGCGACGGGATTCGAACCCGTGTAAACGGCTTTGCAGGCCGGTGCCTAGCCGCTCGGCCACGCCACCGTGATGTGGTTCGACCCACGTGTCGTGATTCTCCGTCGGTTTCCCAGACGGAGATCCCTCCACTCGAGCGGATGACGAGACTCGAACTCGCGACCCCAACCTTGGCAAGGTTGTGCGCTACCAACTGCGCTACATCCGCATTTCGTTCCCGGGGCTTGCCCCGAGCACTCGTAAGACATTACCCGATCTGAGCGCCGGCGCAAAACGAGACGCGCCCCGCGCGTGTCCCGGGAGATGGTCGGAACCACCTCCCGGCATCCGGTACGATCGATGAGTCCCGTACGGGGCGAGGGCGATTGGCGCAGTTGGTAGCGCGCTTCCTTCACACGGAAGAGGTCATCAGTTCGAGTCTGGTATCGCCCACCGAAAAAGGCCCCCGGTTCGCCGGGGGCCTTCGTCGTTTCCGCGGGCGAATCGGTCCGCCGCCCTCACCTTCGTGCGGCAGCGCCCGGGGCGGGCCCACGCGCCCAGACGGCGCCCGCGTGCTCGCGAGCCCACTCCTGCCGGGGACCGACTTCGACCGCGGTGTCGCGCAGCCACAGGGTCGAATCCGGCGCCCACCCACCGATGACGCTCGCGTACTCGTCGTCGATCTCGATCAGTCGTGTCGCGGTGGTCAGGTACCCGAGTGTCGTCAGGTGCACGGCATCCCACCGCTCTCCCACCCGCTGCCAATCGGGGAGCAGCCAACGACCGTCGCGGTCCGTCGTGCGGTACCAATCGTGCCGGCGCGAGGCGGTGACCTCCATGGGGAATTCCCGACAGAGCGCGGCCCACTCGGACGGACCGCGGATCTCGAGCGTGCGCCCACTCCCTCTCACGGGGATGACGGTGGCGACCTCGTCGCCGAAGGAGTCCTCGACGAGATCGAGCGCGGCGATGACGCTGCCGCTCGTCGACAGCAGCGACAGCGGGATGGACCACCACTCCCCCGACACGCGTGCCGTGGGCGCATCGGGGAGCTCGCGCTGCGCCCGGTCCTCCGCCGCGCGGAGCCGTGCCGCCCAGGTCGCCAGCGCGTCCGATGCCCCGGTCGGAAGGGGGCCGCCGGTTTCGCGCTCTCGCCAGTGCACGGCCCACTGCCGATCGCCCCGCCCTCGGTCCCACGCGGAGCCGATGTGGGCGGATATCCTCCGGGCCAGCGGGCGCAGCGCCTCGACGATCTCGGGCCGGGCGGCGAGCCGGTCCTCGAGGTCGGGCTCCTGCCAGTACCGGGCGACGTCGACCGTCGTGCGCAGGGCAGCGGCGAGCGCGGCGTCGTCGATCGCCGTCTCGGGCCTCGCGGAGAGGCGATCGGCGATGTCGGTCACGGTCGGATTCGGGATCGGAGCCGGGTCGCCGTCGGTGAAGGCGATCACCCGGGCCGAGGCGTCGACGCGGTGGAAACCGTAGAAGCCGACGAGGTGCTGCAGCTGCTCGTCACGGCACGCGTAGTCGAGGCAGAGCCGGCGACCACGCGGCCCCGCGAGCAGAGCGTCGCTCATCCCCGCGTCCACCCGTACCGACTCGAGAGGGCCGCCGCGACGGTGTCGAAACGCCCGCGATCGAGGGCGGCCGCTTCCCGGCGCATTCCCCGGTCGTGCACGAGGTAGATCTGTTCCACGTCGACCCACGACGGGCGGCGCTGCGGATCCCACTCCCCCGTGCCGAGTGCCAGGTACTGCCTCTCGCCGTCGTGCGGCTTGCTCGTCAACCGCACCGCGTAGGAGTGCGTGGCATCCGCTCGGCCGATCACGAGCACGGGACGGTCTTTGCCGCGGCCGTCGCGCTCCTCGTACGGCACCCAGGTCCAGACGATCTCGCCCCCGTCCGGGGCGTTGTCGCGCTGCGGGGCGTACGAGAGGGTCAGGCGCCGCGGGGGGTCGATCTCCGTCGTCTCTGCGCCCGACGGAGCCACGGGGCGGGCGGTCGTCGTCGACGACCGGTGCGCGGCCCCGGCGGGTCGCGCGGGGGCTGTCGTGCGCGCGGGCTTCGGGGAGGAGAACAAGCCCAGGACGGCCGACAGCAGGCGTGACGTGGTTGACATACCGCCCACCCTAGACACGGCGGACGGGGCGCCACCGACGAATCGGTGACGCCCCGTCGAGGGGTGAGCCGTGGTCAGCCGCGGGCGTCGGAGAGCACGTAGCCCTCCTCGCCGTGGACCACGGTGTCGATGCCGGCGATCTCGTCCTCGTTCTTCACGCGGAAGCCGATCGTCTTCTCGATCGCGAAGCCGATGACGAAGGCGAGCACGAAGGAGTACACCAGCACCGCGAGGGCGGCGATCGCCTGCACGAGCAGCTGGTTGATCGAACCGCTGTAGATCAGGCCGGTGTTGTTGGCGAAGATGCCGAGGTAGAGCGTCCCGATCAGACCACCGACGAGGTGGATGCCGACCACGTCGAGCGAGTCGTCGAAGCCGAGCTTGAACTTCAGCTCGATCGCCAGGGCGCACACCGCACCGGCGACGAGGCCGAGGACGATCGCCCAGAACGGGGTCAGCGAGGCGCAGGCGGGCGTGATGGCGACCAGACCCGCGACGGCACCCGAGGCGGCGCCGACCGAGGTGGGCTTGCCGTCCTTGATCTTCTCGACGATCAGCCAGGCCAGCAGGGCGGCGGCGGGAGCGGCGATCGTGTTGACGAACGCCAGCGCGGCGGTGCCGTCGGCGGCGAGCTCGGAGCCCGCGTTGAAGCCGAACCAGCCGAACCACAGCAGGCCCGCGCCCAGGAGCACGAACGGCGGGTTGTGGGGGACGTGCGCGCCCTTCTGGAAGCCGACGCGCTTGCCGAGGACCAGGGCGAGGGCGAGGGCGGCGGCACCGGCGTTGATGTGGACGGCGGTTCCACCGGCGAAGTCGATCGCGCCGACGCCGAAGACGTCCTGCATCCCGTGGGTGATCCAGCCGCCGTAGGAGAACGAGCCGTCGTCGGCGAGGCCGAAGTTGAACACCCAGCTGGCGACGGGGAAGTACACGACCGTGGCCCAGATGCCCGCGAAGATCATCCACGCACCGAACTTGGCGCGGTCGGCGATGGCGCCCGAGACGAGGGCGACGGTGATGATGGCGAACGTGGCCTGGAAGGCGACGAAGGCGAGCGGCGGGTACGCGGCGCCCTCAGGCGTCTCGAGGACGCCCGCGAGGCTGAAGTTGGTGGGGTCGAGGGCCCACGGGAACTGCGTGGCGCCCTCGTCGGTGGTGGGGAAGGCGATCGAGTAGCCGTACAGGACCCACAGGACGCCCATGAGACCCATGGCGCCGAAGCTCATCATCATCATGCTGATGACGCTCTTGGCCTTGACCAATCCGCCGTAGAAGAACGCGAGTCCTGGCGTCATGAGCAGCACGAGTGCCGCTGCTATCAGGATGAATGCGGTGTTGCCTTGATCCATCTCGGAGGGAACCTCTCTGCAGGGACGCAGGTGTAGCGTCGGGTCCCCTCAGTGTTCCCAGCCCCGGTTACCGTCGTCGTTCGACTCGTGTTTCGAGCGGGTTACAGCCACGCCGCTGCGGTAAACATCGCGTTTCGCGCGGTTGGGAGGCGGTGATGAACGCGCTGTCAGGAGTGCGTGAGGGCGACCAGGCGCGACACCGCGCGCAGGTACTTCTTGCGATAGCCGCCGGCCAGCATCTCGTCGCCGAACACCGTGTTCAGGGGGGCGCCGGTGGCGCGGATCGGGATCTGCGCGTCGTACGCGCGGTCGACGAACGCGACCAGCCGCAGAGCCGCCGACTGATCGTGCAGAACGGCGACGTCGCGCAGGCCGATGACCTCGACGCCGTCGATGAGGCGGATGAAGCGCGACGGGTGCACCCGTGCCAGGTGGGCGACCAGGTCGGGGAAGGAGTCATCGGATGCCACGGCTCCGGCCGCTGCGGCATCCAGCGCGTCGCGGTACTCGTCGTCCGCGAGCACGCGGGCCTCGCCGTCGATCGCACGCTGGCGGAAGTCGGTGCCGTCGATGCGGATGGTGCGGAAGCTGTCGGACATCGACTGGATCTCGCGCAGGAAGTCCTGCGCGGCGAAGCGTCCCTCGCCGAGCGCGTTGGGCGGTGTGTTCGAGGTGGCCGCCAGCCTCGTCCCGGATGCCACGAGCTCGCCGAGCAGGCGCGTCATCACCATCGTGTCGCCCGGGTCGTCGAGTTCGAACTCGTCGATGCAGAGCAGGTCGGACCCGCGGAAGAGCTCGACGGCCTTGGCGTAGCCGAGCACGCCCACGAGGGCGGTGTACTCGATGAAGGAGCCGAAATACTTCCGGCGGGCCGGCATCGCGTGGTAGATCGAGGCGAGCAGGTGGGTCTTGCCGACCCCGAAGCCGCCGTCGAGGTAGACGCCGGGCTTGACCGGCGGGGTCTTCTCGGCGCGGCGGAAGAACCCGCCCTTCTTGGCGGGGGTCGCCGTGAGACCGGCGAAGGCCTGGAGCAGCTCCTTCGCCTCCTGCTGCGACGGATAGGCGTCGTCGGCCCGGTACGACTCGAAGGTCGCGCCGTCGAACTGCGGCGGCGGGACCAGGGCGCTGACCATCTCGGCCCCGGAGATGGCCGGTTCGCGATCGGTGAGATGGATGAGGCCGGTCGTGGCGGGAATCGAGGTCATGGCCGTCCTGTGTCGCAGTCTTACCGGGAGGGTGCGTGCCCCACGTCGCGGATCTAGGGTCGAAGGTGCGGTGTCCACCCTATGCCGCCGCATCCCCCGTCCCGACCGAGGAGCCACCGTGACCGTCGAGTTCGACACCACCTCCCCCAAGTTCGCCGACTACTCGGAGCCCGGACGCCTCGTCACGGGTGAGTGGCTCGAGGAGCGGCTGGGCCGACCGGGCCTGGTCGTGGTCGAGTCCGATGAAGACGTGCTGCTCTACGAGACCGGGCACATCCCCGGGGCGGTCAAGGTCGACTGGCACACCGAGCTCAACGACCCCGTGGTGCGCGACTACGTCGACGGCGCGGGATTCGCGCACCTGCTGAGCGGCAAGGGCATCTCGCGCGACGACACCGTCGTCATCTACGGCGACAAGAACAACTGGTGGGCCGCATACGCCCTGTGGGTGTTCTCGCTCTTCGGCCACGCGGACGTGCGGCTTCTCGACGGCGGCCGCGACAAGTGGATCGCGGAGGGACGCCCCCTGACCACCGAGAAGACCGTGGTCGAGCCGACCGACTACCCCGTCGTGGAACGCGACGACGCCCTGCTGCGCGCGTACAAGGACGACGTGCTCGCCCACCTCGGCAACCCCCTCATCGACGTGCGCTCCCCCGAGGAGTACTCCGGAGAGCGCACGACCGCCCCCGCCTACCCCGAAGAAGGCGCCCTGCGTGCCGGGCACATCCCCAGCGCCCAGAGCGTGCCGTGGGGCAAGGCCGTGGCCGAAGACGGCGGCTTCAAGTCCCGTGAGGAGCTGGATGCCATCTACCGAGAGGGCGCGGGCCTGAAGGACGGCGACAAGATCGTCGCCTACTGCCGCATCGGCGAGCGCTCGAGCCACACCTGGTTCGTGCTCAAGCACCTGCTCGGTTTCGACGACGTGCGCAACTACGACGGTTCGTGGACCGAGTGGGGCAGCGCCGTACGCGTGCCGATCGTGTCGGGCTCGGAGCCCGGCGAGGTCCCCTCACGCTGAGGGTTCGTCTCCCTCGGTCTCGAGCCCGCGAGGGCGTCGGCGTGGGAGAATGACGGTGATGTCCGACAACACCTCCCCCGCCGGCTTGCCGGACCGCCTCGCCGAGATCCGCGACGAGTTCCTCGAGCTCGACGAGCCCGACCGGCTGCAGCTGCTGCTGGAGTTCTCGCAGGAGCTGCCCGCCGTGCCGGCGGAGTACGCCGATCACCCCGAGATGGCGGAGCGTGTCGCGGAGTGCCAGTCGCCCGTGTACATCATCGTCGCGGTCGACGACCACGACCGAGTCGCGATGCACGCCACGGCCCCGGCCGAGGCCCCCACGACGCGCGGATTCGCCAGCATCCTCTCGCAGGGACTCACGGGTCTCACCGCCGACGAGATGCTCGCCGTGCCCGACGACTTCCCGCAGAGCATCGGTCTCACGCGGGCCGTCAGCCCGCTGCGCATCGCGGGGATGACCGGCATGCTCATGCGCGCGAAGCGCCAGGTGCGCGCCCAGCGCGGCGCCTGAGGCGCGGCATCCGGATCACTCCGCCCGGGCGAGCCCCCGCTCGCGGACCCAGCGCGTGATGGCGTCGGTCCATCGCGTCTCGTCGTAGTTCCACAGCTTCGTGTGGCGGGCCACCGAGAACGTCTCCATCGTCACGATGTCGGGGCGCGCGGCGGCCAACGCGTGCGAGGCGTCGGACGGCACGAAACCGTCGTCGTCGCTGTGCAGGATGAGCATCGGATGCCGGAGCTCCTTCGCGCGCGCGACCCCGTCGAGGCGATCGAGCGGGATGGGCTCCCCGCTGCGCAGGGCGGTGGCGCCCCAGTTCGATACGAGGGTGCTCTCGGCGAGGGCGACGACGGGCTTGGGCAGGCGCATCAGTCGGCCTTGGAAGCTCAGCACGGTGCGCCAGTCCACGACGGGCGATTCGAGCACGAGACCCGCGATGACATCCGCGTGCGGCGACTCGAGGGCCGCCTGAAGGGCGAGCGCGCCGCCCATCGACCAGCCCATGAGGATGACGTGGCGGGCGCCCTGTCGCCGGGCGTACCCGATCGCCGCGTCCACGTCGCGCCACTCGGTGGCGCCGAGCGCGTAGGTGCCGGAGGGGCTGCGCGGAGCGTCTCCGTCGTTGCGGTACGACACGACGAGGTT
Organism: Microbacterium sp.; assembly: GCF_046295495.1. Taxonomy (GTDB): domain Bacteria; phylum Actinomycetota; class Actinomycetes; order Actinomycetales; family Microbacteriaceae; genus Microbacterium. The sequence continues at coordinate 17,306 of NZ_JBKBNC010000014.1, forward strand.
CGTGATGCCCAGGTCGTGGAAGACCGGGACCGCACGCAGCGTCTCGGCACGGGTCGTGCCGCGGCCGTGCACCTGGATCACCCAGACGTCGGTGGCCGAGGCGGCCGGGAACTCCCATGCCGGGCACGCGCCGACGCCGGTGTCGATGTCGAGGGACCGGAAGGGGAGGTGCAGGTGCTCGGGCTGATCGATGTACCAGCCGCTGAAGGCAGCCTCGGGGGCGAGATCGCCGTCGGCGGGCACGTGGGTGAGCAGCTTGCGCGTCACGGTCGTCTCGTCCTCGGCGACGATGGGACCGAGGCGCAGGTAGTCGGCGGAACCGACCGTGAACAGGCCGTAGCGACCGGGGAGCGAGGTGTCGGGGGTCCGCTCGAGCGTGATGGTCTGCGCGGCGGCGTCCAGGCGCACGATGCGCGTGTCGGGCCGGCGCCCCGCCGGACGCACCACCGTGCGGGCGACCCGCAGCGACACGGCGCCGAGGGCGCCCGCGGAGGCGGCCAGCGCGAGGCTCAGGGTGGAGAGGGCGATGCGAAGGCCGGTGGTGCGGCGCCGCGATGCGCGGGGACCCGCGGCGCGCCTGGGAGCGTTCATCGAGGCCTCACTCTAGTCTGCTGCCGTGAGTGAGCATCGCCCGGCGGAGGCCGACAGCCCCTTCGCGCGAGCTGCCGCCGACCTGCGCGCCGTGACGTTCCGCGACGACCTGGTGGTGCGCGAGATCCCCTCCCCCGCCGGTCTGGCGCCGTATTCCCTCGCCCTCGCCGGCGATGTGCGGCCCGAGGCGCACGCGACGGACTCGCCCTTCGGGACGGGGCGCTTCATCCTGTTGCACGACCCCGAGGAGCCCGAGCCGTGGGGTGGGGCCTGGCGCATCGTGTGCTTCGCCCAGGCTCCGCTCGAGCCCGAGATCGGCGTCGACCCGCTGCTCGCCGACGTCGCGTGGTCGTGGCTCATCGACGCGCTGGACTCCCGCGGGGCCGACCGGCATTCCGAGTCGGGTACCGCCACCAAGACGCTCTCGACCGGGTTCGGCGCTCTCGCCGCACAGGGCGAGGGGTCGCAGATCGAACTTCGCGCGTCATGGTCGCCGCGCGGTCCCTTCCGCCCGCACCTCGAGGCGTGGGCGGAGCTCGTGTGCATGCTCGCCGGACTCCCCCCGGGATCGGAGGGCGTTGCCGTGTTCGGAGCCCGGAGGCCCACGCGTGGTTGAGTACATCGTCATCGAGGATGCCGCGGGCCTGAGCGCCGCGTGCCGGACCCTGGCCGCGGGGGTCGGTCCCGTCGCGGTCGACGTCGAGCGCGCCTCGGGGTTCCGCTACTCGCAGCGGGCCTACTTGATCCAGGTGTTCCGTCGCGAGGCGGGGGTCTTCCTGTTCGACCCCTCGACCATCGAGGACTTCTCGCCGCTGCAGGAGGCGATCGGCGACGTCGAGTGGGTGTTCCACGCGGCCAGCCAGGACCTTCCCTCCCTGCGCGAGCGGGGGCTCGAGCCCCCGCGCATCTTCGACACCGAGCTCGGCTCGCGTCTGCTGGGCCACGAGCGCGTGGGTCTCGGTGCCGTGGTGGAGCAGACGCTGGGCATCACGCTGGCGAAGGCGCACTCCGCCGCCGACTGGTCGACCCGTCCGCTGCCGGCGTCGTGGCTCGAATACGCCGCTCTCGACGTCGAGCACCTCATCGACGTGCGCGACGTGCTCGTCGCCGAGCTCGAGGAGCAGCAGAAGACCGAGTTCGCGCGGCAGGAGTTCCAGGCGGTCCTCGAGCGTCAGCCGAAGCCCGCCCGCGAGGACCCGTGGCGCCGTCTGAGCGGGCTGCACACCGTGCGGGGGCGTCGCCTGCTGGCCGTGGCGCGCTCGCTCTGGCAGGCCCGCGAGGACTACGCCCGGGAGCAGGATGTGGCACCTGGTCGTCTCGTGCCCGACCGCGCGCTCGTGGCGGCGGTGCTCGCCGACCCCGCCAGCAAGCAGGCGCTCGCGGGCGTGAAGGAGTTCAACGGCCGCGCCAGCCGCACGCAGCTCGACCGCTGGTGGAACGCCATCGTCGCCGGTCGGGAGTCCACCGACCTGCCGGCCGACCGCGTCCCCAGCGACACGCTGCCGCCGCCTCGCGCGTGGTCCGACCGCAACCCCGAGGCCGACCGGCGGCTCAAAGCGGCGCGCCCGGCCGTCGAGGCCCGGGCGGAAGAACTGCGGATGCCGACCGAGAACCTCCTGACGCCCGAGACGCTGCGCCGTGTCGCGTGGGCGCCCCCGGCCGAACTGACGGTCGAGGCGGTGAGCGCGTCGCTGGCGGAGCTGGGGGCGCGCCCCTGGCAGATTGACCAGACCGCACAGGTGATCGTCGATAGCTTTGTAGCTTCCCTCAACGAGGTCAACGACGCGTCTGCCACGACTTCGTAGGTTCGGACAAGCGATTCCCCGCGGCGGAGCGCTCTTCCTAGGCTGGGCCCATCCCAAACTTTGGAGGCAGAGTGGCCGAGATGACGGACGTCTTCTTCGTCGACGGAATGCGCACCCCCTTCGGGCGCGCCGGCGAGAAGGGCATGTACTGGAACACCCGAGCCGACGACCTGGTGGTCAAGGCGATCATCGGGTTGATGGAGCGCAACGGCGACGTGCCGAAGGAGCGCATCGATGACGTGGCCATCGCTGCCACGTCGCAGACGGGCGATCAGGGACTGACACTGGGCCGGACGGCGGCGATCCTCGCGGGTCTGCCGATGACGGTGCCGGGTCTCGCGATCGAGCGCATGTGCGCGGGAGCCATGACCAGCGTGACCACGATGGGCGCCTCGATCGGAGTGGGCATGTACGACCTCGCCCTCGCCGGCGGCGTCGAGCACATGGGTCGCCACCCCATCGGCGGCAACGTCGACCCCAACCCCCGCTTCGTCGCCGAGAAGCTCGTCGACCCGGGCGCGCTCAACATGGGCGTGACCGCGGAGCGCATCCACGATCGCTTCCCCCACCTCACGAAGGAGCGAGCCGACCGATTCGGCGTCGCGAGTCAGCACAAGGTGCAGGCGGCCTACGAGGCCGGCAAGATCCAGCCCGACCTGGTCCCCGTGGCCGTCAAGGACGCGGCCGGCGCCTGGGGCCTCGCGACCGAGGACGAGGGACGCCGTCCCGAGACGACGATGGAGGGTCTGGCGACGTTGAAGACGCCCTTCCGCCCCCACGGTCGCGTCACCGCCGCCACGTCGTCACCGCTCACCGACGGCGCGACGATCAGCCTGCTCGCGGGCGCCGACGCCGTGAAGGAGTTCGATCTCGCGCCCAAGATGCGCATGGTCTCGTTCGCCTTCGCGGGTGTCGAGCCCGAGATCATGGGCATCGGCCCGATCCCCTCGACCGAGAAGGCCCTGAAGAAGGCCGGTCTGACGATCGACGACATCGGCCTGTTCGAGCTGAACGAGGCCTTCGCGATCCAGGTGATCTCGCTGCTCGACCACTTCGGCATCGCCGATGATGACCCGCGCGTGAATCCGTGGGGCGGCGCGATCGCCGTGGGCCACCCGCTCGCGGCATCCGGGGTGCGTCTGATGATCCAGCTCGCCGCGCAGTTCGCCGAGCGGCCCGACGTACGCTACGGACTCACCGCGATGTGCGTCGGTCTCGGGCAGGGCGGCTCGGTCATCTGGGAGAACCCGTTCTTCGACGGAAAGAAGAAGCGCAAGTGACCGACTACTCGACCATCGACTTCTCCCCCCTTGACGCCCTCACCGGCGACGAGGTCGTCACCCACTCCCCCGTGCGCGACGTGCGTCTGCCCTCGGGCAACGTGCTGGCGCTCATCACCCTCGACAACGGCCGCGATCACACGCGGCCGAACACGCTCGGACCGGCCACCCTCGCCGAGCTCGGCGAGACCCTGTCGACGGTGAAGCGTCGCGCCGCCGCGGGCGAGATCCACGCGGTCGCCATCACCGGCAAGCAGTACATCCTGGCCGCCGGCGCCGATCTGTCGGACGTCGCCAAGCTGCCCTCGAGAGACGTCGCCCGCCTCATCGCTCAGCGTGGCCACCAGGTGATCGGCTCGCTGTCCGACCTGGGTGTGCCTTCGTTCGCTTTCGTGAACGGACTCGCCCTCGGCGGCGGCCTCGAGATCGCGCTGAACTCCACCTACCGCACGGTCGACGCTTCGGCGGCGGCCGTCGCGCTGCCCGAGGTGTTCCTGGGCATCATCCCCGGCTGGGGCGGCGCCTACCTCCTGCCGAACCTCATCGGCATCGAGAATGCTCTCGAGGTCGTGGTGTCGAACCCGCTCAAGCAGAACCGCATGCTCAAGCCGCAGCAGGCCTTCGACCTCGGGATCATGGATGCCATCTTCCCGGCGGCTTCGTACCTGGAGGACTCGCTGCGCTGGGCCGACGGCGTGCTCACCGGTCGCGTGAAGGTCGAGCGCAAGAACGAGCCCGGCAAGCTCGAGCGCCTCACCAAGTGGCCCATCGCCATCAAGATGGCCCGCGGCATGCTCGAGTCCAAGATCGGCACCGTCCCCCGCTCCCCCTACGTCGCACTCGACCTGCTCGACAAGGCCAGGAGCGGCACCAAGGCCGAAGGATTCGCGCGCGAAGACGAGGCCCTGGCCGACCTCATCACGGGCGATCAGTTCGCGGCATCCATGTACGCGTTCGACCTCGTGCAGAAGCGCGCCAAGCGGCCGGTCGGCGCCCCCGACAAGGCGCTGGCGAAGAAGGTCACGAAGGTCGGCGTCATCGGTGCGGGTCTCATGGCCTCGCAGTTCGCCCTGTTGTTCGTGCGCAAGCTGCGGGTTCCGGTCGTCATCACCGACCTCGATCAGGGCCGCGTCGACAAGGGCGTGGCATCCATCCGCGAAGAGATCGGCAAGCTCGAGGCGAAGGGGCGCCTCGACGGCGACACGGCCAACCAGCTGCGCGCCCTCGTGCACGGCACGACCGACCGCTCGGAGTTCGCCGACTGCGATTTCGTGATCGAGGCGGTGTTCGAAGAGGTCGGCGTCAAGCAGGAGGTCTTCACCGCGATCGAGAAGATCGTCGCCGACGACGCCATCCTGGCGACCAATACGTCGTCGCTGTCGGTCGGCGAGATCGGATCGGTGCTCCAGCACCCCGAGCGTCTCGTCGGCTTCCACTTCTTCAACCCCGTCGCGGTCATGCCGCTCATCGAGGTCGTCAAGACGGATGCCACGAGCGACGCGGCATTGTCGACGGCGTTCGTCGTCGCCAAGGGTCTCGGCAAGAACGCCGTGCTCACGGCCGACGCCCCCGGCTTCGTGGTCAACCGGCTGCTGGCGAAGGTCATGGGCGAAGCCGCACGCGCGGTGTACGAGGGAACGCCCATCACGGTCGTCGAGAAGGCCTTCGCGCCGCTGGGACTGCCGATGGGGCCGTTCCAGCTCATCGACCTCGTCGGCTGGAAGGTCGCCGCGCACGTGCAGGACACAATGGCGCACGCGTTCCCCGACCGGTTCTTCTCCTCGGAGAACTTCCACGAGTTGGCAGCGCTCCCCGAGGTCGTCGAGAAGGACAAGGGCGGACGCGTCACCGGCTGGACGAAGGCGGCGCAGAAGGTGCTCGTCACCGGCAAGACCCCGGTCGCGCCCGAGACGATCCTCGCCCGCGTGCAGGACGGCCTCGCGCAGGAGATCAAGATCATGCTCGACGAGGGCGTCGTTCCCGAGGTGCAGGACATCGACCTGTGCCTCATCCTCGGCGCCGGCTGGCCCTTCATCGACGGCGGCGCCTCGCCCTACCTCGACCGCGAGGGGGCGTCGGATCGCGCCTTCGGCGACACGTTCCACCATCCCCCGATCCGCGGCATCAGCGGCTGACCACGGCTCTCACGGCGGCGTCGTCCCCTCGGGGCGGCGCCGCCGTCGTCCGCGCGTCGTGCGTGCCAGCGTTCCGGGACAGGGGATGCGGCGAGAACAGGCCGGGATCGCCCGGGTGGGTCCTGTTGTGGCGGGATTGCCTGTTCCGGCGCGGCGCGGGCTCAGGGCGCGGGGCATCGTTCGGAGACAGGCGATGCGGTGAGAACAGGCCGGGATCGCCCGGTCGGGTCCTGTTCTGGCGGGATCGCCTGTTCCAATGCGGCGCCGCCGACACGGACCGGGTCGGGATGACGGCATCCCGACCGGTCGGCGGGGAGTCAGGGGCGCGACTTCTCCCACGCGTCGATCGTCGGGATCGAGCCGGTCGGCGTCTGCCGCGCCATGGGCACGCGGGTGCCGAGCACCTGCGCCACCACGTCGTGGGCGATCTTGGGGGCCGTGAGCCCCGCATCCTCGAGGATCTGCTCGCGGGTGGCGTGATCGATGAACTCGTCCGGGATGCCGAGCTCGTCGACAGCCGTGTCGACACCCGCTTCGCGCAGCACCTGTCGCACGCGCGTGCCGACGCCGCCGACACGGATGCCGTCCTCGATCGTGATGACCAGACGGTGCTCCCGCGCGAGGTCGACGATCGAGGGCTGGACGGGGATGGCCCAGCGCGGGTCGACGACGGTCGCGCCGATGCCCTGCGCCCGCAGCCGCTCGGCGACTTCGAGGGCGAGGTGCACCATGGGGCCGATGCCGATCAGCAGCACGTCTTCGCCCGAGCCGCGAGCCAGCACGTCGACGCCGTCGGCCAGGCGCTCCACGGCCTCGACATCGGCGGGTATTTTGCCCTTCGGGTACCGCACCACGGTGGGGGCGTCCTCGACCGCCGTGGCCTCGCGGAACTCCTCGCGCAGACGAGTCGCGTCGCGGGGAGCGGCGATCCGGATGCCGGGGACGAGCTGCAGCATCGCGAGATCCCAGATCCCGTGGTGGCTGGGGCCGTCGGGGCCGGTGACACCGGCACGGTCGAGCACGAAGGTCACTCCAGCCTTGTGCAGGGCGACGTCCATCATCACCTGGTCGAAGGCGCGGTTCATGAAGGTCGCGTAGATGGCGACGACGGGATGCAGCCCGCCGAAGGCGAGACCGGCGGCGGAGGCCACCGCGTGCTGCTCGGCGATGCCGACGTCGTACACGCGCTCGGGGAAGCGCTCGGCGAACTGCTGCAGACCGGTGGGCCGCAGCATCGCGGCCGTCATGGCGATGACGTCGTCTCGCTCCGCACCCACGGCGACGATCTCTTCGGCGAAGACGTCTGTCCACTGCGTGCCGCCGCCGGAGCCGAGCGCCTCGCCGGTGATGGGGTCGATCTTGCCGACGGCGTGGAACTGATCGGCCTCGTCGCTCATCGCGGGTGCGTAGCCGCTGCCCTTGTCGGTGATGGCGTGGACGATGACCGGCGCGCCGTACGACTTGGCGAGCTCGAGCGTCTCGATGAGCGACTCGAAATCGTGCCCGTCGATGGGCCCGAGGTACTTGATGTCGAGGTTGCTGTAGAGCGCCTCGTTGTTCGTGAAACGGGACAGGAAGCCGTGCGTGCCGCCGCGGACGCCGCGGTAGACCGCACGGGCGGCGGGTCCGAGCCGACGGAACAGGGTGTCGGAGCCGCGGTGCAGGGTGCGGTACGCCTCATTGGTGCGCACGCGGTTGAGGTAACGCGCCATGCCGCCGATGGTCGGGGCGTAGGAGCGGCCGTTGTCGTTGACGACGATCACGAGGTTGCGGTCGTTGTCGTCGCTGATGTTGTTCAGCGCCTCCCAGGTCATGCCGCCGGTGAGCGCGCCGTCACCGACCACGGCCACGACATGACGGTCACGGCGTCCGGTGCGGCTGAAGGCGCGGGACACACCGTCGGCCCAACTGAGCGAACTCGATGCGTGCGAGGACTCCACGACGTCGTGTTCGCTCTCGGAGCGCTGCGGGTAGCCGGCGAGGCCACCGCGCGAACGGAGAGCCGAGAAGTCCTGCCGATCAGTGAGCATCTTGTGCACGTAGGACTGGTGGCCGGTGTCGAAGATGATCGGATCGGCGGGCGAGTCGAAGACCTTGTGCAGGGCGATCGTCAGCTCGACGACGCCGAGGTTCGGACCGAGGTGCCCACCGGTGCGGGCGACGTTCTCGACGAGGAACGAACGCACCTCGGCGGCCAGCTGACGCAGCTCGTCGGGCGTCAGGCCGTCGAGGTCGCGGGGGCCGTGGATTCCGGGTAGGAGAGCCATGCGACTCCTCTCGTGGGGTGCGCGCGGGGGCGCGCGTACGGGTCGATTCTAGTCTCGGGAGCCGTCTCGGGCCCGGCAACGGCTTGCGTTCGGCGCGCGGGCGTGGTCGAGGGATGCTGACTCTCGTCGCCTCGGCGTCGCGGTGGGCGACGGTTCCGATGACGTGCACCCCGCGGGGCGGGCGTCCGCCGCAAAGCGACGTGCCCCGGGAGCGCGGGGCTCCCGGGGCACGTCGACGCGGCGATCAGACCAGCGAACGCAGCACGTACTGCAGGATGCCGCCGTTGCGGTAGTAGTCGGCCTCGCCGGGGGTGTCGATGCGGACCACGGCGTCGAACGTGACGGTCTGCTTGCCCTCGGGCGAGAACTCGCTCGGCTCGGCGGTGACCTTCACGGTCTTGGGCGTCACGCCCTCGTTGAGCTGCTCGATGCCCTCGATCGAGACGATCTCGGTGCCGTCGAGGCCCAGCGTCTTCCAGGTCTCGCCGGCCGGGAACTGCAGCGGGACGACGCCCATGCCGATCAGGTTCGAGCGGTGGATGCGCTCGAAGCTCTCGGTGATGACGGCCTTCACGCCCAGCAGGTTCGTGCCCTTGGCCGCCCAGTCGCGCGACGAGCCGGAGCCGTACTCCTTGCCGCCGAAGATCACGAGCGGGGTGCCCTGAGCCTGGTAGTTCTGGCTCGCGTCGTAGATGAACGACTGCGGACCGCCGGGCTGCGTGAAGTCACGGGTGTAGCCGCCCTCGACGACCGTTCCCTCGTTGACCGCTGCCGTGAGCTCGTTCTTCAGGCGGATGTTGGCGAACGTGCCGCGGATCATGACCTCGTGGTTTCCACGGCGCGAACCGTAGGAGTTGAAGTCCTTCTGCGCGACGCCGTGCTCGGTGAGGTACTGCGCGGCGGGGGTGCCCGCCTTGATGTTGCCGGCCGGGCTGATGTGGTCGGTGGTGACCGAGTCGCCCAGCGTCGCCATGACACGCGCACCCGTGATGTCCGCGACCGGCGAGGGCTCCATCGACATGCCGTCGAAGTAGGGAGCCTTGCGCACGTAGGTCGAGTCGGCATCCCATTCGAAGATCGGGCCGGTCGGGGTGGGCAGGTTCTTCCAGCGCTCGTCGCCCTCGAAGACGGTGGCGTACTGCTGGATGAACTGCTCGCGCGAGATCGACGCGTCGATGATCGTCTGCACCTGGTCGGGGGCGGGCCAGATGTCTTTCAGGAAGACCTCGTCGCCGTTCTGGTCGGTGCCGAGGGCGTCGGTCTCGAAGTCGAAGTTCATCGAGCCGGCGAGGGCGTAGGCGACCACCAGGGGCGGGGATGCCAGGTAGTTCATCTTCACGTCGGGGCTGATGCGCCCCTCGAAGTTGCGGTTGCCCGAGAGCACGGCCGTGACGGCCAGGTCGTTCTCGTTGACCGCCTCGGAGACCTCTTCGATCAGCGGACCGGAGTTGCCGATGCAGATGGTGCAGCCGTAGCCGACGGTGTAGAAGTCGAGGCCCTCGAGCGCCTTGTCGAGGCCGGACTTCTCGTAGTAGTCGGTGACGACCTTCGAGCCCGGTCCGAGCGTCGTCTTGACCCACGGCTTGCGCTTCAGGCCCTTGTCGACGGCGTTCTTGGCGAGCAGGCCCGCCGCGATCATGACCGACGGGTTGGAGGTGTTGGTGCACGAGGTGATGGCCGCGAGGGTGACCGCACCGTTGTCGAGCAGGTAGGACTGCCCGTCGGGCGTGGTGACCTTGACCGGCTTCGAGGCGTTCGCGGGGTGACCCGAGGAGATGAGCACTTCGGTCTCGGTCACGTCCTCGCCCTCTTCACCGGGGACGGATCCGGGGTCGGAGGCGGGGAAGGTGCCGTCGACCTCGAGATCGACGATGGAGCCCGACGTCGACGCCGCGGCGTAGTTCAGGATGTCCTTCTCGAACTGCGACTTGGCCTCGGACAGCAGGATGCGGTCCTGCGGGCGCTTCGGGCCGGCGATGGAGGGGACGACCGTGGAGAGGTCGAGCTCCATGAACTCGCTGAAGTTCAGTTCGCGCGAGGGGTCGTGCCAGAGCTTCTGCTCCTTGGCGTAGGCCTCGACGAGGGCGACGGTCTGCTCGTCGCGGCCGGTCAGGCGCAGGTAGTCGAGCGTGACGTCGTCGATGGGGAACATCGCCGCGGTCGAGCCGAACTCCGGGCTCATGTTTCCGATCGTGGCGCGGTTGGCCAGGGGCACCGAGGCGACGCCTTCGCCGTAGAACTCGACGAACTTGCCGACGACGCCGTGCTTGCGCAGCATGTCGGTGATCGTGAGCACCACGTCGGTGGCGGTCACGCCGGCGGGGATCTCGCCGCTGAGCTTGAAGCCGACGACGCGCGGGATGAGCATCGAGACGGGCTGGCCGAGCATCGCGGCCTCGGCCTCGATGCCGCCGACGCCCCAACCGAGCACGCCGAGGCCGTTGACCATCGTCGTGTGCGAGTCGGTGCCGACGCAGGTGTCGGGGTAGGCGCGCAGGACGCCGTCGACCGAACGGTCGTAGACGACCTTGGCCAGGTGCTCGATGTTGACCTGGTGGACGATGCCGGTTCCCGGCGGCACGACCTTGAAGTCGTCGAAGGCCGTCTGGCCCCAGCGCAGGAACTGGTACCGCTCGCCGTTGCGCTGGTACTCGATCTCGACGTTGCGCTCGAGGGCGTTCTCACTGCCGAACAGGTCAGCGATGACCGAGTGGTCGATGACCATCTCGGCGGGCGAGAGCGGGTTGATCTTGTTCGGGTCGCCGCCGAGGGCGGTCACGGCCTCGCGCATGGTGGCGAGGTCGACGATGCAGGGCACACCGGTGAAGTCCTGCATGACCACGCGGGCCGGGGTGAACTGGATCTCGGTGTCGGGGTCGGCCGTGGGGACCCACGACCCGAGGGCCTCGATCTGCTCCTTGGTGACGTTGGCACCGTCTTCCGTGCGCAGAAGGTTCTCGAGCAGCACCTTCAGGCTGAAGGGGAGCTTCTCGTGACCGGCGACCGTGTCGATCCGGAAGATCTCGTAGTCGGTGCTGCCGACCGTCAGGGTGCTCTTTGCACCGAAGCTGTCAACCGTGGACACGATCGTCTCCTTCGTCGGCGAATGCGCAGGCGTCAGCCCGCATCCCCTCCATCTTCCCCGCGCCGAGAAGCCGATTCCAGGAAGGTCGACCTAACCGCTCGGGGGGAGGGATTTATCTTGATGTCAAGATAATATCAGGACTCGCGCCGAGGTGAGAGAGAACGCACCACGAGCCATGTCACGGCGAGCATCGGCGCGAACAACGGCAGGCCCATCACGATCTTCAAGGTGCCCAGCGCGGTGACGTCGCCGGCGAAGTACAGCGGCAGTTGCACCGCGAGCCGCGCGGCGAACAACGCCGCCCATGCGACGGACAGCCACGTGTAGGCGCGTCGCTTGCGGCGGTCCGCCCGCCAGCGCGTGCCCTCCCCGAGCAGGTACCCCGCCGCCAGGCCGATCAGGGGCCAACCGACGAGCGCCGAGACGAGGAAAGCGGTGCCGTAGGCGCCGTTCGTGAAGAACCCCAGCACGAAGTTGTCTTGACCGCGACCGGTGACGAGTGCGAGCACCGCGGCACCGGCGGTGGCCAGGAGACCTCCGATCGCGGCGCTCGGTGGCGACTTCGCGACGAGGCGGGCGAGCGTGAACACCAGCGCCAGCCCCACCGACACGCCGAGGCTCACCCACAGGTCGCCCTGGCGCGTCTCGGGATCGATCGTGACGGTGAACAGCACCACGAACGCCAGCGACGGCAGGACGGATTCGAGGATGCCGCGCCAGCCACCCATGGCCGACCACACCGCCGCGCCCGTGCTGCTGTGCGCCGCGGGGTCCAGGCCCGCGCGGCGTGCGGCGTTGCCCAGCGCCGCTCCCACGCCCTCCGCCGCGGACGGCGGTTCGAGGGGGACGCGATCGGCGTCGGACACCGGGCGGGCGGGCTCGTCGCTCATGCCGTGCCGGGGGTCGCCGGCATCCGGAGGGGGATGAGATCGCGCGGGGGCATGGGTGACGCACCGCGAACGACGACGATCGATCGGAACAGGTCCTCCACCGCGGCGGCGGCCTCGACGTCGGACGTCGCGGCTCCCCCGACGACGCCGCGCAGGAACCAGCGCGGTCCGTCGACGCCCACGAAGCGCGCGAGACGCTTGCCCGCGCCGTCGGCGCCCGCCATGACCGGCACCTCCGCGAGCAGCTCGGGCCCGAGCGGGCCCTCGCGCTCCTCGACACGCCCGCCCTGTTGCTTGACCTGCTGGCGGATCTGCTCGCGCGTCTCCTCCCACAGCCCGCTCGTGCGGGGCGCCGCGAACGGCTGCACCTGCAGCGTGGAATCGGCGTAGTCCAAGCCCACGGCGACGATGCGCTTGGTCTGCTCCTCCACCTCGAGGCGCAGGTTCAGACCCTCGCGCGGGAGGATCTTGATGCCGCCCAGGTCGATGTAGGGGCGCACGGGGTTGGCCTCGGCCTCGTCGAACGGTCCCGCGCTGTCGCGGTCGAGCGGGGCGCTCTTGGCGGGCGGGGCGATCTCGGTCCCGGGCTGATCGGCCTCGGGGGTGTTTCGCGACTCGTCGTCGGTCATCGGGTGCTCCCTTGCAGGGTCTGGTATCCGCTGGATCCGAAGCCGCCCTGACCGCGCGCGCTGTCGGGAAGATCGTCGACGGGGACGAAACGCACGGAAGGGACGGGCATCACGATCAGCTGGGCGATGCGGTCTCCGACCGCGATGTCGTAGGCCTCGTCGAGGTCGGTGTTGAGCAGGGCCACCTTGATCTCGCCCCGGTAGCCGGCGTCGATCGTGCCCGGAGAGTTGACGATCGTGATCCCGTGCTTCGCGGCCAGGCCGCTGCGCGGGACGACGAAGGCGGCGAAGCCCTCGGGGAGGGCGACACGCACACCGGTGGCGACGAGAGCGCGGCGCCCGGGTTCGAGGCGCACCGCCTCGGCGGCGGTGAGGTCGGCTCCGGCGTCGCCGGGGTGGGCGAAGACCGGGGGCTCGGATGCGACAATGAGGACGTCCACCGTTTCGGTCACCCCATGAGGGTAATGCAGAAGAGGGGGTGCGGCATCCGCACCGCAGCCGAGTATCGCGAGCGTCTCAGCCCGTCGCTGTGGGCGCTCGTCGCCGCCGCCGTGTGCGGCCCGATGGCCGCCGTCGTGTTCTCGCCGCTGGACACGACCCTGGCGCTGTTCATCGGCCTCGTCGTGTCGGTGGCGATCGTCGCGGCGCTGCTCGCCCTCTCCCCCGTGGTCGAGGTGCGGGACGGCGAATTGCGCGCCGGGCGCGCTCACATTCCCGTCGATCTGCTGGGGGCGCCGGCCGGCGTCACGGCGGAGGAGGCGCGGACGGCCCGTGGGAGTGGTCTCGACCGCCGGGCCTGGCACGTCATCCGGGGCGGGATCGACGGCATCGTCACGGTGCCCGTGACCGATCCCGACGATCCGACCCCGTCGTGGGTGGTGTCCACCCGCACGCCGGATCGCCTGGTGGCGGCGATCCAGCGCGCTCAGGTCAGGCTGCGCACTCCAGGCAGATGAAGCCGGGGCCGCTCTCCTCCGCGATCTGGGAACGGTGCTTCACGAGGAAGCAGTTCATGCAGGTGAACTCGTCCTCCTGAGCGGGCAGGACGACGACATCGAGTTCGATGTCGGAAAGGTCGGCGCCGGGCAGTTCGAAGCCCGAGGGGTTGTCGGCATCCTCGTTGTCGATCGACCCCGACGCCTTGTCGGGCACGCGCTCCTTGAGGGCCTCGATCGACTCGCTGTCGTCCTCGGTCTTGCGCGGTGCGTCGTAATCGGTTGCCATGCGTGCGGGTCTCTACTTCCGGTTTTCGTGGTGCTCTGCCCCATCGGGTGCCCGATCGGGCGGCCACAGTTTGCATGACACGTCCTCGATAAGCAAATGCTCTCGGACGCGTCTGCGTGTCGGGCGAGACGGGAAACTCGCGGCGCGCCCTGGATATTCCCGCAACCGGGCGGCCCGCATGTCAGCATGGGCGCTGACCGCAGATCGGAGGGGTGTTTCGCATGGAACAGCTCAAAGTCATCGGAACCGAAGATGACGTCCTCGTCGTGGCGACGCAATCGGGCGAGCGATTCGCCCTCGCGCTCGACGAGGTGCTGCGCGCCGAGGCGCGCCGCGCGCGCCGCGACCGCGAGGACGACGACCGCGCCCCGCGACCCAGCCCCCGCGAGATCCAGGCCCACATCCGCGCCGGCCTCTCGGCCCGCGAGGTGGCGACCCTTCTGAACGCCCGCGTCGAGGACGTGGAGCGCTTCGAGCGACCCGTGCTCGCCGAGCGCGAGCACGTCGTCGGTCAGGCCCTCGCCGTGCCCGTGCTGCTGGGCGGCACGCTCGATCACGACGGTCCCATCACCTTCGGGGCGGCCGTGCGCGCCAAGCTCGCCGAAGCCGGCGCCTCGGCGGAGCGCTGGACGAGCTGGAAAGAGAACGCGGGCTGGTTGGTCAAGCTCGAGTTCACCGCGAACGGGATCGACCACGACGCCCGATGGGGCTTCGACCCGCGCCGCAGCAGCCTGTCCCCCCAGAACGCCGACGCGATCCAGCTCTCGCGGCAGGGATCGCTGCCCGAGGGACTCATCCCGCGCCTGCGCGCCCTCGACAGCGTCTCGAAGGACGACTCGCGCTTCGACAGCGGAGCCTTCGGTCCCCGCCGTCTCGACATCGACGACGAGCCGGGGGTCGAGGCCACCGGCCCCGTCGCCCCGGCCGTGCAGGCGGCGGCGATCAAGCGCGCCCCCGATGCCCCGGTGACCTCGTCCGAGACCGCCGACCTGCTCGAGGCGCTGCGCCGCCGCCGTGGGCAGCGGGAGCCGCTGCCCGGCACGAACGAGGTCGAGCCGGAGCCGCGCCCCTCGACCCCTCCGGTCGCGCTCTTCGACGCGGTGGAGCCTGGATACTCCGACGAGGCGATCGACGACACGGTCGAGCCCGAGCGTCCTCAACCCGACACGGCGCGCCGCGCCAAAGGTCGCCCCTCGATGCCCTCCTGGGACGAGATCGTCTTCGGCGCCCGTTCCGACGAGAGCTGACCTCCCCCTCGCGAGGGGTCGGAGGGCGTGCGAGCGGCCTCCGACTCAGGCGAAGGCGCCCAGGCGCAGCAGCGGAACGGTGCGCTCCTCGTCGGTCAGCGAGCCGTGCTGCCCGACCATGCGCTGGGGTCGTTTGTCGGCCTCGCGGTCGTCGTAGTAGGCGAACCGCCCGCGTGCGGCCACGAGCACGTCGCCGATGCGCGCGTGCACGTCGTCGTCGACCGCGCCGAACAGCCCGGCGGCGATGGCCTCGTCACGGGTGAGCACCCAGGCGCGTGCGGCCTCGTCTTCTTTCCAGCGCACGGCCACGGCATCCGCCCGTCCGTCGTCGGTGTACAGGTGCAGCATGCGGGGCTCGCCGCCGATGAGGGCGACGCCCTCGAGCAGGGGGCTCCCCGCGCGCAGCAGCACGTGCTTGTGCGCGGGCACGTCGACCATGCCGTGGTCCGCCGTGATCAGGACCCCGGTGCCGCGGTCGATCGCGTCGGCGAGGCGGCGGGCGGCGGCGTCGACCTGTTCGAGCGTGTCGGTCCAGCGGTCGGACTCCCAGCCGTCGCGATGCCCCGCCGTGTCGAGTTCGGGGGCGTAGAGGTACGTGATGGATCCCGGATGCCGGGCGGCGAGATCGGCCGCGCGGGCCACGCGCTCGTCGAGGTCGTCGGACGGGAAGAACTGCGCCCCGCGCAGTGTGGCCTCGGTGAAGCCGGTGCCGGTGTAGCTCGGCTTGGACACCACGAAGGCCGGGCGACCTCCCGCCGCGTGCGTCTCGAACAGCGGGGTGCGGCGCTGCCAGGTGTGCGGGTCGAGGCCGTCGGTCTCCCACCCGTGCAGCTGATTCGGCACGGTGTCGGTGCCGGGGACGCGCGCACGGTAGCCGACGATGCCGTGGGCACCGGGGTCGGTCCCGGTCAGCAGGCTCGTCAGCGCGGCGGCGGTGGTGGAGGGGAACACGGTGCGCGCGACGTCACGGCGGCCGCCGACGGAGCCCAGGAACCGTGCGTGTCCGCGACGGGCGGCGAGGTTGTGGGCGCCGAGCCCGTCGACGAGGAAGATGATCGCGCTGCGCGCGGGGCCGAACCAATCGGACGCGCCGGACAGCGCGGCGATCGACTGCTCCACCACACCGGTGAGGCTCCGAGAGCGCGGCGGGTCCGCCGGTAGGCTGAGTGACATCGGGGCAAGTCTTCCACACGGCTCCCGATCCCCGTCCGCTCCGGACGCCCGCCCGACCCGAGGCCGCTTCCATGCCCGATTCCCGTTCCTCCTCCCCCGCGTCTTCGGTCGCCGAGCGCATCGAAGACGTCGATGTCTCGACCGAGATGCAGGGGTCGTTCCTCGAGTACGCCTACTCGGTGATCTATTCGCGCGCTCTGCCCGACGCGCGCGACGGCCTGAAGCCGGTGCAGCGCCGCATCCTGTACCAGATGGCCGAGATGGGCCTGCGCCCCGACCGCGGGCACGTCAAGAGCGCCCGCGTGGTGGGCGAGGTGATGGGAAAGCTCCACCCGCACGGCGACGCCCCGATCTACGACGCCCTCGTGCGCCTCGCGCAGCACTTCTCGCTGCGCGTGCCGCTCGTCGACGGGCACGGCAACTTCGGCTCGCTCGACGACGGCCCCGCCGCCCCGCGCTACACCGAGGCTCGCCTGGCGCCGCCGGCCCTCGCCCTCACCGAGAACCTCGACGAGGACGTCGTCAATTTCATCCCCAACTACGACGGGCAGTTCCAGCAGCCCGAGGTCCTGCCGGCGGCGTTCCCGAACCTGCTCGTCAACGGCGCCACCGGCATCGCGGTCGGCATGGCGACAAACATGGCCCCGCACAACCTCATCGAGGTCGTGGGCGCCGCCATCCACCTGCTGCAGCACCCGGATGCCACGGTCGAGGAGCTCATGGAGTTCGTCCCGGGCCCCGACCTGCCCTCGGGTGGCATCATCGTCGGTCTCGACGGCATCAAAGACGCCTATACGAACGGCCGCGGCACCTTCCGCACCCGCGCGAAGGCGTCGATCGAGTCGCTCGGTCCCCGCCGCACGGGGATCGTCATCACGGAGCTGCCCTACCTGGTCGGGCCCGAGCGCGTGATCGAGAAGATCAAAGATGCGGTGCAGGCCAAGAAGCTGACCGGCATCGCCGACGTCACCGACCTCACCGACCGCAACAACGGCCTGCGGCTGGTCATCGGCATCAAGACGGGCTTCGACCCGAAGGCCGTGCTCGAGCAGCTCTACCGCCTCACCCCGCTCGAGGACTCCTTCGGCATCAACAACGTCGCTCTCGTCGATGGCCAGCCCCAGACGCTCGGCCTGCGCGAGATGTTACGCGTGTACGTGGATCACCGCATCCGCGTCGTCACCCGCCGCAGCGAGTATCGGCTGGCCCGCAAGCGCGAGCGCCTGCACCTGGTCGAGGGACTGCTCATCGCCATCCTCGACATCGACGAAGTCATCCAGGTCATCCGCTCGTCCGACGACGGCGAGCAGGCGCGGACCAAGCTGCAGGAGGTCTTCGATCTCTCGCATCCCCAGGCCGAATACATCCTCGAACTGCGCCTGCGCCGCTTGACCAAGTTCTCGCGCATCGAGCTCGAGGCGGAACGCGACCAGCTGAACGCCGAGATCGCGCAGCTCGTCGAGCTGCTCGGCAGCGAGACGCTCCTGCGTCAGCAGGTGGCATCCGAACTGGATGCCGCGGCCGAGGCTTACGGCACGCCCCGCCGCACGATGCTGCTCAACGGCGGCCCGGTGCAACCCCGGTCGGCGAAAGCCGCGGCCGCCGCCGACCTGCGGATCGCCGACGCTCCCTGTCGCGTGTACCTGTCGGCCACGAGCCGCATGGTGCGCGCCGAGCTGATCGCCGACGCCCCGGGCGGTGGAGTGGTGCCGCCCGCGCGCCGCTCGAAGCACGACGCCATCCGGTCGTCGGTCGACACCACCACGCGCGGCGACATCGGCGCGGTCACCTCGGCGGGGCGCCTGGTGCGCTTCTCCCCGGTCGACCTGCCCTCGGTCCCGGCGAACTCGGTGCACCTGGCCGCGGGGACGCGGGTCGAGCAGTACCTGAGCCTGGACAAGGGAGAAAGCGTCGTGGCCCTCGTGCCGCTGGTCGACTCCCCCACGATCGCCCTCGGCACCGAGCAGGGCGTGGTCAAGCGGGTGGCCGCGAGCGAGCTCGGCACGAAGCCCGAGATCGAGATCATCGCCCTCCGTGACGGCGATCGCGTGGTGGGTGCCGCCCCCGCGGGCGACAACGCCGAACTCGTCTTCGTCGCCAGCGACGCGCAGCTCCTCCGCTTCGAGGCCTCGTCCGTCCGGCCGCAGGGGCGTTCGGCGGGCGGCATGGCCGGCATCCGACTCACCGACGGCGCGCGGGTGATCGCCTTCGCCGTCGTGGGCGCGTCGGCGTTCGACGCGGTCGTAGTGACCGTCGCCGGCTCGTCCGCGGCCCTCCCGGGCACGGACGCCGGCAGCGCGAAGGTATCGGCGTTCACCGAGTTCCCGGCGAAGGGGCGGGCCACGGGTGGGGTGCGGGCGCAGCGGCTCCTCCGCGGCGAGGACGCCCTCGTGCTCGCGTGGGTGGGCACGGACCCCCGCGCGGTCGGACCCGACGGGTCGGTGCGCACTCTGCCCGAGGGCGCCGCCAAGCGCGATGCGTCGGGCCAGCCGCTCGACGCGGTCGTCGGCGCGATCGGCACGTCCGTCCGCTGAGCGTCGGGCACGGCGCCGGCGCGGAGCCGGTGCGCTCCGGGGCCGCTGTCGGGTGCGTCCCGATGAGGCGTCCCCGCAGCGCAGCCCCGGCGCGGAGCTGACGCGCTCCGGGGGCCGCGGTCGGGTGCGTCCCGATGAGGCGTCCCCGCAGCGCAGCCGGCGTCAGACGTCGATGCGTTCGCGAGCCAGGCGGTCGCTCGAGTCGATGATGAACTCGCGGCGCGGCGCGACGTCGCTACCCATGAGCAGGTCGAAGACGGAAGCCGCGGCCTCCATGTCCTGCACCCGCACGCGGCGCAGCATGCGCCCGGCCCGGTCCATCGTGGTGGTCGCGAGCTGGTCGGCATCCATCTCGCCGAGGCCCTTGTAACGCTGCACGGGCTCCTGCCAGCGCTTGTTCGAGCGCTTGAGCTTGGTGAGCAGGGCGTGAAGCTCCTGCTCGCTGTAGGTGTAGATCGTCTCGTTCGGCTTCGTTCCGGGATTCATGACCACGACGCGGTGCAGCGGCGGGACGGCGGCGAAGACCCGGCCCTCTTCGACGAGGGGACGCATGTACCGGAAGAACAGCGTCAGCAGCAGCGTGCGGATGTGCGCGCCGTCGACGTCGGCGTCGCTCATCAGGATGACCTTGCCGTAGCGGGCGGCGTCGAGATCGAAGGAGCGACCGGAGCCGGCGCCGATCACCTGGATGATCGAGGCGCACTCCGCGTTGGAGAGCATGTCGCTGATGGACGCCTTCTGCGTGTTCAGGATCTTGCCGCGGATGGGCAGGAGCGCCTGGTATTCGCTGTTGCGCGCGAGCTTGGCGGTGCCGAGCGCGGAGTCGCCCTCGACGATGAAGAGCTCGGAGTCGTTGACGTCGTTCGAACGGCAGTCGACGAGCTTGGCGGGCAGGGACGACGACTCGAGGGCGTTCTTGCGACGCTGGGTCTCTTTGTGAGTGCGCGCCGAGATGCGCGCCTTCATCTCGGACACCACCTTCTCGAGCAGCTGCGCCGTCTGCGCCTTGTCGTCGCGCTTGGCCGACGCGAAGCGCGCGGCGAGCTCCTTCTGCACGACGGTCGCCACGATCTGGCGGACCGCTGGGGTGCCGAGCACCTCTTTCGTCTGGCCTTCGAACTGAGGCTCGGGCAGGCGGACGGTCAGCACCGCCGAGAGGCCGGCGAGGATGTCGTCTTTCTCGATCTTGTCGTTGCCGACCTTGAGCTTGCGCGCGTTCTGGTCGACCTGCGTGCGCAGCACCTTCATCAGGCCCTGCTCGAAGCCCTGCTGGTGCGTGCCGCCCTTCGGCGTGGCGATGATGTTGACGAACGAGCGGGTGGTGGTGTCGTAGCCGGTGCCCCATCGCACCGCGATGTCGACCTCGCACGTGCGCTCGAGCTCGGTGGGAATCATCGACCCGCCGGGCTGGAGCACCGGCACGGTCTCGGTGAAGGTGCCCGTGCCGGTGAGTCGCCAGGTGTCGGTCACCGCGGCGTCGGGAGCGAGGAAGTCGGCGAACTCGGAGATGCCGCCGTCGAATCGGTAGCTCGTCTCGATGCGCTCTTCGCCGCGGTCGTCGAGCACGACGATCTCGAGCCCCGGCACGAGGAAGGCCGTCTGTCGAACGCGCTGCACGAGCTCGTCGTGACCGAAGGCCGCGTCTTTGGTGAAGATCTGGCGGTCGGCCCAGTAGCGGATGCGCGTTCCCGTGACGCCGCGCGGTGCCTTGCCGATCACGCGCAGTTCACTGCTGCGATCGAACGGCGTGAAGGGCGAATCGGGGCCGTCGCCCGCGAACAGGCCGGGCTCGCCGCGGTGGAAGGACATCGCGTAGGTCTTGCCGGCGCGGTCGACTTCGACGTCGAGACGCTCGGACAGGGCGTTCACGACCGACGCGCCGACGCCGTGCAGACCGCCGGAGGCCGCGTACGAGCCGCCGCCGAACTTGCCGCCGGCGTGCAGCTTGGTGAACACGACCTCGACGCCCGTGAGACCGGTGCGGGGCTCGACGTCGACGGGGATGCCGCGGGCGCGGTCGCGCACCTCGACGCTGCCGTCGGCGTGCAGCACGATGTCGATGCGCGTGCCGTGGCCGCCGAGGGCTTCGTCGACGGAGTTGTCGATGATCTCCCACAGGCAGTGCATGAGGCCACGGGAGTCGGTGGAGCCGATGTACATGCCCGGGCGCTTGCGCACGGCTTCGAGGCCCTCGAGGACCTGCAGGTGGTGGGCGGAGTACTCGGATGTCACAATCTCCGAGCGTAATCGGGCCCACCGACATCCCCTGCCAGACACACAGGCTGGTCGGGTCACCGTACGCGCACAGCGAAATGTGATCAAGCGGCGGCATTGGGGAAACATCCGCGTGGTTGTATATGGAGACTCGCCCACGACCACTTGAGGAGGGCACCCGAGATGACCACCACGACTGCACCCGAAGCGTCTGTTCTCGACCACCGCCTGACGGCGGCCGATCGCTGCGACTCCTGCGGCGCACAGGCTTACATCGCCGCCGAGGTCAACGGCAGCGAACTGCTGTTCTGCGCGCACCACGGCCGCAAGTACGAGGAGAAGCTCCGCAGCGTCGCCACGTCGTGGCACGACGAGACGGCGCGACTCAACGCCACAGACTGAGACACTCGTCAGAACGGGCCCCGTGCCGCTCCTCCGGGAGCGGATCGGGGCCCGTTCTGCGTGTGGGCGCGCCGACTGATCGCAGGCAGCGCCCCGCGGCCCCGGGCGGCGACGTCGGGAGTAAGCGCACAGCGTCCGGTGCGGGCGGGGTCAGCGGTATACGCGGGGCAGGATCGGCGACACGCGCAGCGCGATCTCCTCGCCGATGGTGTCGATCCGTTCCGCCAGATCGGTGGCGCTGCACAGGGCACCGCGACCGAACACCGCGACCTCTCCGCCGACGTCGACCCCCGCCCCGGCCTCGACGACGATCGAGGTGGGATGGATCGCCACGACACGACGATCACCGCTGCGGGTGGCGACCGAGAAGCGGCCGGCCAGGCTCGACGGCACGCCGTGCAGGCTCCCCACGTCGAGGTGGACGCCCTCGGCATCCGCCCGGGTCACCCGGGCGACCAGGGTCGCGATGGGCGTGATCCCCAGCTCCGCCTCGTCCGGTCCCCCTGCCGGACGGATGCCGTACGAGAACGCGCCCACCCGCACGAGGTCTTCGCGGAACTCCCCCCGGGCGAAGCCCGCGGCGCTGGCCGCCAGGTGCGAGAACCGCGGGTTGAGCCCGGCGGAGCGCGCCGCGTCGCGGGCGGCGAGGAAGAGGGCCCGGGCGTCGTCGTCGTCGGCATCCGAGGCCTCGGAGATGTGCGACCAGACGCCCTCGAAGGCGACACGCCCGCCCCGCACCAGGTCGCGCGCGAGGACGAGGGCGTCGTCCCATCGCTCGGGACGGATGCCGTTTCGGTGCAGGCCCGTGTCGATCTTGAGGTGCACGCGGGCGGGGCGGTCGAGGTGAAGATCGGAGAGGTCGTGCAGGAGGGCCTCGTCGCCGATACCGAGGTCGAGGTCGGCGGCGACGCCCGCGGCGAGGTCGGTAGCACCGCCGATGAGCCAGACGAAGATGCGGGCATCGGGGCCGACGACGCGGCGCACGGCCGCACCCGTGGCCACGTCGAACGCGCCGAACCAGCCGACGCCTTCGTCCGCTGCGCGCCGCACGACGGCCTCGAGGCCGTGGGCATAGGCGTCGTCCTTCACGACCAGCATGTGCGCGGCGGGTGAGACCGCCTCGCGCACGCGGTGCAGGTTCGCGGCGAAGGCGTCGAGGTCGACCCGGTAGGACGCGCTCACGCGCTCACCCTCCGATCGGCGCGTACGCCGACGGCCGCGACGATCTCGGCTGCGGTGAGGCCGGTGGCATCCGTCCATTCCCGCAGCGAGGGGTGGCCGTCGGCGGGGTCGCCGAAGAAG
The DNA here is from genome assembly GCF_046295495.1 of Microbacterium sp. Taxonomy (GTDB): domain Bacteria; phylum Actinomycetota; class Actinomycetes; order Actinomycetales; family Microbacteriaceae; genus Microbacterium. The sequence continues at coordinate 40,084 of NZ_JBKBNC010000014.1, forward strand.
ACCACCTCGGCCCCCCGACCGACCGCGGTCTCGCCGACGTCGACGACGCAGACGTCCATCGCCACGCGTCCGACGACGGGGTGCCGACCGCCGTCGATCGCCACGGTGACGGCGTTGCCGAGGGCGCGCACGACCCCCTGCGCGTAACCGCCGGTCACGAGGGCCACGGTGGTGTCGTGCGCCGCGCGGTGCGTGTAGCCGTACGACACGCCCTCCCCGCGCAGCAGCGGCTTGGTGCCCAGGACCCGCCCGCGCAGCGACATCACCGGTCGCGCATCGGAGCCGGCGAGGCCGTAGACCGTCGCGGCGTCGAGCGTCTCGGCATCCACCCCGAGGTCGGAGAGCACGGATGCCACCCACTGCGCGCCGTGACCCCAGGCATCTCCCGCGAGCACGTCGCCGGTGCGGGCACCGACCGAGCCGTCGGCGGCGTGGGCTGCGGCGGCGCGGAGAGCGTTCGCGCGCAGTGCCGAAGCCGAGACGAGGGCCGTCGGCGCGACTCCCCCGGCCGCGGGCGGGCGGGCGGGGAGCGTGGAGGTCACGCCGTCTAGACTAACGGGGTCCGTCATCCCCGACCCCGGAGCGTGCATGCCATCCCAGGGCTTCTCCCCCGTCACCCGTCTGCGCTACCTCGCCGGACGCGCCCGCCGCATCGACGTGGGATCGGTGGTCGAGCGAGCCAAGGAGGCCTCGGCCCAGCACGGCAAGGCGCTGCCGCTGGTGGTCGCCGACATGCTGTACCAGGCCGGAGTGAAGAACGTCGGCTTCCAGGACTACATCGACTACGACTTCGCGATCCTGACCCCCGCCGAGCGCGCGACGTACATGACGCACCCGGTCTCGAACCAGATCTCGCAGAAGTACGACCACCCCGACTACCGCGGGCTCTTCCAGGACAAGGTCGCCTTCGACCGCCGCTTCAGCGACTACCTCCGCCGCGCCTGGATGGTGGTGGATGCCGGCAACGCCGACGAGCTGCGCGCCTTCACCGAACGCCTCGGCACGGTCGTGACGAAGGAGCCCGTCGGTCAGGCCGGCACCGGCGTGCATCGTTACCACGCGGCCGACGTCGAGGACTGGGGTGCGTTCCATCGCGGCCTGCTCGAACGCGGGGAGCTCCTCGTCGAAGAGGTCATCCGTCAGCACGACGATCTCGCGGCGGTCTGCCCCGGCACCGTGAACACGACGCGCGTCACGGCGTTCTTCGACGGCGAGAAGACCCACATCCTGGCGATGGCGCAGAAGTTCGGCCGCGGTGCGGTCAGCGACCAGATGACCTTCGGTGGCTTCTACACGATGCTGGACGAGAACGGCCGCGCGCTCGGCGCCGGCTACGACTCGCACGGACACGTGCACGAGCTGCACCCCGACTCGGGTGTGCGCATCGCCGACTTCCAGCTGCCCATGATCGACGAGGTCAAGGCCTTCGTCGACCAGGTCGCCCGCGTCGTGCCGCAGGTGCAGTACGTCGGCTGGGACATCGTCGTCGGTCCCGACGGGCCCGTGCTCGTGGAGGGCAACTGGGGCGCCGGAGTGTACGAGAACAAGCCGAGCGTCACCGGCATCCGCACGGGTCACAAGCCCCGCTATCAGGCGGCCATCGGGTTCTGAGCCCGGATGCCGACAGGCCCGCTCCCGTATCGGGGCGGGCCTCTCGCGTGGTGCACCGAAGGGCCCTGAGCCTGTCGGAGTGCCCGTGAACCGTTGCACGATGCACCGGCTCCGACGTGTTGGCGCACCGCGGGGTCGCGATCCGGCATCCGGATGCGGAGAAGGCCCGCCCCGAGAACGGGACGGGCCTTTCGCGTCGAGCTGTCAGCTGTGGCGCACGATACCGAGCGGCGTGGACTCGTGTCCCTGGCCGAGCGGGTTGTCTTTCAGGATGGCGACGAGACGCTTCTCGCCCGCCTTGTCCATCGTGGAGCCGAGGATGTTGCCACCGAGGTCGTTGATGTCGACGACCGCGACCTGGAGGTCGCCGCCGAGGAGCGACTTCAGACGCGCCGCGACCTCGCGCGGGCGCTCCGGCCCGAGCACGACGGCCTGGTTGTACGGCGGGATCGTGCCCTTGGTGGGGCCGTCGATGGCGCGGGCCTTGTCGCCGGCGATGCGGTAGAAGTCGCCCTTGCGCCCCAGCGCCTTCGTGACGGCCGAGACCGCGGCGGCGAGGAGGATGCGCGGGGTGCCGCACTCGCGCAGCGCCATCTCCATCGTCTCGGGCATGCCCAGACCGATGCCGTAGGGCGTGCGGGTGACGTACTTCGACAGGAACAGCGCCAGCTTGCGGGGCGTGATGCTGTCGAGCTTGTACGAGCGGCCCTGCGTGATGGCGACGATCTTCTCGGTGACGAACAGCAGGTCGCCCGGCTGCACGGCATCCTTCGCGTACTCGAGGATGAACGCGTCGAGGTCGTCACCCGGCATGACGACCCGCGTGCGGATCGGGATGCGGGCGTACGAGGTGCCCTCGATGGTGACGGTGAGCGCCTTGCCGGCGTTGGCCTCGCCGCTCATTCGAGGTAGTCCCGCAGCGACTGCGAGCGGCTGGGGTGACGCAGCTTCGCCATGGTCTTCGACTCGATCTGGCGGATGCGCTCGCGCGTGACGCCGAACGTGTCGCCGATCTGGTCGAGGGTCTTGGGCTGACCGTCGCCCAGGCCGAAGCGCATGCGGATGACGCCCGCCTCGCGCTCGCTGAGCGAGTCGAGGAGCGACTCCAGCTGGCGCTGCAGCATGGTGAAGCCCACCGCGTCGGCGGGGACCACGGCCTCGGTGTCCTCGATGAGGTCACCGAACTCGCTGTCGCCGTCTTCACCGAGGGGCGTGTGCAGCGAGATCGGCTCGCGACCGTATTTCTGCACCTCGATGACCTTTTCGGGGGTCATGTCGAGTTCGCGGCTGAGTTCCTCGGGCGTGGGTTCGCGGCCGAGGTCCTGCAGCATCTGGCGCTGCACGCGGGCGAGCTTGTTGATGACTTCGACCATGTGCACGGGGATGCGGATGGTGCGCGCCTGGTCGGCCATCGCGCGCGTGATGGCCTGGCGGATCCACCACGTGGCGTAGGTCGAGAACTTGAAGCCCTTGGTGTAGTCGAACTTCTCGACCGCACGGATGAGGCCCAGGTTGCCCTCCTGGATCAGGTCGAGGAACTGCATGCCGCGGCCGGTGTAGCGCTTGGCCAGCGACACGACGAGGCGCAGGTTGGCGCCGAGCAGGTGGCTCTTGGCGCGCTGGCCGTCACGGGCGACCCACTGGAGGTCGAGGCCGAGCTGACCGGTCTTCTCGGCCGCCGACATGTTCGACAGCTTCTCCTCGGCGAACAGGCCCGCCTCGATGCGCATCGCGAGCTCGACCTCTTCGGCCGCGTTCAGGAGCGGCACCTTGCCGATCTGCTTCAGGTAGTCCTTGACCGGGTCGGCGGTGGCACCGGTGATCTGCGCGGAGTAGACGGGGACGTCGTCCTCGTCGCTCGAGGAGATGACGATGGCGCCGGTGGGAAGAGCCTCGGCGGGCGCCGCCGGGGTCTCCTCTTCGTCGTCGTCGTCGGTCTTCTTGGCGTCGGGCTTCGCCGTCTCCTCGGCGTCGTCCGCGTCGTCGCTGTCGTCGACCTCGAGGTCGACCTCACTCTCGACCTCGTCGTCTTCTTCGAGGTCGTCGTCCTTCTTCGCTTTGGCCTTCGCCTTCGCGGGGGTCGCCTTGGCCTTGGCAGGGGCCTTCTTGGCGGGAGCCTTCTTCGCGGTCGTCGTCGTCGACGCCGTCACGGTCTCCTCGGAGTTCTCGAGCTCGGTGTCCTTCGCACTCCGGGAGCGGGTCTTGGTTGTCGTGCCTGCCACGTTTCGCCTTTCACCGGGAACGTACGTTGCACGGCCGCCGGTCGTTCTCGGACACTAGTAAGACCCTTGTCAAGTGCCGAGCCGAGGAGCGTGGCTCCTGGACCGGTTGACAACGGGTCAGGTTCTTCATTGTCTCACATCCCCAGACCGGGACTTGACGTGGACCGGGGATCTATGCGTAGACAACGCCCGGCGGCGACGCGGCATTCCCGGATGCCGGGGATCCGGCATCCGGGTGGGGGCGGTCACCCGTGCCGGTGCCCAGCGCCGGGGAAAGCGGAAGTCGGGCGCGCGGTGCGGCGGAGGTCAGCCGAGCTTGCCGCGGCGATCGTCGTCGGGACGCGTCGCGAGGAACCGCTCGAGCTCGGCAGCCAGCTCGTCGGCGCTCGGCAGGTCTCCCGTGTGGATGATCGGGGTCGCCTGCGTCGAGCCCGCCATATAGGCGTCGTAGCGCTCCTCGAGTCCCTCGAGCATGCGGGTCAGCTCGTCGCTGCCCTCGACCTGCTCGGTGACCTTGCCGAGGAACTCGCGGTTCTCCTCGCGCAGCACCTCGCCGGAGAAGACGAGGCCGGTGGCGACGGTGAGGCTGTCGAGCGCGGCCAGGGCGGCGGCGGGATATTCGGTGTCGCCGAGGTAGTGCGGAACGAGGAGCGCGAAACCCGCGACCTTGGCCCCCGCCTCGGCGAAGCGGTACTCGAGCAGGTGACCGGCCGTCGAGGGAACCTGCGTGTGCGGGCGCCAGACGGAGTGGGCCTCGGCGAGGTCGGGACGCGTTCCGCTCACGGTCGTTCCGATCGGGCGGGTGTGCGGCACCGGCATCGGGATGGCGTGCACCCACGTGACCGACGACACCTGCAGGCCCGCCGCGAGTTCGAGCACGGTCTCGGCGAACGCCTCCCAGAGGAAGTCCGGCTCGTAGCCGGCGAGCAGCAGGAACGGCTGGCCCAGCGAGTCGTGCGCCAGCGAGAGCTCGAGGCGCGCCGGACGGTAGTCGGTGAGGTGGTCTTCGACGAAGGTGATCGACGGGCGGCGCGCCCGGTAGTCGAGCAGTGCGTCGTTGTCGAAGACGACCACGGGGTTGGGTTGCACGTCGTCGCGGAAATACTCGACCAGGCGCGAGACGGCCCCGCCGGCGTCGGTGAAGCCGGTGAGGGCCATCACCAGCGGCAGGCCCGACGGCACGGGCGGCGCTGCGGGGGCGCGATCGTACAGAGGGGCGGAGGAGGGCATGTCTCCACTCTACGAGCGCTCCCGGATGCGGTCGCGCGGTGCGTCCCGCTGCTAGCGAACACGCACGAACCTAGGATGGATGCCATGCCCTTCCCCTCTGTGGCGTACACCGACGCCCCCCTCCACGAGTCCGACGCCGACGCGATCCTGCTGATCGTCCCCACCCTCGCGGAGGGCAGCCCCGACCCCGAGGGCTGGGACGGACTGGGTGCGGCGCTGTCGGCGGTGGGCTTCACCGGAGCGGCGGGATCGTTCCAGCGCGTTCACGTCCCCGGTGCGACGAAGCCGCTCGCGGTGGCCGGTGCCGGTAGCGACCCCAGCGAGGCCGCGCTCCGCGATGCGGCGGGCACGGGCGTTCGTCAACTCACCGGATTCGAGCACGTCGCCGTGCAGTCCCTCGTCGCGGCCCCGTGGCGCGCGCTGGCCGAGGGCGCCGCCCTCGGTGGCTACCGCTTCGCCGACTACAAGAAGAAGTCCGCCAAGCCGCGTGCGTCTCGCGTGACCGTCGTCGCCGACGCAGAGCCCTCGGAAGCCGACACCGCCGCGGTCGCGGCGATCTCGGGCGCCGTGGCGCTGGTGAAAGACCTCGTCACCACGCCGGCCGAGTGGCTGGGGCCGGCCGAATTCGCCGACGCGGCCGTCGAGGCGGTGCGCGGTCTGCCCGTCGAGGTCGAGGTGCTCGACGAGGTCGCCCTCCGCGAGGGCGGATACGGCGGCATCCTGGGCGTCGGCCAGGGGTCGGACCGCCCGCCGCGCATGGTGCGTCTGGACTACTCGCCCGCCGATGCGCAGCGTCACGTCGCGCTCGTGGGCAAGGGCATCACCTTCGATACCGGCGGGCTGTCGCTGAAGCCCCCGGCGTCCATGGTCGGTATGAAGTACGACATGTGCGGCGCGGCGACGGTGCTCGCCGTGCTCAAGGCCGCTGCCGAGATGCAGCTGCCGGTCAAGGTGAGCGCGTGGCTGTGCATCGCCGACAACATGCCGTCGGGTCGCGCGACGCGCCCGGGCGACGTTCTGCGCACGCTCGACGGCACCACCGTCGAGGTGCTGAACACCGACGCCGAGGGGCGTCTCGTCCTCGCTGACGGGATCGCGGCCGCCAGCCGTGAGACCCCCGACCTGATCGTCGACGTGGCGACGCTGACCGGAGCGATCACCGTCGCGCTCGGCAACCGCCACACCGGTGTGATGGGCGACGACGCGGCCGTCGCCACGTACCTGGGGGCCGCCGGTCGCGCGGCCGAGCTCGCCTGGCAGCTTCCCCTCCCCGACCACATGGTGGACGACCTCGACTCCCCCATCGCCGATCTGCAGAACGCGAAGATCGGCGATCCCGCGGGCGGGTCGCTGTTCGCCGGTCTGTTCCTGCGCCACTTCGTGGGGCGCGTCTCGGAAGACGCCGACGCCCCCCGCATCCCCTGGGTGCACCTCGACATCGCCGGCGTCGGGATGAACAAGTCGGCACCGTTCGGGTACACCGACAAGGGCGTGACGGGCGCCACCGTGCGATCGTTGGTCGAGATGCTCGCCACGGATCTCGCCCGATGACGGAGTATTCGGCCGACGTCGTCGTCCTCGGCGGCGGCAGTGGCGGCTACGCCGCGGCCCTGCGTCTCGCCGAGCTCGGCAAGGACGTGGTGCTGGTCGAGAAGGACAAGCTCGGCGGCACGTGTCTGCACCGCGGCTGCATCCCCACCAAGGCCTTGCTGCACGCGGGCGAGGTGGCGGACGCCGCGCGCGGAGCGGCCGACATCGGCGTCGACGTGACCTTCTCCGGCATCGACCCCGCGCGCGTGCGGGCCTACCGGGAAGGCATCGTCGCGAAGAAGTTCAAGGGCCTGGAGGGGCTCATCTCGGCGCGCGGTATCCGCGTGGTCGCCGGGGAGGGAACGCTCGAGGCGGGGCCCGCGGTGCGCGTCGGTGATGACCTCTACCGCGGCACCGACGTGATCCTGGCCACCGGCTCGTACAGCCGGAGCCTGCCGGGACTCGAGATCGGCGGCCGGGTGCTCACGAGCGAACAGGCGCTCGACCTCGACGAGATCCCCGACCGCGTCGTCGTGCTCGGCGGGGGCGTGATCGGCGTCGAATTCGCCAGTGTCTGGCGTTCGTTCGGCGTCGAGGTCACGATCGTCGAAGCACTGTCCCACCTGCTCCCCGCCGAGGACGTGTCGTCGAGCAAGGCGCTCGAACGCGCCTTCCGCAAGCGCGGTATCGCCTTCCAGCTCGGTCGGCGGTTCACCTCGCTGACCGCTGACGACCAGGGCGTGACCGTCGTCCTCGACGATGGCACCGAGATGCCCGCCGACTACGTCCTCGTGGCGGTCGGCCGAGGTCCCGCCACGGCGGGTCTGGGCTTCGAGGAAGCAGGCGTCGAGCTCGAGCGCGGCTTCGTCACGACCGATGCGCGGCTGCGCACCGCCGCTCCCCACGTGTGGGCGGTCGGAGACATCGTGCCCGGTCTGCAGCTCGCGCACCGCGGCTTCCAGCAGGGCATGTTCGTCGCCGAGGAGATCGCCGGTCTCTCGCCGGTCCTCGTCCCCGACGTCGACGTCCCCCGCGTGGCGTACTCGCACCCCGAGGTGGCGTCGGTGGGCCTCACCGAGGCTCAGGCGAAGGACCGCTTCGGGGCGGAAGCCGTGACGGCGTACGAGTACAACCTCGCGGGCAACGGCCGCAGCGAGATCATCGGAACCTCGGGCATCGTCAAGATCGTCCGACGCGTCGACGGCCCCGTCATCGGCGCCCACCTGGTGGGCGACCGGGTGGGTGAGCTCATCTCCGAGGCGCAGCTCGCCGTCGGCTGGGAGGCGCACCCCGAAGACATCGCGCCGTTCATCCACGCACACCCCACGCAGAGCGAGGCGCTGGGAGAGGCCTTCCTGGCCCTCGCCGGCAAGCCGCTGCACGCACTCTGACCGACAACCGGTCACTAAGCTAGATACCGCATCCGGTACGAAGGAGACATATCCATGAGCACATCCGTCGTCCTCCCCGCTCTCGGCGAGAGCGTCACCGAGGGAACGGTCACCCGCTGGCTCAAGCAGGTCGGTGACACCGTCCAGGAGGATGAGGGGCTGCTGGAGATCTCGACCGATAAGGTCGACACAGAGATCCCCTCCCCCGTCTCGGGCGTGATCGAAGAGATCCTCGTCCAGGAGGACGAGACCGTCGAGGTCGGTGCCGTCCTCGCGAAGATCGGTGACGGATCGGGCGCGCCGTCGTCCGACGACGCCCCGCAGGCCGCTCCGGCCGAGCAGGAATCGGCTCCGGCCGCGCAGGAGGCCGCCGCGGAGTCGGCACCCGCCGAGTCCGCGCCGGCCGAGCAGCCCGCACCCGTCGAGCAGTCGGCCTCCGCCGGCGGCGACGCCACCGAGGTCACGCTCCCCGAACTGGGCGAGAGCGTCACCGAGGGCACTGTGACCCGCTGGCTGAAGGCCGTCGGCGACGACGTCGCGGTCGACGAGCCGCTCCTCGAGATCTCGACCGACAAGGTCGACACCGAGATCCCCTCGCCCGTCGCCGGCACGCTCCAGGAGATCCTGGTGCAGGAAGACGAGACGGTCAACGTCGGCGCCGCTCTCGCCCGCATCGGCAGCGGTGCCGCGCCGGCCGCGCAGCCCGAAGCGCCGGCTGCTCCGGCCGCCGAGGAGAAGCCCGCTCAGGAGGCCGCCCCGGCCGCCGAGGAGAAGCCCGTCGAGCAGCCCGCGGAGCAGCCCGCGCCGCAGCAGTCGGCTCCCGCCGAGGAGAAGCCCGCTGACAAGCCGGCCGAGCAGGCTCCCGCCGCGTCGTCGAACGACGACGTCACCTACGTCACCCCGCTCGTGCGTCGTCTCGCGCAGCAGCAGGGCGTGGACTTGACCGCGGTCAAGGGAAGCGGCGTCGGCGGACGCATCCGCAAGGAAGACGTGCTCAAGGCCGCCGAGGCCGCGAAGTCGGCTCCCGCCGCGGCCCCTGCCGCTCCCGCCGCGCCCTCGGCTCCGGCGCCCGTGGAGGTCTCGCCGCTGCGTGGGACGACCCAGAAGATGTCGCGTCTGCGCAAGGTCATCGCCGAGCGCGCCGTCGCTTCGATGCAGGCGACCGCCCAGCTGACCACCGTGGTCGAGGTCGACGTGACCAAGGTCGCCGCGCTGCGCGACCGCGTCAAGGGCGAGTTCCAGCAGAAGACGGGCGACAAGCTGTCGTTCCTGCCGTTCTTCGCGATCGCGGCGGTCGAGGCGCTCAAGGCGTTCCCGATCATCAACTCCACGGTCGAGGGCGACGAGATCGTCTACCCCGCGCACGAGAACGTGGCGATCGCGGTCGACACCGAGCGCGGCCTGCTGACCCCGGTCATCAAGGACGCCGGCGAGAAGAACATCGCCGCGCTCGCTCGCGAGATCGCCGATCTCGCGGCCCGCACGCGCGACAACAAGCTGAAGCCCGACGAGCTCGCGGGCGGCACGTTCACGCTGACCAACACCGGTTCGCGGGGCGCGCTGTTCGACACGCCGATCGTGTTCCTCCCGCAGTCGGCGATCCTCGGCCTCGGCGCCGTCGTGAAGAAGCCGGGCGTGGTGTCGGTCGACGGTAAGGACGCCATCTCGGTGCGCTCCTACGTCTACCTGGCGCTCTCGTACGACCACCGCATCATCGACGGTGCTGACGCCGCCCGCTTCCTCGGTGCGGTCAAGGCCCGCCTCGAGGCGGCGCAGTTCGAGGGCGACCTCGGCATCTGACACCGCTGAACACCGGCTCATGATGGCTGGTCCGCGATCGTTCTCACGGCGCGGACCAGCCATCTGTCGTTCTGCCTGGCGAGCGTCACGTACTGCCCGGTGGCCGCGTCACCGACCCGCACCACCACGACGCCCCCGAAGTCGTCGAGCAGACGGATCTCGGCCGCCGCCGCGTCGGCGAGGAGAGGCTCACGGATGAACGTCGACCCCTCCTCGTGCGAACTCGTGCACACGGGATCTCCGGCGCATCGTTCGATCTGCTCGAACAGCCGTCGCGCCGTTTCGACGGCGTCGTCCGACAGCGGAATGCGCTCGTCGACGGGAGCGGGCGAGGTCGCCGCCGGACCGGGGGTCTCGATGGCGTGCTGCACCGCCGTCGCCGCGGGGTCGGGTGATGCCCGTCGGGCTCTGGCGGAATCCGGCGGAACCGACCGCGGCGCCGCCTCGATCGCATCGGGGGGCCCTTGAGGAATCGAGCGGTCGGGGGTGGCGGACACCGCGAGGTGCGGCGCGTCATGTTCGCGACCGGGCAGCAGGACCGCCGCCGCGACCGCGATCACGGCGGCGACCGCGACCCCCACCGTGATCGCTCGCCAGCGGGGGGAACCGCGCCAGCGCGCGTGGAGGTCGCCGACCGCCGCGCGCACCGCCTCGGCGAGGTCGGCATCGACGAGCCCCGACAGGCTCGTGCCGACGGACGGCTCGGCCGTGACGATCTCCGGCTCCGCCGGAACGAGCGGACCCAGGGTCAGGGCGACGGGTGCCGCGTGCGAGAAGAGGCGCCTCTCCAGGGCGTCCCACTCCCGCGGGGGCCGCGTGAGCATGCTCTCGCGCGCCTTCCGCACGATCTCGCGTGTCTCGTCGTCGGGGCTGAGGGCTCCGAGACGTGCCAGCGTCTCCGCCGTCGCCTCGACCGCATCGGGCGCCTCGGCATCCTCGATCGGCACCGGGCGGCCCTCCGCCGTGAGCCACCACGACACGCCACCGAGTCGGCCCGCGGCCCGACGGCATCCACGCAGCAGCCCCACCGTCGCCGTCACCGCTTCGCCGGGTGTCAGGACGGTCGTGCTGCGTGCACGACGTCGGAGATAGGCGTCGAAGGGTTCGATGAGGACGGAGGCTGCCGGACTGCTCATCCCCCGATGCTGCAAGAACCCCTCGGGGGCGGGCCGCGCGAGAAAGACGAAACGGGGATGGACGGCGTGATCCGCCCGCTGGGGAGGAAGGGTCGATGGCGAAGATAGAATCGTTCCCATGGCCGCTCGCACCACCACGCCCGAGAAGCGTCCGGGCTTCTTCTCCCAGCTCAAAACGCTCTACACCTTCACCCAGAAGGAGTACCGGTGGCTGCCCGTCCTGCTCGCCGGTATCGTGGTGGTCGGCATCGCCCTCGGCGTGCTCGTCGGGTTCCTCATCCCGCCGCTCGCGGTGTGGAGCATCATCCTCTGGGGTGTGACGGGCCTGCTGGCCGGCATCCTCGTGTCGATGATCACCATGACGCGGCTGTCGACGAAGGCGATGTACAAGAAGATCGACGGCATGCCCGGCGCGACCGGTCACGTACTCTCCTCCTCGCTCGGCCGGAACTGGCAGGCCTCCGAGACGCCGATCGGCGTCAACCCCCGCACGCAGGAGGCGCTCTACCGCGCCATCGGCCGCGGTGGGGTCGTGCTCATCGGAGAGGGCAACCGAAGCCGCCTGACCCGTCTGGTCGGCGAGGAGCGCTCCCGTGTGCTGCGCGTGGCCGCCGGCGTCCCCGTCACGGTGCTGTACGTCGGACACGGTGACGACGATGTGCCGATCGGCAAGCTCGCCTCGACCATCAAGGCTCTGCCGAAGAAGGTCGACCGCGCCACGATGGCCGCAGTGATCAAGCGCGTGTCCTCGGTGTCGCAGGGACTGTCGTCGCTGCCCATCCCGAAGGGCGTCGACCCGACCAAGATGCGCGCGCCGCGACCGCGCTGATCCCGTTCATCACGAAGGCCCCCGCTCAGCGGGGGCCTTCGTCGTGGTCGGCGATGCTTCCGGCGTCAGCTGCGCACGAGCACCGTTGCGACGGCCTTGTCATGCAGACCGCGTTGGTCGGAGTCCCACACGACCGCGGGGATGATCAGGGCGAGCAGGATCGTGCGCACGATCGGACGCCACAGCCCGACCCATCCCCCGGATGCCAGCTCGAGCCGCATCCCCAGGAGCCGGTGACCCGGACTGCCCCCGAGGAGCGGGATGAAGAGGATCTGCACCACGAAGAAGATGATGTTGGTGGCGATCGGATTCGCGAACGGCACGCCCGTCACGGGATCGGGGCTGGAGAAGAAGGCGAACCCGATGAGGCCGGCGCTCGCGACGTCGATCAGCAGCGCCCCGATCCGGCGGCCCGGACGGGCGATGGAGCCGCGACCCTCGCGGGGGAGGCCGAGCCGCTGGCCCGGGTAGTCGTTCTCGGCGGGGACGCTCACGTGCCCAGCGTAATCGGGTCGCCGTAACATCCCCGAAACATGGGAGATATGACCGGGACACCGGTTCTGGGTAGGGTCGAGGAGGCTGGCCGAGGCCGGCACGATCCCGAATGTTCTACCTCTGGAGTCTTCATGTTCAAAGATTCGTCCGAGGTGCTGAAGTTCATCCAGGACGAGGACGTCAAGTTCCTCGACATCCGTTTCACGGATCTTCCTGGTGTGCAGCAGCACTTCAACATCCCCGCCTCGACCGTCGACGAGGAGTTCTTCACCGTCGGACAGCTGTTCGATGGCTCGTCGATCCGCGGGTTCGCGAACATCCACGAGTCGGACATGCAGCTCATCCCCGACGTCACCACCGCCTACGTCGACCAGTTCCGCGAGGCCAAGACCCTCGTCATGATCTTCGACATCTACAACCCGCGCAACGGTGAGATCTACGGCAAGGACCCGCGTCAGGTCGCGAAGAAGGCGGAGAAGTACCTCGCTTCGACCGGTATCGCCGACACCGCGTTCTTCGCCCCCGAGGCCGAGTTCTACATCTTCGACGACGTCCGCTACGAGGTGAAGCAGAACTCGAGCTTCTACTCGGTCGACTCCGCAGAGGGCGCGTGGAACACGGGCCGCGCGGAAGAGGGCGGAAACCTCGCCAACAAGACGCCCTACAAGGGTGGATACTTCCCCGTCTCGCCGGTCGACAAGACCGCGGATCTGCGCGACGACATCACCCTCAAGCTGATCGAGGCGGGCTTCGTGCTCGAGCGCTCGCACCACGAGGTCGGTACGGGCGGTCAGCAGGAGATCAACTACCGCTTCGACACGATGGTGCACGCGGCCGACGACATCCTGAAGTTCAAGTACATCGTGAAGAACACCTGCGAGGAGTGGGGCAAGGTCGCGACCTTCATGCCCAAGCCCCTGTTCGGTGACAACGGTTCGGGTATGCACACCCACCAGTCGCTGTGGAACGACGGCAAGCCGCTGTTCTACGACGAGACCGGCTACGGCGGGCTCTCCGACATCGCCCGCTGGTACATCGGCGGTCTGCTGGCCCACGCCCCCGCCGTGCTCGCCTTCACCAACCCGACCCTCAACAGCTACCACCGTCTGGTGAAGGGCTTCGAGGCGCCGGTGAACCTGGTGTACTCGGCGGGCAACCGCTCCGCGGCCATCCGCATCCCGATCACCGGTTCGAACCCCAAGGCCAAGCGCATCGAGTTCCGTGCGCCCGACGCCTCGGGCAACCCGTACCTCGCGTTCGCGGCGCAGCTCATGGCGGGTCTGGACGGCATCAAGAACCGCATCGAGCCCCACGAGCCCGTCGACAAGGACCTCTACGAGCTCCCCGCCGAAGAGGCCAAGAACATCCCGCAGGTTCCGAACTCGCTGCTCGACTCGCTCGAGGCCCTGCGCGCCGACCACGAGTTCCTGCTCGCCGGTGGCGTCTTCACGCAGGAGCTCATCGACACCTGGATCGAGTACAAGATCGAGAACGAGATCCAGCCGATCGCCCAGCGTCCGCACCCCTTCGAGTACGAGCTGTACTTCGGGGTCTGACCGCCCGATCGTCACGACGACGCCCGTCCCCGCCGCTTCGCGGGGGCGGGCGCCGTCGTTTCGGTGGGAGTCGACGGATGCCGGGGCCCGGCACGTCAGCCGGTCGTTCGCGCCGCGCGCTTCTGCTCCTGGAACACGCGGATCGCCTCGTACCGCTCGGCGGAGCGGGCCTGTCGTTTCGCCGCCTCGAGCTCGCGCACTTTCGGCGGGGCGCTCGTCACGAGATCGTCCAGCAGCTGGCGGACGGATGCGGAGACCTCCGCGACGGCGCGGTCGTACACGTCCTGGTTGGCGCGGGAGGGCGTCGTGGTGCCGACGATCTTGCGCACGAACTGCAGCGCAGCGTCGTGGCATTCGGCATCCGTCGCCGGGGGCGTGAAGTTGTGCAGGGGCACGATGTTGCGGCACATGCCCGACAGGTTAGGCCTCTCGCGCGCGGCGCGCGAGGGTCGCCGCGTCGGACCGGGTGGACGCGGTGCGACTGCTTCCCGGCATCCCCTCAGGTCAACCTCCGCCGCGATGTCGGTGGGGCACGCGAGGATGGGAGCATGCCGGAGTCCCCTTACGCCTCGCGTCCGTGGTCGACCTCGTACGCCGAGGGCGTGCCGCTCGAGATCGATGCCCCCGCCCAGACCCTGCCCGAGATGCTGCACGCCTCCGTGGAGCGCTACGGGAAGAAGACGGCGCTCGAGTTCTTCGGTGCGCCGACGACCTACCGCGAACTCGGTGAGCAGGTCGCCCGGGCGGCCGAGGGTCTGCGCCGTCTGGGGGTGCGACCCGGAGACCGTGTGGCTCTGGTGCTGCCGAACTCCCCGCAGCACGTCGTCGCCTTCTACGCGGCGCTGCGCTTGGGCGCGATCGTGATCGAACACAACCCGCTCTACACCCCCCGCGAGCTCCGCCACCAGTTCGAAGACCACGGGGCGCGGTTCGCCATCGTGTGGGACAAGCTCGCCGACACCGTCGCCGAGTTCCCCTCCGACCTCGCGCTCGAGCACGTGGTGAGCGTCGACATCACCGAGGCGCTGCCACTGGGCAAACGGCTGGCGCTGCGCCTTCCGGTGGCCGAGGCCCGTACCGCGCGCGCACAGCTCACGGCCACTCCGACCTCGAAGCGGCCGCTGGCCTGGAAGAGGCTGCTGACCCACGGCACGCTCGCCCGGAAGCACCACGGGCCCGCGCTCGACGACATCGCCCTTCTGCAGTACACCAGCGGCACGACCGGCAGCCCCAAGGGGGCGGTGCTGACGCACGCGAATCTCCGCGCCAACGCCATGCAGGGGCGGGCGTGGGTCCCGGGCCTGCGCGACGGCGAAGAGACGTTCTACGGCGTGCTGCCGCTGTTCCACGCCTATGGACTCACCCTCTGCCTCACCTTCGCGATGAGCATCGGGGCCAAGCTCGTCCTGTTCCCCAAGTACGACCTCGATCTGGTCGCCGCAGCGGCGAAGAAGAGCCCGCCCACGTTCCTCCCCGCCGTCCCTCCCATCTACGACCAGCTCGCGCGTGCCGCCGCGCGCGGCACGATCGACCTGACCAGCGTGCGGTTCGCGATCTCCGGCGCGATGAGCCTCCCCGTGGCCACCGTCGACCGGTGGGAGGCCGCTACGGGTGGTCTCCTCGTCGAGGGGTACGGGATGACGGAGTCCTCCCCCGTCGCCCTGGGCAACCCCATCGGACCGTCGCGTCGACCCGGCACGGTGGGCGTGCCGTTCCCGAGTACCGACATCCGTGTGGTGGACCCCGAGAACCCCACCACCGATCTGCCGCTCGGCGAGGCCGGCGAACTGCTGCTGCGCGGACCGCAGGTCTTCCAGGGGTACTGGAACCGGCCGTCCGACACGGCCGAGACGCTGCTCGACGGCGGTTGGCTGCGCACCGGCGACATCGCATCGGTCTCGAACGACGGCTTCGTCACGATCGTCGACCGCCTCAAAGAGATCATCATCACCGGCGGCTTCAACGTCTCCCCCAGCGAGGTGGAGGACGTCCTGACCTCGCACCCCGACATCGCCGGCGCGGCGGTCGTGGCGCTGCCGAAGTCGTCGGGCGGAGAAGACGTCGCGGCGGCGATCGTCCTCCGCGACGGCGTCGAGGTCGAGCCCGAAGCCATTCGCGACTTCTGCAAGACGCGCCTGGCGGCCTACAAGGTTCCGCGGCGCATCGTCGTGGTCGATGATCTGCCGCGATCGCTCATCGGCAAGGTGCTGCGACGAGAGGTGCGCGAGCGACTCATGTCGTAGGCCGGCGGGCGGATGCGAGAACCCGCTCAGCCGTAGAAGAGCTTGTCGAAGACACGTCGGGCCCGTCGAGTGGCGCCGAAGTAATCCTCCTCGACCTGGGTGGCGGAGCGCGGCGGGTACTCGAGGATGCGACCGATGCCGTCGAGTCGCAGACGGTCGGCGGGCAGCACGTCGCTCGTCTGTCCTGACAGCAGGGTGTTCGCGGAGCGGAGGCGGCTGGCCAGGTGCCAGGCCGCCGCGAGCTTGTGAGCGGCATCCGAGTCGACGAGGCCGGCCTCGACGGCGGCATCCAGGGCCGACAGCGTCGAGGTCGTGCGCATCGCGGGCACCGCGCGGGCGTGCTGCAACTGCAGCAACTGCACGAGCCACTCCACGTCGCTGAGCGAACCAGGGCCGAGTTTGAGATGCCGCGCCGGATCGGCGCCCTGCGGCAACCGTTCGTTCTCGACGCGTGCTTTGATGCGGCGGATCTCGCGCAGACCGTTCTGGTCGGCCGTCACCGGGTAGCGCAGCTCGTCGGCGAGTTGCATGAACGCTCCGATGAGCTTGACGCTGCCCGCGACGCCCCGCGCGCGCAGGAGGGCCTGGGCTTCCCACGACAGCGACCAGCGGCGGTAGTACTCGGCGTACGCATCGATCGACCGCGCGAGCGGCCCACTGCGGCCCTCCGGGCGCAGTTCGGCATCGAGGTCGAGCGGAAGGCGGTGATCTTCCGAGTGCTCGCGGAGGCCCGCGACGATCTTGAGCGCCAACTGGCTTGCACGCTGGGGGTCGACGCCATTCGCACGGTACACGTACATCACGTCGGCATCCGACCCGAATCCGATCTCGCGCCCCCCGAAGCGACCCATCGCGATGATCGCGAAATCGAGGTCGTCGTCCTCCGGCGGCACGACCACCCGGCGCACCGCTCGCAGCGTCGCCTGGATCGTGACCTCGGTGATGGTCGTGAGGGCGTCGGAGAGTTCCTCGAGCGACACGGTCCCGAGCACGGCGGCCATGGCGACCCGCAGCATCTCGCGGCGGCGCAGCGCGCGGACGGATCGCATCGCGTCATCGATGTTCTGCCAGCGCGTCTGGATCGCGCGGGCCTCGTCTTCGAGCGCCTTCCCCGAGCGCGGGCGCAGCAGCGCGTCGTCGTCGAGCCAGGCGACGGACTCCGGGATCCACTCCATCAGCTCGCCGATGTAGCGCGACCCCGAGAGCACCCGGGTGAGACTTTCGGCGGCGCCCGCCGAGTCGCGCAGCATCCGGAGGAACCACGGGGTGTTGCCCAGTCGCTCGCTGATGCGGCGGAAGACGAGCAGGCCATAGTCGGGATCCACGCCGTCTGCGAACCACCGGATCATGATCGGCATCAGGTGCCGCTGGATGGTGGCCTTGCGACTCAGCCCGCTGGTGAGCGCCGCGATGTGGCGGAGGGCTCCCGCCGGGTCGCGGAAGCCGATCGCAGCGAGGCGATCGCGCGCCTGCTCCGTCGACAGGGTGCGCTCCCCCTCGGGCAGCGCCGCCACCGCCGACAGGAGCGGGCGGTAGAACAGGCGCACGTGGATGTCGCGCACCTCGCGCTTGATGCCCTCCCACACCGCCTGCACCCCGGCTGCCGAATCGGCCAGCCGCGAGGCGCGAGCGAGCACCCGCAGATCGTCGTCCTTCTCGGGCAGCAGCGCCGTGCGGCGGAGCCCACGTAACTGCAGGCGGTGCTCGAGCAGGCGCAGGAGTCGGTAGTCGCGACCGAACGCCTCGGCCTCGGTGCGGCCGATGTAGCCCTCGGCCACGAGGGCGTCGAGCGCCTCGAGCGTGCCGCGTTGGCGGATGCGCTCGTCGGTGAGCCCGTGCACGAGCTGCAGCAGCTGCACCGTGAATTCGACGTCGCGGATGCCGCCGGGCCCGAGCTTGAGTTGCCGGTTCACCTCCGCGGAGGGGATGTGGTCGGTCACGCGCTCGCGCATGCGCTGCACGCCCTCGACGAAGTTCTCGCGCGCCGCGCTGTGCCACACCAGCGGCTGCACCGCGGCGACGTATTCGGCGCCGAGCGAGGCGTCTCCGGCGATGGCGCGGGCCTTCAGCAGCGCCTGGAACTCCCAACTCTTCGCCCACCGGTCGTAGTACTGCTGGTGGGAGGCGAGGCTGCGAACGAGGGCGCCCTGCTTACCCTCGGGACGGAGGTTCGGGTCGACCTCCCACAGCGGCGGCTCGATCTCGGGCCCTGAGATGCCGCGCATGGTCTGGACCGCGAGCCGCGTGCCGATGTCGATCGCGCGCGCCTCCGACACGACCTCTTCGTCGGACGAGCCGCCGACGAAGATCACGTCGACGTCGCTGACGTAGTTGAGTTCGCGGGCCCCGGTCTTGCCCATGGCGATGATGGCGAA
This sequence comes from Microbacterium sp., assembly GCF_046295495.1. GTDB lineage: Bacteria > Actinomycetota > Actinomycetes > Actinomycetales > Microbacteriaceae > Microbacterium. The sequence continues at coordinate 58,502 of NZ_JBKBNC010000014.1, forward strand.
GCGCGTGGCCGCGATCTGCTCCGGCGCGAACGAGCCCGGGCCCGTCCCCGACAGGCGCGAGCGCGCGACGCTCAGCGAGGCCTCGAGCGCCGCGCCGGCCAGGTCGGCGAGCGCCGTCGAGACGATGTCGATGGCGCCGGCCGGGTCGTCCTGCCCGAGGTCGTACGCCGCGATGCGGGCGAGCAGGCGCCGGTAGCGCACGCGCAGGGCGACCCAGGCGGCATCCGTCGCATCCGCGGCGAAGCCGTCGACATCACCCACGGATGCCAGCAGCTCGGCGCGCATGGCCGACTCGTCCGGCACGGTGAGCCCGGCGCCGGAGAGGTGTGCGAGCTCTTCGGGGTGGCGCAGGTAGAACTCGGCGAAGCCGTCGGACGCGCCCACGATGTCCCACAGGGCACGCCACGCTCCGGCATCGGCGGCCGCCCGCCGGACTGCGGCGACGTCGCGCCGGGCCACCTGCAGGATCGCCTGCAGCGCCCGGTCGGGGTCGGCCACGCGCTGCGCGAGCTGCATGGCATCCGGCCGGTTCACCCCGACCGACTCCTCGAGCTCTCCGAGCAGGATGTCTGCTTCGGTGAGCCTCGAGAAGCCGGTTCGGGCGAGGGCGGTGAGCGCGGTCGTGCGGTCGCCCGAGGTCATCGGATGACCGTCAGAGTGCTTCGAGGTTGCTCGCGAGCTCGAACGGCGTCACCTGGGCGCGGTACTGCTGCCACTCGCGACGCTTGTTGAGCAGAACGTACTTGAACACCTGCTCCCCGAGGGTTTCGGCGACGAGCTCCGACTCCTCGAGGTACTCGAGGGCGTGGTCGAGGCTCGCCGGCAGGGGCGCGTACCCGAGGGCGCGACGCTCGGCGTCGGTGAGCGACCAGACGTTGTCTTCGGCCTCGGCGGGCAGCTCGTACTCCTGCTCGATCCCCTTGAGGCCGGCGGCGAGCATGAGGGCGTACGACAGGTAGGGGTTGGCCGCCGAGTCGAGCGCGCGGTACTCCACGCGCGTCGACTGGCCCTTGTTGGGCTTGTACAGCGGCACGCGCACGAGCGCGGAGCGGTTGTTGTGGCCCCAGCAGATGAAGCTGGGTGCCTCGTCGCCGCCCCACAGGCGCTTGTACGAGTTGACGAACTGGTTCGTCACGGCCGAGATCTCGTTCGCGTGACGCAGCAGACCCGCGATGAAGTGCCGACCGACCTTCGACAGCTGGTACTGGCCGCCCTCCTCGTAGAAGGCGTTCATGTCGCCCTCGAAGAGCGAGAGGTGCGTGTGCATGCCGCTTCCGGGCTGGCCGCTGATCGGCTTGGGCATGAACGTCGCGTACACGCCCTGCTCGATCGCGACCTCCTTCACCACCGTGCGGAAGGTCATGATGTTGTCGGCCGTGGTGAGGGCGTCGGCGTAGCGGAGGTCGATCTCGTTCTGACCGGGGCCGCCCTCGTGGTGGCTGAACTCGACCGAGATGCCGAGGTCTTCGAGCATGCGCACCGAGCGACGGCGGAAGTCGTGAGCCGTCCCGCCGGGCACGTTGTCGAAGTAGCCGGCCGAGTCGACCGGCTGCGGGCGGCCGTCGGCGCCGAGCTGCGAGGACTTGAGCAGGTAGAACTCGATCTCGGGGTGCGTGTAGAACGTGAACCCGGCGTCAGCGGCTTTGGCGAGCGTGCGCTTGAGCACGTGGCGCGGGTCGGCCACGGCGGGCTGGCCGTCGGGGGTGGTGATGTCGCAGAACATGCGCGCCGTGGGGTCGATCTCGCCACGCCAGGGCAGGATCTGGAACGTCGTGGGGTCGGGGTGGGCGAGCAGGTCGGATTCGTAGGAGCGCGTGAGCCCCTCGATCGCGGAGCCGTCGAAGCCCAGCCCCTCGGTGAAGGCGCCCTCCACCTCGGCGGGGGCGATTGCCACCGACTTCAGCGTCCCGACCACGTCGGTGAACCACAGGCGCACGAACTTGACGCCGCGTTCCTCGATCGTTCGCAGGACGAAATCGCGCTGCTTGTCCATCGTCAATCCCTCGTCTCGGTGGGCCGTCAGCGGTCGGAGCCGGAGCCCCAGTCGTCGCGAGCCTGTTCTTCTTCGGCCCACTTCTGAGCGCGTTCTTTCATCAGCTGCGGGGCGCGAGCGGCCTCTTCCGCGGTGTCGAAGGGGCCCGCGCGATCGACGGCGGGCGACTCGAAGCCCTGCTCGACCTCGCCGGTCTCGAGGTTGTACCAGTACTTCTTGTCGTCGCTCACGATGGCTCCTCACCTGGGTCGCGCGTGTCGGCGCAGAACGCCGCTGCTCCCCCGATCCTACTGATCCCGACCGCGCGCCTGGATAGGCTGAGGGGTATGGCAACGAATGCGTCTCGTGCGGTCGGAGTGGACATCGGCGGAACCGGCATCAAAGCGGGGATCGTCGATCTGGATGCCGGTGAGCTGATCAGCGACCGCGTGAAGGTGTCCACGCCCGCCGGTGCCGAACCGGCCGACGTGCTGGCCGCGGTGAAGGAGGTGCTCGAGACCCTCGAGGCACCGGCCGACCTCCCTCTCGGTGTCGCCTTCCCGGCGATCGTGAAGGGCGGACGCACCCTCTCGGCCGCCAACGTGTCGAAGGCGTGGATCGGCTTCGAGGCGGAGAAGTTCTTCGAGCAGGGCCTGTCGCGAAACATCCACTTCGCCAACGACGCCGACGTCGCCGGCATCGCCGAGGTGCGCTACGGCGCGGCGAAGGGGATCGACGGTCTCGTCATCCTCACGACGCTCGGCACGGGCATCGGATCCGCGATGATCTACGACGGCGTCCTCGTCCCGAACAGTGAACTCGGGCACCTGCAGCGCGCCGGGCACAAGAACGACGCCGAGCACTACGCCGCCTACTCCGCCATGGAGCGCGAGGAACTGCCGTGGGAGAAGTGGGCGAAGCGTCTGCAGTGGTACTACGACTACGTCGAGTTCCTCTTCAGCCCCGATCTCATCGTCGTGGGCGGGGGCGTGTCGAAGCACTCCGAGAAGTTCCTCCCGCTCCTGAAATCGCGCGCACCGATCGTCCCCGCGAAGCACCGGAACAACGCCGGCATCATCGGAGCGGCATCCCTTGCCGTGCCGGTGCCGGAGGCGCTGCCCGCGGTGAAGTGAGGCGCCGCGGCCGTGGCATCCGGTCGCTCGCGACGTGGGGCGTGGCCGCCTCGCATCGGTGATCACGCCGCGTCGATCTGACGCACGCTGACGGCGTTGCGCCACACCACGGGCGCCCAGTGGCCGCCCTCGCAGGGCACCTCGAGCATGACGACCCGGTCGTTTCCGCCGGTCGCCCAGGCCGCTTCGCGTGTCGCAGCGCGGTTGGGCCACGTGACCCACGCCCACACCGGGCGCTTCTGCGTGTACCACTCGACCGGACGGGTACCCCAGGTCTCGGGCTGCAGCGTGCAGGGAGCAATGGATGCCAGCACCCGCGCGACCATCTCGTCGCTGACTCTCGTCGACCCCATGCACCGGACCCCTTCCCCGGCCGTGCTCGAGTGTAGAACATATGTCCGACACTCGTCTGGCCAGCAGATCGTCGCCGATTTTCAGCGGGACGGCGCTAGTCCGTTCGCTCAGGGCATTTCGAGAGTTACGACACCGTCGTCGCCCGCTCGTTCTGAGAGCGCTTGAGTCTCGTGAGCCTCTCGGAGAGGGACCGCGATTCCCCATCGGGTCCATTCGTCGATGTCAGTAGCGAGATCGTCGTAGAGATCCCACAGCCGATCATGCGGGCGCAGCGGCAGTGGGACATGAGGGCGGAACCGTCCGGGAAAGAGTTCATGTGCGGTGAATTCGATCGTTACGCCGTCGCTCCCGAATGTCATCCGATCGAGCGAAAGAGACTCCAGCATGCCGCTTTCGAATTCACGCGCGATGGGTCCAGCGAAATCGAGTTCGGTCATCCGGCGACCTGCCTTACCCCTGACGGGCAGACGTCGTCCGGCGCCGGATCAGCTGCACCGCGGGATGCGACACCCAGCGGGGTGACAGCGATGAGGAGAGCGAGAAGCGAGGAACCAGCGAGAGGACGAAGAGCCATGGCGACCGTTCATGTCCGCGAGCCTCGGACGGGCTCGAATCGGTCAGACGTTACCGAGAGCGAGAGCTTCTCCGAGCCCCGGCGAACGCGGGTGAGATTCGGCCCCCGTTTCGGATGCGCTGGCATACGCCGGTATGGGAGGACGCCGGCGAAGCGGCGGAGGGTGCGAATGGGCCGGCCTGTACGCCGGGTTCTGTCCGGGGGTCGAAACCCCGTGGACGGTCATCTCTCTCGGCGACACGTTGCCGTGCCGCTCCAGCGGCCTACCCGGGGACTCGGCGAGCCGCGTCTGCATCCCCTGTCTGGCCTTGCTCCGGACGAGGTTTACCTGGCGGGTCGTGTCACCACGACCCCCGGTGGTCTCTTACACCACCCTTTCACCCTTACCCGCGCCGCGAGGCGCGGGCGGTCTGCTCTCTGTGGCACTGTCTCGCGGATTGCTCCGGGTGGGCGTTACCCACCGTCCTGCCCTGTGGAGCCCGGACGTTCCTCGGCACGGGCGAACCCGTGACGCGACCGTCCAGCCGACCCATTCGCACCCTCGAGTCTACGCGGGCGGCTCAGCCCTTCTCGGCCGTCTCGCCGATCCGCAGGTCGAGGGGGAAGTCGATCGGGAACGTCCCGAACAGCAGCCGACCCGCGGATGCCGCGGACTCCCGCACCGCGTCGGCCACGGCATCCGCGTGCTCGAGGGGCGTGTGCACGACGATCTCGTCGTGAAGGAAGAACGCCAGATGCGGAACCCGTGCGAAGACACGACCCGACGCCGGGGCCGCGCGGGTGGCATCCACCTCCGGGAGGGCGGCGAGACGCGCGCGCAGGTCGGCGAGCCACGCGAGCGCCCACTCGGCGGCCGTACCCTGCACGACGAAGTTCCGGGTGAAGCGCCCGCGATCGCGGGCGGAGCGTCGTGCGCGGGTCTCGTCGACCCCGGATGCCGCGGTGTCGCTGGCGAGCGACTGCAGGTGCTGCCACGCTTCCCCCGCGGCCGGCGAGGTGCGCCCGAGCCAGGTGTGGACCACTCCCCCGTTCTCCCCCGTGCGGGCCGCGTCGTCGACGAGCTGCATCGCGCGCGGGAACGTGCGGCGAAGGCGCGGCAGCAGACGACCGCTCTCGCCGGTGGTGGCGCCGTACATCGCGCCGAGCATCGCGAGCTTCGCCTCGGCGCGACTGCCCACGGCGCCCCGCTCGACGATGCCGGCGTAGAGGTCGCGCCCGGATGCCGCCTCGGCCAGCGCCGTGTCGCGGGCCATCGCCGCGAGCACCCGGGGTTCGAGCTGGGCCACATCCGCGGTGACGAGGGTCCAGCCGGGGTCGGCGCGAACGGCCGTGCGCAGCGACCGCGGGATCTGCAGCGCCCCACCGCCCGACGACGCCCAGCGGCCCGTGACGACGCCCGCGGGGACGTAGACCGGGCGGAACCGGTCGTCGCGCACCCACTCGTCGAGCCAGGCCCACCCGTTCGCGGTGTACAGCCGCATCAGCTTCTTGTAGGCGATCAGCGGAGCGACAGCGGGATGGTCGTGCTCGGCCAGCTCCCACCGACTCGTCGACTGCACGAGGAGTCCGGCGCGGTGCAGCGACCGCAGCAGACGCGGCTGCGAGTCGAGCGAGGCCGCGGGGTCGCCGAGGGCGTCGCGCACGACGGCGGCCGTCTGCTGGATCCGCGCGGGGTGTCCTCCTCCGTGGCGGGCGCCGAGCTCGCGCTCCAGCAGACCCTCGTGTGCGCGTCGGCTCCACGGCATCCCCGCCGCGTGCAGTTCGGCGGCGATCAGCGCCCCCGCCGACTCCGCGGCGCACAGCAGTCGCAGCGCTCCCGGGGCGGACGAGGCCGCGATCGCCGCGACCTGGCGACGATGCTCCGCGAGGGCGGCGTCGACGTCCTCGGGAACGCCGGATGCCGCGTCACCGAGGTCGAACAGCGTGTCACCGGTCGTGGCCGCCGGTGCTCCGGCATCCCATTCCGTGTGTGCGCGGAGGCCGTGATCGTCGCCCACGGCATGCGCGTCGCGGAGGATGCCGTGCACGAGTCGCAGATCCCACACGCGGGCCACACGGATCCCGGCGTCGAGAAGGCGCGCGTAGAGCTGCGCCGTGTCGGCCCACACCCAACGCACGTCGCCGGCGGACTCGCGCGCGGCGATGGCGTCGGCGAGGTGCTCGGCTGTCACCTCGGAGGAGGCAGGCGAAGCCTTCTCGGCGTTCGGATCGACGAGGGCGAACCGTCCGTCGGCCGTGCGTCCGACGACGACCGTGTCAGAGACCACGGACGCCGGTGTGGGTCATCGCGATTCTTCGGTGCGCACGAGGATCGCGCCGCATTCGGGGCAGAACACGACCTCGTCTGTCTGCGCGCGACGGACGGTGGCGAGGTCGCTCGGCGGCAGGACCATGCGGCAGGCCTCGCACGCCCCGGCGCGGAGCAGACCCGCACCGTTGCCGCGCGCGTCGAGGCGCTCGTACAGGGCGAGGAGATCGGCGGGGACGGATGCCGCGACGGCGGCGCGGTCGCGACGGGCACCCTCGAGACGGGTGGTGGCGTCGGCGACGGTGGCCTTGGCCTCGGCGCTGAGCTGCGCGCCGAGCGCGTTGGTCTCGGCGATCACCGCCTGCTGCTCCGCGACGGCCGCGTCGGCGGCCTCGAGGCGCTCCATGAGGGCGATCTCCGTGTCTTCGAGGTCGCCCTTGCGGCGCTGGAGGGAGACGAGCTCGCTCTCGAGCCCCTGTGCCTGCTTGGGGTTGGTCGAGGCGGCGAGGCGTTCGGTGTCGCGCGCGATGCGGGCGTCGACCACGGCGACGTCGGACTCGAGCCGCGCGATCTCGGCGTTGATGTCGTCGCGGGCGTTGGCCCGCGTGCCGAGCTCTTGAGAAAGGGTCGCCCGCTGCGAAACGAGTTCGCGGACGCGCTCCGCCTGCGGCGGGTTCGCCGCCACGCGCTCGTCGCGCCGGATGCGGGCGTCGAGGTCGGCGAGGTCGAGCAGTTTGCGCTGGTCGGCGGGATCGGCATTCACGCGTCCCACGCTACCCCGGGGGTCCGACATCGGCGGCACGCGTCGTCGTCCGCGCCACCCGCCGCCCGCGCGCCGCGGCCCGCGCGCCGTCCGCCCGGAGCCCCGAGATCATGCGCCCCGGCCGAGATGACCCGCGATTCGCCGCAATGGCCGGTCATCTCGCGAGGGACGTGCGATCTCGGCGTCGAAGCGGGGCGGCGGGGGCGGCGGGGGCGCGGCGGTAGACTGGTGGCAGCCCGGGCCTTTAGCTCAGCTGGTAGAGCGCCACGTTTACACCGTGGATGTCGTCGGTTCGATCCCGGCAGGGCCCACCCTCAGTTCAAGACGTTCACACTGCGCGCGATCACGAGCGCCAGCAGGATGAAGCCCGACATCGCCTGCGCCATCATGAACAGCTTCGCGCGGCCCGTGAGCGGCATCACGTCGGTGGGGCTGAACGCCATGGCGTTGGATGCCGAGAATTAGAGGTAATCGACGTACCCGGGCGCCCAGTCCGCGACGTCCGAGGAGCGTCTCGCCACCTCGCTCACGGCGTCGCGGTCGGAGTCCTGGGGGAATTGGAAGTCGGCCGCGGGGAGCTCCGCCCGGGGGTCGCGCCGGCGCGCGATCGGGCCGCCCCGGTCCATCTCCCAGTACACGACGGCGTAGCCGATCACGTTGATCGCCCACACCTGGGCGGCGCCGACAAGCGTGGAGGAACCGCTCCCCTGCCCCTGCAGCAGCTGCTGGATCAGCAGGAAGAGCGCGACCTGGTTCGCCAGCAGGAGCACCGCCGTGAAGGCCAGAGCGAACCCGCGCCCGACCCGGGAGTCCCTGGTCAACCGGGAGGGGTTGGTCACCACCATCGGCACGGCGCACAGCACGCCGGCGGCCACGACGACGTACCGCAGGATGCCGGAGGCCTCACCGGGCAGGACGGCGTACAGCCCCGTGCCCACCGCGAGGGCGATGAGGACGGGCCAGCGATGCTCGGGCCGCGTGCGGAACGCGGTGGGGTCCTGCGTGCTCACGGCCTCAGGCTAGACCCGCGCGCCTCGCCTGACCGGGCGGCGTGGCACGTCCGGCATCCGGGTTCCAACGGTCGGGACGTGCCGACGGCGTCTCGATGTCGAGAGGTCGGCGCGACGTGACGGCGCACCGGGTGTCGTGAGCGCACCCGATGTCGCCCTGACTCGCTAGGCTGGACGCTGGTTGATTGTGCGGAGCAGACAAGGGTTGCCGCACTCGTATGGCGATTCTCTGGCATGACCTGCCAGACGACGAAAGGTCTTCCGTGACTGTTCACGACCAGGATCCGTATTCGCAGGGGCCGCAGGACAGCGACCCGGAAGAGACCGGGGAGTGGCAGGAATCCCTGCGCCAGCTGGTCCAGGCGAAGGGTCCGGCTCGCGCTCGCGAGATCATGCTGAGCCTGCTCAAGGGCTCGAAGGAACTGCACCTCAACGTGCCGATGGTTCCGACCACCGACTACATCAACACGATCGCGCCGAAGAACGAGCCCGATTTCCCCGGTGACGAGGAGCTCGAGCGTCGTTACCGCAAGTGGATCCGCTGGAACGCCGCGGTCACCGTGCACCGCGCGCAGCGCCCCGGCATCGGCGTCGGCGGCCACATCTCGACCTACGCCTCGTCGGCCGCGCTGTACGAGGTGGGCTTCAACCACTTCTTCCGCGGTCTCGACGACCCCTCCGGCGGAGACCAGATCTTCATCCAGGGCCACGCCTCCCCCGGCGCCTACGCCCGCGCCTTCCTCGAGGGTCGCCTCACCGAGGCGCAGCTCGACGGCTTCCGCCAGGAGAAGTCCGCTGCGCCCAACGGCATCCCCTCGTACCCCCACCCCCGTCTCATGCCGGAGTTCTGGCAGTTCCCGACGGTGTCGATGGGTCTCGGTCCGATCAACGCCATCTACCAGGCGATGTCGAACAAGTACCTGTCCAACCGCGGCATCAAAGACGTCTCCGACTCGCACGTGTGGGCCTACCTCGGCGACGGCGAGATGGACGAGGTCGAGAGCCGCGGCCAGCTCCAGGTGGCGGCGAACGAGGGTCTCGACAACCTGACCTTCATCATCAACTGCAACCTGCAGCGTCTCGACGGCCCCGTTCGCGGCAACGGCAAGATCATCCAGGAGCTGGAGAGCTTCTTCCGTGGCGCCGGGTGGAACGTCATCAAGGTCGTGTGGGGACGCGAGTGGGACGACCTGCTCGCCCGCGACACCGAGGGGGCGCTGCTCAACCTCATGAACAGCACCCCCGACGGCGACTACCAGACGTACAAGGCCGAGAACGGCGCGTACGTGCGGGAGAACTTCTTCGGTCGCGACCCGCGGGCCCTCGAGCTCGTCAAGGACTACACCGACGAGCAGGTCTGGGGCCTCAAGCGCGGCGGTCACGACTACCGCAAGGTGTTCGCGGCCTTCCAGGCGGCGAAGGAGCACAAGGGCCAGCCCACCGTCATCCTCGCCAAGACGATCAAGGGCTACGGCCTCGGCCCCCACTTCGAGGGCCGCAACGCCACGCACCAGATGAAGAAGCTGACGCTCGACGACCTCAAGTCGTTCCGCGACGCGATGGACATCCCCGTCACCGACGCGCAGCTCGACGAGAACCCGTACCAGCCGCCGTACTACAACCCCGGCGAGCAGGACGAGACCATCAAGTACATGCTCGAGCGTCGCCGTGCGCTCGGCGGGTTCCTGCCCGAGCGTCGTACGACGCACGTGGGCCTGGAGCTTCCGGGGGATGCCGCGTACGCGCTGCCCAAGAAGGGGTCGGGCACGCAGGAGATCGCCACCACGATGGCCTTCGTGCGTCTGCTCAAGGACCTGCTGCGGGTCAAGGACTTCGGTCACCGCATCGTGCCGATCATCCCCGATGAGGCGCGCACCTTCGGCATGGACGCGTACTTCCCGACGGCCAAGATCTACAACCCCAAGGGTCAGCACTACACCTCCGTGGACCGCGAGCTGCTGCTGGCGTACAAGGAGAGCCCGCAGGGCCAGATCATCCACGTCGGCATCAACGAGGCGGGCGCCCTCGCGGCGTTCACCGCGGCCGGGACGGCGTACTCGACGCACGGCGAGCCGCTCATCCCGGTGTACGTCTTCTACTCGATGTTCGGCTTCCAGCGCACCGGCGACGCCCAGTGGGCCGCCGGCGACCAGATGGCGCGCGGTTTCATCATCGGCGCCACGGCCGGTCGCACCACGCTGACCGGCGAGGGGCTGCAGCACGCCGACGGCCACTCGCAGCTGCTGGCGTCCACCAACCCCGCGACCGTGTCGTACGACCCGGCCTACGGGTACGAGATCTCGCACATCGTGCGCTCGGGCATCGAGCGCATGTACGGCGGAAAGCACCCCGACCCCAACGTCATGTACTACATGACCGTCTACAACGAGCCCTACGTCCAGCCGGCCGAGCCCGAGGGGGTCGACGTCGACGGCATCGTCCGCGGCATCCACCACATCTCCGCCGGCTCGGGCGACGGTCCCCGTACGCAACTGCTCGCGTCCGGCGTCGGTGTGCCGTGGGCGTTCGAAGCCCAGCGTCTGCTCAAGGACGACTGGGGTGTCGTGGCCGACGTGTGGTCGGTCACCTCGTGGAGCGAGCTGCGTCGCGACGGCCTGGCCGCCGACGAGCACAACTTCCTGCACCCCGACGAGGAGCCCCGTGTGGCCTACCTCACCGACAAGCTGAAGGAGGCCGAGGGCCCCGTCGTGGCCGTCAGCGACTGGATGCACGCGGTGCAGGATCAGATCCGCCAGTGGGTTCCGCAGAACTACTGGACGCTCGGCGCCGACGGCTTCGGATTCTCCGACACCCGTGCAGCGGCTCGTCGCTTCTTCAAGATCGACGGCCCCTCGGTCGTCGTGCGCGCCCTGCAGGCGTTGGCCGATGAAGGCAAGATCGACCGCGCCGTCGTCGGTCAGGCCATCGAGAAGTACCGCCTGCACGACGTCAACGCCGGCACCAGCGGCAACGCGGGTGGCGAGGCCTGATCACGTGATCACCTCCACCGACGGGCCCGGTTCCGCCTCCACGGGCGGGGCCGGGCCCGACCGGTCTCAGCGGCACATCGACGACGCGGCGCAGGAGAAGGCCGACACCCTCACCTGGTTGCGCCGGATCTCGGGCGATCTGGCCACAGCGACCATCCAGCGCCTCGAGGAGACGTTGCCCTGGTACGCCGAGATGCCGCCCGCGCGGCGCTCCGCCGTCGGCCTCGTCGCCCAGGCCGGCATCACCTCGTTCCTGCAGTGGTTCGAGGAGCCGGCATCCACTCCGGCGATCGCGGCCGACATCTTCGCCGCCGCTCCCCGCGAGCTGCTGCGCAGCGTGAGTCTCACCCAGACGCTGCAGCTCGTGCGCGTGACCGTCGAGGTGATGGAGGAGCGCGTCGCCGGCCGCAGCGAGAAGGTGCGCGAGGCGATGCTGTCGTACTCGCGCGAGGTCGCCTTCGCCGCCGCCGACGTCTACGCGCGCGCCGCCGAGGCCCGGGGCCTGTGGGACGCGCGCCTCGAGGCCCTCGTGGTGGACTCGATCCTCACCGGCGAGGCCGACGACGAGCTCCCCAGCCGCATCGCCGCCCTCGGCTGGCACGGCCACGGCGAGGTCGCGGTGCTGGTGGGCACCACTCCCCCGCAGCTCGACGTCGACCAGGTGCGTCGCACCGCGCGCAAACTCGGCGTCGACGTACTGATCGGCGTGCAGGGCTCGCGCCTCGTGCTCGTCCTGGGACGCGCCGACCTCCCCGCGCGCGGCGGAGGTGAGGAGCACACCGAACTGCCCTTCACCGACATCGCCAAGCGGCTCGAGCCGGGCTTCGGATCGGGGCACCTCGTGCTCGGCCCCGCGGTTCCCGCCCTCGTCGACGCGGGGCAGAGCGCCCGCGCGGCCCTGGCCGGTTTCGCCGTCGCACGAGCCTGGCGCCACGCTCCGCGCCCGGTCGAGGCCGACGACCTGCTTCCCGAGCGCGCCCTGGCCGGTGACGTCGTGGCCAAGCAGACCCTGGTCGATCGCGTCTACCGCCCACTGCAGGCGCACAGCGCCGATCTCGTGGCCACCCTCTGGAGCTACCTCGACAACGGGCGCTCGCTCGAGGCGACCGCTCGCGAGTTGTACGTGCACCCCAACACGGTGAGGTACCGCCTGAAGCGCGTGTCGGAGGTCATCGGCTGGGATGCCACCGGCCCCCGCGAGGCGCTGATCCTGCAGACGGCACTCATCCTCGGCTCGATCGGCACGGATGCCACGCGACGCCGCGGGCCCGCGAACCGGCGCCCCGCCGCGCACCGCTGATCCGCGCCGCACCCACCCGTCGAGTGTCCAGGACACGCCGAGGGGCCGCACGGCCGTACGGCGTTTCTCGGACACTCGACGTGCGGGGCGACGGCTGATGCACGGCGCGCACAAAGACACGCCGCATATCTGTGTCGATATCTCCAGAAGAGCGCGCCCGATCCTTGGCAGGATGGAACGGTGATCATCGCCGTCTTCCCCGGGCAGGGGTCGCAGACCCCTGGGTTCCTCTCACCGTGGCTCGAGCTCGACGGAGCGCGCGAGCGTCTCGCCGCCTTCTCCGAGCAGGCCGGCGTCGACCTGGTGGCCGCGGGCACCGAGTGGGACGCCGATCGGATCCGCGACACCAGCGTGGCCCAACCGCTCATCGTCGCCGCGAGCCTGCTGTCGTGGGCTGCGCTGAACGACCGCGCGGGAACGCCCGTCGCCGGGGTCGCGGGGCACTCGGTCGGCGAGATCGCCGCGCTGGCGGCATCCGGGGTCCTGAGCGACGCCGATGCGCTGCGCCTGGTGGGTCTGCGCGGCCGCGCGATGGCCGAGGCGGCGACCGCGGTCGAGACCGGCATGAGCGCCGTCGTCGGCGGCGACGAGCAGGTCGTACTCGAGCGTCTCGAGGCGCTGAGCCTCACGCCCGCGAACTACAACGGCGGCGGTCAGATCGTGGCAGCCGGTGAGCTGCCCGCCCTTTCCGAGCTCGCCTCCGAGGCGCCCCGCGGAACCCGCGTGATCCCCCTGCAGGTGGCAGGAGCCTTCCACACCCGCTTCATGGAGCCGGCGGTCGCGACGTTGCGCGCCGCCGCCGCCGACGTCGAGGTCGCAGACCCCGACACGACGCTGTGGACCAACTCCGACGGCTCGGTCGTGTCGGAGGGCCGTCGCGCCCTCGATCTCGTGGTCGCCCAGGTCGCTTCACCCGTGCGCTGGGACCGCTGCATGGCGTCGTTCGCCGCGCACGGCGTCACCGGCATCATCGAACTCTCGCCCGCCGGCGCCCTCACGGGCCTGGCCAAGCGAGCGCTGCGCGGCACCCCCACCGTCGCGGTGAAGACCCCCGACGACCTCGACGCGGCCGTCGCACTCCTGAAGGGAGAGCAGGCATGAGCACCCCCACCATCCGCCAGCTGCAGGGAGCGGCGCACACCCGCATCTACGCGTACGGAGCCGCGCGCGGCGAGAACTTCGTGCCCAACGACGACCTCGTCGGCCCGATCGACTCCAGCGACGAGTGGATCCGCCAGCGCACCGGCATCGTCACGCGCGTCCGCGCGAACAAAGAGACGAATGCCATCGACCTGGCGTCCGAGGCCGCGCGCGAGGCCGTCGCGAAGTCCGGCGTCGCCCCCGCGGACATCGACGCCGTGATCGTCGCCACGATCAGCAACCCCAAGCAGACGCCCTCCGCCTCGGCCATCGTGGCCGACCGCATCGGCGCGAACCCCGCCGCCGCCTACGACGTCAACGCGGCGTGCGCGGGCTTCGCGTACGGCGTGGGCCAGGCCGACGCGCTCGTGCGGGCGGGCCTGGCCACGCACGTCGTCGTCGTCGGCGCCGAGAAGCTCAGCGACATCGTCGACCCCACGGACCGCAGCATCTCGTTCCTCCTCGGCGACGGCGCCGGCGCCGTGGTCGTGGGTCCCAGCGACACCCCCGGCATCGGCCCGACCATCTGGGGCTCCGACGGCTCGAAGGCGGATGCCGTGGGCATGAACGCCACGCTGAACGAGTTCCGCGACGGCACGGCGCCCTGGCCCACCCTGCGTCAGGAGGGCCCGACGGTGTTCCGTTGGGCGGTCTGGGAGATGGTCAAGGTCGCTCGTCAGGCGATCGAGGCCGCCGGCATCGAGCCGGGAGACCTCGCGGCCTTCGTGCCCCACCAGGCGAACATGCGCATCATCGACGAGTTCGCCAAGCAGCTCGGTCTCCCCGAGACGGTCGTCATCGGCCGCGACATCGAGACCACGGGCAACACCTCCGCGGCATCCATCCCCCTGGCCACCCACCGCCTGCTCGAGGAGCACCCCGAGCTCAGCGGCGGCCTGGCGCTGCAGATCGGCTTCGGCGCCGGACTCGTGTTCGGCGCGCAGGTCGTCGTCCTCCCCTGACGCAGCGTCGTCGAACTCTAGACTGATCGGGGCCTGTCAGGCCCGCCCCCAAGAAACAGGAGACATCATGGCATTCACCAACGACGAGGTTCTCGCCGGCCTTGCCGAGCTCATTACCGACGAGACCGGTATCTCGGCCGACGAGGTCGCCCTCGAGAAGTCGTTCACCGACGACCTCGACATCGACTCCATCTCGATGATGACGATCGTCGTCAACGCCGAGGAGAAGTTCGGTGTCACCATCCCCGACGACGAGGTCAAGAACCTCAAGACCGTCGGCGACGCCGTGACGTTCATCACGTCGAACCAGTCCTGACACCTCCCGGTGGGGGCTCCGGCCCCCACCGGTCACGACCCGTCGGCCGCACCAAGGATTCATCGCTCATGAGCACACCCCGCATCGTCGTCACCGGCATCGGAGCCACCTCGCCCATCGGCGGTACGGCACCCGAGAGCTGGTCCGCCCTGCTCGCCGGAACCTCCGGCGCCCGTTCCCTCGAACACGAGTGGGTCGAGCAGTACAACCTGCCCGTCACCTTCGCCGCCGAGGCGCTCGTGCGTCCCGAGACCGTGCTCGAGCGACCGGTCGCCAAGCGGCTCGACCCCTCGTCACAGCTTGCGATGGTCGCAGCCAAGGAGGCCTGGGAAGACGCCGGGTCGCCCGACATCGACCCCGACCGCCTCGGGGTCGACTTCGCCACCGGCATCGGCGGCGTCTGGACCCTGCTCGACGCGTGGGACACCCTGCGTGAGAAGGGCCCGCGCCGGGTCATGCCGATGACGGTCCCGATGCTCATGCCCAACGCGGCGGCCGGGAACCTCTCGCTGCACTTCAACGCCCGCGCGTTCGCCCGCACGGTGGCCTCGGCCTGCGCGTCGAGCACCGAGTCGATCGTCAACGCCGTGCAGCACATCCGTGACGGCCTGGCCGACGTCGTCATCGCCGGCGGCACCGAATCGGCGATCCACCCGATCACTATCGCGTCGTTCGCCTCGATGCAGGCGCTGTCCAAGCGCAACGATTCGCCCGAGACGGCGTCGCGCCCGGCGAGCGTCGACCGCGACGGCTTCGTCATGGGCGAGGGCGCCGGCGTGCTGATCCTCGAGACCGAGGAGCACGCCAAGGCCCGCGGCGCCAAGATCTACGCCTCGATCGTGGGCGGCGGCGTCACCGCCGACTCTTACCACATCACCGCCAACGACCCTGAGGGTCAAGGTGCTGCGCGCGCCGTGCGCATGGCTCTCGAGATGGCCGGCGCCTCGGCCGACGACGTCACGCACATCAACGCGCACGCCACCTCGACCCCGGTGGGCGACCCGAACGAGTACAAGGCGCTGCGCGCCGTGTTCGGCGACCGCGTCGACGAGATCCCCGTGTCGGCGACGAAAGCCTCCACCGGTCACCTGCTCGGCGGCACCGGGGCGCTCGAGGCGATCTTCACCGTCCTGGCGCTGCAGAACCGCGTGGCGCCGCCCACGATCAACCTCACCGAGCAGGACCCCGAGGTCCCGTTCGCGCTCTCCGGCTCGCCCGTGGAGCTCGGCGCGAGCGACCAGCTCGCGATCAGCAACTCCTTCGGCTTCGGCGGTCACAACGCCGTCGTCGCGATCGCCTCGGTCTGAGACGAACGAAGGCCCCCTGGCATCCCCCCGACTGCGATCGGGGATGCCAAGGGGCCTTCGTCGTGTCGGGCGTGGGATACGCGGTCCCGGTGCCGGGGGCGATCACCGACCTCCGGTAATGGCGCCTCCCCGCCCGACGGTCTATCCGACCTTGTGCAGCCAGACGATCTGCTGGTCGTCGCCCGCGTGGCGGAACGGCTCGAGCTCCTCGTCCCACGCGGAGCCGAGGGCGATGTCGAGCTCGCGCTGCAGCTCGAACGAGTCACCCGCGGCGACCTCCATCGCGTAGCGCACGCGGTCCTCGCCGATCACGACGTTGCCCGCGGCGTCGGTCTGGGCGTAGTGGATGCCGAGCCCCGGTGTGTGCATCCAGCGACCGCCGTCGCTGCGCGGGGTCGGATCCTCGCTCACCTCGAAACGGAGGTGCTCCCACCCGCGGATGGCGCTCGCGAGCGCGGCTCCGGTTCCCACCGGGCCCTCCCAGTAGAACTCCGCGCGGCGGCTGCCCATCAGCACGGGCTGCTCGGCCCAGTCGAAGTTGACGGCACGGCCGAGGGCGCGTCCCACCGCCCACTCGAGGTGGGGGCACAACGCGCGGGGCGCGGAGTGGATCAGGATCACTCCGCGCGAAGACGTGATCGCCATGGTCTCTCCTTCGTCAGGTACGTCTTCCCCTACGACCTGTGATGGAGTGTGGCGAGTGTTCGGTTGCTCGGCCATTATCGCCCGTGCATAACGAAATCACAACACTGTGATGAGCGGCGCGCCGAGTGGGCGGTGAAGCGGTGCCCGCCGCGAGCGCCGCCGTCTCGTGAGAGGGGACGCAGATCTCGGCGCGTCAGCTTCCCGCGGCCCCGCAGAAGATCACGCGCCGGATGAGGAGGCGGGCGTCACGCGAACCACAGCGCCCAGTAGAGCGCGAAGTTGCGGTTGCCGTACGCCGAGCAGGAGTCCCCCGTGCCCCAGCGGGCCGCGAGGGCGGCCGGGTTCGGTTGGTAGGGCGTGTAGTTGTACAGCGCAGCCGTCGCCTCGTTCGTGATCGTGACGTCGGTGCCGCCGCACGCGGGGTCGGGCGAATAAGCGATGTAGTGCGTGCCGGGTTGTCGCATGAAGTCGGACGCGCTGTAGGACTTGAGGTCGGTCGCGCCCTGGGCGACCTGCGCGGCGAAGCCGGCGACGCCGGCGTCGCAGGACGCGTCATCGGGGCACCGGGCGCCCATCGCGGCTCCCAACTGTTCGGGGCTCGGCGCGCGCGCGACACGGCCCGAGACCAGGCTCTGCTCTTTCTGCAGCGTCACGAGGATCACCTTCGCCGAGATGCCGCACGCCCGCTGCACACGGTCGATGATCTCGGCGGCCGAGAACTCACCCCCGTCGTAGCCCTCGCAGACCGTCTCGCCCGTGGCGTCCGCGACGATCGGACCCCGCGCGGGCAGGCTCGTTCGGAGGTGCGCGAGGCACGTGTCGGTGCGGCACTCCCCCACCTGGTCGTCGAGGAACGCTTGGATCTGCTCGGCGGTGAGGGCGTCGGCGTCGTAGAAGTCGTCGTCGGCGATGAGGGTTCCGGGGTCGAAGGAGCGCAGATCGACGGCCTCGCGCTGGGCCTCGACGTTCCACGCGCGGTTCCACTCCCCCACGAGAGAGACGAGGGGGATGACGGCGAGCGCGACGAGCCCCATGAGCGCCGCCGTCACGACACCGAACGTGATGCGGCGTCGACGCAGGAGCCGCGCCCGTGCGGTGCGCGGTCGCCGGGTGCTGCGTCTGTTCGCCACCCCTCGATCGTGCCGCACCGCGCTGACCGGGCGCTG
>NZ_JBKBNC010000015.1:0-74533 GCF_046295495.1 Microbacterium sp.
CGCCCCACCCGCGCCCCGCTCCCAGCCCCCGCTCCGCAGGCCCGACCCCGCACACGGCAGGACGCGAAGGCACCAGAACAGGGGATCTCGCCAGGACAGGCCGATCCCCCGGCATATCGCCCTGTTCTCACCGGATCGCCTGTTCTCGGCGCACCCGGCCCTACCGCCGCCGCGGGTCGGAAAACGCCGAACGCGGCGACTCCGTGGAGAGTCGCCGCGTTCGCGTCGTTCGGGATCAGCCGTCGTAACCGACGGCCACCGGCTCGTCGTCATCGCTGACGATGGGGATGGCCGTGGTGACGATGGGCACCGAGGCCGACAGCAGCGAGCCGTCCTCCCGCACCGAGCCCTCGAGCTGGCGGATCGAGGGGCGACCGGGGCGCACGGGGCCCTGGCCGTGCAGGGTCACCCGCACGGTCTCGCCGGGCTCGACGGTGTACTCGACGTCGCGGACGGAGAAGGTCACGGCGGAGCCCTCCGCGCCGGCGCGCAGCGTGAGCGCGCCGGTGGTGAGGGTGACCTCGAGTCGCGTGCCGTGCCAGTGCAGCACGTACGACAGCTCCGGCCAGTCCGCCGGGAGGCGCGGGTCGAAGGTGAGCCGACCGAAGTGGTCGCGCATGCCGCCGAAGCCGCTGACGAGCGCCGTCCACACGCCGCCGGCCGAGGCGACGTGCACTCCGTCGGAGGCGTTGTGGTGCAGGTCGCCGAGGTCGACGAACGCGGCCTGACGGAAGTACTCCAGGGCGAGGTCCTGGTAGCCCACCTCGGCGGCGAGGATGGACTGCACGACGGCCGACAGCGTCGAGTCGCCGGTGGTCAGCGGGTCGTAGTACTCGAAGTCGGCGAGCTTCTCGGCATCCGTGAAGTGGTTGCCCTGCAGGAACAGCGCCAGCACCACGTCGGCCTGCTTGAGCACCTGGTAGCGGTAGATCACCAGCGGGTGGAAGTGCAGCAGGAGCGGGCGCTGGTCGGGCGGGGTGTTCTCGAGGTCCCAGATCTCGCGCTCCAGGAACACGGCGTCCTGGGGATGGATGCCGAGGGCCTCGCTGAACGGGATGTGCATCGCCTCGGCGGCGCGCTCCCACCGCTCCGGCTCCGCGGGGTCGAGGTTCATGCGGTCGGCCATGTGGGCGTACGCGTCGGGGTCGTTCTCGGCGAGGTCGCGGACCGTGCGCGCGGCGAAGCGTAGGTTGAAGCGCGCCATGACGTTGGTGAAGAGGTTGTCGTTGACGACGGTGGTGTACTCGTCGGGCCCGGTGACGCCGTGGATGTGGAAGGAGTCGCGTTCCCCGCCGTCGGCCGCGTCGCTCGAACGCCAGAAACCGAGCGTCGACCACAGGCGTGCGGTGTCGACCGCGATGTCCACGCCCTCCCGGGCGAGGAACTCCTCGTCGCCGGTGGCACGCACGTACTTCGCCAGCGCGAAGGCGACGTCGGCGTTGATGTGGTACTGCGCGGTACCGGCGGCGTAGTAGGCCGAGGCCTCCTCGCCGCTGATCGTGCGCCACGGGAACAGGGCGCCCGCCTCGTTGAGCTGGTGGGCGCGCTTGCGGGCCGCGGGCAGCATCAGGTACCGCATGCGCAGCGCGTTGCGAGCCCAGAGCGGCGAGGTGTACGCCAGGAACGGCAGCACGTACACCTCGGTGTCCCAGAAGTAGTGGCCGCTGTAGCCGGAGCCCGTCACGCCCTTGGCCGGGACGCCCTGCCCGTCGGCGCGGGCGGCGGCCTGCGCCAGCTGGAACAGGCACCAGCGGGTGGCCTGCTGCAGGTCGCCGTGACCGCCGATGCGCACGTCGGAGCGCTCCCAGAAGTCGGCGTACCAGGCGATCTGCTCCTCGACGAGGCGGTCGACGCCCTTCTCGCGGGCGCGGTCGATCGTGCGACGGCAGCGGTCGAGCAACTCGCCCGTGGGCACCCCGCGCGAGGTGTGGTAGCTGACGAGCTTGGTGATCGTCGTGGGGACGCCGGCGCGCGCGTGCACGCGGTAGACGTTCTTCGCGATGTCGGGCTCGATGAGCTGGCGCGGCGTGTACTCGTTCTGCGTGTCGACGAGGTGGTCGGCGATCACGCCGAGGGTCATGCCCGACTCGCTCACCTCGTAGCTCAGCGCGGAGCGGTCGCCGTCCTGCCAGTACTCGCGGGGCTGCAGCACGCGGTCGCTGAGCTTCTCGGTCTTGCGGGGGTCGAAACCGGACTGCTTGGATGCCATCGGCGAGCCGCCGTAGATGCCTTCGCCGTCCTGCCGGTTCAACAGCTGACTGCTCACGGTCACCGGAGCATCGGCGTCGAGCACGGTCACCGTCAGGCGCAGCACGGCGAGGTGCTTCTCGTCGAACGAGACGAAGCGCTCGTCCTCGATGCGCACGCGCTTGCCCGACGGCGTGACCCACAGGAGGTTGCGGCGCAGGATCCCCTGGCGCATGTCGAGCACGCGCTCGTACTCGCGCACGTCGGCGACGTCGAGCGAGAGGGGCTCGTCGTCGACGTAGACGCGCATGACCTTGGCGTCGGGCGCGTTGATGATCGTCTGGCCGACCTCGGCGAAGCCGTAGGCCTGCTCGGCGTGACGGATCGGGAACGTCTCGTGGAACCCGTTGATGAACGTGCCCTGCTCGAGGGCGAAGCGACCCTCGATCGAGTTGCCCCGCAGGCCCAGGTAGCCGTTGCCCACGGCGAACAGGGTCTCGGTGACACCCACGTCGTCGAGCGAGAACTCGGTTTCGACGAGGCGCCACTCGTCGATGGGGAAACGATCGCGATCGATCATCACGGGCCTTCCGGGCAAGGGTGCGGGGCCGCGGGGGCGCGGCGGATCGGGTGCGTCGCGCGCAGGCGACGGCTCAGTCTACGAACGCGGCGAGGTCGTCGACGACCACGGTGGCCCCGGCGGCCGTGAGGTCGTCGGCGCCGACGCCCCGATCGACCCCCACCACGACCCCGTAGCCGGCGGCCGCGGCGGAGCGCACGCCGCTCAGCGCGTCTTCGACGGCGACCGAGCGCGCCGGGTCGACGCCGAGCAGACGGGCGGCCTCGGCGAACACGTCGGGGGCGGGCTTGGATGCCAGGTGGTCTCGCTCGGCGATGACACCGTCCATCACGACCGGGAAGCGGTCGCGGATGCCGGCGGCCTCGAGCACCTCGACGGCGTTCTTCGAGCTCGACACCACGGCGATGGGGGTGCCGGCCTTCTGCAGCACGTCGAGCAGCGCGACCGAGCCCGGGTAGGGCTGGATGCCCTCGCTGCGCAGGATGCGGGAGAACACGACGTTCTTGCGATTGCCGACGCCGCAGACGGTGTCTTCGGACGGGTCGTCGCCGGGGTCGCCCCAGGGCACCTCCACGTCGCGGCTGCGCAGCAGGCTCGCGACGCCGTCGTAGCGCTTCTTGCCGTCGACGTACTCGAAGTAGTCGCGATCGGTGTACGCCGGCTCGATCTTCCACGCGGCGAACAGCTCGTCGAACATCGTCTTCCACGCCCGCATGTGCACCTCGGCGGTGGGGGTCAGCACGCCGTCGAGGTCGAACAGCACTCCATCGAACGATGAGAGGTCGGGAAGGTCGGCGGTGTCGGTCACGGCGGGCTCCAGATCGGGTGGGGCGGCTCGGGTGTGGCGCTCGGACGGGGTGGTTGAGGTGCCCGGGCGTCCGACTCGGTGCGATGGCGCCGCGGTGATGAGCGTAGTGCGGGGAGGTGTCTCAGGAGGTGACCGACAGCGTCTGCCGTGCGATCTCGAGCTCCTCGTCGGTGGGCACCACGAGCACCTCGACGCGGGAGGCGTCAGTGGAGATGCGACGGATGCCGCGCTCTCGCGCGGCGTTGCGCTCCGGGTCGATCTCGACGCCGGCGAAGCCGAGGGTGGCCATCGCCTCTTCTCGGACGCTCGCGGCGTTCTCGCCCACCCCCGCGGTGAACGAGATGACGTCGACGCCGTCGAGCTGCGCGAGGTAGGCCCCCGCGTAGGCGCGGAGGCGGTGGATGTAGACGTCGAACGCGAGCTGCGCCGCGGGGTCGCCGGCCTCCCGCCGCTCGCCGATGTCGCGCATGTCGGACACGCCCGCCAGGCCCAGCAGGCCGGAGCGCTTGTTGAGCAGCGTGTCGAGATCGGCGATCGACATGTCGGCGCGACGGGCCAGCTGCAGCAGCACCGCGGGGTCGAGGTCGCCGGAGCGCGTGCCCATGACGAGGCCCTCGAGCGGTGTGAGTCCCATCGAGGTGTCGACCGAGCGACCGCCCTCGATCGCGGCGACGGAAGCGCCGTTGCCGAGGTGGAACACGATCTGCTTGAGCTCGCCGAGAGGGCGACCCACGAACGCGGCGGCGGCCTCGCTGACGAACTTGTGACTCGTGCCGTGGAAGCCGTAGCGGCGGATGCGGTGGGCCTCGGCGACCTCGCGGTCGATCGCGTAGGTGTAGGCCTCGGGCGCGAGCGACTGGTGGAAGGCGGTGTCGAACACCGCGACGTGCGCGACGTCGGGGAAGGCCTTCTTCGCCGCGACGATCCCGGCGAGGTTCGCGGGGTTGTGCAGGGGCGCGAGCACCGAGAGCTCGTCGATGTTGATCTCGACCAGCGGCGTCACCACGGTGGGGGCGAAGAAACGCGCCCCGCCGTGCACGACGCGGTGACCGACGGCCACCGGCGCGTACCGCTCGAGCGACGGCCCGTGCGCGGCGAAGGCCTCGAGCATGACGCCGAAGCCCGCGGTGTGGTCGGGGATCTCGCGTTCGATCGTGGACGTGGCATCCGTCACCGCGGGAGCGGGGCCGTCGGCGGGCGCCAGGACCGCCGCCTTCACCGTGTGGCGGGCGATGCCGACGGGCTCGCCGATGCGCTCGACGAGGCCCGAGGCGAGGACCTGCTCGCGGGTCATGTCGAGCAGCTGGTACTTGAACGATGACGATCCGCTGTTGACGACGAGGACGACGCTCACTGGGCACTCCCCTGCGCCTGGATGGCGGTGATGGCGATGGTGTTGACGATGTCGTCGACGAGGGCGCCGCGCGACAGGTCGTTGATGGGCTTGTTCAGGCCCTGCAGCACCGGCCCGATGGCCACGGCCCCGGCCGAGCGCTGCACGGCCTTGTAGGTGTTGTTGCCCGTGTTCAGGTCGGGGAAAACGAACACCGTTGCGCGACCCGCGACCTCGGAGCCGGGCATCTTGGCCTTGGCCACCGCGGCGTCGGCGGCGGCGTCGTACTGGATCGGTCCCTCCACCAGCAGCTCGGGAGCGCGTTCGCGCACGAGCGCCGTGGCCGTGCGCACCTTCTCGACGTCGGCGCCGGTGCCCGACTCCCCCGTGGAGTACGACAGCATCGCCACGCGCGGCTCGATGCCGAACTGCTCGGCCGTGGCGGCCGACGACACGGCGATGTCGGCGAGCTGCTCGCTGGTGGGGTCGGGGATGACGGCGCAGTCGCCGTAGACCAGCACGCGGTCGGCGAGGGCCATGAGGAAGACGCTCGAGACGACCGAGACGCCGGGTGCGGTCTTGATGATCTCGAACGCGGGGCGGATGGTGTGCGCCGTCGTGTGAGCGGCACCCGAGACCATGCCGTCGGCCAGGCCCAGGTGCACCATGAGGGTGCCGAAGTACGACACGTCGGTGACGGTGTCGGCGGCCTGCGCGTAGGTGACGCCCTTGTGGGCGCGGAGGCGCGCGTACTCGGTGGCGAACTTGTCGACGTGCACGGCGTCGAACGGGCTGAGCACCTCGGCGTCGCGGATGTCGATACCCAGCTCGATCGCGCGGCCGCGCACCTCGATGGGCTCGCCGAGGATCGTGAGGTCGGCGATGCCGCGCGAGAGCACGGTGGCGGCGGCGCGCAGCACGCGGTCGTCGGTGCCCTCGGGCAGCACGATGCGACGGCGGTCGCTGCGCGCGCGGTCGACGAGGCCGTACTCGAACATCAGCGGGGTGACGACGCTGGGACGCGCCACACCGAGTTCGCGCGTGAGCAGCTCGGTGTCGACGTGGCGCTCGAACATCGCCAGCGCGGTGTCGTAGCGACGCTGCGAGTCGGCGGCCAAGCGCCCGCGGGTGTTCATGATGCGCACCGCGGTGTCGTAGGTGCCGAGGTCGGTGGCGATGATGGGCAGCGACGAACCGAGGCCGTCGATGAGGCGCACGATGGCGTCGGGCAGTTCGAACCCGCCGTTGAGGACCACGCCGGCCAGCGACGGGAAGGTGCCCGACGCGTTCGCCAGCAGCGTCGCCAGCAGCACCTCGGTGCGGTCGGCGGGGATGACGATCACCGCGGACTCCTTCAGTCGCGGCAGCACGTTGACCATCGACATCCCGGCGACCACGACCCCCAGCACCTCGCGGGTGAGCAGCTCCGGGTCGCCCTTGACGAGCTCGCCCTCGACCGAGCGGAGCACCCCGCGCATGGAGGGGGCGATGAGGAAGCGGTCTTCGGGCAGCGCCCACACGGGGACCGCCCGGCGCTCGCCCGTCGTGCGCACGGGCGCGGCGTCGATGATGTGGCGCACGGATGCCACGACCTCGTCGAGCTGATCGGGATCGGCGCGGTTGACGATCGCGGCGAAGACCTCGGCGCGCTCGTGCAGCAGCTCGGACACGGCGAGGGTGGCGATCTGCCCGACCTCCTGCGGCGTGCGGGCGACCGAGAGCCCCAGGGTCTCGCCCTGGCCCTGCTGGGCGCGGCCGCCGAGCACGAGGAGCACCGGGGCGCCGAGGTTCGCCGCGATCCTCGCGTTGTACGCGAGTTCGGCGGGGCTGCCGACGTCGGTGTAGTCGCTGCCGATGACGACCACCGCGTCGCACTGCGCCTCGACGGCCTTGTACCGCTCGACGATGCGCCCGAGGGCGGCATCGGCGTCGTCGCGGACGTCGTCGTAGGTCACGCCCACGCACTCGTCGTAGTCGAGGTCGACGCCGTCGTGATCGAGCAGCATCTCGAGCACGTAGTCGCGCTCGGCGGTGGACCGCGAGATCGGGCGGAAGACGCCCACGCGCGGCGTGACCCGACTCAGGGCGTCGAGGACGCCCAGGGCCACGGTGGACTTGCCCGAATGACCTTCGGCCGACGTGATGTAGATGCTCTGCGTCACGCGTTCAGCCTATTGCGGGGCTCCGACATCGCTCCGGGGTTGCTTCGGCGTCGAGTGATCAGGAGTGATCCGCGTTTCACCGGGGGCCGCCGCCCGGGGGCGGCGAGGGTCGACGCCGCGTCGCCGCGGGCAGCAGCCGGGCCCCGGCGGCGCGCAACTCCTCGGCCAGCGGAGCGGCCGGATCGAGGTCGGCGACCACGCCGGTCACGGCCTCGAGCGGCAGGATGCCGAAGCGGGAGGCCGCGCCCAGCTTCTCGTCGCTCGCGAGCACGTACGTCTCCGCGGCCCGGGCGGCGAGCGCGCGCTTCATCGCCGCCTCCTCGGCATCCCCCGTGGTCAGGCCGGTGGCGGGATGCACGCCCGTGACGCCGAGGAAGAAGACGTCGGCGCGCACGTTCTGCGCGGCTTCGACGGCCGCAGCTCCGCACGCGACCGCGGAGTGCTTGAACAGGCGCCCGCCGATGACGATGACCTCGGCGTCGTGGTGCAGCAGCGCGGCGGCGATCGTCGGCGAGTGGGTGATCACCGTCCCCGCGAACGACCGGGGCAGGGCCTCGACGAGCGCGAGAGTGGTGGTGCCGCCGTCGAGCAGCACCGTCGATCCGGGTTCAATCAGCGCGAGGGCGGCGGCGGCGACGCGTCGCTTGCTGGCCTGGGCGACCTCGCCGCGCGCGGCGTAGTCGGCCACGGCGGGCGACGCCGGCAGAGCGCCCCCGTAGACGCGCACGGCGAGGCCGGCGGCATCCAGATCTCTCAGGTCGCGTCGGATGCTGTCCTCGGAGAGGCCCAGCTCGGCGGCGACGTCTTTGACGACGAGGCGTCCGTCGCGCCGGAGTCGATCGAGGAGGGCGTCTTTCCGGGCGGCGGCGAGCATCATGCTTCGCATTCTTGCACGTTTCTGCCTTATTGTTCCGACTATGACCGACACCCCCTCTCGCCCGGGCACCACCTCGCCCGACCATCGCGGCCGCACCGGCCTCCACCTCACCGGACGCGACCTCGACCGCAATCCCCGCGTGCGCGTGGACGACGTCGACCTCCTCGCGGCGGGGTGGCACGTCCTGCGCGCGACGACGTTCCGGTACCGCGGAGACGACGGGACGTGGACGACTCAGACGCGCGAGACCTACGACCGCGGCAACGGCGCGACGATCCTGCTGTACGACCCGGTGCGACGCACCGTGCTGCTCACGCGGCAGTTCCGCTACCCGGTCTACGTCAACGATCACCCCGACGGCATGCTGATCGAGACGGCCGCGGGGCTGCTCGACGACGACGACCCCGTCACCGCGATCCGTCGCGAGGCCGAGGAGGAGACGGGCGTGCGGGTCGACGAGGTGCAGCACGTGTTCGACGCGTACATGAGCCCCGGATCCGTGACCGAGCGCCTGCACTTCTTCTCCGCCGCCTACGACGGATCGGCGGGCGTGGGCGAGCGGGGAGGCCTGGCCGAGGAGGACGAGGAGATCGAGATCCTCGAGTACCCCGTCGACGAGGCTGTGGCCATGATCCGCGACGGATCGATCCAGGATGCCAAGACCATCATGCTGCTGCAGTGGGCGGTGCTCGACGGGCCCTTCGCCCGCGGCTGAGGGGCGGCCTCGGGGTTTCCGGGCAAAGAAAAGACCCTCCGCGCACCCGGTAGAGCCTGGTTACCCTTGCTACGTTTCCGTCCTGGGGGAGTTGGCCGGGATACCGCCACGCGGAGAGCCGTGTACAGCTTACCGGACGCGCGCGCGGGGGCCGACCGGGGTCAGCCCACGAGGGGGGCGAGGGCCCGCGCCGCGGGGTCGAGCAGGCGGATCACCTCGGCGGGGTCGTCGACGCGGTGACGCGCGCCGGAGAAGCCCAGCGCCCCGACGGTGCCGCCGGTGTCATCGCGCAGCGGGAGCGCGAGGCATCCCGTCGTCGCCGTCACCTCGCCGCTCTGGCGCGTGACGCCGAGCCGTCGATAGTCGGCCGCGACGCGCGCATCGACGCCGTCGCCGCGCGTCACGAGCCACAGGCGCCCCAGCGCGTAGCGCGCGGGCTCGCGCACCATCCGGGCCTCGTCGGAGAACGGGAAGTCGGGGTCGGCGTCGACCACCACGAAGCGGTGGTCGGGGAAGAGCACCACGTGGACGCCCCCGCGGACCGCGCGACGGGCGTCGGCGAGCACCGCGCGGGCGGCCGACGGCAGCCGCACGGGCGCCGCGACCACCCCGGCGAGGTGTGCGACGCGCGCCCCGAGGGCGAAACCGGTGAGGTCGGGCGTGCGCACGAGGTACTCGTCCTCGACCAGGAGATTGAGCAGGCGGTACGTCGTCGCGCGGGCAAGCCCCAGCTCGGTCGAGATGCGCTGCGCGCTGACGCCGGCGCCCAGGTGCGCGACGGCCTCCAGCACCGCCAACGCCGACCGGACCGCACCGGGTTGGCGTGCCGCGAGCCCCGCGCGCTCAGTCACCGCTCCCCCGTTCCGGCGGCGAGATCCCCCCGAGCACCTGCGCCGCGACGGGCTCGTCGTACGCCCCGAGAGCGAGCGGGCGCCGGCGACGCCCGACCAGGACGACCACCACCGTCGCGACGAGGGTCACCCCCGCGACGCTCAGGAGCCCGGCGCGGTCGGAACCGACCGTGAGGAAGGCGATGAGGGCCGCGGCCAGGGCCAGGGCCGACACGACCGCGGTGACCGCGGGCCACAGGGTGAACTCCCCGATACGCCGCAGGAACACGGGGGCGGCGACGCACACGAGCACGTAGGCGACGATGTAGCCCGTGGCCCCGACCGCCAGGGTGATCTGCATCCCCTCCCGCGGGTCGATCCCCCCGATCGACATCAGCACGGGTACGCCCCCGATGACCGGCAGCGCGGCCGCGGTCGCGGCGACCGGCGTGCGCCACCGCGCGTGCGTGCGTCCGAGCCGGGCGGGGAGCACGCCGTCGCGGCTCATCGCGAAGAGCACCCGGGTGAGCGCCGTGAGGGATCCGATCGCGCACGCGAGGAACGAGGCGGCGATGCCCACGTCGGCCACGACGCCCCACGGCCCCCACCCGAACGCACCCGCGAGGTCGTTCACCGGAGAGGCGCTGTCGGCGAGGTCGAGACCGAGAGCGTGGAAGCCGGAGACCTGGGTGAGCGCAGCGAGCACGTAGACCGCCCCGGAGAGCACGACCGTGCCCGTGATCGCGCGGGGGACGTTGCGAAGCGGCGCGACGGACTCCACTCCCAGCGTCGCCGCCGACTCGAAGCCGACGAAGGCCGTGAGCGCGACGACGGCACCGGCCGCCAACGCGACCGGATCGACCCGACCGGGGGTCACCGCCGCGACGACGTCGACCGGGCCGATGAACACCAGCAGCACCCCCAGCAGGGCCACGATGAGGGCCACCGAGACGGCCTCGACCACGAGCGCCACACGCGCCGAGAGACGGATGCCGGCCACCAGCACCGCCGCGACCGCCACGGCCTCGGCGACCAGCGCCACCGTGACCGTCGTCCCGCGATCGAGAGCGGGCCACAGCCCCCCGAGCAGGTACGAGAGGTAGTAGGCGCAGCCGAGCAGGGCGAACATCGCGATGGCCCCGTACCCGACCACGATGGCGGCCCCCGCCGCCAGCCCGGCGCGGGCGCCCAGCCCCCGCGCGGTGTAGGTGTACAGCGCGCCGGCGGCGGCGAAACGGCGGGCGAACTGCGACATCGTCCGCGCGACGCCGAGGCTGAGCACCGCGGCCGCGATGATCGCGGCGACCGTGGCATCCGGGGCGACCCCGCTGACCAGCAGCACGACGGTCGTCGCCGCCGCGGCGGGCGCGACGGCGGCGACCGACTGCGCGGCCACGTCGACGAGGCCGATGGAACGGCGCTCCAGGCCGTGCAGCGGCGATCGCGCGCCGAAACCGGCGACGGGTGTGGGCCGGGCGATGGCGCGGGCAAGTGCGGTCATGGTGCTCCCCGTGGACTCGGTGCGACCGTACGCCGCGACCGTTGCACCGCCGCGACACCGATGTTTCGCGCGCGTATCCGCGACTGGGACACCCCGCGTCGGCCCTGTCTCAGTCGGCGTGCGGGCACTTTCACCTGCGTCACATCGCGGGGCAACGCCGCGGGAGCAGTCTCGGTCGCACACCCGCAACCGAAAGGCTCCGACATGACCCAGCTCGAATCGAAGGGGACCGCGGCCGCCCCCTCGCGGACACTCCGCGGCTCCCTGGGCGTCACGGCGATCGTCTTCATGGTGGTCGCCGCCGCCTCCCCCCTCACCGTCGTCGGCGGGGCCGCGCCGCTCGGCATCCTGATCGGCAACGGCGTGGGGTACCCCGCCCTGTACGCCGTCAGCGCCGTCATCCTGCTCCTGTTCGCGGTGGGCCTGGCGGCCATGACGCGCCACGTGCCCCGCCCCGGCGCGTTCTTCACCTACATCGGCTACGGCCTGGGGCGCCCGTCGGGTCTCGCCGCCGCGTGGACCGCGATGCTGACGTACACGACCATCCAGGTCGCCGTCTACGGCTACATCGGCTACCTGCTGGGCATCACGGTCGTCTCGGTCGGCGGACCCGATCTGCCGTGGTGGCTCTACGCCCTGGCCGCCGTCGCGCTCGTGGGCGTGCTGGGTTACCGGCACATCGACCTGTCGAGCAAGGTGCTCGGCGTGCTGTTGATCGCCGAGGTGGCGATCGTGCTCGTGCTCGTGGCCGCCGTCGTCGTCGACGGCGGGCCCGAGGGCCTGAGCCTCGCCCCGTTCGAGCCGAGCAACGTGATCAGCGGCTCACCGGGGGTGGGCCTCATGTTCGCGATCGCGGCCTTCATCGGGTTCGAGGCCACCGCGATCTTCCGCGACGAAGCGCGCGACCCCGACCGCACGATCCCCCGCGCCACCTACGGAGCGGTCATCGGCATCGGCGTCTTCTACACGCTGTCGGCCTGGGGGCTGATCATGGCCTGGGGGCCGGCGGGGATCATGGATGCCGCCGCCGAGAACCCCGGGACGCTCATGCTCCGCACGGTCGCGATCTACTTGG
Source organism: Microbacterium sp. (assembly GCF_046295495.1). Classification (GTDB taxonomy): domain Bacteria; phylum Actinomycetota; class Actinomycetes; order Actinomycetales; family Microbacteriaceae; genus Microbacterium. The sequence goes on from NZ_JBKBNC010000015.1 coordinate 12,069, forward strand.
GCGCGGTGGGCGAGGTGCTCGTGAACGTGCTGCTGCTGACGTCGATGTTCGCGTGCGTGCTGTCGTTCCACAACGTGCTCACCCGCTACCAGCACGCCATGTCGGCCGCGGGCGTGCTGCCCGACCGCCTGTCGGGCGTGCACGCGCGTCACCTCTCCCCGCACGTGTCCTCGATCGTGCAGACCGCGACCGCGGGCGTGCTCCTCGCCGTGTTCGCGGTGCTCGGGCTCGACCCGCTGCTGCAGGTGTTCACCTGGTTCTCGGGAGTCGCGACCGTGGCGATCGTGGCCCTCATGGCCGTCACCTCCATCGCGGTGATCGTCTACTTCGCGCGCAACCGCGCCGATCGCCGGGCGTGGAACACCGTCGTGGCGCCCGCCCTCGGCTTCGCCGGCCTGGCCGCCTGCGCCGTCGTGATCGTGGCGTACTTCCCGGTCATGGTCGGCGACGTCGACGCCGACGGCGCCCCGGTCTTCGGCGCCGTGACCTGGTCGCTGCTGGCGCTGGCCGTCGTCGTCCCGGCGTTCGGGTACGTCCAGGGCGCCTGGATCCGCCGCCGACGACCCGCCGCGTACGCCAAGCTCACCGACGCGATCGCCGGCTGACCTCCCCCTCCCCACCCGTTCCACCCAGGAAAGACACCATGACCCTCACCGATCCCACCGTCTCCGACTTCACCGCCCCCGCCGCGCCGGCCCACCCGCTCGCCTCCCTCACCCCGTCCGAGATCACCGCCGTCCGCGCGATCGTCGCCGGCCTCGAGGGCGTCGACGAGGCGACCCGATTCGCCTACGTCGGCCTGGAGGAGGCGCCCAAGGGCGACGTCCTCGCCTGGGAACGCGGCGAGACCGCCGCACCTGAGCGTCGTGCCCGCGTGCAGCTGCTGAACCTGCGCACCGCGCACTCGCTCGACCTCGTCGTCTCGCTCGCGACCGGGGCCGTGCTGCGAGCGACCGAGCTCGACGGCTCCGACGGGCAGTTGCCGATCCTCGACGCGGAGTTCGAGGAGGTCGGGGTGATCGCCGGCGACAGCGCCGAGTGGGTGGCCGCCCTCGCCGCGCGCGGCCTCACCACCGCCGACGTCGTGCTCGTGCCGCTGTCGGCCGGTCACTACGGATACGAGAACGAGGTGGGCCGTCGCGTGCTGCGCACCTTCGCCTTCCGGCAGGACCACCCCGCCGACCACCCCTGGGCGCACCCGGTCGACGGCCTCACCGCCTACATCGACGTCGCCGACCGCCGCATCATCGAGATCGTCGACACCCCCGGCTTCGCCGTGCCCGAGACCAGCGGCAACTTCGACGACCCCGCCCTGCAGGGACCACCCCTCGAGGGACTGAAGCCGATCGTCATCACGCAGCCCGAGGGGTCGAGCTTCACCGTCGACGGCGAACACGTCACGTGGGGCGAGTGGGACCTGCGCATCGGCTTCGACACCCGCGAGGGGCTCATCCTGCGCCAGCTGTCGTTCGCGGGCCGCCCCGTGATGTATCGCGGCTCGATCAGCGAGATGGTCGTGCCCTACGCCGACCCCGCCCCCAACCGGTTCTGGCAGAACTACTTCGACACGGGCGAGTACCTCTTCGGCCGCTACACGAACGAGCTCGAACTCGGATGCGACTGCGTCGGCGACATCACCTACGTCGACGCCGTGCTGGCCGACGAGAACGGGATGCCGCGCACCATCCGCAACGCGGTCTGCATGCACGAGGAGGACTTCGGCTCCCTGTGGAAGCACACCGACATCTTCACCGGCTCCAGCGAGGTCCGCCGCGCCCGCCGGCTCGTGATCTCGTTCTTCACCACGGTCGGGAACTACGACTACGGCTTCTACTGGTACCTCTACCTCGACGGCACGATCGAGTGCGAGGCCAAGCTCACCGGCATCCTGTTCACCTCCGCCTATCCGGGCGAGGGGTATCCCTTCGCGTCCGAGGTCGCCCCGGGCCTGGGCGCGCCGTACCACCAGCACCTCTTCTCGGCGCGGCTGGACATGACCGTCGACGGCGTCGCCAACGTCGTCAACGAGATCGACGCGGTGCGGATGCCGATCTCGGCCACCAACCCCGCCGGCAATGCCTTCACCAAGAAGGTGACGCCGATCACGTCGGAGAAGGTGTCGGGACGCATCGCCGACGGCGCCGTGAACCGGGTCTGGCAGATCGCGTCGACCGAGAAGACCACCGAGCGCGGGCAGGCGACCTCGTACGTCCTGTTCCCGACCGAGACGCCCGTGCTCCTCGCCGACGACTCCTCCTCCATCGCGGCGCGCGCCGCCTTCGCGACGAAGAACCTCTTCGTCACCAAGTACGACCCCGACGAGCGGTACGCGGCCGGGGACTTCGTCAACCAGCACCCCGGCGGCGCCGGAATCCCCGCGTTCATCGCGGGAGACGAGCACCTCGTGGGCGAGGACGTGGTGCTCTGGCACACGTTCGGCCTCACGCACTTCCCGCGCAACGAGGACTGGCCCGTCATGCCGATGGACTACGCGAAGTTCACGCTCAAGCCGTACAACTTCTTCGAGCGCAGCCCCGTGCTGAACGTCCCTGCGCCGGCGGACACGCACTGCGCTCCGGCACCCGGCGCACACGGTCACGACGGTGGCGCGCACGGTCACGACGGGCACGGCGCCGGGCACCACTGCTGACCCGATGAGCGAGATCCTCCACGCTGCCGCGGTCGCCCCCGCCGCGGTCGGTGCCTGCTGTCTGGCCGCCGACCGCGCGCGGGTGCGACCGCCCGAGGTCATGGCATCCGTGCTCATGCTGCTGGCGATGCTCGATGCGGGACTCCTCGGCGCGATCGCCCCGGTGTGGTGGACCGCACTGCTGCTCGGGGCGGCGGTGATCCTGGCGTTCTGGCGACGCCCGCGCCAGCGGCGCCTGCCGCAGGTGCCGCCGCTCATGACGCTGCACACGACGCTCGGCATGGTCGTGATGGCCGCGCTGCAGCTCGGCATGGGCGGTCACGCCGCGGGGGCCGCGCACGCGCACGGCGTGGGCCTGGCGCCCGTGCTGGTGGGCGCGGTGGTCGGTCACGCGGCCGTGTCGATCTTCGCCCTGCGTCGCATGCCGGCTCCCCTGGACCGCGCGCAGATCATCGCGATGACGGTGTCGGTGGTGCTGATGGCGGCCGCCGCGCTCCCGCTCGCGTGACCGCCGGTCGACGCCGGACGCTCCCTGCGCTCACGCCCGAAGGGCCAGGGCCGCGGCGCCGAGCAGGGGACCGTCGCCGTCGAGACCGGACCCGACGACGCGGCAGCGCCGTGCGTAGGCGTGCAGGGACGCCGCCTGTGCGGCGGCGCGCACCTGGTCGATGTAGTCGGGGGCGACCTGCGAGAAGCCGCCGGCGATGGCGACCGCCTCGAGGTCGCAAAGGGTCGCGGCGGCGGCGATGGCCTGCCCGACCGCGGTGGCCGAGCGGGTGACGGCCGCGATCGCGATCGGGTCTCCGGCCGCGTGCGAGGCGGCGAGGTCGAGGCCCGTCTCGCCCTCCCATCCCTGCGCGCGAGCCCATGCCACGGTGCCGGGGCCCGCGGCGACGGCCTCGAGGGTGGATGCCGCGACCTCGTCGCCCTCGATCGTGCGCACGAAGATCTGGCCCAGGTGCCCCGCGTTACCGCTGGCGCCCGAGACGGGGTGGCCGCCCATCACGAAGCCGCCGCCCACGCCCGTCGAGACGACGATGGCCAGGGCGTCGTCGCAGCCCACCAGGGCGCCGCGCCAGTGCTCGGCGAGGGCGATGCAGGTGCCGTCGAGGGCCAGGTGGATCGGGCCGTCGACGAGGCCTCCCAGCACATCGTCGATCGGCAGGCCCGCGGCCAGCGGGAGGTTCAGCGGCGACACCGAGCGCGACGGCAGGTCGACCGGCCCGGCGCTGCCCACCCCGATCGCGCCGACGCGGGCCCCGGGCGCGGCGGCGAGCGCGGCCTGGGCGGCCCCGCGCACGTTGCGGGCGATCTCGTCGCGACCGGCCTCGCGCCCGGTGGGGCGGCGCGTCACGCTGGAGCGGACGACCTCGCCCTCGAGGGACACCACCGCCGCATCCACCTTCGTGCCGCCGATGTCGACGGCGAGCACGTGCGTGAAGGCGGGAAGGGACAGGGGGGCATCGGACATGCGCGGGCTCCTCGGGTGGACCAACGCTCCCCGATCCTAGGGCGGACGCACACGACCCGAGCGACGCCTGTGCACCGGGCGGTTTCCGGCCCCCGCGCCCGCGGCGCAGGTTACGATCGGGTCACGGCGGCGACGATGCGCCTCCACCCCGCGACTCAAGGGATGCCATGGACGAGACGGTCACGCCCGAGGCGGCATCACGGATGCGCCGCACCGACACCGCCCGCCCGGCGGCCGACGCCGCCCTCGACGAGGCGTCGTTCGCACGGTTGACCGGCGACATCCTGGCATCCGTGTCGCGCGTGATCGACGGCAAGCCCGAGGCGGTCGAGAGCGCCCTGATCGCCCTCCTGGCCGAGGGGCACCTGCTCATCGAAGACGTGCCGGGCGTGGGCAAGACCATGCTGGCGCGGGCGCTCGCCGCCACGATCGACGCCGACGTGCGCCGCATCCAGTTCACCCCCGATCTGCTGCCCGGCGACATCACGGGCGTGTCGGTGTTCAACCCGGTGCAGCGGCAGTTCGAGTTCACCCCGGGAGCGGTGTTCGCGCACATCGTCATCGCCGACGAGATCAACCGCTCCTCGCCCAAGACGCAGTCCTCGCTGCTCGAGGCGATGGAGGAGCGTCAGGTCACCGTCGACGGCCGCACCCACGTGCTGCCCTCGCCGTTCCTCGTCGTGGCGACGCAGAACCCTCTCGAGATGGAGGGCACGTACGCGCTCCCCGAAGCCCAGCGCGACCGGTTCCTGATGCGCGTGTCGATGGGATACCCGGATGCCGCCGCCGAGGCGCTCATGCTCCGTCAGCGCGACACGGTGAATCCGCTCGACGCTCTGACGCCGGTCGTCACCGCGCGTCAGGTCACCGCCATGATCGCCTGGGCCCGCGGCGTCCACGTCGCGCCCGCTCTCGAGGAGTACGTCGTCGCCCTCGCCCGGGCGACGCGCAGCCACCCCGACATCCGCCTCGGTGCCAGCCCGCGCGCGACGTTGCAGCTCGTGCGCGCCGCGAAGGTGCGGGCCTCGCTCGACGGCCGCTCCTACGTGATCCCCGACGACATCACCGCGCTGCTCTCACCCGTGTTCGCCCACCGTCTGATCGCCAACCGGTCCGCCGCGGGAGGTCGGGCCGGAGCCGCCGTGGTGGTCGACGCCCTCGAGCGCATCGCCGCGAGCGTGCGGGTGCCCCTCGCCTCCCGCGCGTGAGGTCGGGCGTGAGACGCGGACGCCGAGCCGCCGGTGAGCGCCGGAGCACGGCCGGAGTGACGGCCCTGTGGCCGTTCACCCTGCGCGGGACGGGGGCCGTGCTGCTGGCGGCCGCGTCGTTCCTGATCGCCCAGCGAGCCGGCATCCCCGAGCTGCTCTACTTCGGCACGTTGCTGGTGGCCCTGCTGGGGGCGTCCGCCGTCGTGCTGCTGCTCACCCGCGCCGCGGGGGCGGTGACCCGGGTCGTCTCACCCGACGTGCCCGAGGTGGGGGGACCGGCCACCGTCGTCGTGCGGGCGGGGATACGCAGCGCTCTGCCGACCGCCCCCGGCCGGTGGCGCGACATCCTCCCCGCGGGCCTCTCGGGCCACGCGGAGGGCGTCTCGCCGGCGGCGGCGGCCTCGCTCACGGGCACCGGAGGCGCGATCGAGGTGCGGTACGACGTCGTCGGCGCTTCGCGCGGCATCCACGCCCTGGGGCCCTTCGAGGTCACCACGACCGACCCGTTCGGCCTGCTGCGCCGACGCATCGCCCTCGGGCGCACGACGAGCGTCACGGTCGCGCCGACGGTCCGCGAGCTGACCGCCCTGCCCCCCGCGTCGGGCGAGGCCGGTGGCACCCGCCAGACCACCACGCTGCAGCTCGGTCAAGGCGCCGACAACCTCGTCGCCCGCCCGTACGCGCCCGGCGATTCCATGCGCCGCATCCACTGGAGGGCAAGCGCGCATCGCGACATGCTGATGGTGCGCCAGGAGGAGCAGGAATCGAGCCCCGCGGCCACCGTCGTGCTCGACCGCGCCGTCTCGCGCTGGTCGCCGATGGCCACCCACGCCGCCGGCAGCGACCCGGCGTTCGAGACGGCCGTCACGGCCTGCGTCTCGGCGATGGCGCGGCTCGTGCACGAGGGCTACACCGTCGACGTGATCGACAGCGACGGAAGCCTCCTCGCCGATCCCGTCGCGGGCGGAGACGACGTGGAGGCTCGCGCGACCGCCGCGGGCTTCGCGGCCCTGCGCGCCCGCCCCGACGACGAGTCCCGACGGATCGTGCCGGCCTCGGCCTCGGCGCTGATGGGGCCCGTCGTGGTGATCACGGGTGGGCTGCAGGCCGATGACCGCGCGTCGCTCGGGGCGGTCGCGCAACGCTCCGCCCTTCCCGTCCTGCTGGTGGTGGCCGACGACGTCGAGCTCGGCCGGCTGCGTGCCGGGGGCTGGCGCGCGGGGCACGTCGTCCCGGGCGGCGACATCGCCGCTGCCTGGGATGACGCGATCGAGGGAGGGTACGCGCGTGTCGACCGGTGATGTGACGCAGCTGCGCACGCCCCGACGTCGGCGCGACGCGACACTGCTGACGGGGGGACTCTACGTCGCGATCATCGCGGCGCTCCTCCCGGCGTTCTCGGTGATCGCCCCCGGCCCCTGGGTGGCGGGCGCGGCGGGCCTGGCCGCGGCCGTGCTGGCCGCGGGCCTGTTCGTGCGGCTCGCGCGCCTGCCCGCGCTGGTGGCGAGCGTCGTCGAGGCGGTCGTCTGGGTCGCCGTGCTCACCGCGCTGTTCGGTCGCTCGACGGCCCTGCTCGGCGTCATCCCCACACCCGCCACCTTCGCCGCGGTTCCGGGACTGTTCGCCGGGGCGTCGGAGGAGATCCGGCTCGGCATCGCCCCCGTTGCGCCCGACACGGGGTTGGCGTTCCTGCTCGTCGCCGCCGTGGGCGCCCTGGCGCTGGTGCTCGATCACGTCGTGCTGACGGCGCGGATGCCGCTGCTGGCCGGCGTGGGGCTGGTCGCGGTCTCGCTGATCCCCACGATCGCGATCCCCTCCGACGTCGACATCGTCGGGTTCGTGCTGCTGGCCGCGGCCCTGCTCTTCCTGTTGCGCATCGACACGCGGGCACGGGCGGCCACCCGGGGCCACCGGGTGCCGTCGCGGCGCACCGGTGCCTCGGTGACGGCCCTCGCCGTGGCGGTGGTGGCGGTCATCGTCGCGGTGGTCGCCACTCCCCTCCTGCCGCAACCGGGCCTGCGCTTCGCCACGGGCGGGTCGGGCGGCAGCGGCACCACGATCAACCCCAACCTCGAGCTCGGCAACGACCTCCGCCAGCCGCGCGAGGTCGACGTCCTCACCGTCCGCACGACCGCCGCCACCGCGCCGTACCTGCGCGCCGTGACGCTTTCGCGTTTCGACGGCGCGGTGTGGTCGCCCGACAGCTCCGACACCGTGCCCGTCCCCGCCGACGCGCCCGTGTTCGGTCCGGTCGGCGCCGACGGCGACGTCGCGCTGGCCGACGCGACCACCGATGTCACCGTCCTCGACCTCGACAGCCCCTGGCTGCCCGTGCCCTACCCGGCCTCCACCGTCACCGGGCTCGACGGCGACTGGCTCGGTATGCCGCAGAACCGCACGATCGTCACGCGCGCGGGGTCGACGCGCGATCAGCAGTACGAGGTGCAGGCGAGCGTGCCCCGGCCCACGCTGGAACAGATCCGCAGCCGCCCCGTGGGCGACCCCGGTCTGGGCGCCGACGTCACGGCCCTCCCGGCCGACGTCCCCGCGGTGATCGGCGACACCGCGAGAGAGGTGACCGCGGGCACCACCTCGCCTTACGACGCCCTCCTCGCCCTGCAGACGTGGTTCCGTAGCAGCGCGTTCCGCTACTCGCTGGACGCCCCCGTCGACGCCGGATTCGACGGAGCGGGACTGGATGCCGTGGCCCAGTTCCTGCAGGTGCGGTCGGGGTACTGCGTGCACTACGCCTCCGCGTTCGCCGTGATGGCGCGATCGCTCGGGATGCCCGCCCGCATCGTCGTCGGCTATCTGCCCGGCTCCGCCTCGCGGATCGCCCAGCAGGGCGGCACCGAGTACACCGTCACCTCCAGCCAACTGCACGCGTGGCCCGAGGTGTATTTCCAGGGCGTCGGGTGGGTGCCGTTCGAGCCCACGAACAGTCTCGGCGTGCCCACGAACTTCGCCTCGGGCTCGACCTCGGGAGGCAGCACGACCCCGACCACTCCCGAAGAGGATGCCGCCGCCCCCGAGGCGCAGCCGTCGGCGGCGCCCTCGCAGGCCGATCGCGGCGACCCCGACGCCCCGCAGGCCACGGGCGTCGGCGGGAGCGGCCGCGGCGCGACGGCCTGGATCCCGGCGCTGCTCGCCGTGCTCGCCCTGCTGTCCATCACCGGCGCCCCCGCCGTCGTTCGGCTCGTGCTCCGCCGTCGACGTCTGCGCGCCGCAAGCGGCGGGGATGCGGTGGCGGCCTGGACGGCGATGCAGGAGGACGCGGTGGATCTCGGCATCCCCGCTCCCGGCGCCGAGTCGCCGCGCGCGTTCGCCGCGCGCCTGGTCGCGGAGCACGGCGCCCCCGCCGACGACGTGGACCTGCTGCGTGTCGACCTCGAGCGCGTCAGCTACGCCGGGGACGCCCTCGACCCGCAGCGGGGCCCGGCCCTCGTGGCGGCCGTGGAGCGCGTGCGCACGCGCCTGTCCTCCGGTGTGCGCCCGGTGCGTCGCGTGATCTCGCGGGTGCTCCCCCGTTCGCTCGTGGTGCGCCCCGGCGCGGGGGACAGCACTCGCGAACGCGAGCCGGTGGGCTGAACCGCGAAGAGCGCCACCCTGTCGGGTGACGCTCTTCGTGTGGCGGAAGTGACAGGATTTGAACCTGCGAGGCGAGTTACCCCGCCTACATGGATTCCAGCCATGCTCCTTAGGCCGCTCGGACACACTTCCAACAGACGATCTTACACGGCGCAGGCCGCTCCCCCGCCGCGGCCGCCGCGGGGCGGTTCCGACGGCGCCGAGGTGTTCACTCGCTCAGGCGCCGCTCGAGACCCGCGCGCACCGCGGGCCACTCCTCGCGAAGGATCGAGAAGTACAGGGTGTCGCCCACCGAGCCGTCCGGGGCGATGCGGTGCCGGCGCAGGCATCCCTCGCGCGTCGCGCCGAGGCGCTCGATGGCTCGCGCGCTGCGCTCGTTGCGCGCATCGCACCGCAACGCCACGCGGTTCACGCTCCACACGTCGAACGCGTGCGCGAGCAGCAGCAGCTTCGCCGCGGGGTTCGTGCGGCCGCCCTGGAACGCCCGGCCGTACCAGGTCGTGCCGATCTCCACGCGCTTCTGCGCGGGCACGTGCTCGGAGAACGTCGTCGACCCGCGCACCTCCCCTGTGGCGGCATCCCGGACCGTGAACGCGTACAGACCCGGCGTCTGCCGCTGCTGCGCGACGCGCGCGGCGTAGGCTTCGACGGACTCCGCCCAGGGCGTGGTCATCCAGCGCCACAGCTCGGCGTCGGTGAGCGGCCAGGCCGCGGGCGCGTCGGCGGGATCGGCCGGGGCGAGACGGATGCCGAAACCCTCGAGCGAGAGGTCGTGCGCGGTCATCGCGCTGCCAGCTGCGCGACGAACTCGTCGGCCGCCTCGAGTTTGCGCCGCAGGTCGTCGCGGCGCTGGTGCGCCTCGTCGCGGATCTCGGCGAGGCGGGCGCGCAGCGCCTCGTCTGCGGGGTGCGCGGTGAGCCCGTCCACGACGGTGAGCAGCTCGCCCATCTGTTCCAGCGTGTAGCCGAGCGGCTTCATCCGGCGGATGAGCAGCAGGCGGGACTCGTCGTCGCGCGTGTAGAGGCGGAAGCCGCCCTCGGTGCGGGCCGAGGGGCGCAGCAGGCCGATCTCGTCGTAGTGGCGCAGCGTGCGGATGGACAGGCCCGTCCGTTCCGCGAGCTCGCCGATCTGCATCGATCGCTCCTCTGTCATGGCATCCCCCGAATCCCGCAACCCTCTCGTTACGGTAGAGTGTGAACATCGGTCGCTGGTGCGACCCCCCATTCTCCCCCGACGAGCGTCGGGTTCCCCCTCCCCCTAGGAGCACCGTCATGACAGACGTCTTCGCGCGCCCGCGCCCCGAACCCACCGTGCTGCAGGCCCTGCGCTCACCACGCCTTCTCACCCGCGAGGCCCTCGCCGGCCTCGTCGTCGCCATCGCCCTGATTCCCGAGGCGATCGCGTTCTCGATCATCGCGGGGGTCGACCCGCGCCTGGGCCTGTTCTCGTCGTTCATCATGGCGGTGTCCATCGCCTTCCTCGGCGGGCGCCCGGCGATGATCACCGCCGCCACCGGGGCGATCGCGCTGGTCATCGCCCCCGTCGCCCGCGAGCACGGCGTCGACTACTTCCTCGCCACCGTGATCCTCGGTGGCATCCTGCAGGTGGTGCTGGGCCTGCTCGGGGTGGCCAAGCTCATGCGCTACATCCCGCGCAGCGTCATGGTCGGGTTCGTCAACGCCCTCGCGATCCTCATCTTCACCGCGCAGGTCCCGCAGCTGATCGGCGTCCCGTGGGCGGTCTATCCGATCGCCGCGGCGGGCCTGGCGATCATGTACCTGCTCCCGCGGGTCACCAAGGTCGTCCCCGCGCCGCTCGTGGCGATCGTGCTGCTCACCGGCGCCGCCGTGGTGTTCGGCATCACCGTTCCGACCGTCGGCGACCAGGGCGCCCTCCCGGAGAGCCTGCCCGCGCTGCTACTGCCGAACGTGCCGCTCACGCTCGACACGCTCGGCATCATCTTCCCGTTCGCGATCGCCATGGCGATCGTGGGCCTGCTCGAATCGCTCATGACCGCGGCGCTGGTCGACGACATCACCGACACCCCCTCGTCGAAGACCCGCGAGTCGCTGGGCCAGGGGGCGGCGAACGTGCTGTCGGGCCTGTTCGGCGGCATGGGCGGCTGCGCGATGATCGGCCAGACCATGATCAACGTGAAGGCGTCGGGTGCCCGCACCCGCATCTCGACGTTCCTCGCGGGCGTCTTCCTGCTCGTGCTCGTGCTGGCGTTCGGCGACGTGGTCGCGATCATCCCCATGGCGGTGCTCGTCGCCGTGATGATCGTGGTCTCGATCGCCACCTTCGATTGGCACAGCATCCGCCCCTCGACCCTGCGTCGGATGCCGCTGAGCGAGACCGTCGTCATGGTCCTGACCGTCGCGGTGACGGTGTGGACCCACAATCTCGCGATCGGCGTGGGGGTGGGCGTGGTCGCCGCCGCGGTGCTGTTCGCGCGCCGCGTGGCGACGCTGACCAGCGTCACGCGCACGGTCGAGGGCGACCTCGCCCGGTACGTGGTGGAGGGCGAGCTGTTCTTCGCCTCGAGCAACGACCTGACCACGAAGTTCGCGTACCACCACGACCCGGCGCGGGTGGTCATCGACCTGTCGCGCTCGCACGTGTGGGACGCCTCGACGGTCGCGGCACTGGATGCCGTGCGCACCAAGTACGCGCACCTGGGTACGACCGTCGAGCTCGAGGGACTCAACCCCGCCGCCGCGCGTTTCCACGAACGCCTCAGCGGAGGACTCGGCGCGGGACACTAGGAACCGTCCGCGCCGAGTGGGTCGGGCGACGCCGGCACGAGCTGGCGTCGGAGGGGGGTCCCGGACGGGAGGAGGCCGCGACGCCGGTCGCTCCTTCCAGCAGCGGATCACCTCCGCTCGCGCGGCATCCCGAGTCAGGAGCGCAGCGTCGTCGAGGGCGTCTCGCCGAACTCCCCGCGGTACATCGCGGCGAAGCGCCCCAGGTTCGAGAAGCCCCAGCGCGCGGCGATGGCGGCCACCGTCTCGGTCGACGGATCCGCGCTGCGCAGCTCCGCGCGCGCGGCGTCGAGCCGGACGCGACGCAGGTACTGCATCGGGGTCCGTCCCGTCGCCGCACGGAAGGCGTACTGCAGTCCCCGCGGAGACAGGCGCGCGGCCTGGGCGATGTCGGAGAGCACGACCGGCTCGGCGGCGTGGGCCTCGACGTAGGCCTTGGCCCGGCGCACGGGGGCCGGAAGCGGCCGTGAAGGCCGACCCGCGGCGAGCGCGTCGGTGAGGGTCGTCGGGAAGGTCAGCAGCGACGCCTCCAGCATGAGCGTGCGGGCCTGATGCTGAACGAGCGGCGTGCGTTCGGGGGACCGCAGCAGCACATCGCGCGTGTACTCCCAGGTTCGCGACCAGTAGCGCATGCGCTGTTCGCTCACCGGCGCGTACCCCGTCGGGCGGACCCGGAGTCCGTCGTCTCCCGACAGACGACGCGCGGCGTCGTCGAAGTCGGAGCGCGCGAACGACACGGCCGTCCCCGCGATGCGCCCCGTGAAGGCGACCTCGAGAGGACGGTCCACCACCATGAAGGGCACCGCGGTGTCGATGCGCTCGCGACGGTAGGTGCCGGACACGCGAGGTCCTGCGATGCGGCCCACCACCACCTGGTCGAGGGGGTCGGATTCGACGAGCATCGTCGAACCGATCGTGTAGTCGCAGAAAGCGAAACCACTCTCCGCGGCCGCGTGCCAGGTGAGAGCCGGCTGGATGGCGTCTGCGCGCGAGATGCGCGCCCCGGGCACGACGGTCTGCCACAGGTGCTCCACCGTCTCGGCGTCGCGCGTCTCGATGTTCGTATGCTCCACGTAGGTTTCCTAAATCGTCCCGAATTGTGCGGCAAGACCGTTGCGCCTCGCCCGGACAGCGGATATGGGATCGCTCTCATGTCGTCGACGACACGTGGGATCCCTCCCGGATGGATGCCCCCCACCCAAATTCACCGTAACCGGCGAGGCGTGGAAAGTGCGCAATCCGGCGCTGTCGGCCGCGGCGCGCGCTCGGTTGGCCGGAACGCGAAGATCCCCCGCCCCGCGCCGGCTCGCTGCGCGCCCGACGCGACCGTCCCGGTGCGGCGCATCCGCGCGGCCGGTCAGCGCCCCGGCTCTGCGATGCGGCGGTCGACGGCGATGACCCGGTCGGCGGGTCTTCTCGTCGCACCGGGTCGCCGCTCGGACCGCCATAATGGGAGCGGTCGCCGTCCGGCGCCGGTCTGTCGAGGGGATGCCGATGCCGTTTCGCACGATGACCACGCTGCGAACGTGGATCGACGAGTTCCGCGCCTCGGGCTATGACGACGCCGAGATGCTCCGCGTCATCCCGCAGGACGAAGAGGACGGAGAGGACGCCGGGCTGGTGGCCGCGAAGCTGCGCAGCGTGTCCACGACGTTCTACATCGCTCCCGGGGCGGAGCAGGGGTCCACCGAGTGGGCCGTCACCTTCGAACCCCGCGAGAACGCCGCCCCGCTGCCGGCGGGGCGGGTCATGGCGCTGTCCGGGGAGCTCGCGACCCTGGCAGCCCTGTGCTCGTTCCTGCAGGCCCGGTCCGAGGCGTTCGTCGCCGCCGGCGCGCACGACCACGACTGACCCGTCTCACCCCGAGCCCGACCGACGCCCGGAAAGCCGGACGCGTGATCTGACGCCGCGGACAGCGCGCGGCGGTCAGCGCGCGGCGGTCAGCGCGCGGTGTCGACGAGGTGCTCGAGAAGGGCCGTCATCCTCTGGGCGTCGGCGGAGTCGAGCTCGGCCGCGGCCGCGTCGATGCGGGCGTCGAACTCGCGAAGGAGCGACCACGGCGGGGCGTCGAGGTCGACGATCGCGGTGATGTGATTGACCCGGCGGTCTTCGTCGTCGAGGTCGCGGCGCACGGCACCCCGCTGCACCAGCCGGTCGATGAGGGTCGTGACGCCCGCGGACGTGATCCCCAGATGGTCGCGGACGTGCGAGGGACGGGCGCCCGGGTTGTCGGCCACGAACAGCAGCGCACGGGCGTCGAGCTCGTTCAGCGCCAGTTCGCGACGGGCCTCGAAGGCCGCGACCCGGCGCGCCTCGCTGTAGGCCAGCAGAGCGCGACCCAGCGCCGTCCCCGGCACGGGGGTCGACGGGAGCTCGGAAGAGGTCTGCACGAGCCACGATCGTACTCAGTTCTGCGCCCCCGTCGGGACGCCGGCATCGCGCGTCGCCGTCGCCACGGCCCGGAGGGCGCACCAGCGCTTTCGCGATGGCGCGCGTTGCACGCCGACGGCGGCGGCGCAAGGCCCGATGCAGACCCGCCTTCGCGCACCTAGACCTGACCTTCCAACGGACGGAAGGAGCGAACATGTCGCAGTCCACCACGTCGCACGACGAGGGAAATGGCGTAGCCGCCAAAGCGGGGAGCGCCGCCCACGAGGCGTCGGCCACGGCGAAGACCGCCGGAGAGGCGGCCCACGGGGTCGCGGAGACCGGCGCACACGAGGCCGCCGCGGTCGCGAGCGAGGCGAAAGCCCAGCTCGGGGATCTCGTCGCGCAGTCGGGCCGGGAGCTCTCGGATCAGGCGTCGACCCAGCAGCAGCGTCTCGCCGAGGGCTTGAACTCGATGGGCTCGGACCTCAGCCGCATGGCCGACGCCGATGAGAACGGTGGCATGGCGGGCGACCTCGTCCGACGCGCCGCCGGTCACGTGTCCACCATCGGATCGTGGCTCGGCGACCGCGACCCGCAGCAGTTGCTGAAGGACGTCTCGTCGTTCGCTCGTCGACGCCCCGGCACGTTCATCGCCGTCGCCGCGATCGCCGGCGTCGTCGTCGGTCGACTCAGCCGTGCCATCGCCGCGGGTGCCACATCCGCTTCACCCGCGTCGAGCGGATCGTCTCAGCCGCGCGGACCCCTGTACGCCGAGGCGGACGCGGCGGTCAGAGACGCCGCGACCCCCGTGCCGACCCCGGTTCCCACGACCGCCCCCGCTTTCCCGGGCGGCACCCCGGGCGGAATGCCCGCAGCCGACCTCGATTCACCGCTCTACACCGAATCGGCCGCGCGCCTGGACGGTACTCGGGAGGAGGGCTCGCATGACCGACCCGACACCCTCTGAGCAACGAGCGGCGACGACCTCGCTCGGCGAGCTCGTCGGCGAGGTCACGCGCGACATGTCGACCTTGATGCGGCAGGAGCTGGCCCTCGCCAAGGCGGAGCTCACCGACTCCGCGTCGAAGTCGGCGAAGGGAGCCGGGCTGCTCGGCGGGGCGGGATACGCGGGCGGAATGGTCCTGCTCTTCCTGTCGCTCGCCCTTTGGGCGGCGCTGGCCCTGCTGGTCGGGTGGGCCTGGTCCGCGGTCATCGTGGCCGTCGTCTGGGCCATCGTCGCGGCGATCCTGTTCGCCCTCGGTCGCACCCAGTTGAAGAAGGTGCAGGGCGCCCCGCAGACCGCGGCGACCCTGCAGGAGATCCCGGAAGCATTCACCAGGAACGAGGAGAACCGATGACCGATTCACCGGAAGCAATCCGCGCCGACATCGAGCGCACGCGCGCCGAGCTGGGCTCCGACGTCGACGCCCTCGCCGACAAGGTGTCCCCCTCGAAGATCGTCGACCGGCAGAAGAGCAAGCTGCACGGGGCCGTCCGCGGAGTTCGCGAGCGCCTGATGGGCGTCGCCGAAGACACGGGCTCGGCGGCATCGTCGATGGCGCATCGAGCCGGGGACGCCGCGCACGGGGCCACCGACTCGGCGAAGGGCAACCCGCTCGCCATCGGACTCGTCGCCTTCGGCGCCGGACTCGTGCTGGCCTCGCTGATCCCCGCCTCCCGCGCCGAGCGCGATGCGGCCGCGAGCGCGAAGGACAAGGCCGCTCCGCTCATCGACGAGGCCAAGGACGTCGCGCGTGACATCGTCGGCGACCTCAAGGAGCCCGCCGGAGAGGCCGCCACCGCCATCAAGGACCGCGCCACCGAAGCCGTCCAGCACGTCAAGGACGACTCCACGGAGGCCGTCTCGACCGTGCGCGACCGCGCCCAGGGCGCAGGGGACGCCGTCCGCGACGCATGAGGACACCGCGGGACGGAGCACCGGGCTCGTTCCGTCCCGCGGTCAGGTCGACCCACCGGGCTCCCCTCCCCCGACGCGCATCGCGTCGGATCTGTCAAGAGGGTCTCGCACCGCCCGCCGGCGGTCTATCACTGTGATCAGGACACCCCGTCGGGAGACGGGGTCGGTCCCGTCGGGAGACGGGAGTGAGGAGAAGACCATGATCTACGGACAGCAGAGCGGACAGCAGGCGGGCTCGGTGTGGAGCATCGCGATGTCGACCGCCATGGGCAACGGCATCGTGCCGCGTTCGACCGAGGAGGCTCCGGCACGCATCGCGCCGCGCTGGCCCTGGTCGCGTCCGCGCGAGACCGGCGAGGCGATGGTGGCTGCGCCCCGCGCCTGACCCACCGCCCCTTCACCCGACGCGTCGGCTCCTTCCCCCGGGGGCCGGCGCGTCGGCTGTACGGCCGCGGGTCTCGGGTCGATCCGGTCGCCGTTTCCGGCGCCCGCAACCCGTGCCCGGGCGTTCACACGATGGTCTTTCCGACGTAACCCATCGCGCGGGGTCGAGCCTCCAGCATGGGACGACCGCATCCGCGGTGAACGATCCCCGCCCGGAAAGCGACCCCGATGACTCGACCCATCCGTGTGCTCTCCCTCTACGAGGGCTTCTTCGCCGGGGGTGCGCGCATCCTGCACTCCGACGTCGTGGCGGGCCTCTCGCTCGACGGATCGCAGCAGCACCGCGTGCTCTCGCTCACCTCATCCGCGCGTCGCGATGCGTCGCTGCAGTTCGCGCGAGACGACACGCGCTTCCGCCGGCTGCACGCGGCGGGCGTGGCGATCGACACCTTCGACCGGGTCGCCGGCGACGTCCCCCTCGCGCCCGAGCACTTCACCGCCGCAGAACTCGACCGGGCCGCCGGCCTCTTCGCGGACGCCGACGTCGTGCTGTCGCTCAAGGAGCAGCCGCTGAGCCTCGTCGTCGCGCTGCAGCGTGCGGGGATGCTCCCCGACCGTCCGGTCGCCGCGTGCCTGCACCGCTCGGATCCCTCCCATTCCGGGCCCGCGCTCGGCTGGTTGACGGATGCCGCCGCCTCGGGCGCGGTGACGGCGACGATCGCGTGCGCCGAGTCGACGTCCGACGCCTACGCCCGCGCGGGGGTGTCGGCCGCGGAGGCGTGGGTCATCGACAACGGCATCGACACGCGTCGCTTCCGCCCGGGTACGCGCGCCGAGCGACGCCGGATCCGCGCCCGCCTCGGCATCCCCGAGTCGGCCCCGGTCGTGCTCCTGGCCGCGCGCTTCGACGCGATGAAGGATCCGGGCCTGTTCCTGCGGGCCGCCGCACTGCACGCGCGGCGCTCCCCCGGAACGCACGTGGTGGTGTGCGGGTCGGGCATGACACGGTCCAACCCCGCGTTCGTCGACCTCCTCGCCGACAGCGGCGTGGGGGCCGAGGTCGCGCTCCACGCGCTGGGACTTCGAGAAGACATGCCCGAGCTGTACCGCATCGCCGACGTGGTCGCGCTCACGAGTGCCTTCGGCGAGGCCTCGCCGCTCTGCCTCGTCGAGGGAGCGGCATCCGGGGCGGTCCCGGTGACCACCGACGTGGGCGATGCCGCCCGCATGATCGACGGCTTCGGGCTCGTCACCGCTCGGACCCCCGAGTCGATCGTCGAGGCGTGGGGCGACGCCTTGGCGCTCCGACCGGCTCTGCGATCCGCGGCCCTCGCGGCCCGAGGGCGCCTCGACCGACGGCGCATGATCGACGACTATCGCGGTGCGATCACGGGCCTGCTGCTGGCGGACGCCCTCGCCGCCTGACACCGGCCGACCACGCGCTGAGCCGCGCGGCTCAGCCCATCGGCATCCAGGCGGCGATCGCGATGATCACGATCACGATCAGGGCGACCGCCGCCTGGACGCACATCAGCACGGCGAACAGGTAGCCCTGGTACGACGAGCGGCGTCCCGTCAGGCCGTTGGCCAGGAGGGCCGCGAAGATCGCGACCTGGAACGCGATGCCGATCCACGCCCAGGCCGCGACGATCGGGACGGAGAACGCGAACAGGACGATCGCGATCGCGGCGAGGATTCCGGATGCCAGGATCCACACGCGGGCGTTCGGCTCGCGTACGGCCTTCTGGTCGGTGACGCGGGTGGGGTCGAGCGGACGGTGACCGGTCATGGCGCATTCCTTGGAGTCGGGGAGCCGCCACCGTAGGCGGCCCGCCGGGGGACGTCGGCCGGGGTTGACAGACCCGTCGGCCCACCGAGAGCGGGCTGGACCGCGGTCACGGCACCATAGACGCCGTGCGCGCCGGGCACCATCCCCGCGCCGGCGCCGTCGAACCGTGCCTACAGTGAGGCATGACCGCCCGTATCGTGTCGATCGGCACGGCCCTGCCCGACACCCGCGTCACCCAATCGGCACTTCGCGACCTGTTCGCCGCGCAGCCCGGATTCGACCGGAAGAGCCAACGCCTCGTCGGCGCCGCCTTCGACGCGGCCGCGATCGACACCCGCCACACCGTGCTCCCCCAGCTCGCCGGCACCGCGGTCGACGGCCTCCCGGTCCGTGACGGCGACACGCTCCTCATGCCCCCGACGGGAGCGCGCAACGACGAATACCGCCGTACGGCTCCCACCCTGTTCGCCGAGGCCTCGCGGGCCGCCCTCGCCGGATCCGGCTACCGCGCGGATGCCGTGACGCACGTCGTGACCGTCTCGTGCACGGGCATGTTCGCCCCCGGTCCCGACTACCACCTCGTGCGCGACCTCGACCTCTCCCCCACGGTCGAGCGCTACCACCTCGGCTTCATCGGCTGCGCGGCGGCGGTTCCGGCCCTGCGACTCGCGGCACGGATCGTGGGCGACGACCCCACGGCGGTCGTGCTGGTCGCGTGCACCGAGTTGTGCTCCCTGCACTGGCAGACCTCGTCGCACACCGACCAGATCGTGGCCGCCTCGGTGTTCGCCGACGGCGCGGGCGCCGCGATCGTGGCATCCGCGGACGCGTCGCACGACGGACTCGACCTCGACGGCTTCGCCACGCACGTGCTCGACGACGGCGAGGAGGACATGGCCTGGACCGTCGGCGACTCGGGTTTCGAGATGACGTTGACGCCCGAGGTGCCGCGGATCATCGGTCGGGAGATCGCCGCGATCGCCGCCGACGTGCTGGGTGATCTGGCCGACATCGACGCGTGGGCGGTGCACCCGGGCGGGCGCAGCATCCTCGATCGCGTCGAGAACGCGCTCGACCTCGACCCCTCGGCTCTCGTCCCCTCGCGGGAGGTGCTGCGGCAGTACGGCAACATGTCGAGTGCCACGCTGCTGTTCATCCTGCGCGACCTGCTCGCCGACTCCGCGCGGGCGGAGGGCGACCAGGTCGCGGCGCTCGCCTTCGGGCCGGGGCTGACCGTGGAGGCGGCGAGGATCACCGTGCGCCGCCCGGCGGCGTGAGCGGGCGATCCGGCGTCCCCGACCGCCGCGTGTCGCGCACCGGCGGGCCGGTCGGGCTCGCTCGGCGCGACACGCAGCTGACGGAGTTGATGGACGACCCCGACTGCGACCCCCGTGCGCTCGCCGCCACCTACCGGCGCTTCGACCTGGTGAACCGCCTCGTCTCGGCGTGGGGGCACGTGTACCGCACGCGCGTGCGACCCGAGCTGCGCGCGCTGGGTCGCCCCGCCCGCGTGCTGGATCTGGGTTCCGGCGGCGGCGACGTCGTCGCCCGCCTGGCCGCGCTGGCCGCGCGCGACGGCCTCGACGTCGAGTGGGTGGGCGCCGACCCCGACCCCCGAGCGCACGAGGCCGCGCGCGAGCGCGCCCGGCCCGGGGTGCGGTTCGTCGCGCAGGGGTCGCGGGAGCTGCTGGCCGCCGGGGAGAGATTCGACCTCGTGCTGTCGAACCACGTGCTGCACCATCTCGACGACGACGCACTGCGATCGTTCACCGCCGATTCGGTTCTTCTCTCGAGGGGTGCCGTGCTGCACGCCGACATCGCGCGGGGGCGTCTCGCCTACGGCCTGTACGCCGCCGGCATCACGCCGCTGTCGGCGGGGACGTTCCTGCGCGTCGACGGGCTCCGCTCGATCCGACGCAGCTACCGCGCACCCGAGTTGGCCGCGGCCCTGGGCGCGCCGTGGCGGGTGGAGACGCCCGCCCCCTTCCGGGTGCTCGCGGTCGCGAGGGGGCGCGCCGATGCCTGAGGTGCTCGTCGTCGGAGCGGGGCCCGTAGGTCTGGCGCTGGCCGCGGACCTGCGGGCCCGCGGTGTCGGGGTCGAGGTCGTCGAACGGCGCGTCGACGCGGGTGCGGGCACGCGGGCGATCGGCATCCACTCCCCCGCGCTGTCGCTCCTGGAGCGCTCGGGCGCCACCGACGGCATCCGGTCACGGGCGGTGCGCATCTCGCGCGGCGAGGCGCGCGCCGACGGGCGGATGCTGGCCGAGATCCGCTTCGATCGGCTGCGGGCGCGGCATCCCTACGTGGCGGCCCTGCCCCAGTCCGACACGATCGAGGTGCTGTCCGCGCTCGCGCCGACCGTGCGGCGGGGTCTGACCGTGCGCGCGCTCCGCCAGGACGGCACGGGCGTGCGTGCGCGGGTCGACGGTCCCGCGGGCACGGAGGAGATCCACGCCGCGGTGGTCGTCGTGGCCTCCGGATGGGCGGGTCGCGATCTGGTCTATCGCGAGGGCGCGGTGCGCACGCACCACTATCCGGACCGCTACGTGATGGCCGACGTCGTGGCTCCGGGTGGGCCCGTGGCGCGCGTGCACCTCGAACGCGACGGGGTGGTGGAATCGTTCCCCCTGCCGGGCGGGCGCCGACGACTCGTCGCCTGGGCCGGCACGCAGGACGTGGCGGATGCCGACGGCTTCCTGCGCGAGGCGGTCGCGTCGCGCACCGGTGTCGACGTCGAGATCGCGCGCGCGTCGACGTTCCGGGTGCGCCGGGCGGTCGCCCCGGCACTGCGGCGGGGACGGATCGTGGTCGTGGGCGACGCGGCGCACGAGGTGAGTCCGATCGGCGGGCAGGGCATGAATCTCGGCCTGCTCGACGCCCTGACGCTCGCACCGCTGCTCGCGCCCTGGGTGCGCGCCGACGACGACACGGGACTGGACCGGTGGGAGCGGAACCGCCTGGCCTCGGCCCGGCACGCGGCGCGCCTGGCATTCCTCAACACGCTGCTCGGCCGGGCGGCGGGACCGGCGACGCACGCGGCCCGATCGGCGGCGTTGCGCCCGGTGCTGCGGGGGCCCGGGGGTGCGGCCTTCTCGCGGGCCTACGCGATGCGCTTCGATCGCGCGGCCCGTCCGGGCGGCTGAGCCGGCGGAGTCGGGCGGGCCGGCGACGCGCGTCTCAGGCGACGACGAGCTGAGCGGCCAGCAGCAGGGCCGCGAGCATCGTCAGCCGGAACACGGCGCGGCCGGGCGGGCGCACGAGCACCCACACCGCCGTCGCGAGCGCCACCGCCACCACGGCCGCGAAGAACACCGCGCCCACCCCCTCCCCGCCCGAGCCGGGGCCGAGGAGCACCGCGACGGCGCCGACCACGATCCCCGCCGCGGCGACCAGCACAGAGGCCCGGGCGCCGAACCGGTGCGGGAGGCCGCGCACGCCGGTCTCGCGATCGTCGTCGAGGTCGCGCACGACGTTCGTGAGATGCACGGCAGCTCCCAGGGCCGCTCCCGCGAGACCGGCCCAGGGCGCGGCGAGCGCGGGAGCGGTGAGCGACAGGGTCGGGAACGAGGGGAACAGTCCGAAGCTGAGCAGGAAGGGCACGATCGAGAACGGCGTGGACTTCAGGCCGGCGTTGTAGGCCCAGGCCGAAGCGAGCGCGATCGCGTGCGCGGCGAGCAGCCCCGGGCCGAGGGGCGCCGACAGCCCGAGGGCGATGACGACGGCGCCGACGGCGACGGCCAGCGCGCGCTCGGGCGCGATCGCGCCGCCGGCGATGGGTTTGTCGGTGCGACCGACTGCGGCGTCGCGGGCGCCGTCGATCGCGTCGTTGGAGAGTCCCACCGACACCTGGCCGGCGAAGACCGCGACCACGAGCAGCGCGAGGCGGGCGGGGTCGAGTCCCGCCGCGAGCCCGAGCGCGAGCGCGAGCACCGTGACCACCAGAGTGGGACCCGGGTGGGTCGCGCCCCACAGCGCGCGCGGGAGAGACGGCGTTGTCGCGGCATCCATCACTCCACGACGCTACCGCGGTGCGGTGCCGGCGGTCGCGCCGCGCCGGCGCGCGCGCGACGATGCGTCACCGGAGCAGGCGCCGCACGAGGGCGATCCCGCCCGCCGCGGCGACGATCCACGGTCCGACGACGATCAGCGGGTCGATCCAGTGGTGTCGTGCGTCGACGCGGCCGCGACGGTCCGCGAGGGGCGACCAGCGGCGCTCGGCGAGGATGCCGGTCTCGGCGATCAGGTCGTCGGGATGCCGGGACACCAGCGAGCGCACGTGGGCTCCCCCGGCATCCACCCGGTCGGCCGCGAGCAGCAGCAGCCAGTGCGCTGCGCGCGCCTCGCTGAAGCGCGCGTAGGCGTACCGGCGGATCACGCCGGAGACGCCGTGCAGTGGCTGGGCCGTGCCGAAGACGGGGGTGAGCCCGGCGTGCTCGATCGAGCGCTCGCGACCTCCCGCCGGTTCGGGCTGCTGCTCCGGCAGCGTCCAGGGGACGTGGATGTCGAGCCGCTGCTCCTTCGGGACGGAGGGGCGGTCGGCCGGGTCGAGGTCGGCCCCCCATCCGGGGATCCGGGCGCGCAGGTCGTCTGCGGACGGCGGCGGGGTCGGCTTGTCGGCGGTGGATGCCATGACGATTCTCCTTCTCACGCGGCCGGGGGCAGGATGACGGCCTTGACGAGGCCGTCGATCTTCGCCGAGACCATGTGGTAGCCCTCGGCGATGTCCTCGAGGGGGATGCGGTGGGTGATCATCTCGCGGGGGGAGATCCGGCCCTCGCGGATGTGCTCCAGCAGGCGCGGCCACTGCCGCGCGACCGGGGCCTGGTTGGTGCGGATCGTGAGGCCCTTGTTCATGGCGTCACCGAACTTCACGGCGGTGAACAGCGGTCCGTACGCCCCCATCACCGAGACGTTCCCGCCCTTGCGGACGGAGTCGATCGCCCAGTTCAAGGCGACCGGTGAGCCCGCCTGCAGTTTGAGCTTGGCGCCGGTGAGGTGCTGGAGGAAGTGGCCGTCGGCCTCGGCGCCGACCGCGTCGATCACGACGTCGGCGCCGAGGTGGTCGGTCTGCTTCTTCAGCTCGACCACGATGTCGCGGTACTCCCGGTAGTCGAGGGTCTCGGCGAAGGCGAAGGTGCGGGCCATCTCGAGGCGCTCGGACAGCTGATCGACCACGAGGACGCGACCGGCGCCCATCAACCAGGCCGAGCGGGCGGCGGCGAGACCCACCGGCCCGGCACCGAACACCACGACGGTGTCGCCCTCGACGATGTCGCCGAGCTGCGCGCCGAAGTATCCGGTCGAGAACGCGTCGGTGAGCAGCAGTGCGTCCTCGTCGTGCAGCCAATCGGGGATCACCCGCGGGCCGACGTCGGCGAAGGGCACGCGCACCATCTCGGCCTGGCCGCCGTCGTACCCGCCGGCGGTGTGCGAGTAGCCGTAGATGCCGCCCATGGCCGTGGCGTTCGCGTTGACGTTGTGGCAGTTGCTCAGCAGCCCCCGGGCGCAGAAGAAACAGGTCCCGCAGGAGATGTTGAACGGCACCATCACCCGGTCGCCGACCGAGAGGTTCTGCACCGACGAGCCGACCTCCTCCACGCGGCCGATGAACTCGTGTCCGAACGTGTGGCCGACGCGGGTGTCGGGGATCAGGCCGTGGTACAGGTGCAGGTCCGACCCGCAGATCGCCGCCCGTTCGACGCGCACGATCGCGTCGTTCGGGTGGACGATGCGGGGGTCGGGCTTGTCCTCGACGCGCACCTTGTAGGGGCCTCGGTAGGTCATCGCTCTCATGCGTGTTCTCCTCGTGCGTTCGGTGCGCTCATCGGCGGGGCGGGGCGGTGGGGGTCCGGGCGTCGCCGGTGCGTGCTCTCGTCAGTGGGCGCCGGTCGCCCGCGCCTCGGCGACAGCGAGGTCGACACCCCGCGTCCAGGCCTCCCCGTGCCCGGGGAGCAGTGTCGAGGCCGCGGTGGCGGTGAGCTCGGCCAGCACGGCCAGGGCGGCGCGGCTGTCGGCGGTCGCCGCTCGCGCCACGATCTGCGGGCCGACCCGGCCGGTGTACGGGTCGACGGTGACGAGGGCGTCACCGGTGAACAGCACATCGCGGTCGGGAAGGTGCAGGGCCAGATGGCCGTAGGTGTGGCCCGGGGTGGCGACGGGCACGAGGCCCCCGAGGACTGCCACCCCGGGCACCAGATCGCCCCGCGCGTCGACGCCGCGCACGCCCAGCGCGCCCGCGATCGCCATACGGGCCAGGAGCGGGATGCCGCCGGGATGCGAGAGCGGGTAGAGCCCCCGCGAGGACTCCCGGTCGTAGCGGTACGGATGCCGCACGAGCGGGACGTCCGCCTCGTGCACGTGGAGGGGGACGCGATGGCGGCGCTGCAGACGGCGAAGCGTTCCGACGTGGTCGAAGTGGCCGTGGGTGAGGTACACCGCCGCGATGTCGTCGGGAGAGCCGCCCACCGCCTCGAGGGCCCGGCACAGCAGCGGCCAGCTGCGCGGCAGACCGGCGTCGACGAGCACGAGTCCGTCGTCGGTGACGACGAGGTAGCTGTTGGTCACGGCGCGCGTGATCATCAGCACGCCGTCGGCCACCTCGCGCACGCCGTCGCGTGAGCCGGCGAGGTCCGTCCGCTCGATGCCTGTCATGCGGGCCACCCTCCGCGCGGTCACCGCCGCCCGCACACGGGGTTGCGGCGGGCCCGACGGAGGGGTATCGACATGCCGCGCGGACGCGGATCGGCACGGCGACCGCTCACGACGCCGCGGCGGTGACCGACCGCTCCGGCCGCACCGCCCGGGGTCCGCCCTCGCGCCCCGCACGTCAACCCCCGCGGTATCCGGCGGCGCGCCGCCTAGCGTGCGATCCATCCCGTCTCGCGTCGCGCCGGCGGAGCATCGCGTCACCGGAGGGAACCGCATGAGCCAGGTCGTCGTCGTCACCGGAGGATCCCGCGGCATCGGGCGTGCGACCGCGCTCCGCTTCGCCCGGCGAGGGGCGCGCCTGGTGCTCGTCGCGCGCGACGAGGTCGCCCTCGCCTCCGCCGCGGCGGACTGCCGCGCCCTCGGTGCGGAGGTGCAGACGCTCTCCATCGACCTGGCACTGCCCGACGGCCCCGCGCGCGCGGCCGACGGCGCGGTCGCCCGCTTCGGCCGCATCGACGTGTGGGTGGGCTCGGCATCCGTGTTCTCGTACGGGTCGGTGGAGGACACCCCCGACGCCGTGCGCGACCGCGTCGTCGAGACGAACCTGCTCGGCCACATGCGCGCGGCGCGCGCGGTGATCCCGCACTTCCGGGCCGGTGGCGGCGGAACGATCGTGTTCGTCGGCTCGCTGTACTCGCAGGTGGCCGGTCCGTACGTGTCGTCCTACGTCGCGGCCAAACACGGCCTGCTCGGCTTCAGCCGGTCGCTGCGTCAGGAGATGCTCGCCCACCGCGGCATCCGCGTGAAGATCGTGCTCCCCGCCAGCATCGACACGCCGATCTACCAGCGTGCGGCCAACGCGACCGGGCGCACGCCGTTCCCGTTGCCCCCGGTGGTCTCGGCGGACCGCGTGGCCCGGGCGATCGTGCGGGTGACGCGCGGGCCACGACACGAGGTCGGCGTCGGCGCCGCCCAGTTCGTGACCCGGCCCCTGCAGTTCCTGGTGCCGCGCGTCTACGACCGCTTCATCCGCACCCTGCAGCACCTGCTCGGGCTGCGCCGCCGCCCCGCGGCATCCACCACCGGCGCGGTGCTGCACGCGCAGCACGACCCCGGCGCGGTCAGCGGCGGCTGGGCCCGCGTGCCGTTCCGGCGGCCGCGCTGACGAGCGCCGGAGGCTCGATCGCGCGCAGCGGTGGCCTGCGCGCACCGACGGCGGTCGCACCGATGGACCCCGGATGCCACGGCATCCGGGGTCCGGATCGGCTCACGCGGTCTCGAAGCCCTCGCGCTGCGTGTTCTCGTCGGCCACGCGCACGCCCCAGCGGTACGCCAGCTTCCCCCCGAGCCAGCCCGAGACGCTCAGGCCGGCGGAGGCGATCAGGCTGAGCGCCACGGCCACGCCGGGGATGCGACCGAGGTCGAGCAGCCGGACGACGAGTCCCAGCGAGAAGAGCACCATCGCGGTGACGTTCAGCACCAGGTGGACCACGGCGGTCCGGCGTGCGGGCGTTCCCTTCGGGATACGGGAGTAGTCGAGCAGACCGAGCACGGAGGCCCCGACCGCCCCGCCGAGACCGATCGCGATCAACCACCGCGAGCCGGTCGCGAACGAGCGGGGGTCGTCGGCCGCGAGCCCGAGCAGATCGAACACCAGGCTCGACGACCATGCCCCGATGGGGATCGTCACGGCGACCGGGTGGAAGGGATGCCCGTAGGGTCCGGCCACGATCGACCGGGGGGCCTTGGCACTGCGCATCGCCGGGAAGCTCGCGCCGGTGTGCGACCCCCGACCGGGGCCGGGGGTCGCGACGTCGACGCCGCTCATTCCTTGTGCAGCGCGTCCTGGGCGCGCCCGGCCAGCTTCTCGACGACGTTGGGAAGCTCGGTCGTGCCGTAGAAGCGCGCGTCGGGGTGCGTGGGCGGGGGCATCGGCACGCCGGCGGGCGGCTCGGGCAGGTACGAGAATTCGCCCTTGCCGTCGGGGGTCGGCCCGGAGGCCCAGCTGCCCTCGCCGGCGGCGGCGCCGTTGGAGAAGTTGATGTACTGGTACGACACGTCGCGCTCCTCCTTCTCGAGCGGGAAGTTGCTCGGCACGGGAAGCTTCTCGAGGCCCTCGGCCTGCAGCTCGGCGGCCGCGGCCATCCACTGGTTCTGGTGCATGGTGTCGCGCGCCAGCAGGAACGCGAGCAGATCCTTCACCCCGTGGTCGTCGGTCTGGTGGTACAGCCGCGCGACCTGCACGCGGCCCTGCATCTCGGCGTTGGCGTTGGCGGTGAAGTCCGCGAGGAGGTTGCCGCTGGCGGTGATGAAGCTGCCCTGCCAGGGGTTGCCGTTCGAGTCGACCGGACGGGCGCCCGCGCCGGCCACGATGCCGTGCTGGATGTCGGTGCCGCCGATGACCGCGGCCACCGTCGGATCGTTCTGCACGGCGTCCTCGGTGATGCCGAGCGGTGCCTTCTCGAGCAGCTGCGCGATCATGATCGCGAGCATCTCGACGTGGCCCATCTCCTCCGCGCCGATGCCGAAGACGAGGTCGCGGTACTTCCCGGGAATGTGCATGTTCCAGGCCTGGAATTGATACTGCAGCGCGACGGTGATCTCACCGTACTGACCGCCCAGCACCTCCTGGAGTTTGCGCGCGTAGACGGCATCCGGCTTCTCGGGAGTGGCCGTGTGCTGGAGTTCCTGCCGGTGGAAATACATCGTCGCTCCTTTTCGCGCCGACGGGGGATGGAGCGGTCGACTGACCGCGACCGACGCGTGTGGGCC
Organism: Microbacterium sp.; assembly: GCF_046295495.1. Classification (GTDB taxonomy): domain Bacteria; phylum Actinomycetota; class Actinomycetes; order Actinomycetales; family Microbacteriaceae; genus Microbacterium. Next base: position 39,629 of record NZ_JBKBNC010000015.1, read on the forward strand.
ACGGAACGGCCTCCGCGCCCGTGTGGCACGGGGGTTGTGGGGCGGCCCGGGGTGAGGCACAATCGCGCGGCGATGTGCTTGGCACTCTCACCCCTCGAGTGCTAATCTGGCCTCAGGTTGAGCGTCCTCGACTCAACTTCTCAGAACTCCGGATGCCACGTCCGGACCGATCGAAAAGGAGAACGACCATGGCCACCCACGACCCCTTCCGCGACCTCGACCGCCTCGCGTCGACGCTCCTCGACGTCCGGCGCGGCGGCGGTCCGCGCCGCATGCCGATGGACCTCTACCGCGACGGCGACCACTACGTGCTCGCGGCCGACCTCCCCGGCGTCGACCCCGGTTCGGTGGACATCGACGTCGACGGTCAGCTCCTCACGATCCGCGCCGAGCGCACCCTCGCCTCGGGCGACGACGTGAAGTGGATCACGCGGGAGCGCGAGACGGCGTCCTTCGTCCGCCAGCTCAACCTCGGCCAGGGCATCGACACCGAGCGCATTAGCGCCTCTTACCGCAACGGTGTGCTGTCGGTGACGATCCCCGTCAGCGAGAAGGCCAAGCCCCGACGCATCGAGGTCACCACCGACGACGGCGAGGGCGTGATCGAGGCGCACGAGAGCGCCCCGCAGCTCATCGAGCAGTAACGCGGCGCCGTAGGCGAGGGAGCGGTCCCACTCGGGCCGCTCCCTCGTCACGCGGGCGCCCGTTGTCAAGGGTCTCGGCGAACGACCCTTCCCTGACGCACAGTGCGATCGTGCCCCCCACTGCGTCTTCTCCCCCCGCGCCCGTCACGATCGAGGACGTCACCGTCGAGGACGACGCCGGCGTCGGGCCCGACCTCGGAGACGACGTCGCCGCCCTCCCGTTCGGACCGCGCGGTCCCGTCAGCGCGGCCGTCATCCGGCACCTCGTCGACGGCCTCGCCACGGAGCACACGGCCCTCGCCGAGGCGGCCGTCTCTGCGTGCGCCGACATCGAACGCGACGACGATCTGCAGCTGGCCCTGTTCGTGCTCTACGCCTCGTCGTACGGATCCTTCCCCGCCCTGCGCGCCGATCTCGAGTGGGACCCGACGCTGATCGCGACCCGCCGGGTGCTCGAGGCGGCCTTCGAAGCGTCGCTGCGCCGCACCGTCGAGGTCCCCGCTCTGCCGATCGCGAACGCGGATGCCGTGGCCCGTGCGCTCTTCGCCCTCACCGGTGCGGAGGGCGGGCCGAGCCTGTCCCGCCACCTCGCGCGCAAGGCCACCCGGGAGCAGGCGCACGAGTTCCTCGTGCACCGCACGATCTACACCCTGCGCGAGGCCGACCCGCACTCGTGGGCGATCCCGCGGCTGACCGGGCGCGCCAAAGCGGCCCTCGTGGAGATCCAGTCCGATGAATACGGCGGTGGCCGCCCCGACCGCGTGCACGCGACCCTCTTCGCGCGCGCGGTACGCGCGGCCGGCCTCACCGACGCGTACGGCGCCTACCTCGACGACGTGCCCGCGGTGACCCTCGCCTCGCACAACACCATGTCGATGTTCGGTGTGCAGCGGCGCCTTCTCGGCGCGATCGTCGGACACCTGGCCGCCTTCGAGATGACCTCTTCGATTCCCAACCGCCTGTACGCGGAAGGGCTGCGTCGCCTCGGGTTCGGCGACGACGTGTGCGAGTACTTCGACGAGCACGTGGAGGCCGACGCCGTGCACGAACAGATCGCGGCGCACGACATGGCCGGGGCCCTCGCCGAGGATCGCCCCGACCTGCTCCCCGACATCCTGTTCGGAGCGGCGGCCTGCCTCATGATCGACGACCGAGTGGGCCGGCACATGCTCGACGCGTGGGCCGACGGCGCCTCCTCGCTGCGCGGAGAGGACGAGCGGTGACCGCCCGCCCACTGCGCGGCGCCTCATCGCGATACCGCGCCGCCCGCGAGGAGGACGCGCGATGACCGACGACCGCGTCACGATCACCGCCTACCCCGACGGTCCGCTCCTGGTGCGCGGAGACGTGCGCCTGCAGACGAGCGACGGGCGCGAGCTGCCCCGCACGCGCCGGACCCTGGCCCTGTGCCGCTGCGGCCTGTCGACGATCAAGCCGTTGTGCGACGGAACCCACAAGGCGTCGGGCTTCCGCACCGACGACTGATGGCGGCCTTCACCTGCTCGCGTCGCGGCGCGGGCCGGACAGGCGCACCCGCTGCGCGGGTCCGCGCAACGCGACGCCCCGGCGGCCACGACGGCGTCCGGGGCGTCGCGGATGCCTCAGTAGTCCTCGGGAGCGAGGTCGCCCTGACCCTCTTCGCCGAGCTCGACCACGCCGGGGTCTTCCCCCTGCGAGTCGGTGCCGGTGGACTGGGGGTGGATGTCCTCGAGCGGGATGTCGCTGTCGTCGGCGGCGATCTCGGCCGGGTCGGCCCCCGTCGCGGTGGCCGGGTTGATGTCCTCGGGGTCGACGCCCTCGTCGAGCGCGGTCGTCGCGTCCCACTCGGCCTGGGCGGGGTCGAGCGCCGGGTCGGGCTCGATGGAGGTGTCTCCATCGCGCAGGGGCTGCACGCCCGCGATACCCACCTCGGTGGCGGGGTTCGTCTCGTCGGGGGTCGGGTCGATCGAAGCGTCGCTCATGGGGGGTCCTTCCGTCGGACGGGGGTCACCGCCGGGATCAGCGGTCGTTCCATCCAACGGGGACGACCGGGTGCCGGCCCGCCCCTTGACACGCGTCACCGCCGCTCCGTAGGGGCGGCCGCGCGGCGACGGCGCGGCGACGCGGTGCGCACCGGCCACGGCGGGCCCGCGCCCCGGCATCCCGGACGCGCGCGCGGCGACGAGACCCCTCCCGGACGCGCCGCCGTGTGCACGTACCCCGTGCGACGCAGATCCTCGACAGACGGCGAGCCGCGCCAGGACGCGGCGGAAGGAACACCATGGGTCAGATTCTGACGGTCCGATCACGCGGGATCGACGACGTCGAGCGCGTCTGGCGCCAGTTCGTGCCGGGCGCGCGACTGGAGCGCGCCGACCCGCGCGACATCTCGTTCTCGTGGAGCTCGATCGAGATGCCGCATCTGTCCGTCGTGTCGTACGAGCTCGGGGCGTCCGTGCACTCCTCCGTCCACGTCGACGAGCAGTTGATGGCCTGCCGCGTGGTCGGCGACGACCTGCGCATCGAGGCCGGCGGGCGATCGATCGACCCGCGGCGCCCCTGGGCGGCGAGCGACAGCACCACCGAGGCGCACTGGACGGGGTCGGCTCGCGTGCGCGCCCTCGTGTTCGACCGCAGCGACGCCGAGCGCGTGGCACGCATCGCGACCGGCGACGACCGCCTGGTCCTGCGCCGACTCGATCCGGCCCCGCGCGATCGCGACGCCGCCACGCAATGGGAACGCAGTTTCGCGCACGTCTCGTCGTCGCTCGCGACCGTGCACGACGACGAGATCCTCGCCGCCGAGCTGCACCGGCACGCGCTCCTCACGACGCTCTCGACGTTCTCGACGCCCTATCTCGACGCGGTGGAGCGCGCACGTCAGCGTACGGCCGCGCCGCGCACGGTCCGTCGCGCGATCGCCTTCATGGAGGAGCACGCCCGCGAGCCCCTCACCCTCGAGGACATCGCCGCGGCGTCCGGGATCTCCTCGCGGGGGCTGCAGCACGCGTTCCGCCGCGCGTTGGACACCACCCCCACCGAGTACCTGCGACGCGTGCGCCTGAGCGGAGCGCACCACGAACTGCGCGTGGGCACCGCCGTGTCGGTCGCGGACGTGGCGCGGCGATGGGGCTTCTCGAGCGCCTCACGGTTCGCGCGATACCACCGCGATCACTACGGACAGAACCCCGCACAGGTGGCGCGGATGTTCTGACCCCGACCCACCGACGACGCGTTCGGTCTCGACGTTGCGCGAGACGTGCCGCGCGGGAGCCGACGACGCACAGCGATTGCACAGTGAAAGACGGGCACCGAGCCCGCAGGAGGAAGACGTGGGCAAGTTCATCTACGAGGGCGGCGTTCGAAACGACTTCGAGGACCGTCTCCTCGCGCACCTGCAGGTGGTCGTCGGCAACAAGCTGCGCCGCGGCGAGCCGTTCTACTTCGTGTGGAAGGACGACATCAGCACCGGCGGCGGCCGCACCTCGGTGTGGGTGCACCCGCGCGCGAACATCGTCTTCAAGTTCAACGGCGGACGTCCCCCCACGCTGAACCGCGCCTGGCTGGAGGCACTCATGTCGACGGCGAACTCGCCCACGGGCCTGTACGTCGTGCCGGAGCCGGCCGACGACACCGCCCCGCCGGAGTCGTTCGCCTGACTTCGGCTGTCAAGGCGCTGGCGCCGGCGGGGCGCGGAGGCCACCGTGAAGGGGACGAGAGGATCCCCCCACATGAACGACCCCCGCTCGACCGCGCCCCCGCGCATCGTCGTGATCGGCGGCGGCAACGCCGGCCTGTCGGTCGCCGGCCGTCTGCAGCGTGCCCGCTTCCGGGACATCACCGTGATCGAACCGCGCGAGACGCACGTCTTCGCCCCGCTGCAGTCGCACATCGCCGGCGGCGCGGCCCGGGCGTCGGAGGCGGTGCGGCGGCAGGCCGACGTCATCCCGCCCGGGGTGCGCTGGGTGCGCGACGAAGCCTTCACGGTGGATGCCGAGGCCCGACGCGTGCACCTCGTGTCGGGCGGGCACCTCGACTACGACCAGCTCGTCGTGTGCGCGGGTATGCGCATGGCGTGGGAGAGCGTGCCGGGCCTGCCCGAGGCGATGGCGTCGCCCGCGGGGGTGTCGAACTACGACTTCGACCTGGCCGCCAAGGCCTCCCCCGTGCTCCGCGACCTGCGCGGGGGCACGGTGGTGTTCACGCAGCCGCCGGAGCCGGCCTCGTGCGGAGCCGCCGCGCAGAAGCCCATGTACCTCGCGTGCGACTGGTGGCGGGCCATCGGTGTGCGCGACGACATCCGTGTCATCTTCGTGTGCCCCGATCCGGTGCCCTTCGGCATCCCCGCCATCGACCGCGAGCTCCAGCGCAAGCTCGATGAGTACGGCATCGAGGTCCGCTACAGCCGCGAGCTCAGATCCGTGGATGCCACCGCCCGCACGCTCACGATCGGACACGGCGACGCGGAGGAGACGGTGGACTACGACGTGCTGCACGCGGTGCCCCCGCAGCGGGCGCCGGAGTGGATCGCGGGCAGCGGGCTCGCGGCATCCGACGATCCGCACGGGTTCGTCGACGTCGACCCGGAGACCTTCCAGCACAGCCGTTACCCCGAGATCTGGGCGGTCGGGGATGCCGCGACGGTCGCCACACGTCGTTCCGGCGGCGCGATCCGGCAGCAGGCCAAGGCCCTGGTGAAGAACATGACCGCGGCCCTCGACGGGGGCGCGCCGTCCGCGAAGTACAACGGCTACAGCGTCGTCCCCTTCACCGTGTCGCGCGGCACGGTGGTGTTCGCGGAGTTCGACCGGCAGGGCCGTCTGCAGCCGTCCGTCCCGTTCTGGCGGTCGCTGTACCGCGAGCGCCGCCTGTCGTGGATCGCCGACCGCCGCATCCTGCCCTGGGTCTACTGGCACCTGATCCTGCGCGGCCGCGCCTGACCGGCATCCCGCGCGGCGGGCGTGGCGTCCCGCGCCGCGGCGTCGAGCGGGTCGTCCCGCGTCCGCGGCGCATTCCGCACCGCGGCGCATGCCGCACCGCGGCGCAGCCATAAACGCGATCCGCGCGCGTAAACGCGCTCTCATCGCGTTTATAGGCGCTGAGGGCGTTTATGCGTGGAGTCCGGGCACCGTCCCGCCCTCACACCGTCCCGCCCCGCACCGCACCGCGCACCTCACCGAGCACGGCGCAGCGCAACGTGCGCGGCTGTGCCGCGAATCGGTGTCGCGCAGCCATAAACGCATTCCGCGCGCGTAAACACGCTCTCACCGCGTTTATAGGCGCTAAGCGCGTTTATGCATGACGTTCCGACGCCGCCCCACCCCCACGCCGCACCGCGCACCACGCCGGACACCACGCCGGACATTGCGCCGCGCGCGCCGAGCGCCGAGCGCCGAGCGCGCCGCAGCGGCACAACGCGCGGCGGTACCGCACCGCCATAAACGCAATCCGCGCGCGGAAACACGCTCTCACCGCGTTTATAGGCGCTAAGGGCGTTTATGCGTCACCTTCCGACGCCGTCCCGCCCCCACGCCGCACCGCGCACCACACCGAGCATTGCGCCGGGCATTGCGCCGCGCGCGCCGAGCGCCGAGCGCCGAGCGCGCCGCACAGCGGGGCCGCGCGCGGCTGCGGCGCAGCCATAAACGCGATCCGCGCGCGGAAACGCGCTCTCACCGCGTTTATGCGCGCTGAGGGCGTTTATGCGTGGGAAGCGAGCGACCCACGCCCGTATAGGGCACGGACGGCGATCCCTCAACCCCGGGGGCGTGTCGACTGCGACGCGTTGAGACTGAGATCAGCCCCGGAAGACACGAGAAAGAGGACACCATGGCACAGGTCATCGAAACCATCGACGTCGACGTTCCCGTCCGCGTCGCCTACAACCAGTGGACCCAGTTCGAGGAGTTCCCGCACTTCATGAGCTTCGTGGAGTCCATCACGCAGAAGAGCGACACCCTCACGCACTGGAAGGTCAAGATCGCCGGTGCCGAGCGCGAGTTCGACGCCGAGATCACCGAGCAGCACCCCGACGAGCGCGTCGCGTGGAACAGCGTGGGCGGCGACGAGAACCACGCCGGTGTCGTGACGTTCCACCGCCTCTCCGACGCCGAGACGCGCGTCACCGTCCAGATCGACTGGGAGCCCACCGGTCTGCTCGAGAAGGCCGGTGCCGCTCTCGGCGCCGACGACCACTCGGTCAAGAAGGACCTCGAGAACTTCAAGAAGTTCATCGAGTCGCGCGGCGCCGAGTCCGGCGCCTGGCGCGGCGACGTCAGCTGACGTCCCCTCAGACCAAGAGCCGGGCCCGTCCTCACGGACGGGCCCGGCTTTCGTCATGCGCGGGTCACCACTGCGGGTGGATCTCGGCGCGCAAGCGGCGATCGTAGACATCTCGCACGAGCGCGTCGAACGCCTCGAGGTCGAAACCGCCCTCGATGAGGTCGGCCGCGGCGGCGTTGGCCGTGGCCTGCTGCACGGAACGCGCCCCCGGGATGACCGAGGTCACGCCCTCGCGCGACGCGATCCACGCCAGGGTCGCCGCGGGCAGCGTGACGCCCTCGGGGAGGGACGCCTTGAGCTCGTCGGCGGCGGCGACGCCCTCGTCGAAGGGCACGCCCGAGAAGGTCTCGCCCTTGTCGAAGGCCTCGCCGTTGCGGTTGTAGGTGCGGTGGTCGTCCTTGTCGAACGTCGTGTCGTGCGTGTACTTGCCCGACAGCAGCCCGCTCGCGAGCGGCACCCGGGCGAGCACGGCCACGTTCTTCTCGGCCGCGAGCGGAAGCACCTCGTCGAGGGGCTTGAGGCGGAAGGGGTTGAAGATGATCTGCAGGTTCGTCAGGTGGGGGCGGCGAAGCGCGGAGAGCGCCTGCTCCATCGTCTCGACCGACGCGCCGTAAGCGGCGATGACCCCTTCCGCCACCAGCAGGTCGAGGGCGTCGTAGGTGGCGTCGTCGTCGATCACGGCCGACGGCGGGCAGTGCAGCTGCACGAGGTCGAGCGTCTCGGTGCCGAGCAGGCGGCGCGAGCGGTCGAGCCATCCCCGGAAGTTCTCGATCGTGTAGTTCTCGGGCACCTGGTCTTCGCGCCGGCCCATCTTGGTCGCGACGGTGATGCCCGTGGCATCCGCGCTCTTCAGGAAGGTGCCGATGATCTGCTCCGACCGGCCGTCACCGTAGACGTCGGCGGTGTCGAAGAGGGTGACCCCGGCGTCGGCCGAGGCCCGGAGCACCGCGAGCGCGTCGTCTTCGCTCACCCCGCCCCAGTCGGGGCCGAGCTGCCAGGTGCCGAGGCCGATCGCCGAGACCTCGCGGCCGGTACGAGAGAGGGGACGCTGCTGCATTGCGGTTCCTTTCGAAGCTGTGTCGAGCCTATCCAGCCCCTCCGACACCGGGGCCGCGCCCCGCAGGCGACTCGCGACGCGGATGCCGGGACCGGGACGCGGTCGCGTCAACCCCGGTCCCCGTCCCCCCGGCCGCGCCTAGCGTGGCGACACACCCACGGAAGGATCACCATGGACACCCCCGCAGACCGCATGCCCGGCGCCGACGAAGAGAACATCGTCGCCGAATCCGACGGAGCGCCCGCCGATATCCCCGCCGGTGCCGCGGGCGCCGACTCGGGTGCCGTCGGCACCGCCCGCATCGACCCCGACGACGAGGCGCGCATCCAGAACGTCTCGAGCCAGAACGATCTGCCCGGCGTCGGCACGCGCGCCGCCGACGGCATGACCGAGCGCGACGACACCGGCGGCCCCGGTTCGACCTCGCGCCACACCGAGGACACCGCACGCGAGGAGGATGCCGACGACCTCACCCGCGAGGAGGCCCCCGACGAGGTCGTCAAGACCCCTGCCTCCCCCGCCCCCGATGGCGACGGCGGCGAGCCGCACGTGGACGCCGACGACCCGATCGCGCGCTTCCAGCCCGGCGTCGGCCGCGACTCCGCGGCGTCCAGCCGGATCGCGCAGGGGCTGCCCGATCCCGACGACGCCTGATCACCCCGCGGGGGTCCCGACCCGGTGGACGGGCTCAGGGACCTCCGTCCGGTGAACGGGTGACCCCGCCCCGCGGGCGTCCCGGTGCGGTCGACGGGCTCGGACCCCGGCGGCACTCCGGGACCCGACGACCGTGAGGATCCCCGTCAGCGCGTCAGTCGCAGCGCGTCCTCCGCGAGGTGGAAGAAGCTCGGCATCGCCGCCGACACCGCCTCCGCGTCCGGGTCGGCCATCAGCAGCACCACCGTCGCCTCGCCCGCGTCGTCACGCACGAACCAGCTGCCCGTCAGCACGCCCCGGCTCGAGCCGCCCTTGAACCCCACGTAGGGCCACGAGCCCACGTCGAGCCCTTGACCGGGGTTCTCGCTCAGGATGCCGAGCACCTCGGCATCCTGCGTCTGCTGCAGCGCGCGGTGCACCGCGGCGACGTCGGCCGCCGACGCGAACCAGTCGATGCCGTCCTGCCACTGCGACGTGGTCACGTTCGCACCGTCGACGGCGAGGGGAGCCGCGTCGATGCGGTCCAGGAGCGCCCTCTTGCCCGCGTCGTCGGCGGCGTCCCACTCCGCGCGCACCGCGGGGTCGCCCCACCCGAGCGTGAACAGCTCCTTCGTGGAGAGGAACGGCGCCAGTGCCGACGGATCGGCGTGGCCGCTGCGCACCACCGCCGCTTCGACGCGCTCGCGCCCGAGGCGCTCGATCAGCAGGTCGGTGGCGGTGTTGTCGCTGATGCGGATCATCGCCGACGCGGCCTCGCGCACCGACACCTTGGTGCCGGCGGGGGCGTCCTGCAGCTCGCCGGAGGGCAGGCTCCGGTCGGCGTCGTCGAGCACGAGCGTCTCGTCCCACGCGAGATCCCCGGATGCCACGGCCTCGGCCGCCGCGAGCAGCACGTACAGCTTGAACACGGAGGCCAGGGGCGCCGAGCGCTCGGGGTCGATCGCGATCACGTCGTCGTCACCGCGGCGGACGAGCGCACTCACCTCACCCGGAAGCTCCCGAAGGCGCTGCTCGACCTCCTCGAGCGAGGCGGACGGCTCCCACGGGGTGGCGACGGGCCCGAAGACCATCCCCGTGACGCGGTCCGAGGAGTCGATCGACAGCGACAGGTCGAAGGGATCGCCCACGGCGCCGGCGAGGGTGGCGACCGCCTGGGTCTCGGCGCCGCTGTAGGCGGTCACGGTGAAGGGCGCGGCGGGACGGATCTGCCGGTTGATCAGCTCGGCGACCTGCTCGGCCGGAACCTGCTTCTGGAAGTCCTCGTGCAGCACCCGCGTCCACTCCCCCGGGGTCGTGTCGGCGTCGGCCTCGAGCACGCCCAGGATCCACGTCATCCGTTCCCCCACCGGAGTGGTCGGAACCTCGACGGACGCGGCGGGGGTCGCGGGCGTGTCGGGGGACGCCGTCGCCGTGCACGCGGTGAGCGCGGCGGCGGCGAGGAGTGAGAGGGCGGCGGCGAGGCGACGGGCGAGAGTCACGAGGGTCCTTCCGGGGGGTGGAATCCCACGCTACGAGGGTCCTCCACCGTCCGCCTCCCTCGCTCGACGGAGATGCGCGGACCGGCGTCGGGCGCGGCCCGGGACGGGGGGAGATCCGCCGACGGGAAGGGGTCCCGCCCCGAAGCACCCCCCGCTCCCGAAAACCCCTCCCGTCACGGGATCAGCGTGCGGCGTGCCCGGAACGCGCGCGCGATCCCGCACGCACGTCGACCACGACGAACGCCGCCAGCGGGGGTGCGATCTCGACGTCGCCCACGGGCGCCGTGACCGCGCGCGTCCGAACCGGCATGGATAGCATCGACCGACGACAGGAGCGACAGTGACCGATGCGCCGGCAGACCGCGATGGTGGTTCCCGATCCGCACCGCGCCCCCGCGTGGTCGTCGCGGGTGCCCGTGGCTTCGTCGGAAAGGCCCTGGTGCGCGCGTTCGCCGACGACGGGTACGACGTCGTCACCGTCGGGCGCGCCGGCACCGCCGTCTGGGGTGACGCCGAGGCGATCGCCCGTCTCGTCGACGGGGCCGACGTGCTCGTCAACCTCGCCGGCAAGATCGTGTCGTGTCGGTACACCGACGCGAACCGCGACGAGATCCTCCGCTCGCGCGTCGACACCACCCGCGACCTGCACGCGGCCGTCGTCGCGGCGACCCGGCCGCCACGCGTATGGATGAACGCCTCGACCGCCACGATCTACCGCCACGAGACCGTGAGCGGCAACGACGAGGTCGACGGCATCCTCGGCGACGGGTTCTCCGTCGACGTCGCGACCAGCTGGGAACGGGCGTTCTTCGCCGACGACCTGCCCGCCACGCGGCGGGTGGCCCTTCGCATGGCGATCGTGCTGGGCGACGGCCCCGCCACGCGCATGCTCCTCGCGCTGGGGCGGCTGGGCCTGGGCGGCCCGCAGATCGACAGCTGGTGGTTTCCGCACCGGCGCTACCGCGGCATCGGCGCCCGGCCCACCGGGCCGGTCCGCTCGAGCTGGCACCGCACCTCGGGCCGGCAGCGCTTCAGCTGGATCCACATCGACGACGTCGTGGCATCCGTCCGCTTCCTCCGCGACCGCGATGACCTGGAGGGCCCGGTCAACCTGTCGGCCCCGGGGGTGAGCGACAACCGCACACTCATGCGCGAGGTGCGCCGGGTCGCCCGGATGCCGTTCGGACTCCCGGCCTTCCGCTGGATGCTGGATCCGGCGATGGCCGTGCTGCGCAACGAGCCGGAGCTCGTGCTGAAGAGCCGGTGGGCGGTGCCGCGCGTGCTCTCCGACGCCGGCTTCGTCTTCGCCCATGCCGAGCTCGGGCCGGCACTCGACGCGGTGGCCGCCACGCGCCGGCCGCGGGCGCGCGACCTCTTCTCGGCCTAGGACGCCGCACGCGAAACGCCGCCCCGCGCGTCCTCGCGCGAGGCGAGTCGTGTGCGGGGCGGCGTCGAGGGCCGTCGCGACGATGGGCGCCGCGCGGCGGGTCAGACCTGTCGGCGGATGAAGCGCATGAGCGCCGCGATGATGCCGATGATGAGGATGATGATGCCGATCCACAGCAGGAATTTCACGGCCTCGACGAAGATGCCGAGGAAGAGGAGCACGAGGCCCACGATGACGAGGATGATGGCGAGAGCTGGCATACCCCCACTCTGCCGTCCCCTCCTTCTCGCCGCGGTGGCCTTGACACGTCCCGCCCCGCACTGCGACGCCCCTGTCAAGAGCGCTGCGCGCCCGCCGTGCGGGGTCTAGCGTCGGGGGCACCACGATCCGAGGAGGCGGCCATGGCCGAGCGCGACGTCAACCGACACGGGACCGAGAACGATGGGGGCGAATACACCGACGTGCAGCTGCCCGATGGGACCGCGGACCGCGGCAGCGGCGACCTGCCCGGCGAGTACGTCGATCGCGAGAACGCCGACGGCACCGAGGCGCGCCCCCGCAGCGACGAGGCGGGCGCCTACACCGACGTCGAGCAGCCGAGCGGCCACGAGTCGCGTGAGGATCTCGACGATCCGGGCGAATACACCGACCGCGACCGCTGAGCGCTCAGCGATCGAGCGTCTGTTGCGGTGCGACGCGGTAGCTCTCCCGATACGCCACGGAGAAGGCATCGACGTCGGCGAAGCCCCATCGGGCGGCGATGTCGACCACCGAGACGACACCCGGATCGGCCGCGACGAGGTCGGCGTGCGCGGCGCTCAGACGGGCCGCCGCGAGATACGCCTCCGGGGTCGAGGCGATCTGCCCGTTCGCGACGAAGGCGCGGCGCAGGCCCCGCGCAGACGTGTTCACGGCTCGGGCCGCGTCGTCGACCGTGATCGGCAGCGAGACGTGGTCGTCGATCCAGGTCGCCGCGGCGGCGTAGACGGACGCCTGTTCCAGGGCCGACGCCCGACGCTCCCGCGGATCACCGGCGAGCGGGAACGCCTCGAACGTCGCGGCGACCAGAGCCCGACGCACGTGCGCGCGGACCAGGGGCTCCGACATGAGCGGAACCTGGGTGAGGGCCCAGCGCACGGTCTGCAACCAGTAGTCGCGCAGGCGCCGCGACACCGGGCCGACACCGTCGAATCGGGCCGTGAGGGTCTCGTCGCCGTAGATCGTGCGGGCCGCCTCCGTCAACCACTCCGCGTCGAACGCGACCAGTTGCACGTCCGTGCGATCGGGGCGACCGACCAGTTCGTGACCGGGCTGGACGATCCCGGGTTCGACGCTGTAATCGCCCGACTGCGATCCGATGCGCCAGGCGTAGCCGGGCGTGGACGTGGCGAAGAAGAAGCGATCCGCTTCGTAGACCACCTTCGCTCGGCAATCCCACGTGAGGTGTCGGAGCGCGAAAACCGCATCACCCACGGCGTGCTCTGCGATCGCCGCCCGATCGGCGAGGACGTCGACCCGCCCGTACTGCGCGCGCAGCCAGGCCATCGTGTCGGACGCGTCATCGGTGCGGACGCGCGAGTCGAAGAAATCGTTCATGGGAGAGGGCGTCGACCGCCGGAATCCCGGGACGCGCATGCCCATGATAGTTAACCCGCAACCTCGTAACCCCGGAGGAGACGACGATGGCCGACTCGCCCACCATCCGCCCCATCACCAGCGATGACGCCGGAGAGGTGCTGACGATCCAGCGCGCCGCCTTCGCGAGCGAGGCGCTCATCTACGGCGACCCCGACATGCCGCCGCTGACGCAGACGCTCGAGGAGCTGTCCGCCGAGCTGGTCGAGAACCTGGGATGCGTCGCCGTGACCGGCGGCCGCCTCGTCGGAGCCGTACGCGCCCGCCTCGACGGCGATCTGCTGCTGATCGGTCGCCTCGCCATCGCGCCCGACCAGCAGGGAGAGGGTCTGGGCACGCTGCTCCTCGCTGCGGTCGAGGACCGCGGACGCGACGCGGGAGCGACGCAGGCCGAGCTGTTCACCGGCGCGCTGAGCGAAGCCAACCAGCGCCTCTACGAGCGCGAGGGGTACCGGCGCACCGAGACCACGGACGACGGCGAGATCTTCTACCGCAAGGCGCTGGTCGACTGACGACGGCCCGCACGCGCCCGCGCACCCCGGTACCGCCCGCCCCGAGCACCGCCCGACGCGGCGCGAAGCCCCATCCGCATCCTCGACCCCACCGGCATCCCGCGACGAGGCCGACCGCGGGGACCGCACCCCGAGACGCAGGAGGGGCCGCCGTCCACACGGACGACGGCCCCTCCTCATGGGGAGGCGCTTACGGCGTGGGCATACCGCCGTTGACGTTCAGCGTCTCGCCGATCACGTAGCTCGACTCCGCCGACGCGAGGTAGACGAACGCCGGCGCGAGCTCGGCGGGCTGTCCCATGCGACCGAGCGGGGTCTCTTCGCCGAACTCGTCGACCTTCTCGTCGGGCTGACCGTCGGTCACCTGCAGCGGCGTCCAGATCGGGCCCGGGGCGACCGCGTTCACACGGATGCCCTTCGGTGCGAGCTGCTGGCCGAGGGCCTTGGTGAAGGTGTTGATGGTGGCCTTGGTCGACGCGTAGTCGACGAGGATCGGCGCCGGCGAGTACGCCTGGATCGACGTGGTGTTGATGATCGTCGAGCCGGGCTTCAGGTGCGGCACCGCCTCCTTGCAGATCCAGAACATCGCGTACACGTTGGTCTTGAACGTGTCGTCGAACTGCTCGTCGGACAGGGTCGTGACGTCTTCGTTGAAGATCTGCTTGCCGCCGTTGTTCACGACGATGTCGAGGCCGCCGAGACCTTCGACCGCTTCCTTCACGAGCGTGCGGGCGTACTCGCGCTCGCGCAGGTCGCCGGGGATCTGGACGACGGTCGCGCCGGCTTCGCGCAGGATGCCGGCGATGCGGTCGGCATCCACCTTCTCCTCGGGCAGGTACGACATCGCCACCGACGCGCCCTCGCGGGCGAAGGCGATCGCGGTGGCCGCACCGATGCCGGAGTCGGCGCCGGTGATGAGGGCCTTGCGCCCCTTCAGGCGCTCGCTGCCCACGTAGGTGTCCTCGCCGAGTGCGGCCTTGGGCGTGAGCTCGGCGTCGAGCCCGGGCTCGGTCGCCTCCTGCGCCTTCGGGTCGATGTCGGCGTAGAGCTTCGTGGGATCGGTGAACGTGTACTGCGTGGTCATGGCGAGTCCTTTCGGGGGGATGCCGGGGCGGTTCGGCTCCGGCGGGTGGTCGGTCGGTCGGTCGGTCGGATCAGCGTCCGCCGAGAGCGTCGTCGTCGACGAGCTCGCGGATGACGAGAGCGGCGTTGATGAGGGCGAGGTGGCTGAGGGCCTGTGGGAGGTTCCCCCAGAAGGCGCCGTCGGCCTCGGCGATCATCTCGGAGTAGATGCCGACGTCGTTGCCCTGAGCAACCAGGGCGTCCATCGCCTCGAGCGCTTCGTCGTGGCGTCCGACGCAGGCGAGGGCCGTGGCGCGCCAGAAGGCGCAGGCGACGAAGGTCTGCTCCTCTTGGTCCATGCCCGTGTAGCGGTAGACGAGGTGGTCCGCGGTCGTGAGGCGCTCGGTGATCGCGTCGAGGGTCTGGGACATGCGCTCTCCCCGATCGAAGCCGGTGGGGGCGTGCAGCAGCACGGAGGCGTCGAGGTCATCGCTTCCGGGGGCGATCGTGTACGCCTGGAGCGTCTTCGACCAGCAGCGCTCCTCGACCCAGCGATGGATGCGGTCGCGCTCGGCGCGCCACCGATCGCCGTTGTCGGGGATGTGCCCACCGGCGGCGAGCCACTGGGCGTCGTCGAGCGCCTTCCAGCACCCCATCTTCGAGGAGGTGTAGTGCCGCAGCTGCGGCAGCTCCCACATCCCGGAGTCTTCTCGGCGCCACAGATCGCACGTGCGGTCGGCCACGTCGGCGAGCAGCCGGCCGGTCTGCGTGTCGAGGCGGTTGCCGGCCTCGACGTACGTGCGGCACAGGGCGATGAGATCGCCGTACACGCCGAGCTGCAACTGCCCCTGCGCCGGGTTGCCGGTGACGACGGGCTGGTTGCCGTTCCACCCGGGGACCTCGTGCTTCTCCAGTCCGATCTCGGCATCGCCGTCGAGGGTGTACATCACCTGCACCTCGGGACCGTTCGCGCGAATGGTGCGCAGGAGCCACGAGATGGCCGCGTGCGTCTCCTCGCGGAGGCCGAAGCCCACCCAGGCGTGCGCTGTGTAGGCCAGATCCCGTACCCAGGCGAAGCGATAGTCCCAGTTCTTCCCGCCGCGCGGGCTCTCCGGCAGCGAGGTCGTCGCCGCCGCGGCGATCGCGCCCGTGGGGCTGAACAGCAGCAGCTTCAGGGCGAGGGCACTGCGCTGGACGTCGTCGGCCCACGGCCCGTCGTACGAGAACTCGTCGGACCACATCTCCCACCCGCCGATGGTGCGGTCGATCCCCCGGTCGACGTTCACGGCGTCGGGGATGCGCAGCGGCTCGCCCTCCGTCGCGGCCACCACCAGCAGGTGGCGCGAGCCCTTCGAGGTGGTGAACCCCCCGTCGATGCTCTCGTCACCGGCATCCGGCTCGCCGCGCAAGCCGTGCTCGTGGCCCACGACCGCGAGGGAGACGTGGCCGATGCGCATGACCGAGAAACCGTCGATGCGCTCGGTCCAGGGTGCCGCGGAGCGCAGCATGGTCCCGGGTTGCACGCACCAGGCGAACTCCACCTCGCCTTTCACTCCCTCGACGCGCCGCGCGAGTTCCGCCCACGGGAGACGACCGGCGATACCGGTGACCATCGCATCGGTGACCGTCGCGACGCCGGAGGAGGTGGTGAACGTGGTCTCGAGCACGTTCGTGCGCGGGACGTAACGACGGGAGACCTCGTAGTCGCCGACGGGGGCGAGTTCGATACAGCCGCCCGCAGATTCGTCGACGAGCCGGGCGAAGACGGGACGCGAGTGGATGTTGGGAAGAGGGAGCCAGTCCACCGCCCCGTCGAGCGCGATCAGGGCGACCGTGCGTCCGTCGCCGATCGCGGCGTAGTCCCGAAGCGGCCGGGAGGGCGGAGGAGGGGTCGGAGGCACGTCTTCACGGTAGGAACGCCGGCTCGACGAGGAGCCGGGGTTGTCGTTTGGATGCCGAGCGGCTACGGACATCGCCGCTACCGCGACCCCGTCGCCCCCGCAACCCCCGGCCCCGTCGCCGCGAGCCCGCCTAACGTCGCTGGTGACCGTGACGAAAGGAACGTGCATGTCCACCACCACGAAGGACACCCCCACGAAGAACCGTCGCCGCCCCGCGCGCGGAGGCAGCGGACCCGAGACCACCGACGAGCAGAACGCCGAGAAGGGCTTCCAGGCGTCGGAGAAGCTGACCGATGCCCTGCAGGCCGTCCTGGTCGACCTCATCGAGCTGTCGGTCCAGGGCAAGCAGGCCCACTGGAACGTCGTCGGCAAGAACTTCCGCGACACCCACCTGCAGCTCGACGAGATCATCGACGCCGCGCGGGAGTTCGGCGACGAGGTCGCCGAGCGCATGCGCGCCCTGCACGCGCTTCCTGACGGCCGCAGCGACACGGTCGCCGAGACCACCACTCTCCCCGAGTTCCCCCAGGGCGAGGTCGACACCGCCGAGGTCATCGACCTCATCACGGAGCGCCTCGACGCGACCGTGGGCACCGTGCGCGACGTGCACGACGGCGTCGACGAGGAAGACCCCACGAGCGCAGACATCCTGCACGGCGTGCTCGAGCGTCTCGAGCAGCTGTCCTGGATGGTCAGCGCCGAGAACCGCGTCGCCCGCAAGTCGTAAGCGCGATTGCGAACAACGGATGCCGGGGCCTACCGGCCTCGGCATCCGTCGTTGGCGCGAGGGCCGGGCTTTCCGGATCGCGGCCGCGAGCCTGTGGACCGGCGGAGGACCCGTCAGAGCCGCAGCACCTCGGTGACGCGCACGATCGCCGTGCCCTCCTCCTCGGAGGCGGCGAGGTCGACCTCGGCGCGGATGCGCCAGTCGTGGTCACCGGCGGGGTCGTCGATGATCTGCTCGACCCGCCAGACACCGTCGGCGGCCGACGACTCGTCGATGACGACGAGGGCCGAGGAGCGCGCCGCTCCCCCCGTGCCGATCTCGTCGTGCTCGTCGAAGTACGCGTCCAGCGTCGCGGGCCAGTCGACGCCGGGGTCGAGCTCCACGAGCTCGTCGTCGCGCTGCAGTGCGGCGAGCTGCACGCGCCGGAACATCTCGTTGCGCACGAGCACGATGAACGCGCGCCGGTTGGTGAGGATCGACGGCGGCGCCGGCGGTACCACGGGGGCGTCCGGATCCTCGGCGGGGTTGATCAGCTGCTCCCACTCGTCGACGAGGCTCGAGTCCACCTGTCGCACGAGCTCGCCGAGCCAGGCGATGAGGTCGAGCAGGTCGGGGGTCTGCGCATCGACCGGCACGCTCTGGCGGATCGCGCGATAGGCGTCGCTGAGGTAGCGCAGCACGAGCCCCTCGCTGCGGGCGAGCTGGTACAGCGAGACGTATTCCGCGAACGAGCAGGCCCGCTCGAACATGTCGCGCACGACCGACTTGGGCGACAGCTCGAAGTCGCGGATCCACGGCTGGCTCGACGCGAACACCTCGTACGCCTGCGCGAGCAGCTCGTCGAGGGGCTTGGGCCAGGTGATCTCCTCGAGCAGTTCCATGCGCTCGTCGTACTCGATGCCCTCGCGCTTCATCGCCGCCACGGCCTCTCCGCGCGCGCGGAACTGCTGCTGCGACAGGATCGGGCGCGGGTCGTCCAGGGTCGCCTCGATGACGCTGACGACGTCGAGCGCGTAGTGGCCCGTGCCGACCGACGACGCCGGGGGCGCGGCATCCGGTCCCCGCCCGAGCTCGACCTCGGGGTCGAGCATCTCGATCGCGGCGAGCGCGAACGGCGACAGCGGCTGGTTGAGCGCGAAGTTGGGTTGCAGGTCGACGGTGAGGCGGATGCCGTCGGGCCCGGCCTCCACGACCCCTGCCTGCACGAGCGTGCGGAAGATCGCGATCGCGCGGCGGGCGAGCTCGTACTGCCGAGCGCGCGGCTCGTGGTTGTCGAACACGAGCGAGCGGACGTTGCCGAACACGTCTCCGCCCCGCGCGATGACGTTGATGAGCATCGCGGCGGTGAGCTTCATCTGCGGCTGCAGCGGCTCGGGCTCGGCGGCGACGAGGCGGTCGTAGCTCTGCTCGGTCCAGTTGACGAAGCCCTGCGGCGCCTTCTTGCGGACGATCTTCTTCTGCTTCTTCAGGTCGTCGCCGGCCTTGAGGATCTGCGCGGCGTTCTCGATCTCGTGGTCGGGGGCCATGACGACGACCGTCCCCGCCGTGTCGTACCCGGCGCGGCCCGCGCGACCCGAGATCTGATGGAACTCGCGCGCCGACAGCTGGCGCATGCGCGTGCCGTCGTACTTGGTCAGCGCCGTCATGAGCACCGTGCGGATCGGCACGTTGATGCCCACGCCGAGGGTGTCGGTGCCGCAGATCACGCGCAGCAGCCCGCGCTGCGCGAGCGTCTCGACGAGCCGCCGGTAGCGCGGCAGCATGCCCGCGTGGTGCACGCCGATCCCGGCCCGCACGTACCGCGACAGCGTCTTGCCGAACCCGGTCGTGAATCGGAAGCCGCCGATGGCCTCGGCGATCTCGTCGCGCTGCTCCCTCCCGATGATCCGGATCGACGACAGCGCCTGCGCGCGCTCCATCGCCGCCGCCTGCGAGAAGTGCACGACGTAGATCGGCGCCTGCTTCGTGTCGAGCAGTTCCTGCACCGTCTCGTGCACGGGGGTGCGGGCGTACTCGAAGTGCAGGGGCACCGGACGCTCGACGCCCGTCACCCGCGCCGTGGGACGACCGGTGCGCCGCGAGAGGTCGTCGGCGATGTCGGCGACGTCGCCGAGGGTCGCCGACATGAGGATGAACTGCGCGCGCGTGAGCAGCAGCAGCGGCACCTGCCAGGCCCAGCCGCGATCGGCCTCGCCGTAGTAGTGGAACTCGTCCATCACGACCTGGTCGACGTCGGCGTCCGCGCCCTGGCGCAGGGCGAGGTTGGCGAGGATCTCGGCCGTGCAGCACACGATCGGCGCATCGGAGTTGACGGAGGAGTCGCCCGTGACCATGCCGACGTTCTCGGCGCCGAAGATCTCGACGAGCGCGAAGAACTTCTCGCTCACCAGGGCCTTGATCGGCGCCGTGTAGTACGTGCGGCCGCCCCGGGAGAGGGATGCCGCGTGCGCGGCGATCGCGACGAGCGACTTGCCCGTGCCGGTGGGGGTGGAGAGGATGACGTTCGCCCCCGACACGATCTCGATCACCGCTTCGTCTTGAGCGGGGTAGAGCGTGAGGCCGCGCGAGGCCGCCCACTCGACGAAGCCGAGGTAGACGGCATCCGCATCGGCGCCGACGGGCACGTGCTCGAGGAGGGGGGTCACTCCCCCACCCTCTCATCCGGGCCGGGTATGGGCGGGCGTCCAGCGCCGCCGTCGGTTGCGTCAGCGTCTGCGCGGAAGGCGGTCGGTCCCCTCATCCGCCGTCGGTGAAGACGCCGACGTTCTCGCCGTCGAAGACGAACTGGACGCTCGTGCCGAGGGGGAAGCGCTCCACGAACGCGTCGGGCATGCCCTCCGCGACGACGAACTGCACGGTCGCGGGGAAGATGCCCGCCCCGCACCCGCCGTACACGAAGTTGCCGCGGAAGCCGTTCGTCTCGTCGCGCCCCACCTCGTCGGTGTCGAGCAGGTAGAGGCAGCTGCCGCGGTTGTCGCTCGCGTCGACCTGGGCGGATCCGACGAACGCCGTGACCCCGTAGAAGTCGGCGAACGCCCGCTCGTCGCCTCGGCGCTCGCCGAAGAGGGCCGGCGTCTGCGCCGTGGGGTCCTCGACGAGCGTGGCGACCTGCGAAGCGCCCACCGACGTCGACACCGGCACGAGGCTCACCCCCACGGTCGTGGCGGCACTGGCCAGCGCGGTCACGAGGGCCAGGGAGATCGCCCACGCCCACACGCCGCGCCTCGATCGGAGGAGGGCCGGGCGTTCGGAGACGGCGGGTTCGTCGTCGTCGTCGGCGGGCGGTTCGGGCGTCGCGTCCCCGGCGGCCGGGAGGTCGGCGCGCAGCGGCTCGGGGTCGGAGGGTGGGCGGTGCACCGGCGCGGTGCGCTCGGTGCGCTCGAGGTGTTCCAGGACGCGGAGCCGCTCGACGGCGTCCGCGTCGTCGGCGATGTCGGCGGCGGGACCATAGGCCCGCGCGCGCAGACGCTCCAGCTCCTGCCGCACGCCCTCGTCCACCTTTGGAATGCTTCCACATTCCGGGGCCCTCGGGGCCGTGTCCCAGTACATGCGCGGGAATAGATCAGGATGCCGTGCGTTGCACCGCACATGCGCTCCTTCGGCACACTCTCCTTCGGCCATTACGGCCCCCTCGGCGGCGGGCATCACCTGTCGGCCGGCGACTCGATGCTCCAGGCGATCGACCTCGCCCAGGGCATGGACGACCTCGGCGTGAACGGCATCTCGTTCCGGGTGCACCACTTCGCCCGTCAGCAGGCGGCCCCCATGCCGCTGCTCGCCGCGATCGCCGCGCGCACCTCGCGCATCGAGGTCGGCACCGGCGTCATCGACATGCGGTACGAGAACCCGCTCATGCTCGCCGAGGAGGCGGCATCCGTCGATCTCATCAGCGGCAACCGCCTCGCCCTCGGCGTGAGCCGTGGCTCACCCGAAACGGTCCAGCGGGGCTACGAGGCCTTCGGCTACACCGGCTCGCAGGACCCGCGCGGAGCCGACATCGCCCGCGAGCACTTCGATCTGTTCCTCCGCGCGATCGACGGCGAGGGCCTGGCCGAGCGCGACCCGATGAGTCCCTTCGGCGGCGGCACGGGCCTGCAGCGCATCGAGCCGCACTCCCCCGGCCTGCGCACGCGCATCTGGTGGGGCGCCGGCACGACGGCGACCGCGGAATGGGCGGGCCGCATCGGCGTCAACCTCATGTCGTCGACGCTGCTCACCGAGGCCGACGGAACCCCCTTCGACATCCTGCAGGCGCAGCAGCTCGACGCCTTCCGCGCCGCCTGGCGCGAGGCCGGGCACCCGGGTGAGCCGCGCACGTCCGTCAGCCGCAGCATCTTCCCGATCGTGACGGCCGAGGACGAGATGTACTTCAGCGGCTCGGCCGGCTCCGACCAGATCGGCGTCATCGACGGCATGCGCTCGACCTTCGGCAAGACCTACGCCGCACCCCCCGAGGTGCTCGTGGAACAGCTGCAGAACGACGCCGCGGTCATGAGCGCCGACACGCTCATGCTGACCATCCCGTCGCAGATGGGCGTGGAGTTCAACCTGCGCCTGGTCGAGAACTTCGCCACGCACGTCGCGCCGGCCCTCGGCTGGCAGCCGACCACCGCGGGCGTCCCCGCCTGACCCCCGAACCGTGAACGGACCCGGATGCCGCCCCCTCGGCATCCGGGTCCGTTCGTCCTGTCACGCGCGGGCCCGCGGAGGGCTCGCTGTCCGGCGCGGGCGCGGTGGGCGTGCGTATCGTGAGACGGTGATCTCCGTCCGCGCAGCCGTCTTCCCCCGCGACGCCGGGGCGGTGTCGGCCCTCGTCGCCGACTACCTGCGGCAGACGGAAGCCGAGAAGGGGGATCACGGCCTGGTGGCACCCCACGCGCCGCTACCCGACCGCTACGCCCGCGAGATCGACGATCCCGCGTCGGTCTTCGCCGCGCGGCGCGTGCTGCTGGGGTCTGTCGACGGCGTCGACTGCGGCGTCGTCGTGGTCGACGACACCGCCGGCGTCACCGAGATCTCCCGGTTCTGGACAACCCCGCCCGCGCGCGGCCGCGGCGTGGGATCAGCGCTCCTGTCCGCCGCTCTCGAGGGAGCGACAGGTGCGGCACGCCTGTCGGTGTGGGAGTGGCGTGCGCCCGCCCTCAGCCTCTACCGGCGGTGGGGGTTCGCGGAGGTCGCGTCGTGGGACGACCGGCCGCAGCTCGTGTGCCTCGAACGCGCCGCGCCCGTCAGCGCCACGACGTGACACCGCGCGAGCGCGCGATGGTCTGCGACACGAGGTACTCGCCCCACGCCAGCGCGTAGGCCCCGAGCGCCGCCCAGGTCCACCCCGACGGCAGCACGCCCGCCAGGCCGAGCAGCCCCGCGGCGATGAGCGCGGCCACCACGATGAGCACCGGCACGACGGCCCGAGCGGCCACGAGCGCGCCGTCGGATTTCCAGATGACCAGGATCGCGCCCGCGGTGGCCAGCAGCAGGATGACCGGCGTCCACCACGAGCCGAGCGCGGCCATGGAGATGGACGCCCCCACGCCGGCGACGCCGAGCGAGGTGGAGCGCAGAAGACGGATCCTCGCCGCGCGAGCGGGCGTTGCGCGAGCGGGCGTTGCGCGAGCGGGCGTCGAGGCGGCGGGCGTCGAGCGGGCGGCAGACACGTGGAGCTCCTTCGGGGCCGGGGTCCCCCCAGCGTAGGCGCCCTCTCGCTCGAGCCGGGCTCACCCGACGGACGGGTCAGCGCCGGACGGGGAGCTGACGCCCGGCATCGCGCCCGTGCGCAGCCTCGAAGGCGCGGATCCTCCGGACGGAGGCGATCACGCGCACGATCCCCACGACGAGGATCGCGAGATACGCCAGGAGCGCCAGCCACCGCCAAATCGGGGGTGCGGGGTCGACGTTCGCCAGCTGCAGGATCGCCATCGACGTCAAGAGAGCGGCGAAGACGATCACCCACACCGCTGCCGTGCGCGCCCGCGCCAGCACCATCCGCTGCTGAACGAGCGACGGCGTGGCTCCGGGGGGCTTCATCCATCCGTTCTACCGGATGCGCGCACTCGCGGGCACCCCCGCGCATCCGCCGTGCGCGAACCCCCTGCATCCGTGCCCAGCGTCGTGCTTGGCTGTCCGGATGAGACGCCTCCTCATCCTCGGCGGAACCGCCTGGCTCGGTCGGGCCATCGCGACGGCGGCGCTGGCCGCCGGCGCCGACGTCACGTGCTTCGCCCGCGGGGAGTCCGGCACCGTCGCACCGGGCGCGCGGCTGATCCGCGCCGACCGGCGGGACCCCGGCGCCTATGACGCGCTCACCGGCGACTGGGATGACGTCGTCGAGCTGTCGTGGGACGCCGACTTCGTGGCATCCGCTCTCGACGCCCTCGCCGATCGCGCGGCGCACTGGACGCTCGTGTCGAGCGTGTCCGTGTACGCCCACGCCGACACGCCCTTCGCCGACGAGACGGCCGAGCTCGTCGAACCTCGAGACCTGACGGAGTACGCGGATGCCAAGGTGCACGCCGAGCGGCTCACCCTGGCGCATCTGGGCGATCGTGCGCTGATCGCACGGGCCGGGCTCATCGTCGGCCCCGGCGACCCGACCGACCGCTTCGGGTCGTGGCCCGCGCGCTTCGCCCGCGGCGGGCGCGTGCTCGTCCCCGAGACCGATGGACGATACGTGCAGGGCATCGACGTCGACGACCTCGGCGACTGGATCCAGCGGGCCGGGCGCGCGGGCGTGACCGGGGCGATCAACGCGGTCGGCGAGGAGTTGCCGCTGGCCACGGTGTTCGCGGCGGCTCGCGAGGCGGCCGGCCACGACGGGGAAACCGTCACGCTCGACGACGACACGCTCCTCGCCCGCGGGGTGCAGCACTGGACGGGTCCGCGGTCGCTGGCGCTGTGGCTCCCGCCGAGCGCGAGCGGGTTCGCCCGGCGCAGTGACGCCGCCTTCGTGGCATCCGGGGGTCGACGCCGTCCGCTGGCCGAGACGATGGCGCGCACCCTCGCGGACGAGCGCGCACGCGGCCTCGACCGCCCCCGTCGCGCCGGCCTCACCGCCGTCGAGGAAGCGGACGTGCTCGGAGGCTAACGCCCGTTGCGATCGGCCGCGGAGCGCGGGGGCGCCGTGGCGACCTCGAGCCGGTCGAGACCGCGCAGCGAGGTCCAGATGAGCTCCTCGCCCTTGGCCGCGTGCTGCGAGGCCCGCACCGCGCGCTCGTCGGCCCACGAATTGAGCACGTGACCGGAGTGCCCGCGCACGTGCTCGAGCACGACGTCGGGCAGGCCGGCGGACCGTCGGGCGTCGCGCGCCTCGATGAGGGCCTCGAGGATGCCGCGATTGGCGACGGGCTTCTTCGCGCTCGTCACCCACCCGCGACGGCGGTGCCCGTCCATCCACGACGAATACGTGTCGATGGCGTACTTCGAATCGGCCTGCACGACGAGATCGCGCACCTCGGCGTGGTCGGTGATCGCGTGCAGCAGGCCCAGCAGCTCGCCGATGTTGTTCGTGCCCGAGGGGATGGAACCGGCGGCCCAGTGTCCGTCTTCGCCGACCCACGCCCAGCCGGCTGGACCCGGGTTGCCCTTGCAGGCACCGTCGGTGGCCACCACGTATCGATCGGGGGAAGCGGATGCCGAACTGCTCATCCCTCTAGTCTCCCCTCTCCGAAGAGCCGGTCCGTCACGGGTGAGGGCCCGGGCGAACCGCGCGCCGCCCCCGGCAGCGGGGTCGTGGACGTCGCACGAGGGCGCACGTGGACTGTGCCAGCCTGGCGCGGTCCACCGTGCCCCTTCGCGTCCTCCCTCGAGAAAGCCCCTCGCCATGCCGTCGTCGTCCGCGCCCCGTCCCCGTCTCCACCCCGTCGCGGTCGCCGCCCTCGTGGTGGGCGGGGCGGTCATCCTGGCCGCACTCGCGTTCCTGGCGTGGTTCCTGACCGCGCAGCAGGCCGCCTCCCCGAACGGGGACGCCACCCGCAAGCTCGTGCAGTGGCAGGAGGTCTTCGAGAAGTACCGCGACGTCCACGGCACGTTCCCCGACCTCCCCGCCGGAGGGTACTGCCTGGGCACGGGCTTCCCGGTCGGCACCGGCGGCACGGCCAACTGCCGTGACTACGACGCGCTGACCTTCTACACCGAGGCCGCCAGCATCCCTCTCCTCCAGGCACTGTCGGAGGTGGGCGAGCTGCCCACCGGCGCCTCCGCCCCCGTGCGCGGCACCGTCGGGCCGTACGCCCTCGTCGACGACACGAGCGTGCACCTGCTCACGGCCGAGAGTGGAACGTGCGAAGCCCCCGCCGTCGATATCTGGAACGACGGCGAGGGCCTGCACATCTGCGAGATCCTCCTGCAACGCTGAGCGGGCGGGCCCGGCGCACGGTCTGATCGCACGGTCACGGCGCGGGATGCGGGCGCCCCGTCTCCGGAGCGACGACGCAGCCGCGCCCGCCCAGCCGACAGCCTCCGCCGGATCGCGTCAGCCGAAGCGCGTCAGCCGGATCGGGTCAGTCGCGGCCGCTCTCGGCCTTCTTCGACCCGGCCTCGAGCACGTCGCCCGCGGGCAACTCCTGGTGGCCGCCGAATTGCAGACGCATCGCCGACAGCACCTGGTTGGCGAAGCGGTCCTCGCCACGCGAGGCGAACCGCTCGAACAGCGACGCCGCCAGCACCGGTACCGGAACACCCGTGTCGACGGCCGCCTTGACCGTCCAGCGGCCTTCGCCCGAGTCCGAGACGCGACCGGCGAGACCGTCGAGGGTGGGGTTCTGCGCGAGGGCGGCCGCGGTCAGGTCGAGCAACCACGACGAGATCACCGACCCACGACGCCACAGCTCGGTGACGCGCGCGGTGTCGATGTCGAACTGGTAGAACTCCGGCTCCTCGAGCGGCGCGACCTCCGCCGAGTGCTCGCCCTGGTGGAGGCCCGCGTCGGCGTTATTCAAGACGTTGAGCCCCTCGGCGAGCGCGGCCATGATGCCGTATTCGATGCCGTTGTGCACCATCTTCACGAAGTGCCCGGCGCCCGACGGCCCGCAGTGGAGGTAGCCGCGCTCCTCGGTGGTGTAATCGCCGGTGCGGCCGGGCGTGCGCTCGACCTCGCCGGGGCCGGGGGCCACGGTGCACAGGACGGGCTCGAGGTGCGCGACGGCCTCCTCGTGGCCGCCGACCATGAGGCAGTAGCCGCGTTCGAGGCCGAACACGCCCCCGCTGGTGCCGACGTCGACGTAGTGGATGCCGCTCTCGTTCAGCTTCGCGGCGCGGCGCACGTCATCGCGGTAGTTCGAGTTTCCGCCGTCGATGATGATGTCGCCGGGCTCGAGCACCTCGGCGACCTGGTCGACGACCGAGCCGGTGAGACCGGCGGGGATCATCAGCCACACGGCGCGGGGCTTCTGCAGCTTCGAGGCGAGGTCGGCGATGCTGGTCGCACCGGTGGCCCCTTCCGCGGCGAGATCCGCCACGGCATCCTGGTTCACGTCGAACACGACGCAGTCGTGACCGTCTCTCATGAGCCTGCGGACGATGTTGGCGCCCATCCGTCCGAGCCCGACCATGGCGAGTTGCATCCGTACCCCGTTCGTCGTGGATCGCGACCGCGGCACGCGGCCCCTCCGCGAGTCTAGGAGCGTGCGAGGGGGTGGCGGACCGTCAGCCCTGGAAGTCCTCGGGATCGACGTCGTCGAGGAAGCGGCGGAATTCCTGCACCCGCTCCTCCTCGACGTCCTCCCCGCCCGCGGCCTCGAGTTCGACGGCCTCGTCAGGGACGCCCGCCTCGGCGAAGACCGCCTCGGCGACCCACAGCGGCGCGTCCGCGCGAGCGCCCAGGGCGATGGCATCCGAGGGCCGCGCGTCGAACGTGCGCTGCCCGGCCGGCGTGTTCAGCACGAGACGGGCGTGGAAGGTGCCCTCATCGAGGTGCGTGACCTCCACCCGGTCGACGGATGCCGAGAGCTCGCCGAGCATGGCGGTCATGAGGTCGTGAGCGAGCGGGCGCGGCGACCCCGTGCCCTCGATCGCGACGAGGATCGACATGGCCTCCTGCGCCCCGATCCACACCGGTAGAACGCGCTCCCCGTCGGCGGCGGTGTCGAGGGGCTTCAGCAGGATGACGTGCTGCTGGGCCGGGTCGAGGGCGACGCCGACCACCTGGACCCGGATCATGACGCCCATCGTACGTCCCGTCGTCGTGCGCCGTCGGGGCTGCACGGATGCCGAGGGCCGGGCGCATCGAGGAGGCGGCGCTGTACGACGCGATGTCGAGCGCGCAGACGACGCGCGACGTCGCCGCGGCGTTCACCACCCGAACGCGTTGAACCAGTCGCGCCGGTGGTCGGCGTCGGCACGCGAGGCGTCGCCGCGCCAGGAGTCGTGCGGCGCGAGGGTCGCGTCGGCGAGGGTCACGAACGCCCAGCACACCGGGCAGACCGCGCGTCTGTGGGGGAAGCCGTCGGGGAGGGTCGCCGCGGGCTCCGCCGGGGCGCCGCCGCCGGGGCATGCGGGCGGGTCGGCCTGCAGGTCGCTCCACAGCAGGCGACCACCCTTGCGGTGGTGCAGGCCGCGATGGCCGTTCTCACGAGTGCAGATCTCGCCGTTTCGTCGGCTGAGGCAGAGTCTCCGAGCGGCGCCCGGGAGCCCCGCCAGTGTTCGCGTCATCCTTCGATTCTCGCCGCTGCGAGCGCAGCGGGGGCAGGTGCGGGATGCGCACGGGGCGGTGCGGTCCGGTGGGGAAGGATTCGGTGGTCATCGCCGACCACCACCAGTCTGACGAGAAAGCATGTCGACCTCCTGATGCTCCGACGTTCCGTCATGGCGCCGCCGAAGCCGAGGGGGTTGACACGCGGGGAGACGGTGCTATGGATACCCCATGGGGGTATCATCGGAGACATGCACGGGTACGAGGGCCACAAGGACGACCTGCTGAAGCGCCTGCGCCGCGCAGAGGGCCAGGTCCGCGGAATCGCGCGCATGGTCGACGACGACCAGTACTGCATCGACATCCTCACCCAGGTGTCGGCCGTGACCAAGGCGCTCGAGAACGTCGCCCTCTCGCTGCTCGACGACCACCTCTCGCACTGCGTGGCCGAGGCGGCCGCGCAGGGGGGCCCGGTCGCCGAAGAGAAGCTGAAAGAGGCCAACCAGGCCATCGCGCGCCTGGTCCGCTCATAAGGAGATCACATGACCGAACAGCGCATCGACCTCGGACTCACCACCGCGACCACCCCGGCCGGTGGCGGATGCGGCGACGGCTGCGGGTGCGGCCACCGCGCGGCCGCACCGGGTGCCGCGGCATCCATCCCCTCCGCCGCCGCACCGCGTGAGCTCCGCGTCGAAGGGATGACCTGCGACCACTGCGTGCGCGCCGTCACCGAGGAGCTGAACGCGCTCGAGGGCGTCGAGGTCGTCGACGTCGACCTGCGGGTGGGCGGCGCCTCCGTGGTGCGCATCGCGTCGACCGGCGCGGCGGACGCGGGCGCTCTCGCGGCGGCGATCGACGAAGCCGGCTACACGCTCACGCGCTGAATACGCCACGCGAGCACGCCACGCGAGCGCGCACCGGGCGACCCGGTGACGGTGCGGGCGGGAAGTCGACAGCGAACCGACGCTCGCGCCGGACGCCTCCGCGCCGGTGCGGCCGGGCGTCCGCGAGCCCGAGTCCCGCTCAGAGCGCGCGGCGCACGAGCACGTCCACCGCGGCGTGGAACGTGAGGTGTTGCGACATCTCGACCGCGCGGTCGTACCGCTGCCCGCCGAGGGCGACGAACACCGCGCCCACCACCTCGACGTAGCCGACGATGTACCCGTCGCGGGCGACCTCGTACAGGTCGAGGTCGATGCGCGTCCACGGGATCTCGGTGAAGGCGGGCGGCGCGGCGACCGTCGTGGCGGCCGCCTTCGCGGCGGCGCGAGCGGCGGACTTCGGCGAACCCGGGCGGCTGAGCGGTGCTTCCATGACCATGTGAGAACTCCTTGGGTCGTCCGGGGTGTTCTCAGGGTGCGCTGTCGATCGATGATCGACGCCGGGCTTGACGGATCGACGGTCCGGCGGTACTCGGTCCTCAGCCGCCGGAACGCACGGGGCGACCGCGTCGCGGGCGCTCGTCCAACAGGGCGAAGGGTTCGGCCGCGGCCGTGAGCTCCTCGACCTCGTCGAGCCAGCGCAGGTCGGCCTCCAGCCGCGCCCGCCGGGCCATCCGCACGATCGCGGCGGGTACGGCATCCGCAACCTCCCCCGCGACCTCCGCGAGCGCTTCGCGCACCGCCGCGCGCTGCGCCGAGAGGATCGCGTCGACGTCAGCGCCGGGGAGGGTCACGGCGAGGGCGATCTTCAGCGCCACCTCGTCGCGCCCCTCGGGCAGCGAGGCCGCCGACAACCACGACCGCGCCTCCGCCCGACCGGCCTCCGTCGGCCGCCACAGCACGCGCGCCTCGTCGTCGACGCCGCCGCTCTCGACCAGCCCGTCGCGCTCGAGGCGCTCGAGTGTCGTGTACACCTGCCCGACGTTCACGCGGGCGCCGGTACGCCGCTCGTACTCGGCGCGCAGTTGCGAGCCGTAGCAGTCGCCGCGATCGAGGATCGCGAGCAGACTCTGGCGCACCGACATGCGGTCTCCTCGCGGGCTCGAGCAAATGACTTTCCGAGTAAGTGTAAAGGGATGCCGTCCGCCGCGGTCAGGTGGTTCGACGCCGAATCATCGCCCGGCGGGGTATCGAGGCCGGGCGTAGCATGTGGTCTGACCACATAACACGGTTCGATCGGAGGCTCCTGATGGAGTGGCTCGACCCCCTCGCCCTCGCCCGCTGGCAGTTCGGGTTGACGACGCTGTACCACTTCCTGTTCGTGCCGCTGACGCTGGGGATGTCGCTGATCGTGGCGATCTTCCAGACCGTCTGGTACCGCACCGGAGACGTGCGGTGGCTGCACCTCACGCGCTTCTTCGGGAAGATCTTCCTCATCAACTTCGCCATGGGCGTCGTGACCGGCATCGTGCAGGAGTTCCAGTTCGGCATGAACTGGTCGGCCTACTCGCGCTTCGTCGGCGACGTCTTCGGCGCCCCGCTCGCCTTCGAGGGACTGCTCGCGTTCTTCCTCGAGGCGACCTTCATCGGCCTGTGGATCTTCGGGTGGGACAAGCTCCCCCGCCTCGCGCACCTCGCGAGCATCTGGATGGCCACCATCGGCGCCACCCTGTCGGCGTACTTCATCATCGCCGCGAACGCGTTCATGCAGAACCCGGTCGGCTACCAGATGTCGGCGGAGGGCCACCGGGCCGAGCTCGTCGACTTCTGGGCGCTCCTTACCAACCCCGTCGCCCTCGCCGCCTTCCCGCACACGATCTTCGCCGGGTGGATGTTCGCCGCCATGGTCGTCGTGGCCGTCTCCGCCTGGCACATGGCCCGGGGCCGCAACACCGACATGATGCGCAAGACCCTGCGCTTCGGCCTGTGGTCGACGCTGGTGTCGTTCGTGCTCGTCGCGATCGTCGGCGACCAGCTCAGCCTCGTGATGGTCGCGACCCAGCCGATGAAGATGGCCGCCGCCGAGGCGACGTTCAACACCGTGTGCGGTCAGGACGCCTCGTTCTCGATCTTCACGCTCGGCACACCGGACGGCACGAGCGAGCTGTTCTCGATCCGCGTGCCCTTCCTGCTCAGCATCCTGTCGACGCACTCGCTCGACGGCTGCGTCGAGGGCATCAACGACCTCAACACCCTCTACAGCCAGCAGATGTTCCCGCAGTTCGCCGATCAGGTCGACGGCAACTTCGCCCCCGTCCTGTGGGTCACCTACTGGGCGTTCCGCTGGATGATCGCCCTCGGCGGCATCGCCGCCCTGGTGAGCGTCGTGGGGCTGTGGGTCACGCGCAAGAAGGCGACCCGCCCGGTCGCCCCGTGGATGTGGCGCGTGGCGATCTGGGCGGCTCCCCTGCCGATGCTCGCGAGCCTCGTCGGGTGGGTCTTCACCGAGATGGGCCGCCAGCCGTGGATCGTGTTCGGCCTCATGCTCACCGAGGACGGCGTCTCGCCGAGCGTCCCGGGGTGGAGCGTGCTGGTCTCGCTCGTCGCCTTCACCCTCGTCTACCTCAGCCTCGCGATCGTCGAGTTCGGTCTCATCGTGAAATTCGCGCAGAAGGGCCCCGAGCCCCTGCCCGACCCGGATGCCGAGCACGACGACTCCGTCGAGAACACCCCGACCACGGTCTACTGAGCACGCAGGAGAACATCATGGATCTCGCACACCTCTGGTTCTGGATCGTCGCCTTCCTCTTCGTCGGCTACTTCGTGCTCGACGGGTTCGACTTCGGCGTGGGCATGTCGATCCCCTTCCTCGGCAAGGACGACATCGCCCGGCGCCAGATCATCAACACGATCGGCCCGGTGTGGGACCTCAACGAGACGTGGGTCATCGTCGCCGGCGCCGCCCTGTTCGCGTCGTTCCCGGAGTGGTACGCCACGCTCTTCAGCGGCTTCTACCTGCCGCTGCTGGTGATCCTGCTCGCCCTCATCGCCCGCGGCGTCTCGTTCGAGTACCGCCACCAGCGCGACTCGCTGCGCTGGAAGCGCTCGTTCGACCGCATGATCGTCACAGGATCCGCCCTCCCCGCCTTCCTCTGGGGCGTCGCCTTCGCCAACATCGTGCAGGGCGTGCCCCTGGATGCCGACCACGAGTACGTCGGAACGGTCCTCACCCTGCTGAACCCGTACGGCATCCTGGGCGGGCTCACGACCCTGCTGCTGTTCTTCACGCACGGCGTGTACTTCGTCGCGCTGAAGACCGACGGGCAGGTGCGTGCCGATGCCCGGCGCCTCGCCGTGCGGTCGGGGGCTCTCGCGATCGCCCTCGCGGCGCTGTTCCTGGGGTGGACGATCGTCAACGCCGCCAACGCACAGGCCCCGCTCCTGCTGGGGGTCGTGGCCCTCGCCGGGGTCGCGGCGCTGACGCTCATCGGCTCGTGGGTGGCGAACCTGCGCGACCGGGAGGGGACCGCGTTCACCCTCGGCGCCGTCACGATCGTCGCCGCGGTCGCGGCGCTCTTCTTCGCCCTCTTCCCGAACGTCATGCCCTCCACGCTCGCCGAGGGGTCGAGCCTCACCATCGACAACGCCTCGAGCACCGACTACACGCTGACGATCATGAGCTGGGCGGCGCTGATCTTCCTGCCGCTGATCCTCGCCTACCAGGGGTGGACGTACTGGGTGTTCCGCAAGCGCGTGACCCGCGCACGCATCGAGAAGGCCGCGCTCGTCGCGCACTGAGAGTCACGCCATGAAACCCGTCGACCCCCGGCTCGTCCGGTACGCCACCGCCTCACGGAGCTTCTTCGCCGTCACCGCGGCGATCGTGCTCGCGCAGACCGGGGTGATCGTCGGGTTCGCCTGGTTCCTGACCAGCGCGCTCGTCGGCGCGATCGAGGGCCGGCCGGTCGGCGCGCTCTGGGCAGACGTGGGGGCCGCGGCCTCCCTGGCCCTGGTGCGGGGGCTGCTGATCGCCGCGTCCGAGCGCGTCTCCGCGCGCGGGGCGGCCGCGGCGTCGCTGCAGCTGCGCGAGGCGGTCATCGCTGCGGTCGGTCGCCTGGGTCCGGCGTGGCTCGCGCGCCGCAACGCCGCGTCGCTGTCGCTCACGGCCGGCCACGGCCTCGAAGCGCTCGACGCCTACTTCGGGCGGTACCTGCCGCAGCTCGTGGCCACCGCGATCACGATGCCGATCCTCATCGGCGCGATGACCCTCGCCGATCCGCTCTCGGGCCTGACCGTCGTCCTGACCATCCCGCTCATCCCGCTGTTCATGGTGCTGATCGGTCTCGCGACCCGCGGCGTGCAGCAGAAGCAGTACCGCACCCTCGGCCGGCTCGCCGCGCGCTTCGCCGACACCGTGGAAGGCCTCGGCACCCTCACCGCCTTCGGCCGCCAGCACCGCGCCGCCGACACGATCGAGACGGTCACGCGCGACTACAAGCGCGAGACGATGACCGTGCTGCGCGTGTCGTTCCTCTCCGGCTTCGCGCTGGAGTTCCTGGCATCCATCTCGGTCGCGATCATCGCGGTGACGATCGGCTTCCGCCTGCTCGCGGGGGACCTGAGCCTGCTGGTCGGGCTGTTCGTGCTGCTGCTGGCGCCCGAGGCGTACCTGCCGCTGCGGCAGGTGGGCGTGCAGTTCCACGCGGCGAGCGAGGGTGTGGCGGCGACGGAGGAGATCTTCGACGCGCTCGACGCGGCGCGGGCGGACGCGGATGCCGACACCGCCGCCGCGACGGGCGCCGGCGTCACGGCCGTCGGGGCCTCCGCTGCCGGCGACCCCGCGCACGGGCGCGTGCTCGCTCTCGCGGGGGTCCGCGTCCGGCGCGGGGGGCTCCGGATGCCACGGGTGTCGCTGTCGGTGGGGCCGGGGGAGGTCGTGCTCGTGACGGGTCCCAGCGGCGTGGGCAAGTCGTCACTGGTCGCGGCGATCCTCGGGTACGCCGAGCACGACGGCGAAGTGCGGATCGACGGCGCCCCCGTGGCGCACGCGCGCGGCGCGGTGGCCTGGGTGGGTCAGCGCCCGGGCCTGGTGACGGGGACCGTGGCCGAGAACGTCGCGCTGGGCTCGACCGTCGAGGCCGCGCGGGTCGCCACGGCGCTCGCCGACGCCGGGGCCGCAGACCTCGACCCCTCGACGCCCCTCGGCGCGGGCGGGGCCGGGCTCTCGGGCGGCGAGGCGCAGCGCGTGGCCGTCGCCCGGGCGCTGTACCGCGCACGGGTCGTGGACGCACCGATCCTCGTGCTCGACGAGCCGTCGAGCGCCCTGGACGCCGACACCGAAGCGCACGTGTGGGCCACGCTGCGCCGCGAGGCCGACGCCGGACGCGGAGTGCTGCTGGTCTCGCACCGCCGCTCGGCCCGCGCGATCGCCGACCGCGTGGTGCAGGTGCACCCCGACCCCGCGATCGACGCCCCGGAGCCCGCGACCGGGGTCCGCGAGCCCGTCGAAGGGGTCGAACACCTCGACGCGCAGGTGCGCGCATGAACCCCCGCGTGCGCGGCATCCTCCGCTCGGCGATGCCCTCCCCGCGGCGGTTCGCCCCGGCGCTGCTGTCGGGTTTCGGCACCGCGGCCAGCGCGGTCGCGCTTCTCGCGGCGAGCGCGTGGCTGATCGCCCGCGCCGCCGAGCAGCCGCTCGTGATGTATCTGTCGGTCGCCGTGGTGGGGGTGCGGGCGTTCGCGCTGTCGCGCGGGGTGTTCCGCTACCTCGAGCGGCTGAGCGGCCACGACGCCGCCCTGCAGCAGGTGGCCGGCGTCCGTGCCGACCTCGTGCGCGACCTCGTGCCCCTCGCGCCCGACGGGCTCACCCGCTCCCGACGCGGCGGGTTGCTGTCGAGCG
The DNA here is from genome assembly GCF_046295495.1 of Microbacterium sp. Lineage (GTDB taxonomy): Bacteria > Actinomycetota > Actinomycetes > Actinomycetales > Microbacteriaceae > Microbacterium. The sequence continues at coordinate 74,294 of NZ_JBKBNC010000015.1, forward strand.
TCGTCGACGACGTCGAGGAGCTGCAGAACCTCCCCCTGCGCGTCGTGCTCCCGCTGGTCACCGCCGCCACGACCGCGCTCGCCGCCGTCGTGTTCACGGCGTTCGTGTCGTGGCCCGCCGCGCTCGTGCTGCTCGCGTGCCTGGCCGCGGCCTTCGCGATCGCGGTCGCGGCGGGCTGGGCGGCCGGGGCGCGCGCGGAGCGCTCGATCGCCCCGCTCCGAGCCGCCGTCGCCGACGCGG
>NZ_JBKBNC010000016.1:0-62361 GCF_046295495.1 Microbacterium sp.
GGGCGCCCCCCGGCCCGCCCCCCCCCCCCCCCCCCCGGCCTGGGGCCCGCACCCCGCCCCGCCCCGGGGGCGGGACGGGGCGTGTCGCGGACACTCGACGGGGAATGACCGCGCGCAACGTCAGGCGTCGCGCTGGGCCTCCAGGCGCCGCACGCGCGGGATGACCTCCGCCGCGAACCGCTGCAGCTCGGGCAGGTGCGGCGAGAACTGCAGGAGCAGGGTCGAGACGCCGACGTTCGCGAACTCCACGATGCGCTCGGCGACCTGGTCGGGCGTGCCCACGAGGTTGGGGCGCAGGCCCCGGTTCGACACCGAGTACTCCTTGAGGTCGACCTGGGTGTCGAGCTTCGACTTGCTCACGAAGTCCTGGTACGAGCCGTAGGCCGCTCCCCCACGCACGTCGGTGATGCGGTCGATCTCGGCCTGCGCCTCGTCTTCGGTGTCGCGGACCACGGCGTAGGCGGCCATGCCGAACGCCTCGAACGGCGTACCGTCCGCCTCGGCGCGGCGGCGGCGCATGTCGGCTACCTTCGCCGACAGCTCCTCGAGCGTGCCGCCGTGGGTCAGATAGGCGTCGGCGAAGCGCGTGATCGCGGTGCGTCCCGCCTCGCTCTCGCCACCCGCGTACAGGCGCGGACGCACCTGAGGCTTCGGCTCCAGGTACGTGCCCTCGGTGCGGTAGTACTCCCCCTCGTAGGCGAACGGCGTCTCGCTCCACAGCCCTCGCAGCACCTCGACCCACTCGATCGTGCGGGCGTAGCGGTCGTCGTGCGCACTGAACAGGCCGCCGTACTGCTTGGCCTCCTCCGCCCACCACGCCGACACGACGTTGAGGGTGAAGCGCCCGCCGCTGATCTCGTCGATCGTCGCCGCCTGCTTGGCCGTGTGGAACGGGTTGTGGAAGCCCGGGCGCACAGCGGTCATGAGCTCGAGCCGCGACGTGACCGCGGCGAGCCCCGCCGTCACGGCCCACGCGTCGAGCGAGGGCGCCTCGACCCCCTTGATGTCGTTCAGGTTGAGTTCGGGGATCAGCGTCAGGTCGAAACCGCCGTCCTCGGCGACGCGGGCGATCTCGGCGAGGTGCGCGAAAGAGACCGGGGTCTGTTCGTCGTCGACGTTGCGGAGCCATCCGCCGAAGATCGGGGTCCAGTAACCGAAACGAACACGCTGGGGGGAGCTCATCGCTCCATCCTCACCCGGCGTCGCAGACCGCACGTCACCTGGCGACATGCTCCGTCACATGTCGTTGACGCGTCCGCGAGCCGGTGCGACGGTGGCCGGGTTCCGATCCGCGAGGAGGACCCCATGACCGACATCACCCCCACCCACGAGCCGCTGGCGTTCGCCTACTGGGTCCCCAACGTCAGTGGCGGGCTGGTCATCAGCTCCATCGAACAGCGCACCGACTGGGGCTACGACTACAACGTGAAGCTGGCGCAGACAGCCGAGCGCGTCGGCTTCGAGTACGCCCTGAGCCAGGTGCGGTACGCGTCGAGCTACGGGGCCGCGCAGCAGCACGAGTCCACTTCGATCAGCCTGGCGCTGCTGCTGGCCACCGAGAAGCTCAAGGTCATCTCGGCGATCCACCCCGGTATCTGGCATCCGGCCGTGCTCGCGAAGTTCATCAACACGGCGGATCAGTTCTCGCACGGGCGCGCTGCGGTGAACGTCGTCAGCGGATGGTTCAAAGACGAGTACACCGATCTGGGCCTGGAGTGGCTCGAACACGACGAGCGGTACGAGCGTGCGGCGGAGTTCATCCAGATCCTGCGCGGCCTGTGGACGCAGGAGACCTTCTCGTTCCACGGGAAGTACTACGACATCACCGACTTCACGCTGCGCCCGTTCCCGTACGACGTGCCGGGGCGGCCGCATCCCGAGATCTTCCAGGGCGGCAACTCCACGGCGGCGCGATTCAACGGCGGCGCCTTCTCGGATTGGTACTTCTCGAACGGGAAAGACCTCGAGGGCTTCACCGAGCAATACGACGACGTCACCCGCATCGCCGCCGAGCACGGCCGCCGCACGCGCTTCGGCCTCAACGGTTTCGTCATCCAGCGCGACAGCCGCGCCGAGGCGGAGGCGCAGCTGCGCGAGATCATCGCGCACGCCGACGACGCCGCGGTCGACGGCTTCCGCAGGAGCATTCAGGAGGCCGGCGCCGCGACGAAAGACGGCAAGGGCATGTGGGCCGACTCCTCGGTCGACGACCTCGTGCAGTACAACGACGGCTTCCGCACGCAGCTCTTCGGAGACGCCCAGCAGATCGCCGAGCGCATCATCGCCTTCAAGAAGCGGGGGGTCGACCTCTTCCTGCTCGGTTTCCTGCACTTCCAGGAGGAGCTCGAGCGGTTCGGTGAGACCGTGATCCCGATCGTGCGGGAGTTGGAGGCCGAGCTCGAGCGCACGGGCGACCCGATCCCCGCGGCCGTGCGCTGAACGGCCCTGGCCGCTCGCGACGCGATTACCGTGGCGGGGGTGGAATCGAGGCACGGGCCGATTCCGTATCCCTGAACCGGCAGAGAGCGATCGCGGCCCCACGGCCGGGAAGGAGAGCGCACCATGAGCGGCGCACGACTCGGATTCTTCACCCGCCTCCTGGATGCCGGAACCGACGGTGAGCGTTATCGCAAGGCGCTCGCGCAGGTCCGTGCCGCCGAGCGGCTCGGCTTCGCGTCGGTGTGGGTCGCACAGCATCACTTCGACCGCGACGAGGGCGGTCTTCCGTCTCCGTTCCCCTTCCTGGCTGCCGCCGCGGTGCAGACCGAGCGGATCGCGCTGGGGACCGGCATCGTCACCCTCCCCATCGACGACCCGGTGCGGGTGTCGGAAGACGCCGCGGTGGTCGACGCCCTGAGCGGCGGCCGCGTGCAGCTGGGCATCGGCACCGGAGGCACACCCTCCTCGTTCCCGGTGTTCCAGCGATCGTCCGACGAGCGCCGCGTCATACAGGCCGAGCACGTGAGCGTGCTGCGTGACGCGTTCGCGGGGCGCGGCATCCGGGGCACGGACCAGCGCCTCAACCCACCGGCGCCTCACCTGGGCGGCCGCCTGTGGCAGGCGACGTTCTCGGTCGAAGGCGGCCGTCGCGCCGGTGCCGAGGGCGATGGCCTCCTTCTCTCGCGCACCCAGCCGCGCCCGCCCGATCACTCGCTGGCAGACGTGCAGGTGCCGATCATCGAGGCCTACCTCGAGGCGCTGCCGCACGGCGTGGAGCCTCGCATCCTCGCCTCGCGGACCGCGGTGGTGGTGGATGCCGACCGCCTCGACGAGACGTGGAGCGGGGCGGATGCCGGCATCCGGCGTCTGACGCGCACCTTCCTGCGGCACGACGACCGCGGGGATCTGCGCGCGCTCGCGCGCCTCACCGACACGCACCTCGGGACGGTCGACGAGGTGGTGTCGTCGCTGCGGGAGGACGCGACGCTCGAGCGCGCGACCGACGTGGCGTTCCAGGTGCACTCCGTCGACCCGGCGCACGCGGTCACGCTCCGCTCGATCGAGCTGCTCGCGACCAAGGTCGCCCCGCGGCTCGGCCTGCGTACCGGGCCGGAGGCGGCGGCGGAACTGCAGCGTCTGACGGTTCCGACCGCCTGAGGTCGAGCGCGTCCCCCCGGTCCCGGCGGGCGCGTGGCCCGACCAACCGCGTGGACGTCGGCGCCTCCCCTCAAAGGGGGCGCGACGTCGCCGATCGCGCCGTACCTCGTCGTGGCGTGCGCGCTCAGCTCGCTCGCCGTGCTGTCGTTGACGCACGCGCGGTGACCCGCCGTGCGGCATGGACGCCGCGGTCGCCGTGCACCCGGCCGGCCGGTGCGTCACGGCCCGTCACGGCCGTCACGAAAGGAGCCGAATGACCATCGACATCACCGGCCGCCGCGCCCTCGTCACCGGGGGAGCCAGCGGCATCGGCGAAGCCATCGCGCGGACTCTCGCGGCCGCCGGGGCTTTCGTGACCGTGGCCGATCTGAACGCCGAGGGCGCCGAGAGGGTGGCTGCCGAGATCGGCGGTCGACCCTGGGCCGTCGACCTGTCCGACACGACGGCGCTGCGCGACCTCACGCTCGACGTCGACATCGTCGTCAACAACGCCGGCATCCAGCACGTCAGTCCGATCGAGCAGTTCGATCCCGAGCGGTTCTCGTTCATGCTGCGGCTCATGCTCGAGGCGCCGTTCCTGCTCATCCGCGCCGCGCTGCCGGGCATGTACGAGCGGGGCTTCGGCCGGGTGTTGAACGTCTCGAGTGTGCACGGCATCCGGGCGTCGGCGTACAAGTCGGCGTACGTCACCGCCAAGCACGGCCTCGAGGGACTGTCGAAGACCACGGCGCTCGAGGGCGGCCCGCACGGTGTGACCAGCGTGTGCATCGACCCCGGCTACGTGCGCTCGCCGCTGGCCGAGAAGCAGCTCGCCGATCAAGCCCGCGCCCACGGGATCGCCGAGGAGGAGGTGCTCGAGAAGATCCTGCTCAAGGATGCCGCGATCAAGCGCCTCGTCGAGCCGGCCGAGGTCGCCTCTCTCGCGCTCTGGCTGGCCGGTCCCGACGCCTCGATGGTGACCGGCGCGAGCTACACGATGGACGGCGGGTGGTCGGCGCACTGACGCGCCGCCCTCACCGCCCGAACGCGAGGGTGAGCACCCACCACCCGGCGACGGCGAGGACCACCAGCACGGTCGCCACCGGGAATCCCCGTCGCAGCCGACGCCCGGGTGCCGCCACGCCCACGGGTGGCGGGCCGAGCAGGGGAGCGGCCTCGGCGGTGGCGCCGGGGATGCCGGATGCCACGGCCCCCGCCGTCGGCGTCGCGCTCATCCGCTCGTCGCGCCAGCGCGCCCACTGGGCGAGCTTGTCGTCGACCGCGGCCACCGTGGTGAAGAGCCACCGCCAGGTCGCGGGGTCGAGCGTGGAGAGATCACGCCGGGAGTAGAGGAAGAGCCAGTCGTCGACGATCTCGACGTCGAGGGCGGCCGCGTTGTCGATGAAACGCGCCATGACGTCGGGGGTGAAGAGGTACAGCGCGTCGCGCTCGTAGCCCTCGGGGCAGTACAGGGCGAAGTGCTCGTCGAAATCGCCCTCGAGGCTCAGGCGCTGGCCGCGGCCGAACGCGATCGGCAGGTTCGTGCCTCCGAACAGACCGTTGTTGCCCACGGCATCCAGCACGATGTGGGGCAGCGGCGTGTCCAGCCGCACCGCCACGTACCCCCACCGGTGGGTCTGCTTGTTCTTGCCCGAGCCGGTCTCGTACGTGAAATTGCCCACCTCGACGAAGCGGGGGCGCTCGGCGCGGACGAGGTCGTGGGCCGTGCGAGCGCGTCCCAGGCCGAAGATCATGCCCGGGAGGGCGGGATCGGCGAACCCCGGATGCCAGGTCATGCCGTTCGCGCGGGCGAAGCGGTCGAGGCGGTACCGGCGCACGGCGCTCCCGCCGAGGCCGCGGACGAGGGCGATCCCGGAGAGCACGCCGACGATGAGGACCACGAGGAAGGCGAGCACGCGGGGTCCGGGGCGCTCGCCGGAGAAGAGCAGGCTTCCGATCGTCGTGAAGACGAAGGCGCCGATCAGCAGGAAGACGACACCCACGACCCCGAGGGCGATGCCGCTCAGGACTCTCCCCCCGACCGAGCCCTTCCGCCGGAGCTCGGCGCTGAAGGCGCGGGCTTTCGCGCGGTCGACCGGCTCGGTCAGCGGCGCGGTGTCGAGCGCGGTGTTCGTCGTCATGTCGATCGCCTCCTCGCTCGACCGTAGCGGTGACCCGGCGCGCCCCGGGTGCTCGCGTGACCCGATCCGCGACCTTCGACCGCACCGCACCGCACCGCACCGGCCGCTCGCAGGCGGGTGCCGGGGGCGTCGAGTTTCGTAGCGGCGATGGGCGGCGCCCTCAGACGGAGAGCAGGAAGAGCAGGGGACCGACGGTGATCAGCAGCCCGCCGAGTCCGAGCACGCCCAGAACGATCCCCACCACGACCCACGGGTTCGTGCGGCGGAGGCGTCGGCCCGGGGGAGCAACGCCGACCTGCGGTCGCGCGGGCATCGCGCCGGGCTGCGGAACCGGCGCGCTCGCGCCTCCCCCGATCGCGGGCGGGACGGTCGCGGGAGGCAGGGCCGCCGGCATCCGGTCATCCCGCCACCGCGCCCACTGGTCGAGCTTGTCGAGCAAAGCCGAGATCACCGAGAACACCCATCCCCAGCGGGCGGGATCGGTCGTCGACAGCTCTTCGCGCGAGAACAGGAGCATCCAGTCGTCGACGATCTCGACGTCAAGAACCGAGGCGCTGTCGATGAAGCGGGCCATGACGTCGGGGGTGAAGAGGTACAGCGCGTCGCGCTCGTATCCTTCCGGGCAGAACAGGCGGAAGTGCCGGTCGAAGTCGCCTTCGAGGCTGAGGCGTTGCCCGCGACCCCACGAGGCGGGGAGGTTGGAGCCGAACACCCCGTCGTTGGCCGTGGCGTCCAGGACGATGTGGGGGAGCGGCACGTCGAGCCGGATCGCGATGTAGCCCCACCGCACCGTCTGCGTGTTCTTGCCGTTGCTGACCGTGTAGGAGTGATTGCCCATCTCCACGAACCGGGGCTCGCGCCCCCGCAGGACATCGGATGCCACCCGCCCGCCGCCCAGGCCGAAGATCACGCCGGGCAGGGGAGGGTCCACGACGGCCGGGAGGTATTCCAGGCCCACGTCGCGTGCGAAGCGGTCGAGGCGCCAGCGACGCTCCTCCTGCGCGTGTCGACCGCGCCGGCCCACCAGCAGGGCCGCCACCAGGGCTCCCACCCCGAGCACGAGCGGGAAGACGAACAGGATGCCGAGGATCACGGCCCCCTCGCGCAGGAACGACGAGAACGCGGCGAGCAACGCCACCAGGAACAGGCCCACCCCGCCCAGTGCCACGAAGGCGATCACGAAGGCGACGACGGTGGCCGCCGAGTCGCCGGGCAGACGTCCTTCGGCCCGCAGGCGCGCGGTGAAGGCCTTCGCCGCCGCGCGGTCGGTCGGTGCCTGCAGCGCCCGCGCGTCGAACGGTCGGATCCCCGGCATGCGTCCCCCTCGCCCTCGTGGAACGTCCACGCTACCGATCGTGGATTCCCCGCTGCCAGCGGCATCCGTTACACTACGAAGGTTGTCCGGCGACGCCCATGCGCGTGTGAGTCCGTGACGACGTGCACCACACCCTCCTGCTGCCGGGAAATGCCCGTCAGCCGTTCTAGTCCGAAGGAGGTGGGTTAGTGACGCACCAGTACGAACTCATGGTCATCTTCGATCCCGAGGTCGACGAGCGCCAGGTCGCTCCGAAGCTCGACGGATTCCTCAAGGTCATCACGGCCGATGGAGGAACCATCGACAAGGTCGACATCTGGGGCCGCCGTCGTCTCGCCTACGAGATCCGCAAGAAGAACGAGGGCATCTACGCCGTCGTCAACTTCGTCGCGACCAGCGAGGCCACGAACGAGCTCGACCGTCAGCTGAAGCTGAACGAGCAGATCATGCGCACCAAGGTCCTGCGCGCCGAAGAAGCGATCGCCCAGGTCGCCGCCGAGGCCAAGCGCTCCGAGGAGAAGGCCGCTCGCAAGGCCGCCGCTCCCCGCAAGGTCGAGTCCGCCGAGAAGGCTGCGAAGTAACGACGATGGCCGGCGAAACCGTCATCACCGTCGTGGGCAACCTCACGGCCGACCCCGAGCTGCGGTACACGCAGAACGGGCTGCCGGTGGCGAACTTCACCATCGCGTCGACCCCCCGCACGTTCGACCGTCAGGCGAACGAGTGGAAGGACGGCGAGGCGCTCTTCCTGCGCGCCTCGGTGTGGCGCGAATTCGCCGAGCACGTCGCCGGATCGCTGACGAAGGGGTCCCGCGTCATCGCGACCGGGCGCCTGAAGCAGCGCTCCTACCAGGACCGCGAGGGCAACAACCGCACCTCCATCGAACTCGAAGTCGATGAGATCGGGCCCTCGCTCCGCTACGCGACCGCTCAGGTCACCCGTGCCGCCGGTGGCGGCGGGGGTGGCGGAGGCGGCCAGCGCGCGCAGGTGCAGCAGTCGGCTGATGAGCCGTGGTCGACCCCCGGGTCGAACAACGGCGGCAACAGCGGCGGCGGCGCCGACGCGTGGAGCACTCCCGGCTCCTACGGCGACGACACCCCGTTCTGATCTTCGCTGCGCTCTCGAGCGCGACGACCCCTGAAATTCCGGATGCCGACGCCCGGTCCGCGTGACCGGCTCGACCTCCGAACCACACGAAAGAAGGAAGCATGGCTGGAAAGGCCACTGGCGACCGCCGCAAGCCGCGGAAGGGCGCGAAGAACGCAGCCCCCGCGAAGGCGATCCGCGTCGGCGTCATCGACTACAAGGACGTCGCAACCCTCCGCAAGTTCATTTCGGAGCGCGGGAAGATCCGCGCCCGTCGTATCACCGGTGTCTCCGTGCAGGAGCAGCGCCTGATCGCCCGCGCCATCAAGAACGCGCGCGAGATGGCTCTCCTGCCCTACGCCGGCGCCGGCCGCTAAGGAGCACCCGATGGCAAAGCTGATTCTCACGAATGAGGTCACCGGGCTCGGTAGCGCCGGTGACGTTGTCGAGGTCAAGAGCGGGTACGCCCGTAACTACCTCATCCCCCAGGGCTTCGCTGTCTCGTGGACGCGCGGCGGCGAGAAGCAGGTCTCGTCGATCCGTGCCGCTCGCGAGAGCCGCGCGATCCACGACCACGAAGAGGCCGTGGCCCTGAAGAACACGCTCGAGTCGAACACCGTCAAGCTGGCCGTCAAGGCCGGTGCCGAGGGTCGCCTGTTCGGTTCGGTCAAGACCGCCGACGTGGCCGACGCCGTCAAGGCCGCCGGTCTCGGCGACCTCGACAAGCGCAAGATCCAGATCACCTCCTCGATCAAGTCGGTCGGCGAGCACGAGGCGACCGTTCGCCTGCGTGACGACGTCACCGCCGTGATCACCCTCCAGGTGGTCGCCGCGAAGTAATTCGCGACGCACGAGAAGGCCCCGCTCCTGCTTCGGCAGGGCGGGGCCTTTCTCGTTCGGTGAGCGGCATTCCGTCGGGTGTCGGGGATGCCGTGTGCCGAGCGTGCGCGAACCCTCACCCGCGAACCCTCGCCCGCGCGGAGGCGCGTCGCCACGCGCGCGTCGACACCGGATGCCGCCTGGTGGGTCGGCATCCGGTGTCGGACTCCGGTCGGGCTCACGCCCTCGCGGGGGAGGTGCGCGTCAGCTGATCGCGCGGCGGCGACGCAGCAGCGCGCCTCCCAGGATCAGCGCGAGCAGGCCCGCGACTCCGAGCGCGGCGGCCGAGGAGCCATCCGCTCCGGTCACGGCCAGGCTCTGCGATCCAGGCATGGCAACCGCACCTGTCACGGCGACCGCACCCGTCGAGCTGACCGCACCCGTCGAGGCGACGGAGCCGGTCACGCTGACGCCGGCGGGGGAGAGGGTGGTGCCGTTGCCCATGGGGGTGCCGGTGGTGCCGGGCTCGCCGGGGGTTCCGGGCTCGCCGGGTGTTCCGGGCTGACCGGGGGTTCCGGGCTGACCGGGGGTTCCGGGCTGACCGGGCGTGCCGGGCGTTCCGGGGGTGCCGGGCTGACCGGGCGTGCCGGGCGTTCCGGGGGTGCCGGGCTCACCGGGGGTGCCGGGCTGACCGGGCGTTCCGGGCTCGCCGGGTGTGCCGGGCTGACCGGGGGTGCCGGGCGTTCCGGGTGTGCCGGGCTGACCGGGGGTGCCGGGGGTGCCGGGCTCACTGGGCGTTCCGGGCTCGCCCGGCGTTCCGGGGGTGCCATCCGTGTCCGAACCGCCGGTGGAGCTGTCGCCGACCACCGAGACCGCGTTGCCCCCGATGGTGACGGGCAGGGCGATCGGGATGATCGCCTGGTTTCCGCCGAGCGCGCTGTCGGAGCCGTCGGTGCCGATGCCGCCGGTGGTTCCGCCCGTTCCACCGGCGGTGGTGGTGTCCCCGGAGGCGCTGTCGCCCACACCCGACACGGCGTTGCCGCCGATGGTGACGGGCAGGGCGATCGGGATGATCGCCTGGTCGCCGCCGAGCAGGCTCTCACCGCCGTCGGTCACGACGTCATCCGTGGCTGTGCCGGTGCCGGTGCCGCCCGTGGTGGTGGCGTCCTCCGTGGCGCTGTCGCCGATCACCGACACGGCGTTGCCGCCGACGGTGACGGGAACGGTGACCGGAACGATGGCCTGGGTGCCGCCGGCGGTGCTGTCGGAGCCGTCCGTGACGGCGTCTCCCGTGGACCCACCAGCGCTGCCCGTGGTGCCGGTGGAGGCGTCGCCGGTGCTGCTGTCGCCCACGCCCGACACGGCGTTGCCGCCGACGGTGACGGGCAGTTCGATCGGCGCGATCACCTGGGTACCGCCGAGCAGGCTGTCGGAGCCGTCGGTGGTGGCTCCGGCGGGGGAGGTGCCCCCGGTGGAGCCCGTGGTGTCGGCATCCGCGGTGTCGCTGTCGCCGACCACGGAGACGGCGTTGCCGCCGATCGTCACGGGCGCCTGGACCGGGATGCCGGCCTGGTTACCGCTCCCGATGCCGTCGGTCCCGTCGGTGGTGGCGTCGGCCGTGCTCGCGTCGGCGCCCCCGGTGGTCCCGGTGGAGGCGTCGTCGCTGCTGCTGTCGCCGATCACCGACACGGCGTTTCCGCCGACGGTGACGGGCGCCTCGACCGGAGCGGTGACCTGGTTGCCGCCGGCGACGCTGTCGCTGCCGTCGGTGGTGGTGTCGCCGCCCGTCGCCCCGGGCGCGGCTTCCGGCGCGGGGGCCGTGGTGTCGGCGTCGTCGCTCGTGCTGTCGCCGATCACCGACACGGCGTTTCCGCCGACGGTGACGGGCGCCTCGACCGGTGCGATGACCTGGTTGCCGCCGGCGACGCTGTCGCTGCCGTCGGTGGTGGTGTCACCGCCTGTCGCCTCGGCCTCGGGAGCGGGCGCCGCCTCGGGGGCGGGCGTCTCGGTGTCGGCGTCCTCGCTCGTGCTGTCGCCGATCACCGACACGGCGTTGCCGCCGACGGTGACGGGCACGTCGATCGAGACGATGCCCTGGTTGCCCGAGGCGGTACCGTCGCTGCCGTCGGTGGTGGTCACCGGCGCCGGGTCGGGTGCGGGTGCCGCGGTGCCGGCATCCTCGCTGCTGCTGTCGCCGATCACCGAGACGGCGTTGCCGCCGACCGTGACGGGCAGCTCGACCGCTACCGCGGCCTGGTCGCCCGAGAGCAGTCCGTCTGCTCCCGAGGTGTCTGCGGCATGAGCCATGCCGGTTCCGAGAACGGCCAAGCCGCCCCCGATGAGCGCGCCCCAGAGGACGCGCGAGTGGATGTTTCGCATGAGGGTTTCTCCTGTAGATGAATGAGGGTGCGCGTGCGCGCGGGATCGCATGCCGTGCGGGGCACGGCGCGGTCGTCCTCAGTCAGGAGAGACGTCGGTGTCGAAGACAGGGCTCCCGGGCACGTCGTTGGCGACATCGTGCCGGTGAGCGAGCAGAAGCACCGCGGCGCTGACGAACGCGCTCGCGGGAGTGGCGGAAGGCATGCCGGTCGCGGCGGAGCCTCCGGATGCCGAAGACGAAGCGGGGATGCCGGCGGTGTCGCCGAAATCGGGGGAGGGGTCGCCCGCGGGCTGCGACGCGGGCTGGTGCGGCGCCAGGACCGTCACGGGGTCGCTGGCGGCGGCCGTGGTCGCGAAGAGGCGGGCGGTCTCTGTCACGCGCGCGGCGCGCTCCTCGTCGGCGCTGAGCTCCACGGAGGCGAGGGATGCCGGGGCGGCCGACGCCACGAGCGGAGCGGGGGGCGCGGCGGGCTCCGTCGTCACGTCGGGGGAGGGATCCGTCGTGGGAACGACCGTGGGGGCCGGTGTGACTCCGGGCGCGGGCTCGCCGGGGCCGCTCGGCCCGGGGACTTCGCCACCGGCGCCGTCCGTCACGGGAGGGACGATCGGGTCGACCGAGGGGAGCCCACCGACCACCTCCGGGACGACGCCGCCGACCACGCCCGGAACGACGCCCTCGACGATGCCCGGAACCACGGTGTCGACGATGCCCGGAACCACGGTGTCGACGATGCCCGGAACCACGGTGTCGACGACGCCCGGAACGACGCCGTCGAGGTCGCCGCCCACGTTGCCAATGGCCTCGCCGAGCCCGGTCTCGCCGACGACCTCGCCGACGACGGGCAGCGTCTCGACGGTGTCGACGACCGGGTCGACGATCGATCCGACGATCTCGGCGTCGGCGACGGTGTCGATCGCGTCGTCCACCCCGTCGCTCACGTCGCCCACGACGGTGTCGACCGTGTCGAGCGCGCCACCCGCGGCGTCTCCCACGGAGCCGGTCGCGACATCGTCGACGATCTCGGTCGTGCCGTCGACGGTGTCGGCGACCACGGCGTCGACCGTGCTGATCACGCCGCCCGCGACCTCGTCAGTCGTCTCGGTGAGGGTCTCGGTCACCTCGGCGACGGGTTCCGCCATGGGCTGCGGCACGCTCTCGACGACGGGTGCGACGACCTGGTCGACCTTCTCCGCCACGGGGGCCACGACCGACTCGACCGTCTCGGTCACGGTCGCCACCGGGTGCGGAGCGGGCTTGGTGTCGGGCTTGGCGGCCGGCTCCGGGGCGGGTTGGGCCGGCTTGGCCGCGGGCTTCGTGACGGACGCCACGGCCTCGTCGACCTTCTTCGTCACCGGGGTCGCAATGGGTCCGACCGCGTCGCTCGCCTCGTCCACGGTGGAGGAGACGCCTCCGAGCAGGCCCGATCCGCCGTCATCGGCCGACGCCGAGGAGGTCGACAGCACGACCGAGAGAACGATGAAGGCGATGGTGGCGCACACGCCGACGAGGAGCAGCCGCACCATGTGCAGCACCCCCCGAACGTGCGTGGCATCCATCCTTCGGTCCCCCCAGCGGAATCGACTGTGATTCTGGGCCGCCACGGTACGCCTGTCTGCGCGGGTGCGAAAGAGGTCGGGTGAATTTCCGGTGAGCGACCAGCGACCGCGCGGCGTCTGGCGACACGCCGGAGGGCGAACTGATTTGACACCAGGGGAGTCCCGTCGATACGAACACCCCCCGTTCTCCCCAGGGTTGTCCACATGCGTTTGTCAAGTCGAGAAACCTTCAATGCGTACTTCAACCAGCTTCAACGTAGGCTACCTGTGGCGAAATGAATCCCAGATCAGATGCAGTTTCCAGGCACAAAATTGATCTCATCCACCGAGTTCTCCACAGGCGTTGTGCACAGACACGGCGGCGTTTCCCGCAGGCTGTCCACAGAGTTATCCACAGGCCTGTTTGCGTGGGGAGAACCCTGCTCTTAACGTGGGCCCTGCCCCTCGAGCATGTCCGTCGCCACCCGTGCGCTCCGATGTCGGAAGTCGGTGATGTCATGCGTGCGAGGTCGTTCCACGATCCGCTCCCGCGTTTCGACGCGCGCGCGGAACGCGGTTCGTGGGCACCCGAGAACAGAAGGAGAGTCCGTGTCGATCGCTGACATCGCCGAAGAGCGTCTCGCCAAAGCCCCGCGCCCCGAGCGCACCCCGCCGCACGACATCCTGGCCGAGCAGAGCGCCCTGGGCGGCATGCTCCTGTCGAAGGATGCCGTCGCCGACGTGATCGAGACTCTTCGTGGCCCCGACTTCTACGTGCCGAAGCACGAGCTGATCTTCGAGGCGATCCTCACGCTCTACTCGCACGGCGAGCCCACCGACGTCGTCGCCGTGACCGACGAGCTCATCAAGACCGGCGAGCTGCAGCGCGCCGGGGGAGCGGACTACCTCCACACGCTCACCTCGATCGTGCCCACGGCCGCCAACGCCGGCTACTACGCGTCGATCGTGGCCGAGCGCGCCCTGCTGCGCCGCCTGGTCGAGGCCGGAACCCGCATCGTGCAGATGGGCTACGCCGGCGAGGGCGACCCCACCGAGCTCGTCAACAGCGCCCAGGCCGAGATCTACAACGTCTCGGGCGACGACAGCGCTGAGGACTACATCCCCCTGACGATGGCGGTGGATGCCGCGGTCGAAGAGATCGAGGCCGCTCGCGGCCGCGACGGGTCGATGACGGGCATCCCCACCGGCTTCGCCGGCCTCGACCAGCTCACGAACGGTCTGCACCCGGGCCAGATGATCGTCATCGCCGCGCGCCCCGCCATGGGTAAGTCGACGCTCGCGCTCGACTTCGCCCGCGCCGCCGCGGTCAAGGCGAACATGCCGACGATTTTCTTCTCGCTCGAGATGGGGCGCAGCGAGATCGCCATGCGCCTGCTGAGTGCCGAGGGCGCGATCCCGCTGCAGAGCATGCGCAAGGGAACGCTCGACTCCCGCGACTGGACCACCGTCGCCGCCACCCGCGGCCGCATCAACGACGCGCCCCTCTACATCGACGACAGCCCCAACATGACGCTGGTCGAGATCCGCGCCAAGTGCCGACGTCTGAAGCAGCGCGAGGGTCTCAAGATGGTTGTCATCGACTACCTGCAGCTGCTCACCAGCGGTAAGCGCGTGGAGTCGCGTCAGCAGGAGGTCAGCGAGTTCTCGCGCGCGCTGAAGCTGATGGCCAAGGAGCTGCAGGTTCCCGTCATCGCCCTGTCGCAGCTGAACCGTGGCGCCGAGCAGCGCGCCGACAAGAAGCCGGCGCTTTCCGACCTGCGTGAGTCGGGCTCGATCGAGCAGGATGCCGACATGGTGGTGCTGCTGCACCGCGAGGCGGCGTACGAGAAGGACTCGCCGCGTGCCGGTGAGGCGGATCTGATCGTGGCGAAGCACCGTAACGGGCCCACCGACACGATCACGGTGGCGTTCCAGGGGCACTATTCGCGGTTCGCGGATATGGCGCCGGGGATGTAATTACGAGCTCTCGCCAGACGATGGTCCGGTTCGCTCAGCGCAGAGCGATCCTTCACCCTCGAGTGAGGCCCCTCCGTGAGCGAAAGCGACCGCGAGTAGCCGCCGAGAATGGCGTCATGTTCGAACGTGCGTCCACCACCGCTGGGAAAGATCAAAACGGCGCGGCATACGCTTCTACGGTGGCCCGAGATGAGTGACGCCGCGGAGCTTCAGCGCCTTCTCTTCGCTTGGCGAGCCCACCCCCCACGGCCTGCCACAGGGAGTGCGATCATCGACCTCCTCGAGCGGCGCTTCCGGGCATACGAGGTCCCCGTGAGCCTCTTCCCCCGGAGCGATTACGAGATCGATGAAGACGTTCACGCCAATGATGTGTGGAAGCTGTTCTTCATCACGGACCCCGCCCGCGTCAGTGCGCTGGTGACTCCAGCGGCGTTCGATCGAGAGGAGTGGCCACCCTCTGCCGATGAGGGCTGGCCCGCATCATTGAACGAGGATTGGCCGGAGATCTTCGGGAGCTTCCGAAATGATCTCTTGGCCGTTGAAGAGGTGGGCTACCGGTTATTCGCCGCGATGGTGGGGAAGGGCATGGCGCTGGGGGTCGTTTTGGAGTCGCCCGACGGAGTCATCGTCGATGGGTTCAAGGTCTACGGGCCATCCGACGCTCTGACGGATGTGCTGATCGCCCACGTCGGGTGGGAGAAGTATCGGGCGACCGACGCGAATCCCTTCGGTGTGGTCATGGGCGACTCCGGTGATGAAGACTTCGCCCGCTATCTTCGAGCGGCGCACTCGGAGGGTCTCCTGCGGGTGGTCGATGACGACTCGGTGTGACGAGGTCCGCAGGCGGTCAGAAGCGACTACCCGCATCACGTCAGCAACGGGAACCGCGAGAAGAGCCGGAGGTCAGCGGGTTCTCGCGCGCGCTGAAGCTCGTGGCGAACGAGCTGCCGGTTCACGTCATCGCCTTGTCGCGGCTGAATCGTGGTGCGGATCAGCGCCGAGGTGACGGCAATCGCTAGACGCCGGATGATGGGCGAGTATTGAGGAGATTGCGGCGCCGACGCCGCCTGCTCGCTGCTCGACCTTCGGAGTGCCTACCTGTGGTCAACCATGTCAACTTCATCTGGAACATCGCCGAGTCTCTGCGCGGTCCGTTCAAGCCGTCTGAGTACGGCTCGGTTGTCCTCCCGTTCACGGTGCTTCGGCGGCTCGACGCAGTTCTGGCGGACACCAAAGCTCAGGTCCTGAAGGTCGCTCCGACCGTCGATCACGCCCCAGATGTGTTGCGGCACATGAAGCTGACGGATGCGGCGGCCCACCAGTTCTACAACACGTCGCCGTTCGACTTCACGAAGCTCGTCGCCGACCCGCAGGACCTCCGAGCGAACTTGTCGTCGTACCTCGCGGGGTTCTCTCCGAACGTGCGCGACATCTTCGAGCGGTTCGAGTTCGACAAGACACTCAACAAGCTGGCCGAGAAGAACAAGCTGTTCGCGGTGACCGAGAAGTTCGCTCAGGCTGACTTCCATCCGCGAACGGTGAGCAATATCGAGATGGGCCTCGTGTTCGAGGAGCTCATCCGGTGGGCGAACGAGCGCTCGAACGAAACCGCCGGCGACCACTACACCCCGCGTGAGGTCATCACGTTGATGGTCGAGTTGCTGTTCGCGCTCGACGACCACGGGCTGTCGAAGTCCGGCGTCGTGAGATCCATCTACGACCCGACCGCCGGAACCGGCGGCATGCTGTCGGTCGCGGACGAGTACCTGCGGAAGATGAACCCGGGCATTCAGCTCAGCCTGTACGGCCAGGACTACAACGATCAGTCGTACGCCATCTGCAAGGCCGACATGGTCATCAAGGGCCAGGATGTCGACAACATCGCCCTCGGCGACACCCTCACCGAAGACGCGTTCGACGACAAGAAGTTCGACTACGGGCTCTCCAACCCGCCCTTTGGCGTCGACTGGAAGGACCAGCGCTCGTTCGTCGACGACGAGCACACCAAGCTCGGCTTCAACGGTCGCTTCGGGCCGGGCACACCCTCGGTCAGTGATGGCGCGATGCTGTTCTTGCTGCACCTTGTATCGAAGATGCGCAAGCCCGAGGACGGCGGCTCCCGCATGGCGATCGTCCTCAACGGGTCACCGCTGTTCTCCGGCGGCGCAGGCGGTGGCGAGTCGAATATCCGCAAGTGGCTGCTCGACAACGACCTCGTCGAGGCGATCATCGGACTACCGAAGGACATGTTCTACAACACCGGCATCTCCACCTATATCTGGGTCCTCACCAACCGCAAGGACGAGGACCGCACGGGCCGGGTGCAGCTCATCGACGGCCGCGAGATGTTCACCAAGCTCCGCAAGGGCCTCGGCTCCAAGCGCAACGAACTCTCCGCGACCAACATCGAGACCATCGTCGGCCTGTACGCCGGATTCGAGGACGGCGAGCACTCCAAGATCTTCCGCAACGAGGACTTCCTCTACCGCACCATCACCGTCGAACGCCCCCTCAAGCTCAACTGGCATGCCACCTCCGCACGCATCGACGCCGTCTTCGAGGCGAAGGCGGTCCAGAAGCTGAACGAGACGGATGCCGCAGCCCTCCGTGCTGCCCTCGACCGCCTCGGCACCGACACAATGTGGAAGAACCGCACCAAGTTCCAGAAGGTGCTGAAGGATGCCGCGAAAGCAGAAGGCTTCATCCTGCCCGCGCCGCTGCTGAAAACTGTGACGACGGAGCTCGGTGAGCAGGACGACACCGCCGACATCTGTGCCGACCCGAAGGGCAACCCGGAGCCGGACAGCTCGCTCCGCGACACCGAGAACGTGCCCTGGGACGAGGACACCGACGCCTACGTCGCCCGCGAAGTTCTCCCGTACGCGCCCGACGCATGGGTCGACCACTCCAAGACCAAGGAAGGTGCGGAGATCCCCTTTACCCGCCACTTCTACCAATTCGTCCCACCCCGCTCACTCGAAGAGATCGACCGCGACCTCGACGCCGTCATGGACCAACTCCGCGCAATGCTCGTCGAGGTCGAGCGGTGAGCGAATTTCACCGTGTGCAGCTCAAACGCGTTGCGTCCTGCACTCTCGGCAAGATGGTGCAGTCCTCGCCCACGGAAGGCACTGCGCAAGCGCCATACCTCCGGGCCGCCCATGTGCAACCGGGAGGTCGTCTCATCGATCTACCCGACCAGCAGATGTGGTTTACAAACGCGGAGCTTCGAACGCTGACGCTGCGCCGCGATGACGTGGTCATCGTCGAAGGCGGCGCTGGCTACGGTCGCTCGGCGGTTCTCCGAGAAGACCTGGATGGCTGGGGCTTTCAGAACTCAATCATCCGGGTTCGTCCACTTCGGACGCGCTCTGAAGGCCGGTTTCTCGACTACGCCATCCAAGCCGCCCTGAGGTGGGGCGAGATCGATTCGCTCGTGAGCACAGCGACGATTCCTCACTTCACCGCAGAGAAAGTTGGGAGACTGCCGATCGTCTGGCTCCCAGTTAAGCAGCAGGGGGCGATTGCGGACTATCTGGATCGGGAGACGGCGCAGATCGACGCGTTCATCGCGAAGAACGAGGAACTCATCGCGCTCCTCGCAGAACGCCGAACTGCTGTCATCACGCACGCGGTCACCCGCGGCATCGATGCCTCTGCGCAATTGAAGGCAAGTGGAGTCGCGTGGCTTGGAGAGGTCCCAGAGCGCTGGGCGGTTCAACGCTTGGCTTCTACAGTGGAGCGTGCGCAGAATGGCATCTGGGGTTCTGACCCCGAGGGCGGTGAGGAAGACCTGCGTTGCGTGCGAGTCGCCGACTTCGATCGCCAGAAGCAGCGTATTCACGATGATTCACACACGCTGCGCAAACTCACAGCGTCTGAGCGCGCGGGGCGAGTGTTGCGGAACGGTGATCTGTTACTCGAGAAGTCTGGCGGGGGAGAGAAATCCCCGGTCGGATTTGTTGTCCTCTACGATCGGGACGAGCCTGCAGTTTGCTCGAACTTCGTCGCGAGGGTTCAGTTGCGTAATGAGATGGACCCCAGGTTCTGGACTTACGTCCACGGTGCCATGTACCGGCAGCGGATAACCGAAAGGTCCATCAAGCAGTCGACCGGCATTCAGAACCTCGACCAGTCGGCGTACTTCAACGAATACGTCGCAGTCCCGCCATACAGCGAACAATCCCAGATCGCTGACTACCTCGAGCGACGAACTGAGGAGATCGACGGAGCAGTCGACACAGCACGTCTTGGTGTTCAACTCGCCCGAGAGCGCCGTGCCGCACTCATCTCAGCCGCGGTGACCGGCAAAATCGACGTGGGGGTGGTCGCATGACCGGTGTTGCGGGGGCACATCTGGAATCGGTACTGGAGAGCGAGATCGCCGAGCACCTTGCGGCGAACGGGTGGGAGTACTCACCGACCGACGACGGGTATGACCGTGCGCTCGCGCTCTTGCCCGAAGACGTCCTCGGGTGGTTAGAGGAGTCACAGCCGACGGAGTTCGCGAAGGTGGTTCGCCCCCATGACACCGAGGCTCAGCAGGAGGCGGCGGAGCGCAGCATCCTGAACCGTCTGGCGAAGGCGCTCGACAACGATCCACTGAAGAACGGTGGGACGATCCGTATCCTTCACGAGGGGTTCTCGATGGTGCCCCTTCACGGCGGCGCCGTGAAGTTCGCGCTCGCGCAGTTCCGGCCGGCGACGACGAACAATCCCGACACGCTCGCGGCATACACGAAAATGCGGGTTCGAGTCATGCGCCAGGTGCGTTACTCGGCGAAGAATCCGAACAAGGCCCTCGACCTAGTGCTGTTCGTCAACGGCATCCCGGTGGCGACGATCGAACTGAAGACCGATTTCACGCAGCCGATCGGCAACGCCGTCGCGCAGTATCAGTTCGACCGCAGTCCGGCGGGCGAGCCGCTATTCGCGTTCGCGAAGCGATCGCTCGTGCACTTCGTGGTGTCCAACTCCGAGGTTCGGATGACGACAAAGCTCGCTGGGGAGAAGACTCGATTTCTTCCGTTCAACAGGGGTCATGACGAGGGAGCCGGAAACCCGCCAAACCCGAACGGGTCGGCATCCTCCTACTTCTGGGAAGAGATCCTGCAGCGAGACACATGGCTGCAGCTTTTGGCGTCGTTTGTGCACCTGCAGGTCGAGGTCGACGTCGACCCTGATACGGGAGCGAGGACCCGCGACGAGAAGGTGCTGTTCCCGCGCTACCACCAATGGCGTGCGGTCACTCGGCTCGCGGAGGCCGCGCGTGGGGAAGGGCCGGGCAACCGTTATCTGGTGCAGCATTCCGCGGGCTCGGGCAAGACGAACTCGATTTCGTGGCTCGCTCACCGACTGTCGCAGCTGCACGACGCCGATAACGTCCGGGTGTTCGACACGGTGGTCGTCGTGACCGATCGGACGGTGCTCGACAAGCAGCTGCAGGATGCGATCAGCCAGTTCGAGAAGCAGGCCGGCGTGGTGCAGTCGATCACGCGCGAGTCGGGCGAGTCGAAGTCGAAGCAACTCGCGGCGGCGTTGACCGGTGGGAAGAACATTGTGATCGTCACGATCCAGTCGTTCGAGGCGCTGATCGAGTCAATTCAGACGGTGCCCGCGCTGCAAGGGCGCCGCTTCGCGGTGATCGCGGACGAGGCTCACTCGTCGCAGACCGGGTCGACCGCGGGAGCGCTGACGAAGGTGCTGTCCCCCGATGAGCAGGCAGCTATCGCGGAGGGTGCACCGATCGACTCGGACGCCTATCTGCAATGGGCGATGGAAGTGACGGCATCCGCCCCCAACATCTCGTACTTCGCATTCACCGCAACGCCGAAGGCGAAGACGCTGGAGCTGTTCGGTCGCATCCCCGACGGGGGCAACAAGCCGGAACCGTTCGACCTGTATTCGATGCAGCAGGCGATCGAGGAGGGATTCATCCTCGACGTGCTGCAGAACTACACCCCCTACAAGGTGGCGTGGAAGCTGCAACACCCGGGTGCGGACTATGACGCGCACGGTGAGGTCGACGAGTCAACCGCCGTGAAGGCGCTCGTGCAGTACGTGCGGTTGCACTCAACGAATATCAGCCAGAAGGCGAAGATTGTCGTCGACCACTTCTCCGCCTACGCGAAGCCGTTGCTCGACGGTAAGGCGAAAGCGATGGTCGTCACCGGGTCGCGTAAGGAGGCGGTGCGGTGGAAGAAGTACCTCGATGCCTACCTTGCGGATGCCGGCGTGCAGGGTGTCCGGTCGTTGGTGGCGTTCTCGGGTACGGTCGACGACCCCGACGACGTGGGTGACGGGCTGACGGAGAAGACGCAGAACCCGGGCCTGCACACCTCGGACCTCGCGGCGGCATTCAAGCCGTCGACGTTCAACGTGATGATCGTGGCGGAGAAGTTCCAGACAGGGTTCGACCAGCCGCGCCTCGTCGCCATGTACGTGGACAAGAAGCTCGGCGGTGTTCAGGCCGTGCAGACTCTGTCGCGGCTGAACCGCACGTACCCGGGCAAGGACAAGACCTTCGTTCTCGACTTCGTCAACGAGCCCCTCGACGTGCTTGATGCGTTCAAGGACTACTACCGCAAGGCGGAGTTGACCGCGCTCACCGACCCGAACCTCATCTACGACCTCGTCACCAAGCTCGATGCGTCGGGGATGTACACGATGAGCGAAGTGGAGCAGGCGTTCGATGCGGCCCTCGCCGGTGGGACGAACGCTAACTCGAAGGTGTCGGCGGCGACAACGCCGGCGGTGAACCGCTTCGGCAAGCGCTGGCTCAACGCGGTGCTCGACGGTGACAAGAGCGAGCAAGACGAGCTGCGGCTGTTCAAAGCGGATGCGGGTCAGTTCGTGAAGTTCTACGACTTCATCTCGCAGGCCCGGAACCTCGAAGACACCGACCTGCCGCGTCGGCACTACTTCTTCCGCCGCATCCTCCCGCAGCTGTCTACCGCGACCTATGAGGAGCCGGTCGACATCTCTCAGGTGCAGCTCGCCGGGTACAAGATCACGGCGGGCGAGGCCGTGAAGCTGAACCTCGAAAAGGGACCCGGTCTCGACCCGATCACCGCGATCGGCTCCGGGACGATTCACGAGAAGCACCGCAGCGCACTCGAAGAGATCATCGAGAAGCTCAACGAACGCCTCGGCAACAAATACGGCGTCGGCGTGATCGACATCACGATGAACCACATTGTCGGCAAGCTCGCGCTCGACTGCGATCTCGCACGGCAGGCCGAGGTGAACACGCCCCAGCAGTTCGCCGAGTCGCCGGCGCTGCCGAAGGCGTTCACGAAGGCCGTCGTGGAAGTGCGCGAGGAGACGCCCGCGTTCATCGACGATCTCCTCGGTGACGGTGGCCTATTTACGGAGCTCGGGAAGGCGCTGCCGGCGATGCTGTACGAGTACCTGAAGGACAAGGGCGCGGCGGCGAGTTGACTGCTCGCTCGACTGATGCTCGCACCGTCGAGCGTCGCTTCCGACGGGTTGAAGCCTAGAGGTGCACGGCCAGGCCCGAACCAACGTCGGGCAGTTCGATCCGAACCGGGTCTGCAGAATATCGACGGAGGTTGTCGAGAAGTATGGCTGCATCTAGCACTCTTCCGATCTGATTGTCGGACTCGGGTCGATGGAATCCAGACTCGCGTGCTCGATAGACAGTGACCCTTGCGTCGCCCCGTTGTATCGCGCGCAAGCATATCGCTCTCAGGTAGTAGTGAACATATGCGCCACTGGCGAGAAGAGACGCGGCATTGTTAGGGACTCGCTTCTCATACGGTACCCCGTTGCGTTGCGACATCTCAGTAAGGCTGAACTTTCCCCCGGACTGCAAGAGGTGCTCCAGCGATTCCGGAGTTCCTTCTGCTAGCGCAGCTCGCAAATCTCCAGGAAAGCAGGACTGGCCATATTCGCTCAGCCGGGGGCTCTTGTAGGCGGTGCCTGCGGCTATGTCGGCCTCTAATTCAGCAACAGCAATTTCGCGGGATTCTTCATCCAGGTCGATTAGGTCGAACACGTGTCGCTCCCCATATGAGTGCCCCGGTACTTCGTAGCAGACCGAGTCTCGACAGGACCAGCCCGCCGGCAGTCCCGAAGCGACTGGCTCGATCGATGCTGATCGAGCCAGTCGCAGTAGCCTGACCCTACCCCCCCGCCCCGGTCGGAGGAGACCGCCGTGACCCAACCCCTTCGCTATGGCATCGCCGTCTCCCCTGACGGGTGACTCCACCACGAGGCGGTTTTGCCGCCGGACGCCGACTCGATGGCGTTCCGAACTGACGCGCGACGCCGCTCCGACACTATTCTCTGTGGGCTCCTCAACTACGAGCTGATGGAGGACGCGTGGCGCCGACCCAAGTCGGGGGAGTGGCCGGACTGGACGGATACCAGTGAGGTTGCGTTCGCGGCGGTAATGGGTCCGATGCAGGAGGTCGTCGTATCCACTTCTCTCGACGCCGCGGACTGGA
This sequence comes from Microbacterium sp., assembly GCF_046295495.1. Taxonomy (GTDB): domain Bacteria; phylum Actinomycetota; class Actinomycetes; order Actinomycetales; family Microbacteriaceae; genus Microbacterium. Next base: position 23,299 of record NZ_JBKBNC010000016.1, read on the forward strand.
ACGCCGAACTCCTCCGGGCAGATGTCGTCGACGGGTCGCGGCGGCCATGTGGTGCCGGCGGGGATCTCGCGGGAGGGGCATCGACGAGCACACGGCGTCGTGCATCCAGTGATTGCCGGCCCCGGCCCACGGCTTCTTAACGGTGGGGAACTGACCCTCGAGCTCGTTGAGCGACGGGGGTTTCGTTCAGGGGTCAGCGTCCAAAGGCGTCGACCCAGCCATGCTCCCCGGCGTCCGCACCTTCTCGAGGTAGGCGCGGAGCCAAGGTATGACAACCGTTAGCCCCTGTCGGGCGGCGCGCATCGAGGTCAGTATTTCAAGGAACTGCAAGGTTAGACGTGCTCTTGATCGGTTGCTCTCGCGAACTAGCGCCTTGTTCGCGTACCGCAGCTGTGATCTTCCGGACCCGGGCCCGGGCGCATTAGACCCGTCCCCGCTGGCTGCATAAGAAGCTCAGGCGGACGCTCCACGACCCGTTCTCGTAATCTTCTCGTCTTGCAGCAGGATGGCGGCAGCTTGGTTTTCTCGTTCGTCGGAAACTCGCGCGAATCGGTCCCAGAATTTCTCACCCGCAATAAGTCTTTGAGATGCAGGGAGCAGGGCTTCCGCAGCATCCAAAGACAGTAATGCGGCTTGATAACCTCGTCGAGCGTCTCGCACTAGCGCATCCCTTCTGCGCGCGCTATCAATATCAGTCGCTTCTGCCAGCGCGACCGCCTTCGCGAGAGATTGGCCCGAGAAGGTCAAAAGGTGACGCACAAGAAACAATTTATTCGTAAATTTCAGGCTCGCGTCTCGGACCTCGATTATGGGGGCGAGCATGCGAAGTTCGTCGTCACATAGTCGCTCCTGCTGTTCCAAGGTGCGCCTACTTAACTGGTCCGTCCTGCCCAGCCGTGCGACCGCTCCTTCGAGTCTGCTTCGGAGGATGTTCATGTCCGGGACGGTGCGTGAGGCCACTATCGCTCGCTCGCTGCGTCGCTTGAGCAAATCGCCCACGAACGGGACGATTGTCGCGATCACAAGGAGTGCGGTGACAACCACCAGTCCCCATGTGGCGGCCACTATTTGATCGTCCAACTTCTAACCCCCGATACTGCCGACGATGAAAAGAACGTTATCGGTAGTGTGTCCCGTGTGGGTCGAAGTAACAGAGTGTGAGTCTGCGACGCCGCGCTGGCCGGCATTAGTTGCGGTCGCTGTGCCATCCGTTACTCAGGCCCGCGCTGACCGAGCGGCGGGAGTTCCGTTCCAGGGCCACCGTGCAGCGGTACCGGCTGGCAGCACTGCGACGGGCCCGCGCGAAGTGGTGCGCGAGGTCGCACCCACTTGGGTCACTCCGCGGTGACCGACGCGCTCCACGTCACGCTGAACCGGTCGGTCAGCATGCCGAACCCGGCACTCCATGCCGACGCCGCGAGAGGCTCGACGATCGTGGCATCCACAGCCAGAGCATCCCAGTAGCCCTGCAGCTCATCGAGCGTGGGCGAACTGATCGAGATGAACAGCGCCTGGTCGGTGATCGTCGTGTTGTTCTCGCGGCGGGTGAAGCCGCCGCCGGCGATGCCGCCCTCGGTCTGACCGGGGATGTCGTACCCCATGAGGCGGAACCCGTTCTCGGCGCTGACGAGGCCGATGACGACCTTGTCGGCGCCGGGGATCTCGGCCGGCATGCCGAAGTCGGCGTAGGTGTTGATGACGAGGTGGCCGCCGAAGACGGACTGGTAAAACTCGAGCGCCTGACGGGCATCGCCGCGGAAGTTCAGGTGGGTGGTGGTCTGCACGGGCATGTCTGCTCCTCGATAAATCGGCCGGGATCGGCTCGTGAGATCACGTTCCCACCCGTATAGGTCGGTTTCTGTCCTAGACCGCGAATACCGTCGGATGCATGGCCACGACGTCGCGATTGCTCACCCTGCTGTCGCTCCTGCAGGCGCGGAGGGACTGGCCGGGGTCGGTGCTGGCATCGCGACTCGACGTCAGCGATCGCACCGTTCGGCGTGACATCGACCGCCTGCGCGAGATGGGGTACCGCATCGAGACGACGATGGGCCCCGATGGGGGATACCGCCTCGACGCGGGTGCGGAGATGCCGCCGCTGCTGTTCGACAGTGACCAGGCGCTGGCGGTTGCGATCGCTCTACGCGCGGCTCCTGCGCTGGGCGCAGACATCGGTGAGGCGGCGGTGCGGGCTCTCGCCACGATGCGTCAGGTGCTGCCGTCGCGCCTACGGCATCGCTTCGATGCTGTCGAGGTGACGACCGTCCGCGGCGCCGGAGAGTCGGCGGCCGCGGCCGTGCCGCTCGATGTGCTGCTGACGCTCGCGCAGGCGGTGCGCGACCGCGTGACGGTGCGCTTCGATTACCTGCCGCGGGGCGAGGGCGACCCCCAGGCTCGGCGGGTCGAGCCGCATCACCTCGTGACCTCACACGGTCGGTGGTATCTGCTCGGGTGGGATCTCGACCGGGACGACTGGCGGCTCTTCTCCGCTGACCGGGTGCGTCCTCGCGTGCCGCACGGGGCACCCTTCGTGCCGCGGGTGGTGCCGGGCGGCGACGTCGATACGTTCGTCTCGGCGCGGTTCAAGGGGTCCGACGCGAACGAGTGGCCCTGCCGGGGCATCGTGCTCCTGCACGCGCCCGCCCGCGACGTGCTGCCCTTCGCGGGCGACGGCACGGTCACCGCTGTCGACGACGAGCGGTGCACTCTCGAGGTCGGGTCGTGGTCGTGGGGCGCGCTCGCCGCGTCGTTCGGGCGGTTCGAGGTGGCGATGGAGGTCGTCGAGCCACCGGAACTCGCCGAGGCGTTCGCTGTGCAGGCCGCGCGCTTCGCGGCGGCGGGCCCTTCCGCGGGGGAGTCCCGGCGAGGAAGCTAGCGGCAGCGGCAGGAGTTCCACGCGGGTGCCGTCGTGCAGCGCTATCGACCGGTCTCGTAGGAAGGGGATCCGCGTGAGTGACTCGCGCGGAACCCCGAAACGGACTGGTTGGGCCTGGATGCTGTGGGCGGGGGAGATGCGAATGCCGACGGGTCGGCGCCGACCGCGGCGACGACGGCCTCATGACTTCGATGACGAAGCGGGCACGGGCCTCGGGCGATCCGCCGTAGCCGTCGGTGCGCTGGTTGGAGGCCGGGGAGAGGAACTTGTGCAGCAAATAGCCGTTGGTCGAGTGCAGCTCGACGCCGTCGATGCCGGCATCCACTGCCCGACGGGCCGCGTTAGAGACCTCGTCCCGCCGGCAGGTAGCCCGGGGCGGAATCAGCGTGTGACCGGGCGGGCGCGGTTGAATGACCGTCTCAACACCGGCGGCGTGTGTCGACATCCGTGTGCACGTAATGACCCTTATGGGTGATGTAGCGGCGCTCAAGGGGGAAGTGACGTCGGTGGCGGAAGCAATTGGCCGGTAATCGTAACGGCGGATGTACCGGAGCGTCGGAGTTCTCCATCTCGGGCCGGAGCGATTGGTGTGAGGTGAGTGCGGTCCAGCGCCACTTCCCGTTAAAGGTGTGGTGAAGTGAGACATGGCTTCGCGCACCGACCTCATCATTGATCTCGCGTCCACCAACGTGCACGCGGACCCGACGGACATCGCCCGATGGGCCGCGAACGAGTCGGTGTTCGTGTCTAGCCTCATAACGGATATGCCTGCTGAGCGCGAAGCTGTACGACGCGCTATCGTGACCTTCGGAGCTCGACCGGTCATGTTCGAACACGACCTTGGTGCGCAGGACGTGAGTGCAGATCGGGCCTACCTCAGCGGTCTTGCCGGGTCCACAATTTATCTCGGAATCTTCGGAACTCGCTACGGCCAGCCTCTCGCGAGCGGCTACTCCGCTACACATGACGAGTTCCGGCACGCCGAGTCGGGCAACTTGCGTATGGCGCTTTACGTCTTGGAGCCGTTCACCGGTGCTGACGGTCCGCAGCGCGACTTCGTCGGGGGCGTTCGCACACGGTACACCACGGCCCCTTACCGGGACGCGCCTGACCTTGAGCAGCGAGTGACCGACCGGCTGCGTACCCTCGCAACCGAAGCCCTCACACCGTGGGTAGTTCTGGGGAACGCCGCCTTCAGAGCATCATCCATCCGAGTCTCTGGCAGCCGAGTCACCGTACGCGCCACCATCCGCGACGCTCGCGTTGCAGGTGCGTTCAAGGGGTACCTGACCTCCCGCGCGGACGTCGCTTTCGCTGGACCTCACGACTCAGGACAAGCTCGGGTCGAGAAGATCGACAGCGAGTCGACCTCGGCTGGTAGCCAGACGATGGAGATCTCTCTCGCGATGAGCGGCCGCGAGCCGCAGTGGCATGCAATGAGCATCAACGGTCGGAGCGCTGACGATGTCTTCGTCGACGCGCTACGTGGGGGCTTCTTCGGCGAACGGGTACCGCATTCATACCTCGGTCTCGCCACCGTCGAGGACCCGTTCATTGTGCTGCGGGGCAGGAACCTTCCCGAGTCCACGGTGCGATCCTTGGCGCGGGTGCTTGCTGACGAGGAACTTCGACGTAGGGGGATCACGAACGGGACGTATCGCTTCGTCCTCAGCCCCGCCGACCCCCAGGGCTCGCGGCGGTTGCGCATGACCTGGTACCCGCCGCATGTCTACGCGCAACAGCCGGCACCTGCGGAGCGAGAGATTGAGGGCGTCGTCACCGGCTTCTGATCCGTGGAGTTCACTCAAACCGAGGGCAGACGCGGCGGTCTCGTCGGCAAGCGATCGCGTGTCCCAGTCGCCGCATGCCGTCATAGGCGTCTCGGAGTAGGTCAGTCGTTCCCTCGCAGATCAGGCCCGCCGGCCTCTGCCAGCTCGTCGAGGATGCTCCGATTTTCCGGAGGCTACAGGGTTCTCGAATTCCGGGGCAGCAGGAGGCTCTTCCTCTGGCGGGAGCCGGCGAGGAAGCTAGCGGCATGCTTCAACCCCTCCGCTACGCCATCAACGTCACCCTCGACGGCTGCTGCTCGCACGAGGCTGGTCTGTCGCCGGATGCCGAGTCGATGGCGTTCTGGACCGATGAGCTTCGCCGCTCCGACACTCTCCTCTACGGCCGCGTCACCTACGAGCTGATGGAGGGCGCGTGGCGCCGACCCGAGTCGGGGGAGTGGCCGGACTGGATGGATGCCAGCGAGGTGGCGTTCGCGGAGGTGATGGATCCGATGAGGAAGGTCGTGGCATCCGCAACCCTCGACGCAGTCGACTGGAACGCCGAAGTCGTCCGGGGCGACGTCGTGGAGGCCGTCCGGCGGCTCAAGGAGCATCCGCGGAGGGGGATTTCGCTCGGCGGTGTGAAGCTTCCGGCGACGCTCGCGGCGCTGGGGCTCATCGACGAGTATACGTTCGTCGTGCACCCGGTGATCGCGGGGCGGGGGCCGCGCCTGCTTGACGGCGTTGACCTGAAGCTCGAGCTCATCGAGCAGCGCGCCTTCCGCTCGGGCGCGATCGTGCAGCGCTACCGGCCCGCCGCACAGGCAATGGCCCCGCGCGAGTGAATAGCGCGAGGCCTTGGCATCCAGAGATTAGCCCTGGAGGAACTGGTAGTCCGAGGATCCGTGCTCGTCGGGGTCCTAGGCCGAGGCCTGGTCGACCTCGTTCTCGTCGGCGCCCTTCTCCCAGCGCGTCACCGGGTCGGGGTGGGCGATGGCGGGGCGACCGACGGCGACCAGGTCGGTGATTCCCTCGTCTACAGCCGTGACGGGTTCGGCGTGTAGCACCCCTGCTACTCCACGAATGCGGACCGGCCAATGAATTCGGTTCGGAGATTCAGCACGCTGGCAATAGCGTCAAGGAAAGTCTCATTCGTGAGAAACCATTCTTGTCCAACCTCGTTCGCACGCCGGCCGTTCGCCCGACGCGGGTTATTGTGCCCCGCCGTCGACAGGAGACGGTGGAATTGTTTTTCGATGACAGCAGGATCAGCGTCGCCGGCCGTGTAAACACGGACGACCACCAACGGCTCCGGCATGTGTGCGCGCGCACCGCCGCGGTGTTGGCGTATGCGACTACCAACGTCGGCAGTCTGCCCGACTTTAATGAGTGTATTCCCGGACCTTTCATCGACGGGCTTTTCCAGGTACCAACCGTAGGAGAAAGCGTAAATACCTGGCTTGCCATCAGATGTCCCGCATCGACATCTGCGTCATCGCCTCGCGGGGGATCTTCGACCGTAGTCTCGGACGAGGTCAGTTCGGCAAGTGCCTGCTCCGCCAGCGCGAGGTGGCTCACGAGTAGCTGCGCCGCGGCGGCACTCACCTGACTGCGGCTTCGCTTTACGAATGAACGAACGGCTGCAGTGACTTGCGTCTGCAGTGTCGCGCCGGTCGTCACCTTGCCGTCGAGTATCGCGTCGATTCTTGACTTATATCCGTAGACAAAGCCGATTGTCGCGACGTTGAGTCGGTCGGCAACCTCTTGCGGGGTCAAACCCTCCAGGACGTGCAGGCGATAGACGTCGCCGAGACGGGACTCATCCTCTTCAAGGAGTGATGCAATCTCCTCTCGCGCTGTCAGTTCGACGGTGGCGTCAGCGCCCGGGGACTCGTCGAGTGAATCGGCGTCTTCCTCAATCGACGGGGCTTCATGGTGATCGGTCACGTGCTCGCCAAATCCTGCGTTATTCATCGCCACGGACTATGTCTACAGGATGGGTGACCCCGTCCGTCCGCTCGTTTGCGCGAAAATTCTCGCGCTCATGATGCCTACTTAGACCTCGGTGTCGACCCCATGGTCGACTTGCACTCCACTCCTTTCGTCGACCGCCGCAAGCGAAGGGCCCCGCGCGAGCGAATCGCGCGAGGCCCTGGCATCCGTTTGTCAGCCCTGGAGGAACGGGTAGTCCGTGTATCCGCGCTCGGCGGGGCCGTAGACCGAGGCCTGGTCGACCTCGTTCTCGTCTGCGTTCTGCTCCCAGCGGGTGACGAGGTCGGGGTTGGCGATGGCGGGGCGGCCGACGGCGATCAGGTCGGCGATGCCGTCGTCGACGGCCGTGACGGCCTCGTCGCGCGTGGTCATGGTCGAGAAGCCGGAGTTGACGATGAAGGTGCCGCCGAAGGCACGGCGCAGGTCCTGGATGAGGTCGCTGGCGGGGTCGGCGTGCAGCACGCTGAGGTAGGCCAGGCCCAGCGGGGCGAGGCCGGCGATGAGGGCCTCGTAGGTGGCGCGGGTTTCGGCGTCGTCCTTCTCCCAGACGTCCTGAATGTTGTGGGCGGGGGAGATGCGGATGCCGACGCGGTCGGCGCCGACCTCGGCGACGACGGCCTGGGCGACCTCGATGACGAAGCGGGCGCGAGCCTCGGGCGATCCGCCGTAGCCGTCGGTGCGCTGGTTGGAGGCCGGGGAGAGGAACTCGTGCAGCAGGTAGCCGTTGGCCGAGTGCAGCTCGACGCCGTCGATGCCGGCATCCACGGCCCGACGGGCGGCCTTGACGAACTCGTCGCGAACCGTCTCCAGCTCCGACGTCTCGAGGGCGTGGGGCACGGGGTACGCGACCTTGGTGCCGTCGGCGAGGCGGGTGTCGCCCTCGATCGCGATCGCCGAGGGGGCGACGATGCGGTCGGTGCCGGTGATGTCGGTGTGGGTGACGCGTCCGCCGTTCATGAGCTGCATGAACACCACTCCGCCTTCGGCGTGCACGGCATCCGCGACCTTCGCCCAGCCGGCGGCCTGCTCGTCGGTGACGATTCCGGGCTGGCCGGGGTACGCCTTCGACTCGGCGCTCGGGAACACGCCCTCGGTGACGAGCAGGCCGATGCCGGCGCGCTGCTCGTAGTACTTCGCGACAATCGGGCCGGGAACGCCGTCAGCGTTCGCGCGCAGGCGGGTCATGGGGGCGAGCGACACGCGGTTGCGCACACCGATGCTGCCGACGGTGGTGGGGCTGAACAGGCTCACGGGAGTCCTTTCGTGGGGAACAAGGGCCACGCGTCCCCAACGGAGGCGGGCGGCGACCTATTCCACGGGATGCACGTGTGTGCAGCGGTGGGTTGACGCGGGCGGGGGATGCTGCTGTGGCCGGGCGGTCCGGCGGCCCGCGCTCGCCGCGGCGCAATCACCGGACTCCGCCGCATCCCCGCGCATACGATGGTGCCCCCAGCGACGCTTCGGAGGACCGCGCGATGACCGAGAACCCCCTCGCCCACCGCCTCGACTACACGCTCGACGAGCTCGACGACGCCGCGCTGTCGGCATCCCCCCTCGATCTTTTCCAGCGCTGGCTGACGGATGCCGCCGACCTGCCCGAACCGAACGCGATGGTGGTCTCGACGGTGGATGCCGAGGCCCGGCCGACCTCGCGGACGGTGCTGCTGCGCGGGGTCGACGACGACGGGGCGCTGTGGTTCTTCACGAATCGGGACTCGCGGAAGGGGCGGGCGCTGGCGGGGAATCCGGCGGTGTCGATCCTCTTCCCCTGGTACGCGCTGCAGCGGCAGGTGATCGTGCTCGGCACGGCTAAGCCGCTGCCCGCCGAGCGGGACGACGCGTACTTCGCGTCGCGTCCGCGCGGGTCGCAGCTGTCGGCTTGGGCGAGTCACCAGTCGGAGCCCGTGGCATCCCGTGCCGCCCTCGAGGAGCAGATGGCGGAGGTGTCGGCGCGCTTCGGCGACGATCAGCCCGTGCCGCGTCCGCCGCACTGGGGCGGGTATCGGGTGGAGCCGCGCGAGATCGAGTTCTGGCAGGGGCGTCCGTCGCGGTTGCATGACCGGGTCGTGTTCTCCCGGGATGCCGCGGGGGAGTGGAGCGGGGTGCGGCGGCAGCCGTGATGCGAGCTCACAGACGGTTCCCCGAGAAACTGGCGGATTGACGTCGTCAACCGTCGTCTCGGATTCGCTGGTGATCCTCGAATGTCGCGCCTGACGGGGCGGCTGCATGTCGGAAAGCATTCGGTCCATATGTTGGGCAACTGGTTTCCGCAGCACGGGCGCACCGCTTCGATGAAAATCAGCCTCATCGCGTGCGTGATGGGGGAGTGGGTATCAGACCGAGGCGCGATTGGTGGGGGCAGTTCTTCGAAGCTCTCACGGTCTACATTCAGAAGTGCCGCATGCGTCGCGGCGCCGAGCAATGGAGTGGGATGTGAGCCGGACCGAGCATTCGCCGCAGGTGGCAGGGATGAGAGGCCCCCGCTCGCCATGGTGGGCGAAAGCGCTCCTCGTGATTCTCATTCTCGTGCTGATCGCCGGGGCGGCCTACGCGGGAGTCGCCATTGGCCGGATGCTTGGCGCGTCGGAGTCGCGAGACACCCAGGTCATCCGGTCCATCGAACGCGAAGAACAGATCATCCTCGTCTCGGCCGGTCAGGCCGACGTGAAGGAAGAGAGGCGGGACGGAGTGGACTTCCTCGACCTCGGGCTGTTCACCGTTCCCGGAACGGAACGAGCTCTGCTCATGCGCTACGAGTACGACGCCAAGTACGGCATCGAAGGCGGCGACGTGAAGATCAACCCCGACGGGAACGGCGGCTACCGGATCTCCATTCCGGAGTTCGTCTTCCTCGGCTACGCCAATCCGAACGTCGAGGTGGCGAGCGAAAGCAATGGCCTCCTCAGCTGGACGACCCCGGAGATAGATCAAGGCGAAGTCATCGAGAAGATCCTGACGGATGAAGCAGTCGCGACCCACATCGACGGCATCCGTCAGGTTCTGCAGGAGCAGGCGCAGGCGTTCTACTCGAACATCGTTCTGGCGATCGAGCCTGAGGCGCGACTGACGTTCACGTTCGCAGGGTAAGGCGACACCATGGCGAAGAAGAACGCAGGCAAGCTCCAGCTCGACGACAAACCCTTCGTCGACGCGACGTCGGAGGCGCGGTCGCGATACGGCCGGTTCAACCTCGCCATCGTCGGCGCCTCGGGCGTGGGGAAGTCGTCGCTCGTCAACGCGGTGTTCGGGCGCGACTGGGCAAAGGTCGGCCGCGGGTTGCCGGTCACGCGGGGCGTGCAGTTCTACAACGACGACTCGCTCGGCATCTGGGACGTGGAGGGGTTCGAGATCGGCTCGCCCGTTCCGCCCGATCAGCAGCTGCGCAACCACCTCGAAGCCATCGCCGCCCACTCCGGCGATCATCAGATCTCGGTGGTCTGGTACTGCGTGAAGGCGAACGACGACCGTCTCACGCCCGCCGACATCGCGATGATCCGCGAGCTCGATGCACGGGGACTGCCCGTCATCCTCGTGCTGACGAAGGTCGACTGGATCCGCAACCCGATCACCGGTCACCAGGGCGTGGCCAAAGACGTGCAGGCGTTCGTCGACTGGCTCAACGACCCGGTCGACCAGACGGGGGCGCGCCTGCGCATCCCGTACCGGCGTGTGATTCTGACCTCGACGCGCGACAAGCACGGGAAGGGGAAGGGGCACGGCCTCGGTGACCTTGTCACGGAGACGCTCGAGCTGGCTCCCGAACGCGACAAGGACGCCTTTCGCATCGCACAGCGCCTCAACCTCCCGTGGAAGCGCGAGATGGCTCGCCCGATCATCGCGGCGGCGGCGGCAGCAGCCGCGGGAGCGGCCACGGTTCCGCTTCCCGTCTCTGATGCGTTCACTCTGGCGCCGATTCAGCTCACGATGATGGGTCGCATCGCCGCGATCTACGACCTCGAGGTCAAGACGATGCTCTCGGCCGGGGCGCTGGCGCAGTTCGGGGTGCAGGTGGCGGGGCGGGCTCTCGCGACGAGCTTCCTCAAGCTCATCCCCGGCGCCGGGATCGTCGTGAACGCCGCGGTGGCGGGGGCGCTGACCGCGGCGACCGGGGAGAGCTGGATGAAGATCTGCGAACTGCTCCACACCGGCAAGATCGACGTGCGCAAGCTCGACCAGGAGTGGTCGAAGTACGCGCCCAGCTTCGTCGACGTGGTGCGGAAGCTCGTCGAGCGGCGGGCGAAGAAGGCCTGAGCCTCAGCCGGCCCACACCCGCTGCGGCCGCCACTCGGCATCCCACGCGACCAGGTCGGCGCGCATCCCCGGCTCGAGAAGCCCCCGGGTCTCGTCGCCCAGCGCTCGCGCGGGAACGGCGGTCGCCGCCCCCACGGCATCCGAAGGATCCAGGCCGAGATCGACGATCGCCGAGCGCACCGCGCGGTCGAGCGTGAGGGTGGAGCCGGCGATCGTGCGGCCGTCGGCGAGCACGGCGCGGCCGTCGGTGACCCGCACGTCGAGATCACCGAGTCGATAGGCGCCGTCGTGATGGGCGGCGGCGGCCATGGCATCCGTGATCAGCGCCACCCGGCCCGGAGCGGCCGTCAGCAGCACGCGCGCGACCGCGGGGTGCACGTGCACGCCGTCGAGGATGAGCTCGAGCGTCACGCGTTCGTCGGCGAGGGCCGCGGGCACGGGACCGGGCTCGCGGTGGCCGATCGCGGGCATCGCGTTGAGCGCGTGCGTGAGCAGCGTCGCACCGCGGTCGAAAGCGGCGCGGGCGAGGTCGTAGTCGGCCTCGGTGTGCCCGATGCCCACGCGGACGCCGTGCGCCACGAACGCCTCGATGGCCTGCATTGCTCCGGGGAGCTCGGGCGCGAGGGTGATCTGACGGATCAGACCCGGCTCGGTCGAGAGCACCAGCTCGACGAAGCGCTCGTCGGGGGCGGAGAGCGCCGCCGGGTCGTGGGCTCCGCGGCGGGCGGGGGACAGGCACGGTCCCTCCAGGTGCGCGCCCAGGATGCCGGGATTCACCCGACGCGCGGCGCTCACCGCGTCGAGGCGACGGCGCAGCACCTCGGGGGCCGACGAGACGAGGCTGACCACCGTCGCGGTGGTTCCGTGGCGTCGGTGGGCGGCGACGCCGGCCAGGATGGCATCCGATCCGTCGTCGAAGGCGTGACCGCCGCCGCCGTGCACGTGGATGTCGACCAGCCCGGGCGTGAGCACCGCGCCGTCGAGGTCCACGCGCTCCGCCGCCGCGGGCGCGGGGCCGTCGCCGACCTCGGCGATGCGTCCGTCGCGGACGAGCAGCCACGCACCGGGGCGTTCGCCGCGGGCGTCGATCGCCCGGGCGCCGGTGAGGAGCAGCTCGTCGGTCATGCCGAGGCGATCTCGCGGTGATCCCAGGCGAAGCGGTAGTACTCGCGATGCTCGAGCAGGGATGCCGCGGCCTCGTCGACGATGACCACCGCCCGGCGGTGCAGCTGGATGGCGGATGCCGGGCACGACGAGGTGAGCGGACCCTCGACGGCCGCGGCGACCGCGGCGGCCTTCTGCTCGCCGAACGCGAGGAGCACGAGAGTTCCCGCGTCGAGGATCGTGCCGACGCCCTGCGTGAGGCAGTGCGTGGGCACGTCGTCGACGCTGTCGAAGAAGCGCGCGTTGTCGGCGCGGGTGGCGGGGGTGAGCGCCTTCAGTCGCGTGCGCGATGCGAGCGAGGAGCCGGGCTCGTTGAAGCCGATGTGCCCGGTGCGCCCGATGCCGAGGATCTGGAGGTCGACGCCGCCGGCCGCGGCGATCGCCGTCTCATAGCGCTCGCCGGCCTGGGCCAGCGGGCCGTCGTCGTCGCCGGGAACCCGCACGCGCGCGGGGTCGAGCCCGAGCGGTGCCACGATGTCGCGATCGACGACCGCGCGGTAGCTCTCGGGGTGCCCCGCGGGGAGCCCGACGTACTCGTCGAGGGCGAAGCCGCGGACCGCCGACAGGTCGAGCGCGCGCTCCGCGAGGGCCGACCACACCGGCAGCGGCGTCGATCCGGTGGCCAGGCCGAGCGTCGGCTCCGCGCGGCGCGCGAGCGTGTCGACGATGAAGTCGGCGGCGATGCGCCCGGCGTCGGCCTTTCCGCCGACGATGGCGATCTCGGTCATGCGCGTGCCTCTCTGCGGGGGGCGGTCGATCCAGCGGGATCGGTGGTGGTGCCGGTCGGGGCCGGGGCGGCGTCGGTCGCCGCGTCGGCGGCTTCTGACCGCGCTGCATCCAGGATGTCGGACGGATGCCATTCCCGCGTGAGCTCCGACCGGTGGGCGGCCTCGAAGGCCAGCATCGCCGCGCCGATGCGCCCCGCCTGCGTTCCCAGCGTCGACGTCGTGATGCGCGGAGCCTCGCGCCAGGCGAGGGCCGCGCGCAGGCGCTCGCGGAGCGGGGCGAGCAGAGCCTCGCCCGCCTGCGCGACGCCACCGCCGAGCACGATCACCTCGGGGTCGAGGAGGAGCGTGGTGGTCGCCAGCCCCGTCGCGAGGGCGTCGAGCCCCTCGGCCCACACCGTCGCCGCGATCGGGTCGCTGTCGAGACGGGCCACGAGCTGCGCGGCATCCATCGGGGTGGTCGCGGAGCCGGTGCGAGCGCTCGCCGCGGCGTAGCGGCGGGCCAGCCCGGCGCCCGAGAAGTACACCTCGAGGCAGCCGACCTGACCGCACGTGCACGTCTCGCCGCCGGGCACGGCCGGGATGTGCCCGAGTTCTCCCGCGCCCATGATGGCGCCGTCGACCGCGCGTCCGTCGGCGATGATCGAGGCGGCGACGCCGGTGCCGATCGCCGCGAAGAGCACGTTGCGCGAACCGGCGGCGGCACCGAACGCCTGCTCGGCCGCCCCCGCCGCCCGCACGTCGTGCGCGACCGCGACCGGGATGCCGATGGCCTCGGCGAGCACGGCGGCCAGGGGGACGTCGGTCCAGCCCAGGGTCGAGGCGTAGCGGACGGTGCCCGTGGCGCTGTCGATGAGGCCGGGGCTGACCACGCCCGCGCCCACGACGTCGAGGCCGATGTCTCCGGCGCTCGCCGCGAGGTCGCGGAGGAGCCCCGCGATGCGCGAGAGCGTCTCGGTCCCGGAGTCGCCGGTCGCGACGGAGGAGCTGCGGCGCACCCGTCCCGCGGCGTCGACGAGGGCACCTTTGGCCGAGGTGCCACCGATGTCGATGGCGAGCACGGCGGGCGTGCGGGCTTCGGTCGCTGCACGGGGGGCAGCGGCGCGGGCCGCCTGCACCGTCTCGCGCACGAGCGTTTCGTCGGTGACGAGATGACCCCGCTCGGATGCCACCTGTGCGCGCAGATGCACTTCGCCGGCGCCGGTGCGGGCGATCAACGCCGCCACGTTGTGGGCGCGGACCGAACCGCCGACGAGCACCTTCGGCATCCCCGGCTCGGTGGAGCGCTCGCGGAGCTGCGCGAGAACCTCGGCGCCCTCGGCCGCGGTCGCAGCCCCACCCGAGGTGAGCACGCGCTCCACGCCGTTGCGCGCAAGCGTCTCGTAGGCCGCGCGGAGATCGGGGGTCTCGTCGAACGCCTTGTGGAAAGTGATCGGCACGCCGTCGGCGGCCGCGCGGATGGCGTCGAGCGCCGGCTCGTCGATGCGCCCATCGGGCAGCAGGGCGCCGAACACGATGCCGACCGGCACGGAGCTCGAGCGGGCGAGGGCCGCGATCGCGCGGGCGTCGGCGAGCATCACGCGCATCTCGTCGTCGGCGTAGACGAAGTCGCCCCCGCGGGCGCGGACCATGATCTGCACGCCCACGCGGCTGACCGCGGCAAGCACGGCCTCGATCATGCCGGCACTCGGCGTGGTGCCGCCCTCGAGCAGGTCGGCGCAGAGCTCGACGCGATCGGCCCCCGCGCGCTCGGCGGCGAGGACGCCGGCGAGATCGTCGACGCAGATCTCGACGAGCGGGCGGGAGGGCGCGGGGGTGTCGGCGACGGATGCCGGATCGGCCGCGGTGGTCACGGGGCGGCGTCCGCGGCGGAGGCACGGCGCGCGTCGAGCCAGGCTCGCACGTCTCCACCGACCTCGATCGACCCGACCGGAACGCCACCGCCGAGGATGGGGAGGGCGACCAGGTCGCCGGCGTCGCGGATGTCGGCTCCGAGCGCCTCGAGCACGGTGAGGGCGACCAGCGTGGTGGCGCGGGGGTTGCCGTCGAGGATCTTCATCGACACGGCCGCGCCGTCGGCGGTGGCCATGCCGATCACCCCCTCGGCGCCGCCCTTGGCCAGCAGGCCCGGCACGCGGAGCATGGCATCCGTGTTCGCGTGGTGGTCGCCGCCGACGAAGCGGGGGAAGGCGCGCATGGCATCCGCCACCCGTCGCTCGGGCGAGCCCGGTTCGGCCGTGACCAGGGCGCGGAAGATGCGCGCGATGCCGAGGGGCGAGGCGCTGAACAGCGGCGCTCCGCATCCGTCGACGGCGTCGTACCGGACCTCTTCGCCCGAGAGGCGCTCGAGGGTCGAGCGCACGAGCTGCTGCAGGGGGTGCGCGGGATCGAGATACGTCGCGGTGTCCCACCCGTTGACCGCGCAGGCGAGGAGCATCGCGGCGTGCTTGCCGGAGCAGTTCATACGCACGCGCGAGCGGGTCTCGCCCTCGCGGATGAGACGCTCGCGGGTGGGTTCGTCTTCGGGCCAGTCGACCGGGCAGCCCAGCGCCTCGTCGCTCAGGCCGGCGCGCTGCAGCATCGAGCGGACGGCATCCACGTGCACGTCTTCGCCCGTGTGGCTGCCGGCGGCGATCGCGAGGTCGGCACCGTCGAGGTCGGCACCGGCGATCAGGCAGGCGAGGGCCTGCACCGGCTTGACGGTGGAGCGGGGCAGGATCTGCGCGTCGCTGCCGGTCTGCCACGCGATGCTCCCGTCGGCGGCGAGGGCCGCGAGCGAGCCGAGGTGACGGCTCTCGACGACACCCGAGCGGACGACGACCGCGAGGTCGGCGAGCGGGGAGGGGACGGGGGGAAGGGATGTCACAGGGTTCTCTTTCGATGCCGTCGCGCGAGGACGCGCGAGGGGAGGATCAGCGGTCGACGGGGGCGTTCGGCGTCGTCAGACCCGCGGGGGCGGTCTCGGTGGGCGCCGCCAGGCTGCGGCGGCCCGGGCGTCGCTGCAGGCGGGAGGCGAGGCCAGAGAGGCTGCCGTTCAGGGCGAGGAAGATCGCGGTCACGACGACGAACGTCTGAATGAGCAGACCGTTGTACGCCGACAGCACCTGGCCGCGGTAGAGCAGCTCGGTGAAGGCCACGATGTAGCCGAGCGAGGTGTCTTTCAGCAGGCTGACGAGCTGCACCACGAGCGAGGGCGCGACGAAGCGGAGGGCCTGCGGCAGCACGACCTTGCGGTCCACCTGCCACCGCGACATGCCGAGACTCAGACCCGCCTCGGTCTGCCCGCGGGGCAGGGCGAGCACGCCGGCGCGGATGATCTCCGCGAACGCGGCCGAGTTGGCGATCGTCAGCGGGATGACGAGCTTCCACAGCAGGGGGAAGTTGAGCCCGAGCTGGGGGAGGCCGAACAGCATGAGGTAGATGAGGAGGAGCACGGGGATGGTGCGGGCGACCTCGATGTACGCGGTGCAGACCCAGCGGACGGCGGTGACCCGGCTGAGGCGCCCGAGCGCCAGGACCAGGCCCAGGGCGAAGCCGAGCACGGCGGTCAGCGCGGCGGCCTGCAGGGTGCCGACCAGGCCGACGCCGAGGTACTCCCAGATCGCGAGATCGAGGAACGGAGTCCAGCGGTCGGCGTCGAGTTGGCCCTTCGAGGCGAACTGCACGACCCCGAGCGCGACGACGCCCAGGATGACGAGCGCGCTGACGACCGACCAGATGCGGATCTTCAGGCGTGTGCGGGGCCCCGGCTCGTCATAGAGCGCGGAGACGGGGGATGACGTCATCGGCGGATCCTCAGCTTCTTCTCGAGACGGCCGGCGGTGAGCCCGATCGCCAATGCCAGCACCATGTAGACCAGGCCCGCGGCGGTGAAGATCAGGATGGGCTGCGCCTCGACGAGGTTCAGCTTGTTCGCGGCGCTGGTGAGCTCCACGACGCCGATGGCCGCGGCGAGGGCGGTGTTCATGGTGAGGGCGATCATGACGTTGCCGATGGGCTGAATGGCTGCCCGCAGCGACTGGGGGATGACGAGGACCCGGAGGGTCTGCCCGAGCGAGAACCCGAGCGCGCGGCTGGCCTCGATCTCGCCCCGGCCGACGGTGTTCACGCCGCTTCGCACGGCCTCGGCGACGTAGGCGGCTTCGTAGAGCGTGAGCACGATGATCGCCGTCGGGGTCAGGGGCAGCAGGAATCCGGCATCCGGGAGCGCGAAGACGGCCAGGACGAGGAGGACGAGCAGGGGCACGTTCACGAAGAACTGCACGTAGGCGAACGCGGCTCCGCGCAGCACCGGAACGGGGCTGATCCGCGCGGCCGTGATGAGCGTGCCGAGCACGATCGATCCGATGCCGGCGGTGACGGCCAGCAGGATGGTCGTTCCGAGCGCCTCGGCGATCGGGCCGGCGCTGGTGACGAAGAAGTCCATGGGGTCCTTGGAAAGACGGAACGTGACGGGGCGACCGGCGCCCACCCGCGGAGGGCGGACGCCGGTCGGTCGGCTCAGGAGCCGGGGACGCTGCCGATCGCCGGCGGGGTCGGGGCGCTGGTCTCGACGGCCGAGCCCAGGGTCGCGTCCCAGATCGCGGCCCACGAGCCGTCGGCCTGGATCTTCTCGAGCCAGTCGTTGATGAACGCCTTGAACTCCGCGTCGTCCTTCTTCAGGCCGATGCCGTAGGCCTCGGAGGTGAAGGGCTGTCCGACGACCTTGATGCTGTCGTCGTCGATCGCGTGGCTGGCGAGCAGCGTGAAGTCCTGCACGTAGGCGTCGCCGCGGCCCTGCTGCAGAGCCTGGAGGGCCTGGGGGTCGGTGGCGAAGCTGACGACCTCGGCGGTCGGCTGCTCCTCCGGCACGGCGGTGACGGCGGGGGTGTTGGCGCCGACGATGACGGTCTTGCCGCCCAGGTCGTCGATGCCGTTGATGTCGGTGTTGTCGCTGCGCACGGCGACGGCCAGACCCGACTCGAGGTAGGGGCCGGCGAAGTCGACCTGCTCGGCGCGCTGCTCGGTGATCGTGTAGGTGTTGAAGACCACGTCGACCGTGCCGTTGGCGAGCAGGGCCTCGCGCGTCTCGGAGGCGGGCGGCACGATCTCGACGTTGGGCTCGCCGAGGATGTAGATCGCCAGCATCTTGGCCAGGTCGGCGTCGAAGCCCTCGACGTCGTCGGGGTTGGTCGGGTCCTGCTGCGAGAGCAGGGGAGCGTCGAGCGCCTCGGCGACCACGAGCTTTCCGCGCTCCTTGATCTTCTCCATCGTCGAGCCGGGGATGAGGGCCGCCGCCTCCGCGATCGGGGCGTCGGCGTAGACGGCTTCGAGGCTGTTCGCCGCGGCCGAGGCGCTGGGGTCGGAGCCGGGCACGGCCGACGAGCCGGACGAGCACGCCGCGAGCGACGCGACGGTGGCCGCCGAGGCCAGGAGGACGAGTCCTCGGCGGAGGATCGAGCGAGAGGAGATCACGGGTACTGCCTTTCGTTGTCTGTTGCTGTGCTGCGTGACGGGCGCTGCCGTGCGGGGAGCCCGAAGCGCGCGGGGGTGGGGGACGTCAGTGCGCGAGGATCTTCGACAGGAATGCGCGAGCGCGGTCGCTCTGCGCGTGGGTGAAGAAGGCGTCGGGCGTGGAGTCTTCGACGATGCGGCCGTCGTCCATGAAGACGACGCGGTCGGCGGCGCGGCGGGCGAAGCCCATCTCGTGCGTGACGACGACCATCGTCATCCCCTCTTCGGCCAACGAGGTGATGACGTCGAGGACTTCGCTGACCATCTCGGGGTCGAGCGCCGACGTCGGCTCGTCGAAGAGCATGAGCTTCGGCTTCATCGCCAGGGCGCGGGCGATGGCGGCGCGCTGCTGCTGGCCGCCGCTGAGCTCGCCGGGGAAGCGCTCGGCCTTGTCGGCGATGCCGACGCGGTCGAGGAGGATGAGCGCTTCTTCGCGGGCCTTCTTCAGTGGCACTCTCGAGACGATGCGGGGAGCGAGGGCGACGTTGTCGAGGATCGTGCGGTGGGCGAAGAGGTTGAACGACTGGAAGACCATGCCCACCTCGGCGCGCAGGTCGGCCAGAGCGCGGCCCTCCGACGGGAGGGGGACGCCGTCGATCGTGATCGTTCCCGAGGTGATGGTCTCGAGGCGGTTCAGGCACCGGCACAGGGTCGACTTGCCCGACCCGGACGGACCGACGATGACGACGACCTCGCCGCGGGCGATCTCGAGGTCGATGTCTTTGAGCACGTGATGCGCGCCGAAGTGCTTCTGCACGTCACGCACCGCGACGAGGGCGTCTGCGCGCGGGGCGGAGGGAGGCGTGGGCGTTGTCACGGGCGTGGATCCTTCCCGCGGGCCAGCCGCGATGACGGAGAACCGGCGCGGGAGGTGATTTCCGCGCCATCGGTGAAATCAAACTAACGGTGCCATGTTACACAGGTATTTCGACTAACTAACTCCAGTTCTGGAGTAAGCTATGGTCGTGCAGTCCTCTCCCGCGCTCCTGCCGACGCTCACCCCGCAGGCCTTGGTCGTCCTCGCTCCTCTGCGCGCCGAGACGGCCCGCTCTCGCGCGGAGCTCGCCACGCAGACGGGACTGTCGCCGTCAACCGTGACCGCTCGCATCGACCCGCTGATCGCGGCGGGCGTGGTCGTCGAGACCGGCCCCGACGATTCGCGGGGTGGCCGCCGACCGCGACGGCTCGCCGTGCGCGGAGGGTTGGGGACGGTCGGCAGCGTGGACCTCGGCGTCGAGCGCTCCACCATCGGCCTCATCGACTACGCCGGGGTGCCCCTCGCCCACCGCCACCTCGCGCTGGATCTCGCGGAGGGGCCCGACGCGGTGGTGCGTCGCCTCGCCGCGGAACTGGCCAGCCTCGGCGCCGCGCACGGCGCGCCCGCGCTCACGGGAGCGGCGATCGCCCTGCCCGGCCCCGTGTCGGCGGAGACCGGAGCGCTCGTCGCCCCGTCGCGCATGCCGGGATGGCACGGCGTCGATGCGGCGGCCCTCCTCGCGGCCTCCCTCGGCGTCCCCGCGCTCGCGGGCAACGACGCGAACTGCATGGCGGTCGGCGAGCTCGTCGGGGGCGACCCGCTCGCGATCAACCAGGTCTTCATCAAGGCCGGCTCGGGCATCGGCTCGGGCGTCATCGCGCTCGGACAGCTCTACACGGGTCGAAGCGGCGCGGCGGGCGACATCAGCCACGTCAGCGTTCCGGGGGCCTCTCCCGTGGCGTGTTCGTGCGGGCGCGTGGGGTGTCTCGACGCCGTCGCGAGCGGATCCGCGCTCACCCGCGCTGCGCGCGACGCCGGCCGCGACGTCTCCGACGTCGACATGGTCATCGACCTCGCGCGCAACGGAGACGCCCTCGCCACGAAACTGCTGAGGGATGCCGGCAGCATGACCGGCGGCGTGCTGGCGACCATCGTCAACTTCTTCACCCCCGATCGGCTCGTCGTCGGAGGGGCGCTCAGCGCATCCGACGTGTTCGTCGCGGGGATCCGGTCGCGGCTCTGGGCCGACTGCCTGCCGATGGTGACCGAACGCCTCGAGGTCTCCCCGCCGCGCCACCCCCGGACGGGCGGCATCCTGGGGGCGGCCCGGCTGTTCCTCGACGCGGTGTTCGGGTCCCCGTCGGCGCGGGAGGCTCTGCGCCTGCCGTCGCCCTGAGGGGCGTCGTCGCGGGGGTGAATCGGGCGCTCCGGTCAGGGCGCGAGGGCGGCGGCGACGACCGCGGCGGCGACGGCGCGCGCCGGTGACGTCGTGGCGTCGGTTCGAAGGCGCATGGCGAGCTCGCCCGACGCCACGAGCAGGAGTTGGTCGGCCAGGGCCGCGGGGTCGGGGGCGCCTGCCTCGCCCGCGAGGCGCGTGAGGCGCTCGCGATAGGTGCGCGTCTCGCGTTCGAGCACTTCGGCGATCTGCGGCGGCGGGTCGGCGAACTCGGCCGCCGTGTTCAGGAACGCGCACCAGCGCGCGCCCCGGGGCCCGGAGCGAAAGGCGTCGTTCGCGTCGAAGATGCAGAGCAGGGCCTCGGTGGGCGAGCCGGCGTCGGCGATCTCGGCGTCCCACGCGGAGAGCCACGCGGCGTGCCGGCGATCCAGCACGGCGGCGACGAGCGCCTCTTTGCTCGAATAGGCCCGGTAGAGCGTCGCCGACGACACCCCCGCGCGTTCCAGGACGGCGTCGATGGGGGTCGCGGCGATGCCCCGGGTGAAGAACAGGTCTTCAGCCGCGTCGAGCAGCTTCGTGCGGGTGGCCTGTCGCGACGTCACACGTTCACCCTAGACTGCAAAAGTGAAACGATCGTTTTCGTCTGCATGGGTCACGGGTTCCTCTCTGGCCCTCATCGCCGCGACCTACGGCCTGGTGCGCCTGGCTTTCGGGCTCGTGCTGCCCGACGCGCAGCGTGATCTCGGCTTCGACGCCGCCCTGGGCGGAGCGATCTCGTCGGGAGGTTCCGCGCTGTACGTCGCGGCGGCCTTGGTCGGGTTCGTCGGGGCGGCGCGTGCGCCCCGCGCGGCGGTCATCGCCGCCGGCGCCATGGCCGCTGCGGGTGCCGCGGGGATGGCGATGGCCCCGGATGTCACGACGTTCGCCGCGGCCGCGATCCTGGGCTCAGCGGGTGCGGGGCTCGCCTCGCCGGCGGTCGTCGCGGTCATCGAGAGCCACCCCATGACGCGGGGAGATGCTCGCGCGCAGACCATCGCGAACTCGGGCACCGGTCCGGGACTCGTCGTCGCCGGGGTGCTCGCGCTCGTTCTGCTCCCCGACTGGCGGGTCGCGTGGGCGATCGCCGCCGTCACGAGCGCTCTCGCCGGGCTCGCGGTGCTCTGGGCGTTGCGGGGCGTCCCTTTGGGGGAGGAGCGAATGCCGATGCCCCCGAGGCCGTGGTTCGGACGACACGTCCCCCCGCTCAGTGCCGCCCTGCTCTTCGGTGCGGGGTCGGCGGCGGTGTGGACGTTCGGGCGGACCCTGCTCGTGGACGCAGGACTCGACGAGACGGTGTCGGTCGTCGCGTGGATCTCGCTCGGGGCGGGAGGCGCGGCGGTGGCGGTCACGGCCCGCCGGTTGGCGTCGTGGGGTCCGCAGCGGGCGTGGGTCGTCACGGTGGTGCTCGCGGCCATGGCGACGGCGGCGCTGCCGCTGACGGCATCCGGGATCGTCGTCGCCGCGCTCGTGGCGGCCGTCTTCGGATGGGCGTACACCGCGGCCACGGGAGCGCTCATCGCCTGGACGACGCAGCTCGACCCTCATCGCGCCGCCGCGGGGACGGCCGTGCTCTTCGTGACCCTGGTGCTGGGGCAGGGGATCGGCGCGGCGATCCTGGGTCTGCTGATGACCGGTGCGGGCATCGGGGCGGCGTTCGCGGTCGGAGCGGGGCTCTGTGCGCTGGCGACGGTCTTCGCGCGTCGGGAGGCGAGGGTGACCGCCGCGGCGGTCTGACCGGGTGCGGCGCAGCCGCGCCGGCATCCGCCATGTCGGCCCTCGCCGGGGCGGCGCGTGAAACGCTGGAACCACCATGACCGACGCCACCCCCGCCGACCGACTCCGCGCGGCGCTCACGCACTCCGACGCCTCCGCACGACTGCAGGCCGCGCTCGCCGCCGGGACGCGGCCCCACGACAGCTACATCGCCGAGCTCGTGGCCCGGTGCGCAGTGGAGACCGACTTCTTCGTGCGCGACATGCTCACGTGGGCGCTCACGCGGCACGACCCGGCGCGGGCGGTCTCCGCGCTGCTGCCCGAGGTGGCATCCGAGATCCCGCAGGCGCGGAGCCAGGCCGTGCACACCCTCTCGAAGATCGGCGACCCCGCGGCGTTCGCGGTGATCACGCCGGCGGTGCTGCGGGATCGGCATCCGGAGGTGGCGCGAGCGGCCTGGCGGACGGCATCCGGTCTCGTTCCCGACGATGCGCACGAGTCGCTCGCCGACGAGCTCGCGACCCAGTTCGGGCGCGGCGACCACGACACCCAGCGCAGCCTGAGCCGGGCGTTCGCGGCGATCGGATACCGCGCCGAAGCCGCCGTCGAGCGGGCCGCGGCCTCGCCCTACGACGTCGTGAGCGCGCACGCGCGGGCCACCGCGATCGTCATGGACGACCCGGATACGGAGTTCGCCGAGGCCGTCGTGGAGGCCCGGCGGGTCGTGGCGCAGCGGGCGCTGCCCGCGGAGGACTGAGCGGCGACGGAACCGGCCCCGGGCGGCCCTCCGGGGCGCCTCCCATCCCGGAACCTCCCAGGTCAAGCCCCCTTCCCTTCCAGGAATCTCCTCACAACGGGGGAGTACCGTCTCACCCGGTCTGCGCGACTCCACGTGCTCAGGTCGACTCCGAGGGTGTCGTCGACGGGCGCGGGATCGCGCTCGGGAACGACGCGGGAGGCGATCACATCAGCACGATGACGGCCCCCGCGCGCACCGTGCCGCCGATGGCGGCGGCCCCCGGTCCGCTCGACCGCGTGCGGACCCTGCCCTCGCTGACCGGCCTGCGCTGGGCCACGGCGATGTTGATCTTCGGGCACCACCTGATGGCGGTCGAGTACTTCGGCGGCACCGCGGGCTCGGTGTGGGCCTTCCTGTTCGAGGCCGGCAAGACCGGTGTGACGCTGTTCTTCATCCTCTCGGGCTTCGTGCTCGCGTGGGGGTACAAGCCGCAGCAGAGCGCTCGATCGTTCTGGTGGCACCGGTTCGCGCGCATCTACCCCCTGCACGTGGTCGGCGTCGCTCTCGCGCTCGTCGCCGCGTTCACCCTCGTGCCCGAGATCCGCAGCGACAGTGCGGCGCCGGTCGTCGCGAACGTCTTCCTCGTCAACGGCTGGGTGCCCGACTGGTGGCAGGCCGGGAACCCGGCGAGCTGGTCGCTCGTGTGCGAGGCGTTCTTCTACCTCGGCTTCCCCTTCCTGATCGGCCCGTTGGTGCGGCTGTCGAACCGCGCCCGGGCGATCGTCGTGCCGGCCTGCCTCGTGCTCGTCGCGCTCGCCCCGCAGATCGCCGCCCTCGCTCCGAGCGTGCTGTCGGCGGCATCCACCCCCCTGCTGCGCCTGCCCGAGTTCGTGATCGGCATGGGCCTCGCGCTGCTGGTGAAGAACAGCGACTGGCGCCCGGCGCGGCTGCGGCTGGCCGTTCCCCTCGCCGTCGCCGGGTACGCGCTGTCGGAGGCGCCGGCCATCCCCGGCACCGACATCCACCCGGGGCTCGCCGCCACCGTCGGCTCCTTCGCGCTGCTCGTCGCCGCGCTCGCCGACGCCGACGCACGCTCGACCTCGACGTTCCTCGCGCGCCCGCTCTGGCAGGAGCTCGGTCGCGTGTCGTTCGCCTTCTACCTCGTGCACCTGCTCGTGATCGCCGCGGTGTCGTCGGCGTGGCCCGAGGGGCACCCGCAGCTGCCGTGGCGGCGGGCCGTGCTGCTCGCGCTCGCCGCGTTCGGCATCGCACTCGCGATCGCGTGGGTGCTGCACCGGACGGTGGAGGTTCCGGCGCAGCGGTGGCTGCTGCGGTACGACCCGGCACGGAGGGCGGGGGCGGCGGCGGCCGTCGCCGCGGACGGCGGGAAGGATGCCGGTCGCTCCGGGGGAGGCGCGCGGGATGCCGGTCGCTCCGGGGGAGGCGCGCGGGATGCCGGTCGCGTCGGCGCGGTGGCCGAGGCCGTTCGCGATCGCTAGGCTCGCCGGATGGTCGGAGCGCACGTGTTGATCCTGCTGCTGACGTGGGGCGTCGGTCTCGTCGTGGTCGGGGCGGTGCTGTATCTCGTCGTGCGGCTCGCCGTCGTGCACGCACTGAAAGCCCACACCCGCTGGATCGACGCCGGCCGACAGTGACCCGGCGCCGGTCGCGCCGGCCGTGGGGAGCGTCGGCGCGAGCGCGGTGATCCCCGCGGTGTCGGCGGGCTCGAGCGCTCAGCGCGCGGCCAGCTCCACGCGCACGCGCCAGCGGTCGCCGTCGGGCCCGGCCGCGAAGGTCCCCCCGAGCACGTCGACGCGCTCGCGGAGCCGGGCGAGACCGAAAGAGGGGTCGCCCCGCCGCTCGGGCGGGGGCCGGTTCGCGTCGTTCTCGACGGTCAGCACCACCGCGTGCGGCGTCAGCGAGAGAAAGAGGTCGACCCGCGCCGAGGGGTCGGCGTGCTTGACCACGTTCGTCACGGCCTCGCGCGCGGCCCGGATGAGCGTGGCGGTGATGATGCCGGCGAGCGGCTCGTCGCCCGTCACCTCGGTGCGCACCTCGTGGCCGAGGTCGCGGAGCTTCTGCGCGAGGGCCTCCAGCTCGCGGCGGATGCTCGTCTCCACGGCATCCGGGATCGAGCCCGTGCCGGCGCGGCCGTGCACGAGCTGCAGCACGCGGCGGGTGTCGGCGAGAGCCTGGGTCGACGAGGCCACGATCGCGCGTTGCGAGCTGGACCTCGTCTCGGGGTCGTCAGTGCGCTCCAGCACGCGCGCGTGCATGACCGTGATCGAGATCTCATGCGCGATGACGTCGTGCAGCTCATCGGCGATGCGGTTGCGTTCCGCCGCGAGGGCGGCGTCGAGCTGGGCCTCGTGCGCGTCGACCTGGGAGGTGAGCGCGAGGTTGCGCCGCACCACCGTGCGCAGGCCCCGCCCCGCCGCGGCCGACAGCGTCCCCACGAGGAAGGCCGCGACCACACCGCCCACCCCGAGCCCCGGCGGCACCGTGGCGATCACGGCGACCCACGCGACCGACGCGACGCCGTAGGCCATCGAGAACGGCGCGCTGCAGCAGTAGAAGACGACACCCGCGCTCAGCGCGACGGCGGTGAGGTACTCGCCGCCCTGGCCCGCCGCCACCGCGGCGAACCCGACCAGCGCCATCGCTCCCGCTCCCCACGTCGGCCGCCAGGCCATCACGATGATGGCGGCGGTGATGAGCAGGGAGACGGCGATGATCGCCCAGGATGCCGAGCGCTGCCCGACGAGCTGCGCCCACACCGTCTCGGCCGCGGCCAGCGACGGCAGCACGACGATCAGAACGCGGGCGGCCTTCGGCGGCAGCACGAAGTCGAGCAGTCCCCGGTGCGCGGCGCGGGCTCCGGTGCCGGCGCCGCGGGCACCGTCCGTTACCGGCAGATGCCCAGCATCCGGCACAGGTGAGACCAGAGGAGTGGCTGCTGGCCCGTCAACGGCATCCATATGAACATTCTTCGCCCCTTCGTCGTGATCCGTGCCGGAATGAGTCCCGGCACGTCGTCCGCTCATCCTGACGCGTGGGTGCCCGCGGCCCGTTCCTCCTCAAGACGCAATCGCGCCACCACAAGACGCAAAACCGGCACCTATGCTGATCGCATGTCGCCCATCCGAGTGCTCATCGCCGATGACGAAGCCCTCGTGCGCCGCGCTCTGCAGGTGTTCCTCACCGCGGAGTCCGGCATGACGGTCGTCGGTGAGGCGAGCGACGGACCGAGCGCCGTGCGCCTGAGCCTCGAACGGCGACCCGACGTGGTGCTGATGGACATCCGGATGCCGGGGGGCGACGGCATCCGGGCGATCGAACAGCTCTCGGCCGACCTGCCGTCGACGCGCACGATCGCGATCACGACCTACGGCAGCGACGAGACGGTGGCGGCGGCGCTGCGCGTGGGCGCCGTCGGCTTCCTCGTGAAGGACTCCGAGCCCGAGCACATCACGGCCGCCATCCGCAGCGCGCACTTCGGCGGCTTCGTGCTGTCGCCGGTGGCGGGGCACGACCTGGTGCGGCGCATCTACGCGCAGCCGGCCGGTCAGCCCACGGTGACCCTCAGCGCGGCGGAGCAGGTGTCGCGCCGCGAACGGGAGGTGCTCGAGCTGTTGGCCAAGGGCATGTCGAACGCCGAGATCGGCCGCGACCTCTTCCTCTCGGAGGCCACGGTGAAATCGCACATGCGCCGCATCATGACGAAGTGGAGCGTGCGCGATCGTGTGCAGGTGCTCCTGCGCGCGGCGGCGGCCGGGGTGATCACCCTCCCCTGAGGCGCCGCGGGCGGTGTCAGCGGCGCGAGCGGGCGCGGCGCGAGACGACGGCGTACGCGATCGCGGCGGCGACGATGCCCGAGACGACGGTGAGGCCCCAGCGCAGGGGCACGGCGACGTCGGTGAACGCGGCCAGCGAGACGCCGACGGCCAGTGCGACGACGACGAGCGCGACGAGGGCCGCGCCGTCTGCGGCGGTTCGCTTCTTCTCGGCCATGAGGTTCCTCTCGTCGCGGGTGCGGGGCGGGTCGATCCGGTGGTCGCGCCGCGGGGTGCGGGTGACGCCTCGGAGCCTAGCTCCGGCTGACGCCCGTCGAAACGCGTGCGGGGCGCATTCCGTCGGGGGGCGGCACGCGGGCGCTCCCGGTTGCGTCTCAGGACGGAACGCGATTGCGTCCTGCGCGCCGACGCCGGTGCCTTTCGGGTCAAGAGGCGCCCCCACGCCCTGAGTAGCGTCACTGGCGGCGCTGCGATCGCGGTCACGAACGCAGCGCCGCTGACAACACTCAACGGATCGAGAGGAAGCATCATGGGGGCAGTTCTGAAATTCATCGCGTGGGTCGTGGCGAACATCGGGCGCTGGGGCAAGGCCGTCGCGAGCCAGGTCGGGCGGATCACCGCGTGGGCACGCAACAACTGGCGTCGCGTGCTCGAGTGGATCAACGCCGGCATCTCGTTCGGCACGATCCTGGAGTGGATCCTGCGCATTCTCGGCATCGGCTGACGGGTGTCCTCGGGGGCGGCACGACGATCGTGCCGCCCCTCGGGGCACCGTCGTCCACACCATTCGACCGACAGGGAGAGGCACCGCACATGCCGCACGACAGCGACACCGGCATCCGCGTGAAGGGCGTCACGAAGACGTATCGCACCAAGCGCGTGCTCGACGGGGTCTCCTTCGACATCCCCGCCGGGGCGGTCACCGGGCTCCTGGGCCCGAACGGGTCGGGCAAGTCCACGTCGATGCGCACGATGCTCGGCCTGACGATCCCCGACACCGGGTCGACGACTTTCGACGGCGTGGCCTTCCGCGACCTCCCGCGGCCCGGGCGCACCGTGGGCGCCCTGCTCGACCCGGGTGCCCACCACCCGGGGCGCAGCGTCGAGGACACCCTCGCGGGCGCCGCCCTGCTCGCGGGCGCGCCGCGCGAGCGCGTGCGCGAGTTGATCGCAACGCTCGGTCTGGCCTCGGCCGCACGCCGCCGTTTCGGCGCGCTCTCGCTCGGCATGAAGCAGCGCGTCGCGCTCGCGGTGGCCCTCGTCGGCCGGCCGCGGCACCTCATCCTCGACGAGCCGATGAACGGCCTCGACATCGAGACCGCCGACTGGCTCCGGGGCGTGCTGGTCCAGCACGCGCACGCGACGGGCGGGTCCGTCCTCGTGTCGACGCACCTGCTCGAGGAGCTCCAGACCTTCGCCGATCGCATCGTCGTGCTCAGCGAGGGCGTGATCCGCCATTCCGGCGAGGTCGGCGACCTGGCCTCCGGGGCGAAGGCGACGGTGGTCGCCGCCGACCCCGATCTGCTGCAGCGCGCCCTCACCTCGCGCGGCATCCCCTTCCGCCTCGACGCGGGCGCCGGCCGGTTCTCGGTCGAGACCGACCCGCGCTCGCTCAGCCGGGTGTGCCTGGCCGACGGCATCGTCATCGACGAGCTCGCCGAGGACCGCGAATCGATCAGCGACCTCTACCGCCGCCTGACGCGCGGCCAGTACCGAGTGGAAGGGGACGTCCTTGATCCTCGTTGACGCCGAACCGACGACCACCGGGCGTTTCGCCCGCAGCCTGCGCGCCGAGCTCCGCAACGTCTGGACGACGCGCGGCACCCGCTGGGCGCTCGGACTCACCGCGGGCCTCTGGGTGGTGGTCGGGGCGGGTGTGGCCGCCATCGCCCTGCTGCTCGACTCACGCGAGGTGAGCATCTCGGGAGCCCTGCTCGGCATGGGGTCGGCCGTCACCGTGTTCGTGCCGATCCTCGCGATCTTCGTGATGGCGGCCGACTGGCAGTCGCGCGACGTGCTCACCACGTTCGCCCTCGAACCGCGCCGACACCTCGTGTTCTTCGCGAAAGCGTCGACCGCCCTGATCATCTGCGCGGGGCTCGTCGTCGTCGCGGGCGTGTTCGCCACGGCCTTCACGATCGTGCTCGCGCTGGCGACGGGATCGACCATCGCCTGGAACGCGGATGCCGAGACCATCGCCGTGCTCCTCGGGAGCGCGGCCGTCGGCACGGTGTCGGGCATCGCGTACGGCGCCGCGACGCAGCGCGTGGCCATCGCCATCGTCTTCTCGCTCGTGCAGGGTCTCGTCGTCGATCCCCTGCTGATGCTCGTCCCGAACGGCGGCGGATCGTGGGTGCGCCTCAGCGCGATCGTCGACGCCGTCAGCGGCACCGGCCCGGTCGGTCCCGCTCTCACGGCCGCCGCGCTGTGGCTGGTCGTGCCGCTCGCGATCGGCTTCGTGCGCCATCAGCGGGCCGACGTCCAGTGAGCGGCCGAGCGGCCGAGGTCGGCGCGCCCGCCCCGAAAGGGTCTGGCTGGCGCCTCGGTCAAGACGCCAGCCAGGGGTGCTTCGAATCGGATCGAGATGAAGCGGCACCAGCTTACGCATCCCCCCTTCGGGAACCCTTGGAGTTCCACGACGAGCGACTCCCGCGCGCGGGGACGATGGGCGAGGATGAGGTCGTGGCCCCCGTCGCGAGCCCCTCGTCGTCCCCCCTCGGCCTCCCTCCACGGCACGGCGAGCCCGGGGAACGGTCGCTGGCGCCCCGCGCGCTCGCTTACTTGAACCTCCGCGAGGGGGTCGGAACGGCCGCCGTCGCCGTGGCGCTCTCCGTGGGCATCGCCTTCCTCCCCGACGCCACGTGGCGCACCGTGTTGTGGGGGGTTCTCGCGGCGCTGGCCGTCGTCTCGCTCGCGATCGAGATGCCGTGGCTCAACCGCAAAGAGGTCGAGAACACCAGCTACACGGTCACCCCCGACTTCGTCTACATCACCCGGGGCTGGCTATGGCGCCGGAGCACGGTGATCGCGACGGCGCAGATCCTCAACGTCGAGATCGTGCAGGGACCCCTCCTGCGGGCATTCGACGCGGTGAGCGTGCGGTTCACGTGCATCTCCGAGATCGAGGGCCTCGGCCCTCTCGAGCGGGATGCCGCGGAGCGCGTGCGCGCGACGGTGCTGCTGGCGCAGGGGGAGACGCAGGCGTGACCGGCTCGGCCGCGGGTGAGGCGCGGCGTCTGCCCTCGCGCTACCTCCCGGCGGCGTACCTGGAGTCCGCCCCCAAGCTGGCCGGCAGCCTCCTCGCCGGCGTGGTGTACCTGTTCGCCCCCGCCGTCTGGCCGGGGGCCTGGGCGTGGGTCGCTCTGGGCCCGCTGATCGCGGTTCTCGTCTGCGAGCCGGTCTGGCGATGGACCTTCACCCGCGTCGCGATCACGCCGACCCACCTGCGCGTCACGACGGGCGCCGTGCATCGCCGAGACCAGTCGCTCGCGTGGGCGGATGTCGGCACGGTCGACTCCCGCCAGTCGTGGGCGTTCGCGCGGTGGCGCCTGCACGCCCTCACGCTCTCCCAGGCCGGCGACGAGCGGACCAAGGTGCAACTGTGGGCCGCCGACGACGAGTTGCACCGCGCCGTCACCCGATACGCCGGGCACGCGCTCGCCCGCGCCGGCCGGGGAGACGTCACCGACCGCGGCGACGATCCCGGCCTCGGGGCCGTCGCGGACGCCGAGCCGGCCGGCATCCTGCTCTACCGGGTGCGGACCACGCAGCTGCTGCTGGCGAGCGTGGTCTACGGGCAGTTCGCCCTCATCGGGGGCGGGGCGGCGCTGGCCCTCTCGGAGACGCTGGGAACGATCGGCGCCGACGAGGTCATCGCCCGCTGGCTGCCCCTGCCGCCGGCCGCGTGGGCCCTCGTGATCGCGGCGGGGATCGTGGCGCTCGGTTTGGTGCTGACCGTGGTGCGGTACGCGTCGTTCGAGGTGCGGCGGGAACCCGACGCTCGGCTCGTGATCTCGTACGGCCTGCTGTCGACCCACACCCGGAGCATCGCGCCGGGGGCGGTGATCGGCGTCGTCCTGCAGCGCAACCTCGTCGAGACGCTGCTGGGCCGCGTGCGACTGTCGGTGCTGACCACGGACTCGGCCGCCCAGCTCGGCACCAACCTCGTGCTGCCCTCGCTTCCCCGCCGCGCCGTGGCGCGCCTGCTGCGCGAGGCGTTCGGCGAAGACCCGGCGACGCGCCTGCCGACGGTGGATCGGGGCGGACGCGCCCTCGCCGCCGGTCTCGCCGTCCTGGCGTCGTTGACGGCGGTGACGCTGCTGGCGGGGTGGGCGGCGGCCGCGCAGGGATGGCCGCCGGTGTTCGTGCTCTCGGCCGGGGCGCTCGCGCTCGCCGTGGCCTGGCCCGTCAGTCGGGTGCTGTGCGCGCGACTGGACGCGGAGACCGGGTCGGATCGCGTCGTCCTCCTGGTCAGCCACCTCGTGCAGCGGCAGACGGTGCTCGACACCGCCGCCGTGCACATCGTGGCCACGAGCCGCCTGGCGACGCGTCCGCTTCTCGCGCACCTCTGCTACTACGCCGGGATGCCGCGCACCTTCCGGGCCCTCCGCTTCGTCGCGGCCGACGTCGACGCGCTGTCGGCGCGGGTCGCGCGGAGCATCCCCCTCGCCCGGACGCGCCGACGCGCGCTGCGGACGGCGGCCGGCCCGCTCGCGAGCACGCCCTGAGCGCCGTGCCGCGCACGGCGCTCGGAGGCCGGGTCCTTTTCGATCGCGCCCCGAGCACGGCGTCGCGCGGCGGCGGACACCGGATGCCGCGACCGCGACACGCCCGGCCCACCGGGCGTTCAGCAAGGCCTCGGTACACTGCCCCGTGCCCGAAACACTGCTGAACCCCGACCGCGATGCCGCGCGGTCGGCATCCATCGATCCGATCGAACTCGAGATCGCGCTGCGCGTCATCGACGCCGCCTCCTCGCTCGACCCCGAGGACCCCGCCTACATCGCCCTGCGCCGTCAGACCGGCAAGCTCTACAAGGACGTGAAGCGCCAGTCGCGCAAGGAGAAGCGTCAGCGCATCGCCGACGCCGACCGCGCGGTCGTCGCCGCCACCGCCACCGGCGCCCCCGACCGCATCGACGACGAGACGCGCGGCATCCCGCTCGCGGCCCGCACCTCGATGCCGTTCGCGGGAGAGCTGATCAAGGCGCGCGCCTGCTACATCTGCAAGCAGGACTACACCCTCGTCGACGCGTTCTATCACCAGCTCTGCCCCGACTGCGCGTCGATGAGCCACGAGAAGCGCGACGCCCGCACCGACCTCACCGGCCGGCGCGCCCTGCTCACCGGGGGCCGCGCCAAGATCGGCATGTACATCGCGCTGCGGCTGCTTCGCGACGGCGCGCACACCACGATCACCACGCGCTTCCCGCGCGACGCCGTGCGCCGGTTCTCGTCGCTGCCCGACAGCGCCGACTGGATCCACCGCCTCAAGGTCGTCGGCATCGACCTGCGCGACCCCGCCCAGGTGATCGGCCTCGCCGACTCGGTGGCATCCGAGGGTCCGCTCGACATCCTCATCAACAACGCAGCGCAAACCGTGCGGCGCTCGCCGGGGGCCTACAAACCCCTGGTGGATGCCGAACTGGCCCCGCTTCCCGACGGCCCGCTGCCCGAGCTCGTCACCTTCGGCCACACCAACGACGCCCACCCCCTCGCGCTCGCGCAGTCGGTGTCGTCGCATCCGATCCTCGCCGCTGCCGCGCGCACGGCCGACGAGCTCACCGCCGAGGCGATGGCGGCGGGCTCCTCGTCGATCGAGCGCCTGACCACCGGCACCGCGATCGATGCGGGCGGGCTGATCCCCGACGAGGATCGCATCAACAGCTGGACCCAGCACGTCGACCAGGTCGAGCCGCTCGAGATGCTCGAGGTGCAGCTGGCGAACATGACCGCGCCGTTCCTGCTCGTCAGCCGCCTGCGCCCGGCGATGGCCGCGTCGACCGCGAAGCGCAAGTACATCGTCAACGTCTCGGCGATGGAGGGCGTGTTCGGCCGCGGCTACAAGGGCCCCGGTCACCCCCACACCAACATGGCCAAGGCCGCGCTGAACATGCTCACCCGCACGAGTGCGCGCGAGATGTTCGAGGCCGACGGCATCCTCATGACCGCGGTCGACACCGGCTGGATCACCGACGAGCGCCCGCACTTCACCAAGGTGCGCCTGGCCGAGGAGGGCTTCCACGCGCCGCTCGACCTCGTCGACGGCGCGGCCCGCGTGTACGACCCGATCGTGCGCGGCGAGGCCGGCGAAGACCTCTTCGGCATCTTCCTGAAGGACTACCGCAAGGGTTCGTGGTGAGTCGCCCGCGCTCCGCGCGGCTCCCCGCGGGGCGTTGTCGGGGCGCGGGGCAGGGGTCGGAACCTCAGGCGGGCAGGAAATAGTCCCGCGCGAGCGGTGCGATCTCAATCCCGGATGCCGTGCCGGCGGTGACCCAGCGCAGCTCCGCGATCTCGGCATCCGGTTCGGGTCGCTGATCGCCGATGTCGACGCGGAAGACGTCGGCGACCACCTCGAAGCCCGGTTCGTTGGCCGCGCTCGCCGCGAAACGGCCGAGCGGCTCGAGCGCGTCGGGATCGACCCGGAGGCCGACCTCCTCGGCGAGCTCGCGCGCGAGGGTCTCGGCGGGGGTCTCGCCCAGCTCGGGCTTGCCGCCGGGCTGCATGAAGGCCGTGGTCCCGGCCTTGCGCACCAGCAGCAGCCTGCCCTCGGCGTCGGTGATCACCGCGGCCGAGACGTGGATGCGGCGCGGGGAGACGGCATCCGGAGTCACCCCCGCACGCTAGCAGGCGCCCGCGACGGGCACCCACGTCCTCGGTGAGTGTCCCAGACGCACCGAGGCCGCGCGCGGTCGTCCCGCGTGTCTGGGACGCTCGAGGGAGCGGACGGGCGCGGGGCGTCAGTGGGGCGAGCGGGGGACGGCCATCGAGGGTGGGGCGTCGTCGGCGGGGATGCCGTAGGACGCCACGATGCGCTCGAGGTAGCGCGCGATCACGCGTTGTTCGTCGTCGGTGAAGTCGTCGAGCACGGCGTCGACGCCCGCGATCATCGGCGCGAGGTGACCCATCGCGCGTGCCATCGACGATTCGGTCGGCACCACGAGCACGCTGCGGCGGTCGGTGGGATGCGGGGCGCGCGTGACGTGGCCGAGGTCGACGAGGCGGTCGATCGCCGCGGTGGTGGCGGCGGTCGTGAGGTCGAGGCGGCGCGACAGCTCGCCCGGTGAGAGCGGCCCCGACATCACCAGGTGGCCCATGGCGTCGAGGCCCGTGGGATTCACCGCGAGCTCGCGCTGCAGCGCCTTCTCGAAGGCCGACCCGGCCATGAACAGCTCGCGCACGAGCGCCGTCGGGCGTCGCACCTGAGGCACGGCGACGCCACCGACGGTGGGGGGAGGGGTGGAAGATTCCGGCGCTTCCATGACTGGCACTCTACGCAGGAGTGGGCTAGTTTTCTCGTATCTCGAAAATCGAGATACTCCAAAATCTAGCGAAGGTGACCGATGACCGCCCTCTTGCGTTTCCTCACGTCGGCCCGCACGTCGTGGATCGTGCTGGTGGTCGCTTTCGCGGGAGTCGCCGCGCTGTTCGTCCTCGGGTCGGGCTCCACGAGCGAGACCGCCCCGGCCACGGGCCTCCCCGACTCCGCCGAGTCGGTGCAGGTCGACGAGGTGCTCGACACCTTCCCCGATGCCGACACCACCTCAGCGCTCGTCGTGTTCGCCTCCGACGACGGCTCGGCCCTGAACGCCGAGACGGTCGCCGCCATCCAGCAGAAGGCGTTCGGCGACCTCGTCGACCTCACTCCCGAGGGCTTCATCCCGCCGCCCCAGGTGTCGGACGACGGAACGGTCGCGCTGCTCGTCGTGCCGCTGACGCCCGAGACCGACGTCGCCGCGCAGACGGAGCGGGCCGACGAGATCCGCACCCTCGCCGCCGACGGACTCGACGGGGTGCGCACCTATCTCACCGGCCCGGAGGGCTTCGAGGTCGACATCGCCGCGGTCTTCGACGGCGCCGACTTCACCCTCCTGCTGACCACCGTGATCGTGGTCGCCGTGCTGTTGCTGATCACGTACCGCAGCCCGTGGCTCTGGCTCGTGCCGCTCATCGTCATCGGCACCGCCGACGCCTCGGCCGGTATCGTCGCCCGCCGGGTGGCGGCGCTGGTGGGGGTGCAGCTCGACGCCTCCATCACCGGCATCCTGTCGGTGCTCGTCTTCGGTGCGGGCACCAACTACGCCCTGCTGCTGATCGCGCGGTACCGCGACGAACTGCGCCTCGCCGAAGATCGTCGCGAAGCCATGCGCCGCGCCGTCCGCGGCGCCGGCCCCGCGATCATCGCGAGCGGATCGACCGTCGCGCTCGCCCTGGCCACCCTGCTGCTCGGCGAACTGTCGGGCAATCGCGCGCTCGGACTCGCCTGCGCGGTGGGCGTCGTCGTGGCGATGGCGTTCGCGCTGATCGTGCTGCCGGCCGCTCTCGTGCTGTTCGGGCGCTGGTTGTTCTGGCCCTACGTCCCGCGCTTCGGCTCGCCCGACGCGATCGCGCGCAGCCCCTGGGGAAAGCTCGGGGGTGCGGTCTCGCGCCGACCCGTCGTGGTCGCGCTCACGGGTGCCGTGGTGCTCGGGGCGCTCGCGAGCGGCATGTTCTTCGTGCAGACCGGGCTCTCGCAGAACGACCGCTTCCTGCAGAAGCCCGACGCGGTGACCGGGCAGGAGGTCTTGGCCGAGGCCTTCTCGGCCGGTGCCACCTCACCCGCGACCGTGGTCGCCCCGGTGGCCGACGCCGACGCGATCGTCGAGGCCGCCGCGGGGGTGGAGGGCGTCGACACGGCGCGCCTCGCCGAGGAGAACGGCGACTGGGCCCGCGTCGACGTGACGCTGTCGTCGGCGGCTGAGACGCCCGAGGCCTTCGCGACGATCGAGCGGTTGCGCGCCGACCTCGACACCGTCGGCTCCGGAGACGCGCTCGTCGGCGGACTCGACGCCCGGGCCCTCGACGTCGCCGGCGCCCAGGAGCGCGATCAGGCGCTCATCATCCCGCTGATCCTCGTGCTGGTCTTCCTCGTGCTCGTGGTGCTGCTGCGCGCACTCCTCGCGCCGGTGCTGCTGCTGCTCGCCGTGGTCGCGAGCTTCTTCTCCGCGGTGGGGGCGGCGTGGTGGCTGTTCCAGACCCCGCTGTTCGCATTCCCCGCGATCGACACGAACGTCCTGCTGTTCAGCTTCCTGTTCCTCGTGGCGCTGGGCGTGGACTACAGCATCTTCCTCGTCACGCGAGCGCAGGAAGAGAGCCGCACACGGGGGACGACCCAGGGCATGATCCGCGCGCTCGCGGCCACCGGCGCCGTCATCACCAGCGCCGGCATCCTGCTCGCCGCTGTGTTCGCGGTCCTGGGCGTGCTGCCGCTGATCACCCTCACCCAGATCGGCATCATCGTGTGCATCGGCGTGCTGATCGACACGCTGCTCGTGCGCACGGTGATCGTGCCCGCCATGGCCTTCATCGCGGGCGACCGGTTCTGGTGGCCGCGGCGCCCGACCGTGACGGATGCCGAGGCGGCCGCCCGCCTCGACGGCGATGTCCCGCATGCGCCGGGTCCGCGCGAGCGCGCCGGGCAGACCCGAGCCCGGGAGCCCCGTGCGGATCGTGATGCGGATCGCCGTGCCGCGCGGCGCGCGGGCGCACCGCGCGGGTGAGCTCCGCGGTCCGGGACGATGCCCCCATGCGTCCCGGTCCGCGGTCCCACCCGGCCCGTCGACGGGCCGGGTGGGGAGTCGAGGGTCGCGTCAGAGCGTGCCGCGGCGGATGCCGTCGACGATCGGCCGCGTCGAAGCCAGGGCCCCGCCCACCAGTGCGAAGCCGGCCGCGAAGGTCGCCGCGATGGTCAGCACCGACAGCGGAGCGACGAGCAGGCTGAAGCCCACGACCGGGAACGCCAGCACGGCCCCCAGCACGGCCCCGCCCACCGCGGCCCACCGCAGCGGCACCATGACGGTGAGGCGGCGCGCGCGGCGGAGCTCGGCATCCGGGATCCCCAGGCGATCGAGGCCGACGAGCAGCTCACGCTCCTCGAGGACCGAGGCCGCCTGCGTCACCCCCACCGCGCAGGCGAGCAGCACGAAGGCGATCCCGAGCGTCACGAGCACGCCCGTGCGGATGTCGCCCATGAGCGTCCCGGGCGCGGCACCCGCGGCGACGTCGGCGATCGACAGCCCGCAGCCCGCGACCACCGCGATGAAGGCCACGAGCGCCATGCCCGACACCCGTCGCCACGCCGGGCCCGCGTGGGCGCTGAGCTCCCGACCCGCGATGAGATCGGCGGCGGTCCGCGCCCGACGCGCCATCGACCGGCCCCGGGCGGCGACGATCGGTGCACCGATGACGTTGAGCAGCGCCAGCGCACCGGCGAACACCGCGAGCAGCACCACGACGCCCACGGCCGGACCGACGAGCTGCCCCACGATCGAGAAGTTGCCCACCACCAGCACCACGCCGACGATCAGGATGCCGCCGACCACCATCGCCACGCGGCGCGTGGGGGGAGCGTCGCTGCGCGTGCGCACACCGAGCGGGGTGACGGCGACGCGGCGCAGGCTCGCCGCCGCGCTGGCCGCGCCGATCAGCACCACCCCGACGGTCACCGCGAGTCCGAGCAGCGGGTCGACGACGACGGCGCCGATGCCGACCGGCCCGCCGAAGAACGGCAGCAGCCCCACGAGGGGCAGGAGGACCGCGTAGAGCACGACGCCGGCGAGCGCGCCGATCGCGGCCACGACCGTGGCCTCGAGGACCGTCAGCGACCAGAGCTCCTGCCCACTCGCCCCGAGCAGACGCAGGGTCGCGAGGCGATCGTTACGGCGACGGCTCGTGAGGCGGGCGGCCGCGGCGCCGAGGGTGACGAGGGGGACGGCCAGCAGAACGAGCGCCAGCGCGGCGAGGATCCCGTACAGGCCGTTTCCCTCCGCGGTGCGCGGATCGATGAGGAACATCCGGGCGCCGCCGACGACGACCAGCAGCAGCGCGGTCGTGACGGCGAAGGCGACGACCGGCAGCGCGACGGCCGTGCGTCCCTGCCGGGCGGGGCGCGAGAGCTGGCGCGAGAGCTCCAGGATCGTGCTCATCGTCCGGCCTCCGTGGGGAGGGTCGCGGCGGGAGCCGTGCCGACGGCGGGATCCGCGCTGTCGGCGACCACGCGACCGTCGCTCACCCGCACGATCCGCGAGCAGCGCCGAGCCACGTCGGCGTCGTGCGTGACCATCACGAGCGTCCGGCCCTGGCCGGTGGTGGCGTGCAGCAGCGCGTCGAGGACCTCGGCCGAGGTCGCGGAGTCGAGGGCGCCGGTCGGCTCGTCGGCGAACACCACCGGCGCTCCGGTCACCTGCGCGCGGGCGATCGCGACGCGCTGGGCCTGACCGCCCGAGAGCTGACCGATGCGGCGACCCTCCATGCCGGCCAGGCCCAGGGCGGCCAGCCACACGGCGGCGTGCCGTTCGGCATCCTGTCGTCTCATGCCCTTCAGCAGGAGGGGGAGCGCGGCGTTCTCGACGGCCGTGAGCTCGGGCATCAGCAGGTGCTCCTGGAACACGAAGCCGAGCGCCTCGCGCCGCACGCGCGCCCGTTCGCCCTCGCCGAGCCCGACGAGCTCGCGCGGCGCGGAGCCGGGTGCCGAGAGCACGATCGAGCCGGCATCCGGGGCGATGACGGCCGCCACGCAGTGCAGAAGCGTCGTCTTCCCCGAGCCGGAGGGGCCCATCACCGCGACGGACTCGCCGGCTCGGATGGTCAGCGACACGTCGTCGAGGGCACGCAGGTCGCCATAGCGCTTGACGAGGCCGGAGGCGGTGAGCACAGCTGAAGAGGTCATGTCTCCATCCCAGCGGGGGCAGACGCGCGGGTCGTCCGTCGCGCGAGGTATGCGGGTCCGCCGCGGGGACGATTCCGACCGGGCTGCGGGTGCCTCGGGTGGTGGACGGGGCGGCGGCGGTCGCTCTTTCCCCGTCGTTCGGCGTCTCGTTCCGTACGAAGGGTGCGTCGGACACGTACGCCGACCACAGTGGTGCACCGGAGGTGGTCCGTCATGTCGTTGCCCGTCGCGATCGCGCTCGCCGCTCTGGTCGCGGCCGGCCCCGCCCCGGCCCCCACCGCGGGCCCGGCACCCATCGACGAGGGCGCCGTGCTCTCGGGCGCCCAGACGATCGTGGTGACGGTGCCGGCGCGTGCGAGCGCCTCTCCGACCCCGGTCGCGACGCCCACACCGACGCCGACGCCGACGCCGCGCCCGACGGCGACGCCCCC
>NZ_JBKBNC010000017.1:0-62339 GCF_046295495.1 Microbacterium sp.
ACGGGCGCGGCGGGGAGCGAGGGCTCGCGAGCGGGTCG
This sequence comes from Microbacterium sp., assembly GCF_046295495.1. Classification (GTDB taxonomy): domain Bacteria; phylum Actinomycetota; class Actinomycetes; order Actinomycetales; family Microbacteriaceae; genus Microbacterium. Next base: position 39 of record NZ_JBKBNC010000017.1, read on the forward strand.
CGAGTCGGGGGCTGCGGGTGCCGTCCGCCGCGGCGTCGCCGGGATGGCCGTATCCGCGGCGCCCTCGTCGGGCAGTCCGACCGCCGAGGAGGCGGTCGACGCGGATGCCGCGGTCGCGGCGGGCGGGCGCGCGCCGGGGTAGTAACGCTGGCCGGGGACCCACCCGACAGGACGCGACGTCTGGGCAACCGTGCGGCGGGGGGCCGCGGGCGCGGGCGACGCGGTCGGCGGAGTCGGCGCGGAGACGGCCGGTGTCGAGGCCGCGGGCGCACCCGCCGTCGACGCGTCCGCCGGTGTCGCGTCCTGCGACGACCGGGCCGCGGGCCAGGGCGCCCGGTGCAGCGGCTGCTCCACGCCGAGATAGGTCGCGACGGTCAGAACGAGCATCGTCAGAACGGTGATCGCCGTCGCGGCCGGCCCGGGACTGAGCAGCACGCCGGCGAAGACGATGACGGGCAGATGCCAGAGGTACAGCGAATACGAGGCGTTGCCGAGCGCGACCGACAGCGGATTCGTCAGAACGAACAGGTGACGGTGTCGCGGATCGCCACCGATGCCGCCGGCGATCACGAGGGCGGCGCCGACCACCGGCATCGCCGCCCAGGGCGCCGGGAAGGGCTGTGTCGGGTCGACGACGAAGAAGGCCGCGACGACGACCGCTCCGCCCGTCCACGCGACCAGGCCGCGCGGGAACGCCGGCAGGCGCGACAGCAGGGGTGCGCTCGCTGCGAGCACGGCCCCCACGCCGAGCTCGCCGGCGCGGGTCAGGGTGGAGAAGTACGCCAGGCTGGCATCCACCGGCGTCAGGGACATCGCGGCGAGGGCGGACGCCCCGACCACGGCGAGGGCGGCCGCACCGATCGCGAGCCGACCCCCGCGGCCGCGACGCGCTTCCGCGGGGAGCGCGCACACCGCCAGGATCACCACGAGCGGCCACAGGAGGGAGAACTGCTCCTCCACCGAGAGCGACCAGAAGTGCTGGAGGGGCGAGACGTCGGTCGCCGCGAAGTAGTCGCGACCTTCGATCCCGAAACGCCAGTTCGACACCAGGCCCAGGGCCGAGAGCGCGTCGCCCAGGGTCTTCTCGGCGCGCACGGGTGAGAACACGGCGAACGCGGTGGCGACGACGGCTCCGAGCACCACGAGGGCCGCGGGCAGCAGGCGCGTGACCCGCCGCGCGATGAAGGCGCCCAGACGCACCGTTCCCGACTGGCGGAGGTCGGTCAGGAGGATGCCGGTGACGAGGAACCCCGAGAGCACGAAGAAGACGTCGACCCCGACGAAGCCCCCGCGCGGCCAGCCGGTGAGGTGCGTGACGACGACGGCGACCACGGCGACGGCGCGGAGTCCCTGCAGGTCTCGGCGCACGCGCGAAGCGGGGGCGGTCACGGCGAATCCTCTCGAGCCGGCGTCGACGGCCGGAAAGAGCCTAGTGGAACCGCTCCCAGATCGCGGGCATCGCCGGGCGTGCACAGCGGATCGGCGTGATGGTGGGGCCGACCGGCGAGCGGCGCGGCGCCCGCGAGCAGATCCGAGCGAGGCGGCCGGGGACCCATTATGAGCGTCGGCGGCTTTCGCCGCCACCCCCGGTTCCGGCCACGGGCGGCGACGTAACGTTCGATGCGGCGGAGATCTCCCGGTTCCGTCTTCGCTGCTCGCCACCGCGGCGCTCCCCGTGAAGGACCCGATGAGCCACGCACCCGACATGTCGATGCCCCACGCGGGCGACATCCTCGGCGGACGCTACGTTCTCGTCGACCGCATCGGGGCGGGGGGCATGGGACGCGTCTTCCGCGCGCGCGACGAGGTTCTACGCCGCGACGTCGCGGTCAAGATCTTCTTCGCCGACCGCACCGACGAGGCCGAACCCGCCCGCCGCATGTCGGAGGCGCGCGCTCTCGCCGCCCTCGACCACCCTTCCCTGGTGACGCTCTACGACGCCCGGCTCGACACCGGCGACCATGTCTACCTGGTCATGGAGCTGATCGACGGCCCTTCGCTGCAGAGGCGCATCGAACAGGGCCCGGTGGCGACGGCCGAGGTGGCCGGCATCCTGTCGGATCTCGCCGGGGCCCTGGCCGTCGTGCACGACGCCGGCATCGTGCACCGCGACGTGAAGCCCTCGAATGTGCTCTTGCGGCCGACCCGCGGCACCGACCGCGGGTTCGAGGCGGTCCTCGCCGACTTCGGAGTCGCCCACCTCGTCGACGCGACGCGGCTGACGACCCCCGGGACGGTCATCGGCACCGCGGCCTACCTCGCACCCGAGCAGGTGCGCGGCGAACCGCCCCGGGCGGCCTCCGACGTCTACGCTCTCGGCTTGCTCGCCATCGAGGCTCTGACGAGACTGCATCCGTTCGGCGGCGGCTCGTTGCAGGAGACGCTGCTGGCCCGCCTCGCGCGGCAGCCCGACGTGCCGACGACCCTGGGGTATGCCTGGCGCTCGCTGCTCGTGGCCATGACCGCGAACGATCCCGACGTACGCCCCACCGCCGCCGACGTGTCCGAGCGCGCGAGCGCCTTGGCCGACGGCCTCGGGGGCACCGCCCTCGAGACCGGTCCCGTCACGGTCACCGTGGCGAGTCCCTGGGCCCAGCTCGGGCTCGCCGACACGGGGGATGCCGTGGCCGCACGGGCGGACACACCGACCGCCGTGGTCGCCGCGCCGGTGAGCGGTCTCACGGAGGCCTCCTCTCCCGCGAGGTCGGCTGCCTCCCCCGCGGACCCGGCGGCGTCGAGCGGTTCCGTCACCGCCGCGCCGATGATCGCGGACGAGGAGGATCGGCCGGCGACGCCCGCGGATGCGGCGACCGCGAGTGCACCGACGGAGTCGCCCGCACCCGGCGCCGGTGCGCGCGACGTCGACGTGACGGTCGGCGCGACACCGGGTGTCGACGCGACCGACGCTCTCTCAGCCTCGCCCGTCGCTCCGCCGGTGGAGTCGTCGACGGTTCCGGCGGTCTCGCCTGCCCTCGCCACGGGTGACCACGCGCCCCGCGCCCTCGGAGACGCCGCATCCCCTCGGGCCGACGTCGTTTCGCGGCGTTCCCGCGCCGCCTCCGCCGCCGTGCCGTCACGCCGTCGGCGACGCCGGTGGGTGATGGGCGCAGCTGCGGCCGCGGTGGTGGTCGTGGGAGTGCACGTCGTCGCCTTCGCCCTCGGCGCCGCCGGTGACCCCTATACGACGGTCGGCGTCCCCGACCCCGGTCCCTCGGTCGCTGCGTCGACGCCGACACCCGCCCCGACACCCGTCGCATCGTCCGACGACCGGGCCTCGAACGTCGAGCAGGTGTCGACGCGGAACGATGAGGCGACCACCATCGCGGAAGAGGCGCCCGTCGACGGTGTCCCCTCCCATCCGACGCCCGTGAACCGTGCACCGGACGAGCTGCTGCCGGCTGAGCCGCCGGCATCCGCGTCGAATCCCGGCGTGGCGAACGGAACGGGTGGAAAAGCGTCGACCGGCACGGGCAACGGCGCCACGGGCAACGGCGGCACAGGCAGCGCCAGCACAGGCAACGCCGGCAACGGTAACGGCAAGGCCGGCGGCGCGAACGTCGGAAACGGAAACGGAAACGGCGGCGGGGCCGCGCCGGGCCGCAGCGCCGACTCCGGCAAGGGCGCGAACGGCTCCGGAAACGCCGGCGCCGGCCCCAGCGGCAAGGACGGCGCACCGGGCAAGAAATGACCGCCTCCGCCGCCCGCCACGCGCCGATACTCTGCCCTTCCGACACGGAGCGTCGGCGGCGTCGCGTGCGGTCGGGGGGTCTTCGCGCGGGCGCGACGGCCACGTTCGCCCCCGGACCGGGGGGAAGATGACACCGAGAAGAGCCGCGATCATCCTGGCCATCGTCGCCGTGGCCCTCATCGCGACGTCCGTGTTCTTCCTGCCGACGGGTGGCCTGGTCAGCCTGCTCGCGGCGGGCGGCATGGCTGCGGGTCTGGCCGCTGCCGGCCAGGCGGTGGTGTGGGCGACCCGTTCCTCGTGGGAACCCGAGACCGCGCCGACGCCGTCTACGCCGGATCGCGCGCACGCCCAACGCCGTGCGCGACGTGTGCTCCGCATCCTGGGCTGGGTCGCGATCGGTCTGGGCGTCATCCCCGCCGCCTTGCTGTTCAGCGTCGACTCTTTTGCTCCGTCGGCGGTTCTGCGGCTCGCCGTCCTGTCGGCGACCGCCGTGGCCCTAGGGGTGGTCACCCTCGTGGCCGTGCGCGTGGCCGGGCGTTCCCGCCCCGAGGAGGATGCCGAGGTCGAGGATGACGCGCCCGCGATCTCCGGGTGGATCCGTGTGTCGCAGCGCGATCGCGCGACCGTGCTGATCTTCGCGCTGCCCGGTCTCTTCGGCGCGTTGTGGGCCGCCTGGCAGGTCCTTCCGGCCTTCCTCCTCCTGCGGAACGAGGACTCCTTCGCGGTTCCGATCATCGTCCTGGGGGCTGCGGCGGTCATCGTCGTCCCGGCCACGTGGGTGTGGCGGCGGACGCCCGACGTCTGGGTCGACGTCGATGCCGAGCTTGTGCGCGCGGGGTCTCGCACCGTCGCGTGGTCGGCCGTCACCGCAGCGCGGGTGGTGGCGACGGGCGGTCTGACGGGCGGTACGCGTTCGGTGTTCCTCACCTGGAAGGACCCGACAAGCTCCGCCTGCCTCTCCTGCTGCGACGTCAGGGCGGTCTCGCGATGACACCGTCGCAGCGTCGCGCCGCCGTGGCGCTGATCGAGGGTGCAGACATCTCGCTCCCCCGTGCCAAGGAAGACCCCCACGGTAAGTTCTCTCGCACGCTCTTCCCCACGCACGTGGATGCCGCGCAGGCGCGCGACCTGGTCGCGCGCCCCCCGCGCTCCGACGAAGACCTCCCCGTCACCCTGGTCTGACGCGCTCCCCGCGCTGCGCCGTCACACCGCGTCGGAATCCTCGGACGAAGCGGATGCCGGCGCGTTGCGCTCCCGCACCAGGGCCCGCCTCCGAAGGCCCAGCGCGCCCACGCTGGCGATCACCGTGCAGAGCGAACCCGCCACCGTGAGCCAGTTGCCCGTTCCCGTGAGCACGATCAGGAGGATCATCGCCACGACGACCGAAGCGCTCACGCACAGGAGCACCCACCAGAGCACGGGTGACCCCGCCCACCGCTGATCGCCGTCATCCACCGCACCAGTGTGGCGCACGCCGGCCACACGGCAAAGGCCCGGATCCCGCGACACACGCGGAATTCCGGGCCTTCTCCTGGCTCCCCGGCTTGGACTCGAACCAAGAACCTATCGGTTAACAGCCGATTGCTCTGCCAATTGAGCTACCGAGGATCATGCTCACCTCGCGGCGGGCAACCCCACGATACTAACAGCACGCGGGGTCGGTGGGAAAATCAGCCGGCCGAAATCCGTCGCTCGGGCGTGCCGCCGGGAGTCCACTGCAGATCGCCGCCACCGTGCCCCAGGCCGACCGCGTGACCGGCGTGGAGGACGAGCACATCGGCATCCAACTCGCGTGACGCGTCGGCGTCGTTCGTCACGACGAGCGAGGCCATCTGGCGCTCGTCGCGGCGGCGGATGATGGCTGCCCGCACGGCCGCACGCACCTCGACGTCGAGGTTGGCGTACAGGTCGTCGGCGACGAACAGCCGCGGCTCGAGCACGAGGGCCCGGGCCAGCGCGACCCGCTGCCGCATGCCGGCGCTGAGCTCGTAGGGATACTTCGGGGCGGTACCGAGCGGCAGCTCCATCTCGTCGAGCAGCGTGGCCACGCGGACGGCGAGGGCACGCGTGTTCACCCGCCGGTCGCGGCTGGTGATGGGCTCGGCGATGACGTCCTGCACGGTGAGGCGCGACGGCAGCTTCGCCCCCGCCCCCTGCGGCAGATATCCGGTGTGGAAGGTCCACTCGCGCCGTGCGCGGCCGGGTCGGCGCGCCGAGATGCCGTGCACGCGCGCGTCGCCGCCCACCACGACGAGTCCGTCGTCGGGGTGCCCGGCCAGCACCGAGACGAGCGAGGTCTTGCCCGCTCCCGTCGCTCCGCGGACGACCATGGTGCGTCCGGCCGCGAGCGAGAAGGTCACGCCGTCGATCACCCGCACGCCGTTGCGCGCGAGCGAGAGGTCGTCGGTGCGGAGGGCGACGTCGTCGTCGAAAGACCGGGGCATCTGATCATCTTCGCCGACGAACGTGGTGCGCGCACCGGGCTTCCCCGCCGACACGCCGGTGCGGTAGCGGTGCATGACGCGCGGGAGCGTGGCGTGATCGAGCCGGTGGCGCCGGCTCGCGGGCCGCCGCGCCCGCACAGGTCGACGAGCCGCCGAAGCTCAGGGGTCGACGAGCCGCTGACGGTCCGCGTCGAGCTCGCGCAGGCGCAGGCGTAGACGTCGCCCCTCCTCCGAGTCGGCCGGCACACGCTGGATGCCGCGGAGCAGCTCGTCCTTCTCGCGTTGCAGCTCGCGCACGAGCAGCCCCCGCGCGAGGTCGTTGGCCGATGCGATCGCACCCTCCTCGGTACGCGCCGGGAACTCTGCCGTGAGCAGTTCAGCGGCCAGCGAGCGGAAGGGCTCGCGCACCGCCTCGACCGCCGTGACGGCCCAGCCCGGTTGCGACAGATCCGTGGATGCCAGGGCGCCGCGCACGGCCTCGAGGGCGGGGTGGCCGAACGGCGTCTGCAGCGCCCGCAGGAACAGCTCGGGCTCGATGCGGTGCCCGTACTGCAGGAAGGCCATCATCGCGCCGCGCTCGAGGGCGACGTCGCGCGTGTGCGGGAGCGACGCCATCGTCACCGACACGGCGACGGGTGCGGCATCCGCCGTGCGCTGGGCCTCGCGCTTCTCGGCGCGGTCCGCGCCACGGGCGGCCCGCTCGACGGCCGACTGCACCTCGGGCAGGTCGAGGCCGAGCCGGCGCGCGAGCACGCGTACGTACCCGGGCCGCAGCGCCGGGTCGCGGATGTCGGCGACGATCGGGGCCGCGGCGTTCAGCGCTCCGGCGCGCCCCTCGACGCTCGAGAGGTTGAAGTCCTTCAGACGCTGGTCGATGACGAATTCGAACATCGGCGCCTTGTTCTCCATGAGGGACCGCACGGCACCGTCGCCGCGCTGCAGGCGCAGGTCGCACGGGTCGAGCCCCTCGGGCGCGACGGCGACGTAGGTCTGCGCGGCGAAGCGCTTCTCGTCGGCGAAGGCGCGGAGCGCCGCCTTCTGCCCCGCGGCATCCGGGTCGAAGGTGAAGACCACCTCGCCCGCGGCGCTGTCGTCGCCCATCACGCGGCGCAGCACCGTGATGTGGTCGCTGCCGAAGGCGGTGCCGCACGAGGCGATCGCGGTGGTGACGCCGGCGAGGTGACAGGCCATCACGTCGGTGTAGCCCTCGACGACGACCACGCGGTGCGAGCGTGAGATGTCGCGCTTGGCGAGGTCGAGGCCGTAGAGCACCTGCGCCTTCTTGTAGATCGGCGTCTCGGGGGTGTTGAGGTACTTGGGGCCCTGGTCGTCGTCGTACAGCTTTCGCGCGCCGAAGCCGATGACCTGACCGGTGACGTCGCGGATCGGCCACACGAGCCGCCCGCGGAAGCGGTCGTAGACCCCGCGCTGCCCCTGCGACACGAGACCCGCCTGCAGCAGCTCGTCACGCGAGAACTTCTGCGCGAGCAGGTGGTCCATGAGGTGCGACCAGCCCTTCGGGGCGTAGCCGACGCCGAAGTGCGCGGCGGCGCCCGCGTCGAAGCCGCGATCGCCGAGGAAGCGGCGACCGGTCTCGGCCTCGGGCGTCATCAGCTGCGCGCGGAAGTACTCCGCCGCGGCCGCGTTGGCGGCGTACAGGCGCGAGCGGCCGGTGGTCTCGGGAGCCGCTCCCCCGTCTTCGTAGTGGAGCGTGAAACCCACGCGCGCGGCCATGCGCTCGACGGCCTCGGTGAACGAGACGTGGTCCATCGCCCGCAGGAACGAGTAGACGTCGCCCGATTCACCGCAGCCGAAGCAGTGGTAGTAGCCCACCTGGGGCCGCACGTTGAAGCTCGGGCTGCGCTCGTCGTGGAAGGGGCACAGGCCCTTCATCGACCCGACGCCCGCGGGCTTGAGCGCGACGCGCTCTCCGATCACGTCGGCGATGTTGACGCGCGCCTTGACCTCCTCGACGTCGGCCTGACGGATGCGTCCCGCCATCAGGCGTCCGCCCCGCGCGACGCGCGCGCGCCCGGCGCCCAGACGCCGAGCTCGGCGGCATCCACTTCGCCCACCAGTCGGCCGTGCCACGAGATCGCGAGCTGGTCGGTGAGGCTGGCGACCTGGTCGACCACGACACGGCGGCGCGCGGTGTCGTCGTGGGCCGCGGCGAAGTCGGGCGCGTGCAGCGCGTCGAGGGCGCCCGGGTTCTCCCACAGGGCGGACGCCAGCCGCTTGAGCACGTGCCGCTGCTCGCGGTACAGCACCTTGCGGCCGTCGATCGAGACCACGGTGGCGCCGATGATGCCCTTGAGCACGGCCATCTCGACCTCGACCTCGGCGGGGACCACGACGTGCGCCCGGTACCGCGTGAGCTCGTCGGCGGGGTACGCCTCGCGGGTCGCGGCGGTCGCGGCGCGCGCGAAGCGGCCGATGAGGTCGGAGGTGAGGTTCTTCAGGCGGGCGAGGGCCGGACGCGATCCGTCGAAGGAGTGGATCCACTCGGGCATCGCCATCAGGCGGTCGAGGCCCGCGGCGAGGTCGTCGCGCACGAAGTCGTAGCCGACCCAGCGCTGGATCGCGTCGAGCAAACCCTCACGACCGACGCGGGATGCCAGGCGGGCGGGGTCGACGTAGCGGTTGACCACCGCGTCTTCGAAGTCGTGGACCGAGTACGCGATGTCGTCGGAGAGGTCCATGACCTCGGCCTCGATGCAGCGCTGTCGGGCCGGAGCACCGCCGCGCATCCAGTGGAAGACGGGCTCGTCGTCAGGGTAGACCCCGAACTTCAACCGGCCGCCCGGGTCGGGGACGGGCTCGTCGACGGTCCAGGGGTATTTGCAGGTGGCGTCGAGGCTCGCGCGCGTGAGATTGAGACCGAACGGCTCGCCGTCGGCGCCGAAGACCTTCGGTTCGAGCCGGGTGAGGATGCGCAGCGTCTGCGCGTTGCCCTCGAAACCGCCGATGTGCTCGGCCCACTCGTTGAGGGCGCGCTCCCCGTTGTGACCGAAGGGCGGGTGCCCCAGGTCGTGGCTGAGACACGCGGTGTCGACGACGTCCGGAGACAGCTGCAGAGCGGTCGCGAGTTCGCGGCCGACCTGCGCCACCTCGAGGGAGTGCGTGAGGCGGTTGCGCGCGAAGTCGGCGGGGCTCGCCGGGCTGAGCACCTGCGTCTTGGCCGCGAGGCGTCGCAGCGCCGCGGAGTGCAGCACGCGCGCGCGGTCGCGAGCGAAATCGTCGCGCTGCGAGCGGTGCCGTTCGACGTGGAATCGGGCGGCGTCGTCGTCCTCGTAGCCGAGGGGACGAGCCGCCGTCACCACCACCTCACCCGCCACTGTGGTGCAGCTCCGCATCGGCCAGGGCGCGACCGGCGGCGTCGCCGATCTCGCGGGAGTCGAGCCATCCGTCGGGCAGGGCCGGCCGCTTCGGGGTGCCGGCACGACCGCGCTGGCCCTCGGCCGCGGACCCCGGGTAGGGGGCGTCGAGCTCCATCGTGGCCAGCAGCTCGTCGATCTCGTCGAGCGTCGAGGCCGTCGCGAGGCTCGCGCGCAGCTCGCCGCCGACGGGGTAGCCCTTGAAGTACCAGGCGACGTGCTTGCGGATGTCGCGGCACCCGCGCCCCTCGTCGTCGAAGAACTCCACGAGCAGCTCGGCGTGTCGGCGGAAGGCCTTCGCGACGAAACCGAGGGTCGCATCCACCGGCTCGGCGTGCGCGGCTCCCGGGCCGCCGAGGGCGCGCGCGAGGTCGCCGAACAACCACGGACGGCCCAAGCACCCGCGCCCGACGACCACGCCGTCGCAGCCGGTCTCGTCCATCATGCGCACGGCGTCGTCGGCCGACCAGATGTCGCCGTTGCCGAGCACCGGCACGCTCGTGACGGTCTCTTTCAGCTTCGTGATCGCGGCCCAGTCGGCGTGGCCGGAGTAGAACTCGCTCGCCGTGCGGGCGTGCAGGGCGATGGATGCCACGCCCGCCCCCTCGGCGATGCGACCGGCCTCGAGGTAGGTGAGGTGATCGGCGTCGATGCCCTTGCGCATCTTGACGGTGAGGGGCTTGTCGCCCGCCGCCGTGACGGCCCGCTCGACGATCTCGCGGAACAGCGACGTCTTCCACGGAAGGGCCGCTCCCCCGCCGCGGCGCGTCACCTTGGGTACGGGACAACCGAAGTTGAGGTCGATGTGGTCGGCGTGATCTTCTTCGACGATCATGCACACCGCCGCCTCGACGGTCGCGGGGTCCACACCGTAGAGCTGGATGGAGCGCGGGGTCTCGGACTCGTGGTGGCGGATGAGTCGCATCGTGGTGTCGTTACGCTCCACGAGGGCGCGCGTCGTGATCATCTCGCTCACGTAGAGCCCGGCACCGTATTCGCGACACAGGCGACGGAACGCCGTGTTCGTGATGCCGGCCATGGGAGCGAGCACGACGGGGGCGTCGAGTTCGATGTTGCCGATGCGAAGCGTTCGCGCCGGAGCCAATGCCGTATTCACCGTTTCATTCTCCCAGACCGCCGACGACGACGGTGCCCGCCTCCGAGCGCGTCGAGGACGGGCACCGCCTGGGGAGGAGCCTCACGCGTCGGCGGTCTCGGTGACCTCGCGACGCTCGCCCCACACCTGGCGGGCGATCTGACTGAACGCTTCGACCGGCTGCGCGCCGCTCACGCCGTACTTGCCGTCGATGACGAAGAAGGGAACGCCCGTGATGCCGAACTGGCGTGCCTGCTCCTGATCGGCGCGGACGGCCGCGCGGTACCGCTGCGAGGAGAGCGCCTCGCGGGCGGCGTCCGCGTCGAGACCGGCCTCGGTCGCGAGCTGCACGAGGTCGTCGTCGCGGCCCACGTGACGACCCTCGAGGAAGTAGGCCGACATGAGCAGCTCCGCGAGCTCGAGCTGGCGCCCGTTCTCCTTGGCGAAGTGCAGCAGCTCGTGCGCCTTCACGGTGTTCGTGTGCTGCAGGATGTCGAATCGGTAGGCGAGGCCGGCGTCGGCGGCGACGCCCGTGACGCGGTCGAGCATCTCGCGCGCGGCGTCGGGGGAGATGCCCTTGTGCTGCGACAGGTAGTCGATCTCCCCGCCGTGGAAGTCCTCGGGGGTGTCGGGCGACAGCTCGAACGAGTGGTACTCGATCTCGACGACCGGGGCGTCGTCGTCGGCGGCCGTGGCGGCCAGGCCGTTCTCGAGGTTCCGCTTGCCGATGTAGCACCAGGGGCAGGCGATGTCGCTCCACACGTCGATCTTGATGGCATCCGTCATATCGCGTGCAACTCCTCGCATCCGGGATCTATTCCGCCGACGGCATCGACGCGGCCGTCGGGGTGTCGACCGCCCCACCGAAGCGGCGATCCCGCGAGAGGTAGAGGCCGATCGCGTCCCACAGGTGGGTCCGGCGGAAGTCGGGCCAGAGCGTGTCGAGGAACACCATCTCGGCGTACGCCGACTCCCACAGCAGGAAGTTCGAGGTGCGCTGCTCGCCGCTCGACCGCACGAAGAGGTCCACGTCCGGCATGTCGGGCTGGTAGAGGTGCTTGCGGATCAGCTTCTCGGTCACGGCCGAAGGCTTGAGGCGCCCGGCGGCGATGTCGTCGCCGATGCGCCGCACGGCATCCACGATCTCGACGCGACCGCCGTAGTTGACGCACATGGTCAGCGTGAGGGTGGAGTTGCCCTCGGTGAGGCGCTCGGCGTGCTGGAGCTCTTTGATGACCGAGCCCCACAGGCGGGGCTTGCGGCCCGACCAGCGGATGCGCACGCCCCACTCGTTCAGCTGGTCACGACGGCGGTGCAGCACCTCGCGATTGAAGCCCATGAGGAAGCGCACCTCGTCGGGAGAGCGCGACCAGTTCTCGGTCGAGAAGGCGTACACCGACAGATGCTTCACGCCCGCCTGGATGGCGCCGGCGACGACGTCGAGCAGGGCCGCCTCCCCCGCTCGATGACCCTCGACGCGGGTGAGTCCCTGCCGGTTGGCCCATCGGCCGTTGCCGTCCATGACGATGGCGACGTGCTCGGGAACGGCCCCTCTCGGGTAGGCCGGCGGGTACTCCCCCGTCCAGTCCAGCGGGCGGTACGGCACGGCGTCGCGGTGCGTGAACGGCTTCGGTGTCATCGAGACGACTCCAGGTGCGTGAGGGAACGGATGCCGCGCTCGAGATGGAACTGCGCGTACGCGGCGACGAGGCCCGAGGCCGCGGCGGTCGTGCGGCCGGGGGCTGCGTCGATGGTCTCCCACTCCCCCGCCATGAGCGCGCGGAGCATGTCGACGGTGTCGCGGGCGACGCGCGGGGAGCCCGCGGGGGCGCAGGTCGAGCAGACGACACCGCCGAGCTGCGGGAGGAAGTAGTCGTGGTCGCCGACCGTGCCGCAGCGGGCGCACTCGGTCAGCCCCGGCGCCCAGCCCGAGAGGGCCATCGCGCGCAGCAGGTAGGAGTCCAGCACGCTGCGCTCGGAATGCTCCCCGCGGGCAAGGGCGCGGAGTCCGCCGACGAGCAGCAGATACTGCTGGGGCGTGGCCTCGGCCTCGTTCAGTCGGTCGGCCGTCTCGACCATCGCGCTCGCGGTCGTATACACGTCGTAGTCCGCGACGATCTCGGCCCCGTACGAGCCGAGCGACTCCGCCTGCTGCACGATGTCGAGGTTGCGCCCCTTGAACAGCTGCACGTCGGCGACCATGAAGGGTTCCAGGCGCGAACCGAACTTCGACGACGTCCGCCGCACGCCCTTCGCGACCGCGCGGATCTTGCCGTTGCGGCGGCTGAGGAGGGTGAGGATGCGGTCCGCCTCCCCCAGTTTGTGGGTACGCAGGACCACGACCTCGTCGCGGTAGGTGGGCACAGTCCATTATCGGCCCGCCCACCCGTGAGCGGCCTGCGCGGCGCGCGCGGCGCCGGCCCGGCGAGGCGGAAGAATGGATGCCGTGGACGCGCCCTCCTTCGTCATCCCCCTGTGGGCGGATCTCACCGCCGTCGCGCTCGGTGGCGTGCAGGGCGCGCTGTTCGCCTCGGGCTTCCAGGGTCAGCGCCGCCTCGATCTCCTCGGGGTCGCGATCATCGGCATCCTGCTGGGGATGGGCGGGGGGCTCATCCGCGACCTGCTGCTGGGACTGACCCCGGCGACCCTCCAGAGCGACTGGTACCTCATCACCGCGACCCTCGCCTCGATCGTGGGCATGCTGCTGTCGGGGATCTTCCAGCGGCTGAACCGCGCGATCGTCATGCTCGACGCGGTGGTGATCGGCCTGTTCGGCGCGTTCGGCACCTCGAAGGCGCTGGCCCTGGGACTGCCCGCGGTGCCCGCGGTCTTCGTGGGCGTACTCGCGGCGGTCGGCGGCAGCGTGCTGCGCGACGTGCTCATGGGGCTGCCGGTGGCGATCATGCACGTCGGCTCGCTCTACGCCGTCGCCGCGGGCGGCGGCTGCGCGGTGCTCGCCGTGACGGCGGCGTTCGGGGTGCCGCTGCCGCTCGCCGCCGTCGTCGGGCTCGTCGTGACCACCGTCATCCGGGTGCTCGCGGTGCTGTTCGACCTCTCGCTGCCCGAGCAGCGCAAGCTCTACCGCCGCAAGGTCGCGGTCGAGACCACCGGCATCCCGATCATCCGTCCCTCCGACCCACCCCGCGCGTGAGGGGTCGGAAAGCGTCGCCGAGCGCCGGCCGAGGCGACAGAAAGCGACCCCTCAGGCGGGTGGGACGAGCGTGACCTCGTCGCCGACGCGGATCGTGCCGCCCCCCTCCACGGGAAGCAGAAGGATGCCGAGGGTCGCCTCGGCCTGACCGAACTCGCTCGTGAGCACGCGCAGCAGGCGTGCGTCGCGCACGCCCGTGTCGGGATTGGCGGTGATGGCCGCGCACCGTTCGATCGGCTTCTGCACCTCGAACAGCACCTCGCCGATGCGGAGACGTCCGGTCCACTCGAGCTCGGTCCACGCCTCGGCTCCCGAGACGACGATGTTCGAGCGGAACCGGCGATCGTCGACGGGCGCCGTCACCGCGGCATCCACCGCTTCCACCGACGCCGCACCGTGCAGCGAGATGTATCCCTGTGGACGGTCCTGGAACCGCGCGGTGCGACCGTCGCCGAGAAGACCGAGGGGCAGGATGCCATCGGCCTCGAGCAGTCGCGCATCACTCGTCGTGAGCAGATACGCGGTGACCGCCTCGCTGAGGCGCGCGCGGCCCTCCTCGCTCAGATCGGCCGTCACGTCGATGTCGTCGACGCGCAGGCGCAGGGTCTGCGCCTCGTCGTCGAACGCGAGATCGATGCGGGCCAGGGTGGGGAACGTCATGAGCGCGAGTCCGCGGCTCTTCGGGTAGGTGGCATCCGCCGGCTCGAGGGCGTCCGCGAAGCGGAACACGAGGGAACGATCGCCCGGCACGCGACCGTCGGGCTGGATCACGAGGCTCTCGCGCCTCTCGGGCGTGAAGCCCTTCACGGGATAGCGGGAGAGGGCGTCGACACGGATCACGCGACCCATCCTCGCATCGGTGTCGACGCCCTCCCGCGCGTCACGCCCGCGCTCGCACCTCACCGTGGGGCAGGAGGATCCACCCGTCGGGGTGCGCCGCCCATTCGCGCCAGGCGTCGGAGATGCGTTGCAGCGTCGCGTCGTCGGCGAGACCGAGGCGGCGAGCGTGCCCGGCGAACGCGGACGCGAGCACCCGGTCGGCCCACATCCCGCCCCACCACGCGCGCTTGTCGGGCGTGTCGAACACCCACACGCTCGCGCTCGCCTCGACGCGGGTGAATCCGGCTTCCCGGGCCCACGCCTTGAGCGCGCGGCCCGCATCGGGCTCCCCCGACGATCCGCGGTGGACGCCGTGATAGATCTCGAGCCACTCGTCGAGGGCGGGGATGAGGGGATGCCAGATCACGCCGCCGTAATCGACGTCGCGCACCGCGACCAAGCCCTCGTGTCCCGCGACGCGGCGGAACTCCCGCAGCGCCTCGACGGGCCGCGCGAGGTGTTGAAGCACCTGGTGCGCGTGGACGATGTCGAACGAGGCGTCGGGCACGTCGAGCGCGTACGCATCGCCGGTGCGGAACGTCACGTTCGTGCGCCCACCCACGGCGGCACGGGCGATGTCGACGACGTCGGGGGCGGCATCCACCCCCACGACCTCGCCCGGGAAGACCCGGTCGGCGAGGTCGACGGTGATGGTGCCGGGGCCGGCGCCCACATCGAGGATGCGGGCGCCGGCGAACAGGGAAGACACCAGGTAGGCCGCCGAGTCGGCGACGGTGCGGGCGGCGTGGGAACGCAGCACGCTCTCGTGGTGTCCGTGGGCGTAGGCCACGGCCCGACGCTCAGACGCCGGCGAGGGCGCCGGACGACTGGCGCGTGCGGATCGCGCGGTTCACGCCGGAGACGATCGCCTTCAGGGACGCGGTCGAGATGTCGCCGTCGATGCCCACGCCCCACAGTCGCTGGTCGTCGACCTGCAGCTCGACGTAGGCCGCGGCCTGGGCGTCGCCACCGGAGCTGAGCGCGTGCTCGACGTAGTCGTAGAGCGTGACCTCGAAGCCCTGTGCCCGCACGATCTCGAGGAACGCGGCCACCGGCCCGTTGCCGACGGCGGACGCGGGGTGCACGGCATCGCCGTCGCGCAGCGAGACGTCGAGGTGCACGTCGCCCGACATGTCGCTGGACGACCGGGTCGACACCAGCTCGAAGCGGCCCCACCGCTGGGTGTCGTCTTCCGCGGGAAGGTATTCGTCGGTGAAGATGTCCCAGATCTGCGCGCTCGAGACCTCGCCGCCCTCAGCATCGGTGCGTGCCTGCACGACGCCGGAGAACTCGATCTGCAGTTTGCGCGGCAGATCGATCGCATGATCGGCCTTGAGCAGGTAGGCGACGCCGCCCTTGCCCGACTGCGAGTTCACGCGGATGACGGCCTCGTACGAACGGCCCAGGTCCTTCGGGTCGATGGGCAGGTACGGCACCGCCCACTCGATGTCGTCGATGCTCTTGCCTTCGGCTTCCGCGCGGGCCTCCATGGCCTCGAAGCCCTTCTTGATGGCATCCTGATGCGAACCGCTGAAGGCCGTGAACACGAGGTCGCCGGCCCACGGGCTGCGCTCGGGGACGGGCAGCTGGTTGCAGTACTCGACCGTGCGCTTGACCTGGTCGATGTCGCTGAAGTCGATCTGGGGGTCGATGCCCTGCGTCAGCATGTTGACGCCCAGGGCGACCAGGTCGACGTTGCCGGTGCGCTCCCCGTTGCCGAACAGGCAGCCCTCGATGCGATCGGCGCCGGCCAGGTAACCCAGCTCGGCGGCGGCGACGGCGGTCCCGCGGTCGTTGTGCGGGTGCAGCGAGAGGATGACGTTCTCGCGGTGGTTCAGGTGGCGCGACATCCACTCGATCGAGTCGGCGTAGACGTTGGGGGTGGCCATCTCGACGGTGGCGGGCAGGTTCAGGATGACCTTGCGCTCGGGCGTGGGCTCGAGCACCTCCAGCACCTCGTTGCAGATGCGGAGGGCGAACTCGAGCTCCGTACCCGTGTAGCTCTCGGGCGAGTACTCGTAGAAGACCTCAGTCTGCGGGATCGTCGCTTCGTACTTGCGGCACAGGCGCGCGCCCTCGAGGGCGATGTCGACGATGCCCTGCTCATCGGTGCGGAAGACGACCTCGCGCTGCAACACGCTCGTGGAGTTGTACAGGTGCACGATGGCCTGCTTGGCACCGGCGATCGCATCGTACGTGCGGGCGATCAGGTGCTCGCGCGCCTGCGTCAGCACCTGGATGGTGACGTCGTCGGGAATCAGGTCCTCGTCGATGAGCTGACGGACGAAGTCGAAGTCGGTCTGGCTGGCGCTGGGGAAACCGACCTCGATCTCCTTGTAGCCCATCTTGACGAGCAGATCGAACATCACGCGCTTGCGCTCGGGGCTCATCGGATCGATGAGAGCCTGGTTGCCGTCGCGCAGGTCGACGGCGCACCAACGGGGCGCGGTCTCGATGCGGTTCGAGGGCCAGGTGCGGTCCGGCAGGTCGACGCGGATCTGCTCGTGGAACGGACGGTACTTGTGCACCGGAGCGGACGTGGGCTTCTGGGTGTTCTTCATGATGTGTCGCTTCTTTAGATTCGTTCGGTGGGGCCGACGACGATCTCCGCGACGAGGAAGGCCCTTAGAACGAGGACTCGTCGCGGCAGCTAAGAAGAAGCAGGCCACCGAAGCGCATTCTGCGATCGTAGCAGCCCCCCGTGCGCGGGCTCACTCCCCCGCGTCGCCCCCCGCGTCGTCGAGACGCCACTCGCGGGCCAGCACGGCGTAGTCGAGCTCGTCGCTCCAACGGCCCTTGAACCACTCGTTCTCGACGAGGTGCGCCTCGCGCCGCATGCCGAGACGCTCGGCGAGGGCCGCCGACCGGGTGTTCTCGGCATCGATCCGCGCGACCAGGCGACGGAGCCCGTACACGCTGAACGCCGTGTCGATGAGCGCGCGCACCGCCTCGGTGGCGAGCCCCCGGCCGGATGCCGCCGGGCTCACGACCCAGCCGATCTCGGCCGAGCCCGCCGCCGTGTCGACGTGGAAGAGCACGAGATCGCCGATGACCTCTGCATCGCTCACCCCCTCGATCACGAGCACGACGCCGGCGTTCTCGCCGTGCAGACTCGTTCGACCGAAGAGGTGGCCGATGCGACGACGGATGTCGTCGGGCGACTGCGGCTCGAACGGCAGGAAACGGCACACCTCCGCATCGCCCCGGTAGACGGCCATGGCCTCGAGATCGGCTTCGACGAACGGTCGGAGCCGCACGCGCTCGCGCTCCACCTCGAGGGCCTCGGGCGCGGGCGGCAGCAGGAACGGCGAGGGCTCTGCCGCGGCGGGTGTGCTCACGGCTCCAGCGCGACCTTGCCGCCGGGGTGGCCCGTCATCACGAATCCCACCGCGTCGATCGCGTCGGCGAGGGGGTAGGTGCGCGCGATCGGCACCTCGAGGGCTCCGGATGCCGCGAGCTCGAGCACGCGCGCCCGCGCGATGTCGCGGAACCGTGCGCTCTCGGGCCGCGCCCCGGCGATCCAGAGGAAGTCGTCGTCCTTCGCGCGGTCCGGCGCCACGATCGTGACGATGCGGTCGCGCGGGGTGACGAATTCGAGCGACACATCGATGGCCTCGTCGGTGCCCGCGGCATCCCAGGCCGCGGCGATCGGTGCGCCGTCGGCCGCGGCCTCGACGCGCTCGCGCAGACCGGCGCCGTAGGCCACCGGGATGCCGCCGTAGTGACGCACGCGTTCCGCTGAGTCGGCGGCATCCGGGCTCACCGTACCGATCACGCGCACGCCGAGGGCGCGAGCCTGCTGCAGCAGGCTCACCCCGACCGCCCCGGAAGCCGCGTGCAGGAGCACGGTCTCGCCCGCGACCACGCGCGTGACCTGGATCATCTCGGCGGCGGTCGTCCCGGCGAGGAGGAGGTTCGCCGCCTCGGGGTGCGAGAGCGTCGCGGGCTTGGCGAACACGTCGCGCGCGGGGACGGTGACGAAGGTGGCATAGGCACCCTGCACCCGGAACGCCACGACCTCGTCGCCCGTGTGCAGGTCGCCCGATCCGCCCACGGCGTCGGTGCCGACGGCGGTGATCTCGCCCGACAGCTCATAGCCGATGGGCACGGGGAACCGAGCTCCCGGTCGCGCCTGGGCGACGTGCTTCGCATCGGCGGGGTTGACCCCCGCCGCGCGGACGCGGATCGTGACCTCGTCGGGCCCCGGAGCGGGAACCTCGACCTCGTCGAAGCTCCAGGTCTCGATGGGGCCGGGGGCCGGAGCCGTCCACCTCTTCGCCATGACCGCACCTTCCGTCGTTGTGGTTCGTGAGTCGTGCTCGGCGACGCCGTGCCGGGCGCCGTCGATCCGCGGTCGCGGTCGGCGCCCGTAGTCGGCGTCTGTGATCGTCGGGGCCGGTGGCGCCGCCGGCGTCGTCCGGCGGGCCGGGCTCAGAAGCCGAGGCGCCCCAGCTGCTTGGGGTCGCGCTGCCATTCTTTCGCGACACGGACGTGCAGCGAAAGGTAGACACGGCCACCGACCAGCGGTTCGATGCCGGCGCGGGCGCGCGCGCCCACATCGGCCAGGCGCGAGCCCTTGCGACCGATGATGATCGCCTTCTGACTGTCGCGCTCGACCACGATGTTCGCCCACACGTCGGTGAGGTCGCTGTCTTCGCGGGGGGCGACGTCGTCGACGGTCACGGCGATCGAGTGGGGAAGCTCATCGCGCACCCCGTGCAGCGCCGCTTCGCGGATGATCTCGGCGATGCGGTCTTCGAGCGTCTCGTCGGTCACCACGTCGTCGGCGTAGAGCGCCGGGCCCACGGGCATGAGGGCGAGCAGTTCGTCGCTCAGCACGTCGAGCTGGTCGTTGGTGACGGCCGACAGCGGGATGACCGCGGCCCAGTCCTCGCGCAGGGCGTCGACCTCGACGAGGCGCTCGGTGATCTGATCACGCGTCGCCGCGTCGGTCTTCGTGACGAGCGCGACCTTCTTCGCGCGCGGGTAGCCCGACAGCGATTCGGCGATGCGACGGTCTCCGGGACCGACCTTCTCGGTCGCCGGGGCGCAGAAGGCGATCACGTCGACGTCGCCGAGCACCTGCTCGACGAGGTCGTTCAGGCGCTGCCCGAGAAGGGTGCGCGGGCGGTGGATGCCGGGGGTGTCGACGACCACGAGCTGCCCGCCGGGACGGTTGACGATGCCGCGGATGGCGCGGCGCGTGGTCTGCGGCTTCTCGCTCGTGATGGCGACCTTCTCGCCCACGAGCGCGTTGGTCAGCGTGGACTTGCCGACGTTCGGCCGGCCCACGAAGGTCACGAAGCCGGATCGGGTGTCGGTCATCTGTCGTTCCTTTCACGCGTCGAGGCTTCGACCTCGACGTCGTCGTCGACGAGCTGTTCGCTGCGCTCGACGATCACGGTGGCGATGCCCCGGTTCCGACCGCGCGAGGCGCCGCCGGTCATCACGAGGCCGGAGTGCTCGGCGGTGGCGCCGGGCTGCGGGATGCGTCCGAGGGCCTTGCCCAGCAGACCACCGATCGAGTCGACGTCTTCGTCGTCGAGCTCGAGGCCGAACAGGTCGCCGACCTCGTCGAGACCGAGGCGGGCGTTCACGCGGTAGCGACCGTCGGGCAGCTCGACGACCTCGGTGGAGGGGGCGTCGTACTCGTCGGCGATCTCGCCCACGAGCTCCTCGATGAGGTCTTCGAGGGTCACGAGGCCCGCGACCCCGCCGTACTCGTCGACGACCAGGCAGACGTGCACGGCATCCTTCTTCATCTGCTGCAGCAGGGTCTCGGCCTTCATCGACTCGGGGACGAACACGGCGGGACGCGCGATTCGACGGATGGGCGCGTCGCGCCAGCCCGCCTCATCGCGGAAGCCGAACTGCACCAGGTCTTTCAGGTACAGCACCCCCACGACGTCGTCGGCGTCGTCGTCGGCGAGGGGGACGCGCGAGACGCCCTTGTCGAGGAACAGCGCGAGCGCTTCGCGGGAGGTGGCTGCGGCATCCACCGTCACCATGTCGGTGCGCGGGACCATCACCTCGCGCACGTACCGGTCGGTGAAGTCGAAGACCGAGTGGATGAGTTCGCGGTCGTCTTCCTCGATGAGCTCGTTCTCGGTCGCCTCGTCGATGATGCTGAGCAACTGCTCCTCCGACGCGAACGACGTCGAATGGGTGATCCCCGGGGTCACGCGGTTTCCGACGGCCACGAGGCCGTGCGCGAGGGGACCGAGCAGGATGCGCATGCCGCGGATGATCGGCGCACCGCCGCGCAGCAGACCGCGGGCGTGCTGCCGCCCGACCGAGCGCGGACTCGCCCCCACGGCGACGAACGAGATGCCCGTCATGAGCACCGCCGCGGCCGCGACGGCCAGCCAGATGTCGTCGAAGATGAGCATGAACGCCGCGGCGACCAGCACGGCGGCGGTCGTCTCGGCGAGGACGCGGATGAAGACGACGGCGGTGACGTGGGCACTCGTGTCGTCGGCGATACGGCGCAGCGCACGGGCGTTGCGCCCCGACGCGCCCAGTTCGAGCAGGTCGGCGCGCGAGGTGACACCCAACGCCGCCTCGGACGCCGCCATGAGGCCACCGAAGGCGACCAGGAGGAAGGCGGCGACGAGGAGCAGCGCCTCGGTCATGCGCGGCGGTGGCGCTCGACGGCCTGGAAGCCGGCGATCAGCTCGCGCTGCAGTCCGAACATCTCGCGTTCCTCATCGGGTTCGGCGTGGTCGAACCCCAGCAGGTGCAGAAGACCGTGGGTGGTGAGGAGGATGAGTTCGTCCTGCGTCGAGTGCTTCGCGGCGACCGCCTGGGTCTCGGCGACCGCGGGGCACAGCACGATGTCGCCGAGCAGGCCGGCCGGGGTGGGGGCGTCCTCCGACCCGGGGCGCAGTTCGTCCATCGGGAAGCTCAGCACGTCGGTGGGGCCCGGCTCGTCCATCCACTGCACGTGCAGCGACTCCATCGCGCCCTCGTCGACGAGCACGATGGCCACGTCGGCGTCGGCGCTGACGTGCAGCTCCGAGAGGTTGTACTCCATCAGGCGCAGCAGCACCTGCTCGTCGACCTCGTGGCCGGATTCGTTGTTGATCTCGATCGTCATGAGCGGTTTCGTCTCGGGAGGTGATCGCGGGGACCGGCGGCACCGGGGCCGCGTCGCTCCGCACGGGTGGCGAACTCGGTGGCTTCGTCTCGCTCGCGACGGGCGGCGAGGCGCTTCTCGTCGTACTCGCTGTACGCGTCGACGATGCGGCCGACCAGCGAGTGGCGCACCACGTCGTCGCTGGTGAGGCGCGAGAAGTGAATGTCGTCGATGTCGCCGAGCACGCGGGTGACGAGCCGGAGGCCCGACGCGCCCTGCGGCAGGTCGACCTGCGTGATGTCGCCGGTGACGACCATGCGCGTGCCGAAGCCCAGACGCGTGAGGAACATCTTCATCTGCTCGGGCGTGGTGTTCTGCGCCTCGTCGAGCACGACGAACGAGTCGTTGAGCGTGCGCCCGCGCATGTACGCGAGCGGCGCGACCTCGATCGTGCCCGTCGCCATGAGCTTGGGGACGATGTCGGGGTCCATCATCTCGTTCAGCGCGTCGTAGAGCGGCCGCAGGTACGGGTCGATCTTGTCGGTGAGGGTGCCGGGGAGGAAGCCCAGGCGCTCGCCGGCCTCGACCGCGGGACGCGTCAGGATGATGCGGCTGACCTCTTTACGCTGCAGCGCCTGCACGGCCTTGGCCATCGCGAGATAGGTCTTGCCGGTACCGGCCGGCCCGATGCCGAACACGATCGTGTTCTCGTCGATCGCGTCGACGTATTCCTTCTGGCCCGCCGTCTTGGGGCGGATGACCTTGCCGCGCGACGACAGGATCGCCTCGCCCATGACCTCGGAGGGACGCGGACCGCCGTCGGTGCGCAGCATCCGGTTCGAGGTCGACACGTCGGCCGGGTCGAGGCCCTGACCTGAGCGCGTCATCGCGAGCAGCTCGTCGACGAGCCCGCGCGCCGCGCGCACCGCCGCGGGCGCGCCCGACAGCGTGATCTCGTTTCCGCGCACGTGCACGTCGACGTCTGGGTGCTCCTTCTCGATCACGCGCAGGAGCCGATCCTGCGGGCCGAGCAGTTGCACCATGGCCACGCCGTCGACGGCGATGTGCTCGACGACGGTCTCTTCGGGGGAATCAGCCACCCAGGCTCTTTTCGTTCAGGCCGCCCGCGAGGACGTGGGCGTGCACGTGGAAGACGGTCTGACCGGCGCCCTCGCCGGTGTTGAAGATCAGACGGAAGTCGCCGTCGGCGTGCTCGGACGCGACGGCGTTGGCGAGGCCGATGACCTCGGTGAGCAGATCGGGGTCGCCGGCGGCGAGCTCGACCACGTTGCGGTACTGCTGCGTCTTCGGGATGACGAGCAGGTGCACCGGAGCCTGCGGCGCGATGTCACGGATCGCGAAGGCGTTCTCGGTCTCGGCCACGATCTCGGCGGGGATCTCGCCCCGGAGGATGCGCGTGAAGATCGACGGTTCGCTCATGGCATCCAGTCTAGTGAGGGCCTCCGACACGCAGGTCGGGCGGGCGTGCACGCATCCCGTCGCGGCACCGCACGCGCCCAGCGGTGCGGGGCGGATTCCTCCGTTGGCGCCTCGAACCGGAGAAGCGACCGCCTCACCACCGCCCGTGCGCCGCGGACAGCACCGAGATCGCCGCCGCCCCGGCGGTGGAAGTCCGCAGCACGGTCTCGCCGAGGCGCACGAGCCGCGCACCGGCGCTCTCGAGCGCGGCGAGCTCCTCGGGGGCGATGCCGCCCTCCGGGCCGACGACGAGCACCACCTCACGTCCGTCCGCCGCCTCGGCGGCCACCTCGGTGAGGCGAACGGATGCCGACGGCTCCAGCACCAGCACCTGCGCCGTGCCGGCGAGGCGCACGAGGTCGGCCGTGCGCGCGACGCCCTCCACCTCGGGGATCCACGCGCGGTGGGCCTGCTTCGCCGCCTCGCGCACGATCGTGCGCCACCGCGCGAGCCCCTTGTCGGCCTTGGCATCCCATCGGGAGACGCTGCGCGCCGCCTGCCACGGCACGATCGCGTCGACGCCGAGCTCGGTCGCCGCCTGCACGGCGAGTTCGTCGCGGTCGCCCTTGGCGAGGGCCTGCACGAGAACGAACCGCGGCGTGGACGGAGCCGCCTCGGCGCGCGCGGTCACCCGCACGTCGACCTGCTTCGGCGTCGACGCCGTCACCACGGCGTCCAGCCATACGCCGCGCCCGTCGCCGAGGGTCACGGCCTCGTCGACGCGGACGCGCCGCACGGCCGCGGCGTGGTGCGCCTCGGCACCCGTGAGCGACACGGCGTCGCCCGGCTGCGCGGATGCCGCGTCGTCGGTGACGAAGTGAAGCGCCACGGTCAGTGCCGGAAGCGGTCGCGGAACTTGCTGAACATGCCCTGCTGGTGCTCGGCGAGACGCGGCCGGGGGGCCTTCGTGCGCTTGGCGAACTCCTCGATGAGGGCGCGCTCCTTGTGATCGAGGCGCGTGGGGGTGACCACGTGCACGTCGACCTTCAGGTCGCCGCGCTGGGTCCCCCGCAGGGGCGTGATCCCACGTCCCTTGATGGTCAGCACGTCGCCCGACTGCACGCCCGCGCGCACCTCGAGGTCGACGCCGCCGTCGAGAGATTCGATCGTCGTGGTGGTGCCGAGGATGGCATCCGGCATCGACACCTCGAGGGTCGCGATGAGGTCGTCGCCCTCGCGACTGAAGGCGTCGTGGGGCTCGACGGTGATCTCGAGGTACAGGTCGCCGTTGGGGCCGCCCGCCGGGCCGACCTCGCCCGAACCCGGAAGCTGCAGGCGCAGTCCCGACTCGACGCCGGCGGGGATGTCGACCGAGACGGTGCGGCGCGCGCGGACACGGCCCTGACCCTGGCAGGTGCCGCAGGGGTAGGGGATGGTCGTGCCGTGGCCCTGGCAGACGCTGCAGGGCGCGCTGGTGACGACGTTGCCGAGGAGGCTGCGCACCGTGCGCTGCACGTGACCGGAGCCGTGGCAGATGTCGCAGGTGACCTCGCTTGTGCCAGGCTGCGTGCACGCGCCCTTGCACGTCTCGCACAGCACGGCGGTGTCGACCTCGAGGTCGCGGTGCGTGCCGAAGACCACGTCGCCGAGCTGCAGCGTCACGCGCACCAGGGCGTCCTGCCCGCGCTCACGGCGCGAGCGGGGTCGAGGGCCACGACCGCCGCCGCCCTGGGCGCCGCCGAAGAACGTCTCGAAGATGTCGCTGAAGCCGCCGAAACCGGCCGCTCCCCCGCCGCCGAACGGGCTCTGGTCGCCGCCCATGTCGTACCGACGCCGCTGCTCGGGGTCGCTGAGCACGTCGTAGGCGTGGGTCACGAGCTTGAAGCGCTCGGAGGCGTCGTCTCCGGGGTTGACGTCGGGGTGCAACTGGCGCGCGAGACGTCGGTACGCACGCTTGATGTCTTCGGGGCTGGCATCGCGTTCGACGCCGAGGACCTCGTAGTGGTCAGCCACAATCGCCTTCCTGCCCGCTCACGCGGGGTCGTTCTCCTGGGTGCTCGTCAGCGCGCGCTGTCGTCGTCTTCGAGCATTCGGGTGAGATAGTGCGCGACGGCGCGGACCGCCGCGAGGTTGGAGGAGTAGTCCATGCGCGTGGGGCCCAGCAGGCCCACGCGTGCACCACCGGTGGAGCCGTCGTAACGGCTGGCGAGCACCGAGGCCTCGATGAGGCCGAACTGCTCGTTCTCGCGGCCGATGCTCGCCGACAGTCCCTGCTCGTCGGCGACCATCTCGCTCATCAGGCGAAGCAGCGTGACCTGCTCCTCGATGGCCTCGAGCAGGGGGTAGATGCTGCCGCGGAAGTCGGATTCCCGTTTCGCGAGGGTCGCGGCCCCGGCCATGACGAGTCGGTCCTGGCGGAACTCTTCGAGCTCCTCCCCCACGACGCGCAGGACGGCGTCGGCGATCACGTCGAGGACCGAGCCCGGGCGGGGACCGTCGCCGAGCGCGTTCGCGACCCGCTGCGCGCAATCCGCGACGCTGTGCCCGACGAGCAGCACGGTCACACGAGCGCGCAACTGCGCGACGTCGCCGTCGCTCGGCTCGACCGGCACCAGCGCGATGCGCTGCGACACCCGCCCGGTGTCGGTCACGAGGATGACGAGCACCCGCGGGCCGCCGAGGGCCACGAGCTCGACGTGCGAGACGTTGGCGCGCGCGAACGAGGGGTACTGCACGATCGCCACCTGGCCGGTGAGGTGCGTGAGTGCTCGCACCGTACGTGCGAGGAGGTCGTCGAGGTCGCCGGCCTCGTCGAGGAACGAGGTGATGGCGCTGCGCTGGGCCGTCGAGAGCGGACGGAGCTCGGCGAGGTGATCGACGAAGACGCGGTAGCCCTTGTCGGTGGGCACGCGCCCCGACGAGGTGTGCGGGGCGACGATGAGGTCTTCGTCTTCGAGCAGCGCCATGTCGTTGCGGATCGTGGCCGCCGAGACGCCGAACGCGTGCCTGTCGACGATCGCCTTGCTGCCGACCGGCTCGCGCGTGTCGACGTAGTCCTGCACGATCGCGCGGAGCACCTGAAGGCCGCGTTCCGACACCATGCGCTGCTCCTCCCGTCTGGCACTCGACTCAGCTGAGTGCCAATTCTACGGGATGCCGCCGACTCGGTGCCGGAGGCGGCCGGCGGCGCGCGCCGCGCGCCGGCACGCGCGCCGCGGCGAGACGCCTCAGGCGGTGAGCGCCCGCACCACGGCATCCGCCAGCAGGCGTCCCCGTCGAGTGAGGACGATGCGCCCGCGCACGGCATCCGTGCCGTCGATGAGGCCGTCGGCGATGAGGGATGCCACCGCCTTGCGGCCCTCGCCGAGGATCTCCGACACGGCCAGTCCTTCACGGATGCGGCTGCGCAGCAGCACCGACTCGAGGCGGCGCGCGGTCTCGTCGGGGCGTTCGCGCGCGGCGGCCGGCGACTCCTCGCCCGCGAGACGCTGGGCGTAGGCGGCGGGGTGCTTGACGTTCCACCAGCGCAGGCCGGCGACGTGGCTGTGCGCCCCGGGTCCGAAGCCCCACCAGTCGGTCCCCCGCCAGTACGCGAGGTTGTGGCGCGAGCGGTGGGCGACCCCGCGCGAGAAGTTCGACACCTCGTACCAGTCGAAGCCGGCCGCGGTCAGCAGATCGTCGGCGAGCTCGTACATGTCGGCCTGCAGGTCGTCGGAGGGCTCCGCGACGGCGCCCGAGCGGATCTGCCGCGCGAGCTTCGTGCCGTCTTCGACGATGAGCGCGTAGGCCGAGATGTGGTCGGGGGCGAGAGCCGTGGCGGCCTCGAGCGAGGCGCGCCAGTCGTCGAGCGACTCCCCCGGCGCGCCGTAGATGAGGTCGACCGACACGTCGAGTCCCGCGCGGCGCGCCGCGGCGACGGCGGTGGCGACGTTCACGGGATCGTGGGTGCGGTCGAGGGCGGCGAGCACGTGCGGCCGTGCCGACTGCATGCCGATCGACAGGCGTGTCACGCCTGCCGCGGCGAGCGTCTGGGCGACGGCGTCGTCGACCGTGTCGGGATTGGCCTCGACGGTGACCTCGGCGCCGTCGGCGATCCCGAACTCCCCGCGCACGGCATCCAGCATCCGGGCCAGGTCGCCCGGCGGGAGCGACGTGGGCGTGCCGCCTCCGAAGAAGACCGTAGATGCCGCGCGCCGACCGCCCGCGGCATCCATCACGGTGCCCGCCAGACGCACCTCGGCGGCGAGGGTGTCGGCGAAGTCGTCTTGGCGGGCGCCGCGCAGCTCGCTCGCGGTGTAGGTGTTGAAGTCGCAGTAGCCGCAGCGCACGCGGCAGAACGGCACGTGCAGGTAGACGCCGAAGTCGGCGGTGGGGTCGATGTCGAGGTCGTCGGGCAGGCGACCGTCGAGGGGCGCGGGATCGCCGAGCGGGAGGGGCCCGCCCATCAGGACGAGTACAACGGCGAGATCGCCCGCAGGTAACGGGCGAACAGCGCCCGGCGGCGCCGGCGCACGCGGCTGGTGAAGAGGCGGTACGAGGGGGCGGTGGGGCGGTCGAACGCCCGCACGACGAACCACACCTCGTCGTTGTCGCGCCACTCGAGCGCGAACAGCTCCTCGCCGCTGACGATCGAGTGACCCACCGTTCCGAGGATGAATCCGATGCGACGCGGCTCCTCGAACACCGAGATGACGCGCAGCTCGGCGTCGGCGCGATGTCCGTCGACCCTGCCGTGCAGGCGCACGCCCGTGCCCGGGCTGACGAACGGCGTGCCGTCGGCGGCGAAGCGCTGCTCGGCCTCGAGGCTGCTGGGCGCGACGGGCGAACCGTCGGCATCGAAACCCACGCCCGAGTAGCCCGCTCCGGATGCCGGGCGCACGTCGCTGATGCTCAGCTCCCCGGTGCGCAGCGGGGCCCACGACAGCAGCAGCTCGCCGGCCGCCGTGAAGCGCTCCTCGCCGCTGCCGATCCGCCAGGAGTCCTCGGCGGGCAGCGAGTGCTCCGGCGGGTACTGCATGAGGTCGTGCGCCTGGGTGGCGCCGACCGCGGCGTAGTCGACCGTGTCGTCCGTGAAGCTCTGCCGACGCATGATCCGCCCCTTCCGGTGTCGCGGGTTTACTTCTTGGTCTCGACGTCGCCCGACAGGGCGGCGATGAACGCCTCCTGCGGCACCTCGACGCGGCCGACCATCTTCATGCGCTTCTTGCCCTCTTTCTGCTTCTCGAGGAGCTTGCGCTTACGCGTGATGTCACCGCCGTAGCACTTGGCGAGCACGTCTTTGCGGATGGCGCGGATGGTCTCGCGCGCGATGATGCGGGCGCCGATCGCGGCCTGGATGGGCACCTCGAACTGCTGGCGCGGAATGAGCTTGCGCAGGCGTTCGGCCATGAGGGTGCCGTAGGCGTACGCCTTCTCGCGGTGCACGATCGAGCTGAAGGCGTCGACCTTCTCACCCTGCAGCAGGATGTCGACCTTCACGAGGTCGGCGGTCTGCTGGCCGGCCGGTTCGTAGTCGAGGCTGGCGTAGCCCTGCGTGCGCGACTTGAGGTGGTCGAAGAAGTCGAACACGATCTCACCGAGGGGCATGTGGTAGCGCAGCTCGACGCGGTCTTCGCTGAGGTACTCCATGCCGAGCAGGGTGCCGCGCCTTGTCTGGCAGAGCTCCATGACGGTGCCGACGTAGTCCTTCGGCAGCAGGATGCCGACCTTGACGATGGGCTCCGAGACCGAGGCCACGCGACCGTCGGGGTACTCGCTGGGGTTGGTGACCGAGACGGTCTCGCCGGTGTCGGTCGTGACCTCGTACGTCACCGACGGTGCGGTGGTGATGAGGTCGAGACCGAACTCGCGCGAGAGGCGCTCGGTGATGATCTCGAGGTGCAGCAGACCGAGGAAGCCCGCGCGGAAACCGAAGCCGAGGGCCACGGAGGTCTCGGGCTCGTACTGCAGCGAGGCGTCGGAGAGCTTGAGCTTGTCGAGGGCTTCGCGCAGCTCGGCGTAATCGCTGCCGTCGATGGGGTAGATGCCCGAGAACACCATGGGCTTCGGGTCGGTGTAGCCGGGCAGGGCGTCGGTGGCGGGCTTGCGATGCGTCGTGATCGTGTCGCCGACCTTCGACTGGCGCACGTCTTTCACGCCGGTGATGAGGTAGCCGACCTCGCCGACGCCGAGGCCGCGCGTGGGCACCGGCTCGGGGCTCGACACGCCGATCTCGAGGAGCTCGTGCGTGGCCGTGGTCGACATCATCTGGATGCGCTCACGGGGCTGCAGCGACCCGTCGATCATGCGGACGTAGGTGACCACGCCGCGGTAGGCGTCGTAGACGGAGTCGAAGATCATCGCGCGGGCCGGGGCGTCGGGCTTGCCGACGGGGGCGGGGATCTTCTCGACGATGAGGTCGAGCAGTTCTTCGACGCCCATGCCGGTCTTGCCGCTGACACGCAGGACGTCTTCGGGGTTTCCGCCGATGAGGCCGGCGAGCTCGGCCGCGTACTTCTCGGGATCGGCGGCCGGGAGGTCGATCTTGTTCAGCACGGGGATGATCTGCAGGTCGTTCTCGAGAGCGAGGTAGAGGTTCGCGAGCGTCTGTGCCTCGATGCCCTGAGCGGCGTCGACCAGCAGGATCGCGCCCTCGCACGCGGCGAGCGAGCGGCTGACCTCGTAGGTGAAGTCGACGTGGCCGGGCGTGTCGATCATGTTCAGGGCGAACGTGCCGTCGGCCGTCGACCAGGGCATGCGCACCGCCTGCGACTTGATCGTGATGCCGCGCTCGCGCTCGATGTCCATCCGGTCGAGGTACTGCGCCCGCATGTCGCGGTCGCTGACCACGCCGGTGATCTGCAGCATGCGGTCGGCCAACGTCGACTTGCCGTGGTCGATGTGGGCGATGATGCAGAAGTTGCGGATCTGCGCCGGCGGGGTGGCGGACGGCTCGAGGGGCTTCAGGGCGCGCGGTGACATGTTCCGTCGATTCTACGCGGCGACCGCCGACATCGCCGTCCGCGGACGCTCAGGCTGCGCCTCGACGGCGCTTCTAAGCTGGATGCCATGGCGGTCCAGGTCGTGCTCGTGCACGGCATCCGCACGTCGGCGACCATGTGGCGCGCCCAGCTCGAGCACCTGCGCGAGCGAGGGAATCCGGCGACGGCCGTCGACCTGCCCGGGCATGGCACGCGGCGAGGCGAGGAGTTCACACTCGACGGCGCGTTCGCCACGATCGACGACGCCGTTCAGGATGCCGCCCGCCGCGGTCCCGTGCTTCTCGTCGGCCACTCGATGGGCGGACTGCTCTCGGTCGAGTACGTCGGGCGCGAGGAGCCTCCCCCCGTCGCGGCGTTCGTGGCGGCATCCTGCACCTCCGTCCCGCGGGGCGTGGGCCTCGCCGCCTACCGCTTCCTCGCGCGCCGTTTCGACGACCTGCCCGATCGCGGCCTCGGGTTGACCAATCGCGTGCTCGAACGCACCCTGCCCCCGGAGACCCGGTCCGACTTCGGCGCGGGTGGTTACGCCTTCGACGCACAGGACACCGCCCTCGCCTCGCTGTCGGTGCTCGACCTGCTCGCCGCGCTGCGGCGCATCGACGTTCCGCTCTGGTTCGTCAACGGGCAGTGGGACCAGCTGCGGGTGAACGAGAAGCTGTTCACCTCCGTCGCCCGCGACGCCGAGCTCATCGTGGTGCCGCGCACGACGCACCTCGTGACGGCGATGCGGCCCCGCGTGTTCAACGCGCTGCTGGACGTGGCGCTCACGACGGTCGAAGCCTCGACCTGGTAGTCTCGACTCTTGGCTTGCGTGTGGGGTTTTTCCCGACCTCCACGACCGCCGGTGCAGCGCCCCTCTACCGCTCGCCCGGCACATCCACTACTCACTCAAACGAAAGACCGTCGACGTGGCGAACATCAAGTCGCAGATCAAGCGCAACAAGACCAACGAGAAGGCGCACGAGCGCAACAAGGCCGTCAAGAGCGAGCTGAAGACGCACGTGCGTCGCACCAAGGAAGCCGTGCTGGCCGGTGACAAGGAAGCCGCCGTCAAGGCGCTCGCCACCGCGACCAAGAAGCTCGACAAGGCCGTGAGCAAGGGTGTCATCCACCAGAACCAGGCCGCGAACCGCAAGTCGGCCATCGCGAAGTCGGTTGCCGCTCTCTGAGCCGCAGCCTTTTCGACAGCCCGTCCCGCATCGCGGGGCGGGCTTCGTCGTTTCCGGGACGACGGCGGTAACCGCGTGCGGCGTTCTCCGCCGCCGGGGTGCGCCCTCGCCTCGAACCATGCGAACGGGGAGGCGGCACCCGCCGGGCCGCTGATCTCCTCCCCGCGGAGGAGGTGGCGCTGCGGCGGCATCCGTAGCGTGGATGCCGGGAGGTGCAGCATGCAGAGCGAACGCGCGGCGAAGATCTTCGGTGACCGGGAGGACCCTCGGGTCCGGCTCGTGGAGCTGTTCGGAGGCGACCTCCCGGTGGGCGGCCAGCCCCCGGAAGCCGCTCTCCGCTGGGCGCAGACCGTGTCGTCGGCGGATCACGACGAGGTCGTCGTGGTGCGCGACCTGCGCCGCGCGGAGCCGAGGCTGACCCTGCGGGCGGCGACGTTCCTGGCCCGCCATCTCGCACGCCGCTGAGCGGTGACCTGCCTCCGAGGACAGGGGATCGTTCCGGAACAGGACGTTCGCCGCCGTATCCGCCCTGTTTTCGAGCGATGTCCTGCCCCGGCGGGGGTGTGGGACCGACGCGGTGGCCGCGCGGCAGACTCGCGCGTCAGTCGCCGTAGGGGGCGCGCGTGGCGATGATCGTGATCATGCGCTCGAGGGCGAAGACGGGGTCTCGCGACGCACCCTTGACCTCGGCGTCAGCCCGCGCGGTGGCGTGGATCGCCATGCCGAGGGTGTTGCCGGTCCAGCCGACGAGGTCGCGGCGGGCCCGGTCGACCTGCCAGTCCTTCATGCCGAGCCGCTGCGCGGTGGCAGACGACGACTCGCGCGTGCCGGCGACCCGCGCCATCGTGCGCAGCTTCATGGCCACCGCGGCGACGAGGGGCACCGGGTCGGCTCCGGATGCCAGAGCGTGCCGCAGAGCGAGCAGCGCGGGCCCGTACTGACCGGCGATGGCGGTGTCGGCCACCGTGAACGCCGAGGTCTCGACACGCCCGCCGTAGTAGCGCTCGACGATGCGCTCGTCGATGTCTCCGGGCACGTCGGCGATCAGCTGCTGGCACGCGGCGGCGAGCTCGGTGAGGTCGTCGGCGAACGCGGAGACGAGGGAGCGCAGGGCGACGGGGGCGATGCGCTTGTTCGCGGCCCGGAACTCGCCGACCGCGAAGTCGAACCGGTCGGAGTCGCGCTTGACCGCGGGGCAGGCGATCTCGATGCCGCCACCCTGCCCGGCGCGGATGCCGTCGAGGAGCTTCTTGCCGCGCACGCTCGCGCCCGTGTGGCGCAGCACCACCGTCGCGCCCTCCTGCGTCTGCGAGAGGTAGGACACCGCCTCGCTGAGGAAGGTGTCGCTGCACTTCTCGACCCCACTGACCCGCACGAGCCGCGGCTCGCCGAACAGCGACGGCGAGGTGACACCCAGCAGGGTGCCCGCGGCGTAGTCGTCTGCACGGATGTCGGTGACCTCGAGACTCGGGTCTTCGCTCTTGAGCAGGGAACGGATGCCGGCGATCGCGCGCTCCGCGCACACCTCTTCGGGCCCCGACACCAGCACGATCGGGGCCGGCTGCGGGGCGCGCCACGACACCTGCGGGATGGCCGATTTGGCCTTCGCGGGGGCGGAGCGTCGGGGAGCCGGGGTCACTCCCCCAGCCTACCGAGGGTGCCCGACATCGACATCCGGCGCAGGACCGCGCGGCGGCGATCGCTCCCGCCACAGATTGAGACTGTCATCCGAGCCCTCCCAGACGGCGAGCGACCCGTCGAGGTCGGTCCGGCCGACGGTCGTGCCGAGCGCCGCCAACGTCGCCAGCAGCGAGGCTGTGGGGTGTCCGTACGAGTTCTCCGCCCCGACGCCGATCAGCGCAACCCTCGCGCTCACGCGGCGGTAGAGGTCGGCATCCTGGTCCGCGCTGCCGTGGTGCGAGACCTTGACGACGTCGACGTGCGGCACGTCGACGCGCCGTAACAGGGCGGCCTGCGCCTGCTCGCCCAGGTCGCCGAGCAGAACCGTGCGCGGGAAGCCGGCACCGCTGACATCGAGCGCGATGCTCGCGTCGTTGCCCGGCTCGGCGCGCGGTGGCGGCCCGAGGGCGTGCCAGCGTGTGTCGCCGAGCGTGCCGGTCAGGCCGGTGGCCGCCTGCTGCAGGCGCGCGCCCTGGGCGGTGAGTCCGTCGAGGAGCCGTTGGCCCGACGCGTCGTCGACGGGGCCGTGGAGCAAGAGATCCACCCGGCCGAGCACGGCGGAGGTGCCGCCGATGTGATCGAGGTCGAAGTGGGTGAGCACGAGCAGATCGAGGTGCGCGATGCCGAACGTCTGCAGGCATCGGGCCAGCGCGTCGGGATCGGGCCCGGTGTCCACCAGTCCGACGGCGCCGGCGGAGCGCCAGAGGGTGGCGTCGCCCTGACCCACGTCGCACATCGCGACCTGCCAGGGCGCGGGCACGGTCAGCGGACCCGCGACGGTCGCAACCGTGGTCTGTCCGAGGATGAGGCCGGTGACGACGGCCATGGCCGCCGTGCACAGCGCCGTGATCCGCGGGAGCCGGCGGGGCCGGATGACGGCCACGCTGAGCGCTGCACCGACGGCTGCGAGCAGAGCCGCTCCCGTGACGCCCTCCGGCCACGGCAGATTCTGGGCCGTACTGGTCGTCGTGGTGTGAGCGACGGCCGCGATCCAGGATGCCGGGATCCAGGCGAGAGCGGTGAGGCCGTCGCGCAGCCACGGCAGGGGGGCGATGCACGCCAGTGCTCCGGCGATCGTCGCGGGCGCGGCCGCGGGGTCGGCGACGAGGTTCGCGGCGATGCCGCCCAGGGGCACATGCGGGTCGATGAGCACGATGAGCGGACCGCAGACCAGCTGAGCCGAGGTGGGCACGGCGATCGCCAGGGCCAGGGATCGCGGCATCCACCTCTCCAACCCCGTCGCCAAGGGGCGCGCCAGCACGAGCAACGCACCCGTCGCAGCAACGGAGAGGGCGAAACCTATCGACCGCGACAACCAGGGATCGAGGATGAGGAGCACCGCGACCGCGGCCGCGAGCACCGCGACGCCGATGGCCGGACGCCCCAGCGCGACGGCGAGCAGGGCGATGGCGGCCATGACGGCCGCACGCACGACGCTCGGCTCCGGTGTGACCAGGCAGACGAAGGCCGCGAGCACCGCGAGCGCTCCCCCGACTCGAACGCCGCGTCGCACGCCCAGCGCCGCGAACACCGCGAAGGCGGCCCCGACCACGATGGCGCAGTTCGCACCGGAGACGGCCGTGAGATGAGAGAGCGACGCGGCGTTCATCGCGGCTTCGGTGTCGGGGTCGAGGGTGCTGGTGTCACCGACGGCGAGCCCGGGTACGAGCCCGGCGCCGGGCTGCGGTAATCCCCGTGTCGAGGAGACGAGCGCGTCGCGGATGCCCTGGAACCACCCCCACGCCCCCGGTGGCGGCGAGGCGCTCACGACCTCGTTCGCGCGCACGACGACGAGCGCGCGCTCACCGGGGTCGGACGGGAGGGCGCGCGCGGTCACACGCACGAGACTCCCCATGCCGACCCCGACCAGGGCCCGCCGACCCTCGGCGTCGACACCCACGCGTGCCGGGATCTCACCGCTCAGGCGCGTCCGACCCGCGACGAGGGAGGTCGCGCGCGCGTCGAACCAGGCACCTCCGTCGGCGCTCGGGTCGACACGGCCCGTCACGGTGACCTCGAGGTCGAGGTGGCGGCCTCCCTCGAGCTCGAGAGCGGCGATCTGCGCCCGCATCGGCGCCACGGCGGCGACGCCTCCCGCCGCAGCGGTCGCGCAGGCGAGCGCGACGGCGGCGACGCCGATCGTCGCGCGTCGTCGCCGGCCGAACAGCACGGTCGCGAGGACGGTCAGGACGGCGAGGATCCCGACGAGGACGCCTGCATCGCTGCCCGCCGTCGCCGCCCCCGCCGCCGCCCACGTGGTCAGGGCCACGGTCACGGGTCGCATCGCCCGTCGGCGAAGGACGGCGCGCGCGTTCACACGCGGACCAGATCGCGGATGTTCGCCAGCATCTTCTCGCCGATCCCCGGCACGGAGAGCAGGTCGTCGACGCTGGTGAACCGCCCGTTCGCCTGCCGCCACGTGATGATGCGGTCGGCCATGGCGGGGCCGACGCGCGGCAGGGTGTCGAGCTGGTCGCGTGTCGCGGTGTTCAGGTCGAGGGGGCCACCCGCCGGCACCACACCATCCGCCCCACTCGACGACGCACCGGCGGCGGCGTCAGCCGGAAGCGCTCCGATGACGGGCACCACGATCTGCTCGCCGTCGGCGACGGGGCGGGCCAGGTTCACCCCGTCGCGCGCGGCGTCGTCCGCGAAGCCGCCCGCCCGCGCGATGGCGTCGGCGACCCGGTCTCCGGCATCGAGCCGGTACAACCCCGCCTCGCGCACGGCGCCCGCGATGTGCACGTAGAGCCCCGCGGCGGGCGGTGCGACCGCCGCCGAGGTCGAGACGGGATCGGGGGTGACCACCTCCGCGCCCGTCGCGCCCCGGAGCATGCCGACGGCGATGGTGACGGCGAACGCGAGCAGGACGAGGGTGATGACCGCACCGATGCCGAGCCGCTTCCGCGGGCTGAGCGCCCCGCCTCCCGGCTCGGTCTCGAACGCTGCGGCGGGGAGGCTCTCTGTCACGCGGCCACGGTAGGCAATCTCGATGCTCCCGCGGGCCGCTCGCGCACCGTCCGGTGGAGGGGCCGAGTCGATCGGCATCCGGGGAGGAAGGGCCGCTCAGCCCGACGCGCGCCGATCACGCGTCCGACGGCGACCCCGCGGCGTCGGCGTTCCTCGGCGATTCCGGGGTATCACGCAGCGATCAGGCGCACTTCTCCGAGGACCGTGCGCTTTCCGAGCCCGGCGCGACCGACACCCGACGATCGCCATCCCGGCGCTCCGCGAACGAACGATGAGGCCGAAACGCCGGATGCCACGTCTCCCGCGCTTCGAGAAGCGCCGGTGACGTGGCATCCGGAACCGACGATCACTTCGTCGAGAAGCTGACCACCTTCGGCGGGCGCACGACGGCGCGGACGATCTCGCGGTCGCCGAGAGCCCGCAGGACCTTCTCGTCGCCGCGGGCGAGCTTCTCGAGCTCGTCGGCACCGATCTTGGCCGAGACCTGCAGTGTGCCGCGCACCTTGCCGTCGATCTGCACGACGGCAGTCACGGTGTCCTCGACGAGCAGCGTGGGGTCGGCCTGACGCCAGGTGGCCAGGCCCACGAAGCCCTGGTAGCCCAGCGTGTGCCACATCTCCTCGGCGGTGTGCGGGGCGAAGAGGTCGAGGGTCATCGCGATGACCTCCGCGGCCTCGCGCACCGCGGGGTCGCTCGCACCTGCCGTGCCGTCGATCGCCTTGCGGGTGGCGTTGACCAGTTCCATGAGGCGTGCCACGACGACGTTGAATTTCGTCTGCTCGATGAGGTTGGGCGCCTCGGCCAGCAGGCGATGCGTCACCCGGCGGAGGGCCTGGTCGCCCTCGGCCCAGACGACGTCGGTCTCGCTGTCGACGTCGTGCGCGATGCGCAGGGCGCGTGCCAGAAACTTCGCGGCGCCCGTGGTGGAGACGTCGTTCCAGTCTTTGTCGTCTTCCACGGGGCCGGCGAAGGCCAGGGCCACGCGCAGCGCGTCGGCTCCGTGGGCGTCGAGCTCTTCTTGGAAGAGCACGAGGTTGCCCTTGCTCTTCGACATCTTCGCGCCGTCGAGGATGACCATGCCCTGGTTGATGAGGCTCGAGAAGGGCTCGGTGAAGTCCACCAGGCCCATGTCGAACAGGGCCTTGGTGATGAAACGGGCGTACAGCAGGTGCAGGATGGCGTGCTCGACGCCTCCGATGTAGAAGTCGACCGGGCCCCACTTGGACGCCTCTCGACCCGAGAACGCCTCGGTGTCGCTGTTCGGCGACAGGAACCGCAGGTAGTACCAGGAGCTGTCGACGAAGGTGTCCATGGTGTCGGGGTCGCGCAGCAGGGTCTGCCCCGTCTCGGGGTCGGTGACCTGCACCCATTCCGTGGCCGCCCCCAGCGGGGAGGTGCCCTTGGGCTTGAGGTCGAGACCCTCGACCGAGGGCAGCACGACCGGCAGCTGGTCGGCGGGGACGGGCGTGATGGAGCCGTCTTCCCCGTGCAGCATCGGGATCGGCGTACCCCAGTAGCGCTGGCGCGAGATGAGCCAGTCGCGCAGGCGGTAGGTCTTGGCCGCGCGGCCGACGCCCTTCGCCTCGAGCTCCTCGATCATGCGCGCGATGGCGTTGCGCTTGCTCAGCCCGTTGAGCGACCCGGAGTTGATCATGCGCCCGTCGCCCGTGAGCGCCACTCCGGTCTTGACCGGGTCGGTCTCGTCGAGGTCGCCCAGGGGATCGATCGGCACGCCCTCGGCATCCAGCTCGATCACCGGGATCGCCCCGGTGACGGGAGCGTTCGTGTCGACGACCACCTTCACCGGCAGGTCGAACGCGCGGGCGAAGTCGAGGTCGCGCTGGTCGTGCGCGGGCACGGCCATGACCGCCCCGTGACCGTAGTCGGCGAGCACGTAGTCGGCGGCCCAGATCGGCAGCTTCTCGCCGTTGATCGGGTTGATCGCGTAGTGGCCGAGGAACACTCCCGTCTTAGGACGGTCGGTCGCCTGGCGCTCGATGTCGGTCGCGCGCTGCACCTGGGCCAGGTAGGCCTCGAAGGTCTCCTGCACGCCCTGGTCGGCGGATGCCGCGAGCTCGGCCGCGAGCTCGGACTCGGGCGCCACGACGAAGAACGTCGCGCCGTGAAGGGTGTCGGGCCGCGTGGAGAAGACCGTGATCTTCTCGTCCCGACCCTCGATCTCGAACGTGATGTCGGCGCCCACCGAGCGGCCGATCCAGTTGCGCTGCATCTGGATGACCTTGCTCGGCCAGAAACCCTCGAGCTGGTTCAGGTCGTCGAGCAGGCGGTCGGCGTAGTCGGTGATGCGCAGGAACCACTGCGTCAGCTTCTTCTTGACCACCACGGCGCCGCTGCGCTCGCTCGTGCCGTCGGGCAGGACCTGCTCGTTCGCGAGCACCGTCTGATCGACCGGGTCCCAGTTGACGAGGGCGTCCTTGCGGTAGGCCAGGCCCTTGTCGTACAGCTTCTGGAACAGCCACTGGTTCCAGCGGTAGTACTCGGGGTCGCTGGTGTGCAGCACGCGGCTCCAGTCGAAGGAGACGCCGTAGTCCTTCAGGCTCGCCTTCTGCTGCGCGATGTTGGCGTAGGTCCACTCGACGGGGTCGGCGCCGCGCTTGATGGCCGCGTTCTCGGCGGGCAGGCCGAACGAGTCCCACCCGATGGGGTTGAGCACGTTGTAGCCGCGGTGGCGCCAGAAGCGCGCGACGATGTCGGAGTAGAGGTAGTTCTCGGCGTGCCCCATGTGCAGATCGCCCGACGGATACGGGAACATCGCGAGCACGTACTTGCGGGGGCGCGTGTCGTCGTCGCCACCGGCGCGGAACGGGTCTTTCTCGGCCCAAGCCTGCTGCCACTTCGCCTGGATGGCGTGGGTGTCGAAGCCCCCCTCGCGGGGGTCTGCTGCGGAGTTCTGAGACACGGGTGAAGCCAATCGTGAAGGTCGGGGAGGCCACGAGGGCCTGCTCCCAGGGTATCGGACCGGGCGTCACCACCCGGGCGGCACCTCGGCCCCCAGCGCGGCGAGGGGCGCGCGGGCTTTGAGCCCCACCTCGGCGACCTCGGATGCCGCGACCGAGCGCCACGTGATCCCGCCGCCGGCGCCGACCCAGGCGGCATCCGGCTCGATGACGACGCTGCGGATGACCATCGCGAGGTCGGCGGAGCCGTCGTCGCCGACCCAGCCGAACACGCCGGAGTACACGCCCCGCGGCTGCCCCTCGAGCCCGGCGAGGATGCCCATCGCCGACTCCTTGGGCGCCCCGGTCATGCTGCCCGCGGGGAAGGTCGCCGCGAGCAGATCTCCGACCCGCGTCCCGGGGAGCAGCCGCCCCGACACCTCGCTGACGAGCTGATGCACGGTGGGATACGTCTCCACCTCGAGCAGGCGGTCCACGCCCACCGTCGACGGTTCGCACACCCGCGAGAGGTCGTTGCGCATGAGGTCGACGATCATGACGTTCTCGGCCCGCTCCTTGGCATCCGTGCGCAGCTCCTCGGCGAGCGCGCGGTCGGTGGCCGGGTCGGGTGAGCGCCGACGGGTGCCCTTGATGGGATGGGTGTGCACGCGGCCGGCGCGCACGTGCAGGAAGCGCTCGGGCGACGCGCTCGCCAGGGCGGTGTCACCCGCCCGCACGAAGCCCGCATGATGCGACGTCGACGACCGCCGCAGCCGCCGGAAGACGTCGAGGGCGTCCATCGCGCCGGGCACGGTGAAGCGCGTCGTGAGGCAGAGCTGGTAGGCGTCTCCCTCGCGGATGCGGTCACGGCACGCTTCGATCAGCTCGGCGTAGCGGGCGGGCGTCACGCGGGCGGATGCCGTCCCCCGGGCGGGAGCGGGCGCCACGCCCGGCGCCGGGGGCGCGGCAGCGGCACGCGCGGCGAGGGTGGGGTCGCCGTGGGCGATGACGCGACGTCGCGCGTGGTCGAAGGCGAGGAGGGAATCGACGCGCACCCACGCGGGCTCGCCCTCGTACGAGATCCAGCCGACCCACCCGCCACGGAAGGGTGCGCCCTCGGCATCCTCTTCCGGGGAGGCGCCCACGAGGCCGGGGCCGTCGGCGGAGCGCGTCATCGCCCGCGACGGTTCGTCGGGACGCCCCGTGCCCAGGAAGCTCCAGCCGCTCGTCGCATCGACGCCGGCATCCAGCCAGAACGCGTGCGGGGCGTCGGCGAAGAGGTGGAGGAACACCGATTCGGGGTCGACCCACCCGAACGGGGTGAACGGTGAGGCGGATCGGGGCACGCTCCCAGGCTAGGCGGGGCGCGCGGCCCTAGGCTGACGGAGGTGAACGAGATCCTCACGTGGTTGCTCGACGTCGTCCAGAACGTCGACCCCGTGCTGCGCACGGTCATCGCCGGGGTCGCCGTCATGCTCGAGACGAGCGTGCTCGTCGGCCTCATCGTCCCGGGCGACACGATGGTGATCGTCGCCGGGACCGCGGTGGCCTCCCCGGTCGAGGGCGTGGTGCTGGCGGGGGCGATCGTGGTCGGCGCCCTTCTCGGCGAGAGCTTCGGTTTCTGGCTCGGGCGCTTCTTCGGACCTCGCATCCGCGCCTCGCGCCTCGGGCAGAAGCTCGGCGAGCGCAACTGGGAACGAGCCGATCGCTACCTGCGACGGCGTGGCGGACCGGCGATCTTCCTCTCGCGCTTCCTCCCCGTCCTGCACTCCCTCGTGCCGCTCACGGTCGGCATGAGCGGCTACAGCTACCGACGGTTCCTGGCGTGGACGGCGCCGGCGTGCGTCGTGTGGGCGGGGCTGTACGTGACGGTCGCGGCCGGGGCGGCGGGCACCTACCGCGAGCTCAGCGACCGCATCCACTACGCCGGATACGTGTTCGTCGGCATCCTCGTCGTGTTCCTCGTGCTGGTGTTCGCGGGCAAGAAGCTGATCGAGCGCGCAGAGCGACGTCACCTGGCCGACGACGTCCAGCCCCTCGAAACCGTGGACGGCGACGTGAAAGACTGAGGCCGATGCCTCGTTCTCCTCGCGCCAAAGTGCTCTGGTTCGCTCGACTCGAGCGCCGTTTCCACCGATGGCGCGAACGCCGGGCGCGCGCCCGCGGCCTGCGCCCCGTCGTCACGGGCTTCCCCGGGTACGGCACCGAGCACTGGGTGCGCGTCCTCGGCCGCGTGCTGATCGCCCCGCCGATCAAGAGCAGCTCCTCCGGTGAGGCCGCGAGCCTGCGCGGATGGCGCAGCTTCGCCGCCGTCCCGGTGGGCTTCGCGCACGTCACGGTGATCGTCGACGGCATGACGCACCAGGTCGCCGCCGACCGCGGCGGCGTGATCGACGCCAAGCTCCCCGCGACGCTGAAGCCCGGCTGGCAGAGCATCACGATGTCGGTCGAGGGCAGCGAGCCCACCGAGACCCGCGTCTTCGTGGTGGGCTCCGACGTGCGCTTCGGCGTCGTCAGCGACATCGACGACACCGTGATGGTGACCGCGCTTCCGCGCCCGCTGCTCGCGGCGTGGAACTCGTTCGTGGTCGACGAGCACGCTCGTCAGCCCGTTCCGGGCATGGCCGTCATGCTCGAGCGCCTCTCGCGCGAGCACCCGGGCACGCCGATCATCTACCTGTCGACGGGTGCCTGGAACGTCGCACCGACGCTCACGCGCTTCATGCGCCGACACCTGTTCCCGGCGGGATCGTTCCTGCTGACCGACTGGGGTCCCACGCACGACCGATGGTTCCGCAGCGGCCGCGCCCACAAGGAGTCCAACCTCCGCCGTCTCGCGAACGAGTTCCCCGACGTGAAGTGGCTGCTCGTCGGCGACGACGGTCAGCACGACGACGCCATCTACACCGGCTTCGCGATCGAGCACCCGCAGAACGTCGCCGCCGTCGCGATCCGTCGCCTGTTGCCCACCGAAGCGGTGCTCGCCGGTGGTCGCACCGTCGTCGACGATCACTCCGCCGCTGAGGTGCCGTGGGTGACCGAACCCGACGGCGCAGGCCTGCTCGAACGCCTGCAGAACGTGGGCGTGATCTCCAGCGACGACTGATCCCGCGGCGTCCGCGGGGCCGCGGTCCGGGGCGGCGCGCGACCTCCGCGATGTGCATATCCTCCGCGGTATCCGGCGGTGCGGGACTGAGGATGTGCGCATCGCTGACTTTGCGGGGTGGGACTCTGGCAGGCGTCGCTCCGATGCCAGGGCCCGGCGGCGCGCGACCTCCGCGATGTGCGTATCCTCCGTGGCATCCGGCGGTGCGGGGCTGAGAATGTGCGCATCGCTGACTTTGCGCACCGGGGCGCCCCGCGGCAGTCGGGGATGGATGCCGCGGCGCGGGGCGGCGCACAACCTCCGCGATGTGCATATCCTCCGCGGGATCCGGCGGTGCGGGACTGAGGATGTGCGCATCGCTGACTTTGTGCACCGGGGCGCCCCGGGGCAGTCGGGGATGGATGCCGCGGCTCGGGGCGGCGCACAACCTCCGCGATGTGCATATCCCTCGTGGCATCCGGCGGTGCGGGACTGAGAATGCGCGCATCGCTCACACCACGCACCTCGGGCGCCTGAAAAGTCGGGGGACGGATGCCGCGCCAGGACGCTCCGCTCGCCGGCGGACGGGGTGCGATGTCGGACCCGGCGCGTACGGTGGAGGTATGTGTGGTCGATTCGTCGTAGCCAACGTGGCCAGTGAGCTCGTGGGGGTGTTGCGCGTCGACGTCGAGGCCGACGAGCTGCCGCCGCCGTCGTACAACATCGCGCCCACCTCGTCGGTCGCGATCGTGCTCGACTCCGTCAAGAGCGAGCCACCCGTGCGCCGCCTCGAGGCGGCGCGCTGGGGCCTGGTTCCCGGGTGGGCGAAAGACGTCAAGGTCGGCGCCCGCGCCTTCAACGCGCGCTCCGAGGAGGTCGAGGACAAACCGATGTTCCGCAACGCCCTCATCAAGCGGCGCGCGGTGATCCCGGCATCCGGGTACTACGAGTGGAAGACCACCGAGGCGGGCAAGACGCCTCACTACATCCATCCCGCCGACGGGTCGCCGCTGTTCTTCGCGGGCCTGTACGAGTGGTGGAAAGACCCGGCTCGCGCCGACGACGATCCCGCACGGTGGGTGCTCAGCTGCACGATCCTCACGCGCGACGCGATCGGTCGGCTGGGGTCGATCCACGACCGCATGCCGCTGTTCATGGACCCCGACTTCGCCGACGCGTGGCTCGACCCGACCACCGAGAACGTCGGCGACGTTCTGGACGCCGCGATCGACGCCGCGCCCGACATGGCCGAGACACTCGACGATCACGTCGTCTCGTCCGAGGTGGGCAACGTGCGCAACGACTCCCCCGCGCTCATCGAGCCCGTCGAATGACGCCCGTCGTCGGCACGCGGAGCGCGGACCCCCGGGTCGCGAAGCCCCGCATCACGGACACCCGCATCACGGACCCCCGCATCACGGACACCCGCATCACGAACCCACGCCTCGCCGACACACCCCTCCCCGAGGGTGGCTCCCCCGGCACGCTCGCGCTGTCGCGCGACGAATGGATGCCGCTCGCCACCGCCCACGCCGAGCGGGCCGACGCCCTCACCGCCGCACACCGCGCGCGCGCGAGCCGTGCCGAGAAGCACCCCGTGGAGGACTTCCTCTTCACGTACTACTCGTACAAGCCGGCGATCCTGCGCCGGTGGCACCCCGGCCCGGGTGTCGTGCTGCGCGACGCCGAGGAACGCCAGGCGTGGCGCTGGTACCGCCGCGACGGCGACGGGGTGCGAGTGGATGCCGATTCCTTCCGCGCCGAGAGGGGCACCCTGTTCCGCGGCACCGTGGGCCTGCTGCGCGCGACCCTGTCGCGTCCCGGGCAGTTCGGATGCTTCGGCCTGCACGAGTGGGCGATGGTCTATCGCGCCGACGAGGTACGCCACGCGGTGCCCTTGCGACTGGGGAGCGACGGCGCCGACGCCGTCGTCGAGGCCCACGACCTGAAGTGCACGCATTTCGACGCGTTCCGGTTCTTCACGCCCGAGGCGGTTCCGCGCAATCGTGCCGCGCTCGATCGTGAGGACCAGGTGCAGCACGAGCAGCCCGGGTGCCTGCACGCCGGCATGGACGTGTACAAGTGGGCGGTCAAGCTGGGCCCGCTCGTACCGGGTCCCCTGCTGCTCGATGCGTTCGAGCTCGCGCGCGACATCCGCACCCTCGACATGGAGGCCTCGCCCTACGACCTCTCGGGCTGGGGCTACGGTGCGGTGCCGATCGAGACGCCCGAGGGAAAGGCGCAGTACGTCGCACGGCAACGGCGGTTGAGCGAGCGGGGACAGGTGCTCCGACGATCCCTGATCGCTGCCGTGACGGCATCCGACGACACGCCCGGCGGAGCCGATTTTTCGCCCTCGCGATCTGTGTTGTAAGCTCATGGAGTTGCCTCAAACGGGGCGGAAAACAAAACACGGGCCTGTGGCGCAGCTGGTAGCGCACCTGCATGGCATGCAGGGGGTCAGGGGTTCGAGTCCCCTCAGGTCCACATAAAGAGAAAGCCTCCGCCTCGGCGGGGGCTTTCGTCGTTGAGAGAGCGCACCTCACCAGGCGAGGAGCACCGTCGAGGAACCGTCGCTCACCGGCCACCCAACGCCCACGCCACCCAACGCCCACGCCACCCGCGCCTCCGCCACCCGGCGCCCACCCCGTCCGGCGCCCACCCCGTCCGGCGCCCACGCCACCGACCGCGCTCGCGCTCGCGCTCGCGCCGAACGTACGCCCCCAGATCCGCTCCCCCGCGCGAGGACACTCATCCCCGCGAGCACCCATCCCCGCGAGCACTCATCCCCGCGAGCACTCACCGGAGCGACGCACCACCGCGGCGATCACCGGCCCGCGGTCATCCCGACACCGCACTCGCCCGCGGGCCACCCTCCTCATCGAACGCGCCACGGTGTCAGAAGCCGCTCCGATCGCGTCGCGATCCACCGGCGCGCCGTGCAGGGCGCGGGA
The DNA here is from genome assembly GCF_046295495.1 of Microbacterium sp. GTDB lineage: Bacteria > Actinomycetota > Actinomycetes > Actinomycetales > Microbacteriaceae > Microbacterium. The sequence goes on from NZ_JBKBNC010000017.1 coordinate 44,900, forward strand.
AACGAAGAACGCCCCCTGTCGGAGACAGGGGGCGTTCGTGCGGTGACTCAGTCCGCGGCGTTGGCCGGCGTCGGCAGCTCGATCGGAACGACCGGGCAGTCCTTCCAGAGGCGCTCGAGACCGTAGTACACGCGCTCCTCCTCGTGGAACACGTGGACCACGAGGTCGCCGAAGTCCAGCAGCACCCAGCGGGACTCCTGCCGTCCTTCGCGGCGCACGCGCTTGTGGCCGGCCTCGAGGAGCTTCTCTTCGATCTCGTCGGCGATCGCGGCGACGTTGCGCTCGTTGCGCCCCGTGACGAGCAGGAAGATGTCGACGAGCGGGAGGGGCTCGGAGACGTCGAGCGCGACGATGTCGTCGCCGCCCTTCGCGTCGGCGGCGATGGCGGCGATCTGCGCCATCTCGCGACCGTTGTCGGTAGCTGTCATCGGAAGACTCCTGTCGTGATGGCGAGCGCGAGGGTGACGACCACCGCCAGCGCGAGTGCGCCGGTCGTGATGATCAGGCCGATGAGGAGCTTGCTCCCCTTCTCGGGCGCCGGGGGGCGAATGATCTCGCCGGGTTGCTTGACGGTGCTGATCGCGGCGCTGGCGGCGATCGGCGTGGGCGACGAGGCGGGCGGGAGCTCGCCGTCGAGGAGCACCGCGTCGGCGTCTCGGCCGTCGGTGGTGCCGGGTGCGTGACCGACCGACCCCAGCCCCTGGGGGAGCTCGAAGGTGCCGGTGATCATGATCTCCCCCGTCGCGCTGACGGGACCCACGAGCGGTACGCCCGTGGGGGTCTGCGACAGGATGAGGGCGTTGGGGGTCGACACCGCGCCGGTGGCGCCGGTGTTGCGCGAGATGAGCTGATCGAACGACGCCGGCAGGGCGATCTCCGGCACCTGGCCCTCGAGCAGGTCGGACCCGAGCGCGGGGTTCACGACCGACGGCGCGGGCTGATCGACGGGCTCGACCGCGTGGTCGCCGGTGTCGACGACGGCGGGGCGGAAGATGGCGGGCTGCGCCGGCTCCGCGGGGGCTGCCTCGGCCGCGGGGGCCGCCGCGCGATGCGGCTGTGCGGGCTCGAGGTCGGGGCTGATGATGGGCACCGCGGCGGTGCGGATCTTCTCCTGCGCGCGCGCCTGACGGCGTGTCAGGCCCGAGGTGCCGAACTCCCCGGCGTCGCCGAAGGGACCGTCGAAGGTCGCGGGGCGAAGAGGCGCGGCGGACGCGTCGTCGACCGGGGGCAGCGGCGAGTCGTCGGAGACGGCCGGGGCGGGAGTGCCGTCGACGGGGGCGTCGGCGGGCGTGCTCGCGACAGCGGGGACGTCGCCGATGATCGCGGGGGCAGGCGCGTCGGTCGCCGGTGCCGTGTCGGTGCCGCTCCCCTCGGCCGGGCCCGCGTCGGTGGCCAGACCTCCGGGGGCCTCGTGCGCGGGGGCCTCGTGCGCCGGGACCTCGTGCTCGTGGGTCTCGCTCGCGGTGTCCGCCGCGTCGGTGGTCGCCGGGGTCGCCTCGGGCTCCTGCGACACCGGGGAGACGGCATCCGCGGTCTCGCCCTCGGTCGGCGGCACGATGATGGGCGTCGCGCCCGTCTGACGGAGCTCGCGCAGCTGACGACGGGTCAGAGCGGGAGTCTCGGGGGTCTCGGAAGTGCTCATGCCTTACTCCGGTAGAGGTGATGCTTCGCGATGTACTGCACGACGCCGTCGGGCACGAGGTACCACACGGGGTGTCCTCGGCGCACACGAGCGCGGCAGTCTGTGGACGAGATCGACAGCGCCGGGATCTCCAGTTGGCTCACCGTCTCGGTGGGCAGTCCCTCGGTGGTCAGCACGTGACCGGGGCGCGAGACGGCGACGAAGTGCGCGAGGTCCCAGAGCTCCTGGTGGTTGCGCCACCCGAGGATCTGCGCGACCGCGTCGGCGCCGGTGATGAAGAACAACTGCGCGCCCGGCCGCTGCTCCTGCAGATCGCGCAAGGTGTCGATCGTGTACGTGGGCCCCGCGCGGTCGATGTCGACGCGGCTGACGGTGAACTGCGGATTGGATGCCGTCGCGATCACCGTCATGAGATAGCGGTGCTCGCTCTCGGTGACGTCGTCCTTCTGCCAGGGGCGGCCCGTGGGGACGAAGACGACCTCGTCGAGATCGAACGATTGCGCCACCTCACTGGCGGCGACGAGGTGACCGTGATGGATGGGATCGAACGTCCCACCCATGACCCCGATACGAGGGGCGCGCGTCACCGACATACAGTGGGCCTCAGTGGCCGTGCGCCTCGGGGGTGGGCGTCCCGTGCTTCTGGGTGTAGGCCTCCGCCTTGTGGGCGTGGCGGTTCGAGACGTTGCGGTACGACAGGGTCACCAGGCTGAGCGCGACGAAGACCACGAACGCCACGGCGCCGATCCAGAAGGTCTCGGCCTGCACGTTACCGCCGTGGTGTCCGCCTTCTTCGGCAGCGTGGGCGAGAAGTGAGGCGAAAGTCATCAGTGCTCCGTTCGAGATGTCTGCGCAAAGCGCACTGTCATTTTAGGCGGTCAGGCGCGGACCTGGCCGTCGCCGCGCCCGAGCCACTTGGTGCTCGTCAGCTCGGCGAGACCCATGGGTCCGCGGGCGTGAAGTTTCTGGGTGGAGATGCCGACCTCGGCGCCGAAACCGAACTCGCCGCCGTCGGTGAACCGGGTCGAGGCGTTGACGAGAACGACCGCCGAGTCGACCTCGGCAAGGAAGCGGTCGGCGGCATCGTGATCGGCCGTCACGATCGCCTCGGTGTGGTGGGTCGAGTAGCGACGGATGTGGGCGAGCGCCTCGTCGAGGTCGTCGACGACGCGGACCGCGAGGTCGAGCGTGCCGTATTCGCGTGCCCAGTCGTCGTCGGTCGCATCGAAGACGCGGTCGTCGTGCGATCGGGTCGCCTCGTCTCCGTGCACCGTCACACCGGCGTCGGCGAGGGATGCCAGCAGCTCGGGCAGGAGGCGGTCGGCGGCGGCGCGGTGCACGAGGACCGTCTCGACGGCGTTGCAGACGCTCGGGCGCTGGGTCTTGGCGTTGAGCACGATGTCGCGCGCCCAGTCGTCTCGCGCGGTGGCGTCGAGGAACACGTGCACGACACCGGCACCGGTCTCGATGACGGGCACGGTGGATTCGGTGACGACGGTCTCGATGAGCGACGCGCTTCCCCGCGGGACGAGCACGTCGACGAGGCCGCGGGCGTTCATGAGCGCACGGGCGCCGTCGCGACCGAAGTCGTCGACGCTCTGCACGGCCTCCGGGGTGACGCCCTGCGCCTGGAGAGCCTCGCGCATGATCGACACGAGGGCGGCGTTGGAGCTCTGCGCCGCCGACCCGCCGCGCAGCACCACGGCGTTGCCGGAGCGAAGCGCCAGGGAGGCGATGTCGACCGTGACATTGGGCCGGGCCTCGTAGATGGAGCCGACGACGCCGAACGGCACGGCCACCTTCTCGAGCCTCAGGCCGTTCGGCAGCGTTCGGCTGTCGAGCACGCGTCCCACGGGGTCGGGCAGTTCCGCGACGTCGCGGACCGCGGCGGCCAGTGCCGCCACGCGGCCGGCGTCGAGACGCAGCCGATCGAGCAACGCTTCGCCGATGGCATCCGCCCGACCACGTTCGAGGTCGTCGGCGTTGGCGGCCACGATGCGATCGGAGGCGGCCTCGAGAGCGTCGGCCACCGCGGTCAGCAGAGCGCTCTTGCGGCCGGAGTCGAGCAACGCGATCTCGCGCGCCGCGTCTTTGGCCAGACGGAGGCGCTCGTCGACGAAAGCGGCGATCACGGTCATGGGCTCAGTGTACCGGCGCGCCGACGGCGCCCACCGGGCCGGTGGTCAGGGTGACGGGGTCGGGATTGGGGGCGAACCACGTGCCCACGGGCGCGCCCACGAGAGCGGATGCCACGAGGTCGGCGCTCGTGACGAGAACGCCGACGCCGGCGGTGGAGGCGAGCTTCGCGGCGGAGGCCTTCGTGGCCGCTCCCCCGGTGCCCACGCCGTTGACGACTCCCGCGCCGAACTCGTAGTCGGTGAGGTCGTCGCCCCAGGCCACGTCGACGATGGGACGCGCGTCCGGCTCGCTCGGCGGGCGGGTGAAGAGGGTCTCGATGTCGCTGAGCAGGACGAGGGCGTCGGCGCCGATGAGCTGGGCGACGAGGGCGGCGAGGCGGTCGTTGTCGCCGAAGCGGATCTCGTGGGTGGCGACGGTGTCGTTCTCGTTCACGATGGGGAGGATGCCGAGTCCCAGCAGACGCTCCATCGCGCGACGGGCGTTGGAACGGTGCGTGGCGTTCTCGAGATCACCGGCCGTGAGCAGCACCTGGCCCGCGAGCAGACCGAAGCGGTCGAGGGAGGTCTGATAGCGCCACATGAGCACGTTCTGACCCACGGCCGCGGCCGCCTGCTGCGTGGCGAGATCGTTGGGCCGGCCGCCGAGGTCGAGAAGCGGCAGGGCGGTCGCGATCGCGCCCGACGAGACGAGCACGACCTCGGTGCCGCCGGCGTGCGCGCGCGACAGTGCCTCCACGATCGTGTCGATGCGGTGCGCGGCATCGCCGCTGATCGACGACGAACCGACCTTCACCACGACGCGGGCGGCGCCGGGGATGTCGGCGCGCGTCGTCGCGGTCACCGGACCTCGTCCTCGTCGTCGCCGCGGCTGGTGTCGCCGCGCACGAAGTCGCCGTCGCCCAGGTCGTCGGGAGCGTCGTCGTCGAACGGGTCAGCGACGAACACGTCGTCGCCCTCGTCGTTCTCGAGCGTCTCGTCGGCGACGGGCGCGGAGACGCCGTCGGCCCCGATGCCCGCGGCACGCGCCGCGCGGCGCTCCGCCTCGAGTTCGGCGCGGGCGTCGGCCTTGGCATCCATGCGCTCGTGGTAGCGCTCGCGACGCTCGTTGGTCGTGCGGCGCGTGCTCTGCAGCAGGCGCGGGTCGGTGCCACGGGGCGCGGTCATGAGCTCGGCCGCCGACGTCAGCGTGGGCTCCCAGTCGAAGACGATGCCGTCGCCGGGACCGATCACGACCGTCGCACCGGCGACCGCGCCCGCGCGGAAGAGCCCGTCTTCGACCCCGAGCCGCGCGAGGCGGTCGGCGAGGTAGCCGACGGCCTCCTCGTTCTGGAAGTCGGTCTGCTGCACCCACTTGACCGGCTTGTCGCCGAGGATGCGGTACACGGGGCCGTACGTACCGCCCTCGACCTTGATCTCGAAGTCTTTGACAGCGCCCTTCGGACGGATCACGACGCGCTCCGCCGGAGCGTCGTCGATCGTAGCGAGACGGTGCTGCTCGACGACCTCGCCGAGCGCGAAGGTGAGCTCGCGAAGCCCGGCACGACTGACGGTGGAGATCTCGAACACGCGGAAGCCGCGGGCTTCGAGGTCGGGGCGGACGAAGTCGGCGAGTTCGCGCGCCTCGGGGACGTCGATCTTGTTCAGGACGACGATCTGCGGACGCTCGAGAAGAGGAATCTGCCCCTCGGGCACCGGGTACGCGGCCAGCTCCGCCTGGATGATGTCGAGGTCGGTGAGCGGATCGCGGCCGGGGTCGAGCGTGGCGCAGTCCAGCACGTGGACGAGGGCGGTGCAGCGCTCGACGTGGCGGAGGAACTCCAGTCCCAGGCCCTTGCCCTCACTTGCGCCCTCGATGAGGCCCGGAACGTCGGCGATGGTGAATCGCGCGTCGCCGGCCTGCACCACGCCGAGGTTCGGGTGCAGAGTCGTGAAGGGGTAGTCGGCGATCTTGGGCCGTGCCGCGGATACGGCCGCGATCAGGCTCGACTTACCGGCGGACGGGAACCCCACCAGCGCCACGTCGGCGACGGTCTTGAGCTCGAGGACGACATCGCCCTCCCAGCCGGGCGTGCCGAGCAGCGCGAAGCCCGGGGCCTTTCGCTTCGGCGAGGACAGGGCCGCGTTGCCGAGACCGCCGAGACCACCGGGGGCGGCCACGAAGCGCATGCCCGGGGTCAGCATGTCGACGAGGACGTTGCCGTCGGGGTCTTTCACCACGGTGCCGAGCGGGACGGGCAGCTCCTGGTCTTCCCCCAGGGCGCCCGATCGGTGGTCTCCCATGCCGAAGCCGCCGTTACCGGCGGAGCGGTGCGGCGAGTGGTGGTACGACAGCAGGGTCGTCACCTGCGGGTCGGCGACGAGCACGACGTCGCCGCCACTGCCCCCGTTGCCCCCGTCGGGACCGGCCAGCGGCTTGAACTTCTCACGGCGCACCGAGACGCAGCCGTTGCCGCCCTTTCCCGCACGCAGGTGCAGGGTCACGCGGTCGACGAAGGTGACCATGGCGGGTCCTTCCGGGACGAGCGGCGGCGGAGCCGACGCGGGAGGGCGAGTCGTGGGGAACGCTCGCGGGAAAACGACGAGGGGGCGGGCAGTGCCCACCCCCTCGGAAGCGCCTGGCGCCGCGGATTACTCCGCTGCGGCGACGATGTTGACGACCTTGCGGCCGCCCTTCTTGCCGAACTCGACCGCACCGGCGGCCAGAGCGAAAAGCGTGTCGTCGCCACCGCGGCCGACGTTGGCGCCGGGGTGGAAGTGCGTGCCGCGCTGGCGGACGATGATCTCGCCGGCGAGGACGGCCTGGCCGCCGAAGCGCTTCACGCCGAGGCGCTGTGCGTTGGAGTCACGACCGTTACGGGTGGAGCTTGCGCCCTTTTTGTGTGCCATCTCTGCGTCTCCTGGCTCTTACTTGATGCCGGTGATCTTGACGCGCGTGAGGTCCTGACGGTGACCCTGGCGCTTCTTGTATCCGGTCTTGTTCTTGAACTTCTGGATCACGATCTTCGGACCGCGCTCCTCGCCGAGCACCTCGGCCGTGACCGAGACCTTCGCGAGCTTGTCGGCGTCGGTCGTGACCGCGTCGCCGTCGACGAACAGGACGGCGGGCAGCTGGATGCTCTCGCCGATCTTCGCCTTCTGGCGGTCGAGCACGACGATCGTGCCGACCTGGACCTTCTCCTGGCGGCCGCCGGCGCGCACAACTGCGTAAACCACTTCACACCTGTTTCGTTCGGGAGCGCAGGGCTCCGGTTGTCTGATGACGTCGGGAGGGTCTGATGACCCAAGTCTCGGTGCGATCCGGCGAGCAAACCCACGGGGTCACGCTCCAATGAGGGCGGACGCGACGCACCAAGGGTCGAGTTTAGCTCACCCGGAGGCATCCGGCAAAAGCATCGGCCCGCGTGTCGACCGTAGGATCGCGGGATGGCGATCCTCATCGACGACCCGCAGTGGCCCGCGCACGGACGACTGTGGGCGCATCTGGTGAGCGACAGCGACCTCGCCGAGTTGCACGCCTTCGCCGCGGCGGCCGGCATCCCTCGTCGCGCCTTCGATCTCGACCACTACGACGTGCCCGACGAGCGCCACGCCGACCTCGTCGCCGCCGGTGCCGAGCACGTGGGCGGGAAAGAGCTCGTGCGGCGCCTGCGGGCCTCGGGCCTGCGCATCACGGCCCGCGATCGCCGCCCGAAGAGCACCTGAACCGCTCCGCCGTGCGCGAGAGGCCGGGACGCGTCGCTCGGAGTCACTCCGAGGCGACGATTCTCGGCCCCTCACACGTGTGAAGATGCGTTTCAGGCCTCGGCGGGGGGCTGCGCGTTCACCGGGGTGCCCGTGAGGGCAGCGGTGGTCACGCGGCGCCGCGAGCGGCCCTGACCGGGAGCCTTGGGCTCCGGCAGAGCCTCGAGCACCGACTCGAGCAGTGCGTCCTTCTCGGTGCGCGGCGCCTTGGGCTCGCGCTTCTTGCGCGGGCGCTTCTCGCGCGCCGGGGCCGGCGCCTCGGTCTCGGTCTTGGCCTCGAGCACGGCCTCGACGGATGCCGCGACCGCCGCCTCGACCACGGCGGGGTCGTCGAGGCTCGGCTTGACCGTGGACGCCGCGATCTGCGCGAGCGCCGACTTCACACCCTCGGTGATGACGTGGGTGCCACCGGCCTGCGCCGCCGCTCCCCCGTTGCCACCGGCCGGAGCCGGCGCAGTGCCCGCGTTGGAGCCGTTGCCGTTGGAGCCGCCGTTGCCGCCGCGACCACGACGGTTGCCGGAACCGCCGTTGCCGTTGCCGTTACCCGTGCCGTTCGAAGGACCCGAGGTGCGGTGCTTGACGACGGGGTCGTGGTGGACGATCACGCCGCGACCGGCGCACACCTCGCAGGCCTCGCTGAAGGTCTCGAGCAGGCCGAGGCCCAGCTTCTTGCGGGTCATCTGCACGAGGCCGAGCGAGGTGACCTCGGCGACCTGGTGCTTGGTGCGGTCGCGGCTGAGGCACTCGATGAGGCGGCGTAGCACGAGATCGCGGTTGGACTCGAGCACCATGTCGATGAAGTCGACGACGATGATGCCGCCGATGTCGCGCAGGCGCAGCTGTCGGACGATCTCCTCCGCGGCCTCGAGGTTGTTCTTGGTAACCGTCTCTTCGAGGTTGCCGCCGGAGCCGACGAACTTGCCGGTGTTGACGTCGACGACCGTCATCGCCTCCGTGCGGTCGATGACGAGCGAGCCGCCCGAGGGCAGCCACACCTTGCGGTCGAGGGCCTTCTCGATCTGCTCCGTCACTCGGAACGCGTCGAACGGGTCCTGGTCGCCCTCGTACTTCTCGATGCGCTCGAGCAGATCGGGAGCGACACCCTGCAGGTAGGTCGAAATCGTCGACAGGGCCTCGTCGCCCTGGATGAGCATGCGCGTGAAGTCCTCGTTGAAGACGTCACGGACGATCTTGACGAGGAGATCGGGCTCGGAGTGAAGGAGCGCCGGCGCCTGGATGGTCTTGATCTGGCTCGAGACGTGCTCCCACTGCGAGGTGAGGCGCTGCACGTCGAGGGTCAGCTGCTCCTCGGTGGCCCCCTCGGCGGCGGTGCGCACGATCACGCCCGAGGACTCCGGCAGCACCTCCTTGAGGATCTTCTTCAGGCGGGCGCGCTCGGTGTCGGGGAGCTTGCGCGAGATGCCGTTCATGGTGCCGTTCGGCACGTACACGAGGTAGCGTCCGGGCAGCGAGATCTGGCTCGTGAGGCGGGCGCCCTTGTGTCCGACCGGGTCTTTGGTGACCTGCACGAGGACGCGGTCGCCCGACTTGAGCGCGAGCTCGATGCGACGCGGCTGGTTGTTGGTCTCGACGCCGTCCCAGTCGACCTCGCCCGAGTAGAGCACGGCGTTGCGGCCACGACCGATGTCGACGAACGCCGCCTCCATGCTGGGCAGCACGTTCTGCACGCGACCGAGGTAGACGTTGCCGATGAGCGAGGCGTCCTGGTTGCGGGCGACGTAGTGCTCGACGAGCACGTTGTCTTCGAGCACGGCGATCTGGATGCGACCGGCCTTGGAACGCACCACCATGACGCGATCGACGGCCTCGCGGCGCGCCAGGAACTCGGCCTCGGTGACCACCGGTCGACGACGACCGGCCTCGCGCCCATCGCGACGGCGCTGCTTCTTGGCCTCGAGACGAGTCGAACCCTTGATGCGCTGCGGCTCGGTGACGACCTCGACGGCGCGCTGACGCACGGGAGCCGCGGGGGCCTCGTTCTGCTCGGCGGGAGCCGGGTCGCTCGATCCGCGGCGGCGGTTACGGCGGCGGGCGTTGGCGCTGCCCCGCTCGACGGGACCCTCGTCGTCGCGGTCGTCTCGGTCCCACACGTCGTCGCGGGCGGGCAGCGCCGGGAGCGCGGGGGCGTAGAAATGCAGCGCGGTCGACACGGCCGACACGAAGTTCTCGGGCAGCAGGCCGAGCGAGACAGCCGTGGGACGGGCGGGCTTCTCCGGCTGGGCGGGAGTGGCAGCCGCTTTCTCGGCCGACGCGGGGGCCTCGGGTTCGAAGACGTCGGACACGGATGCCGCCGACTCGGACGCGACCGTGGTGTCGGGTGCGGTGTCAGGCGCGGTCTCGGCTGTCGCGGTGTCCCCTGCGGGTGCGGCGGTGCCCCCCGCGGGCGCGGGCTCCGACTCGGCGGGGGCGTCGGGCGTCGCGTCGGCGGATTCCTCCGCCTCCGCCGTCTCGCTCCCCGCGAGCACCGCGGGCGCCTCGGAGTCTTGAGCGGCGGCCTCTTCGGCATCCTGCACCGCGGCCTCCTCCTCATCGACGGAAGGGGCGTCGACCGAGGGGGTGTCGACCGAGGGGGTGTCGACCGAGGGGGTGTCGACCGAGGGGGTGTCGACCGAGGGGGTGTCGACCGAGGGGGTGTCGACCGAGGGGGTCTCGGCCGTGGGCGTCTCGGGGGTGTCGGTCGCCGTCTCGTCAGCGGGGGTCTGATCGTCGGTCACATCGGCCATATCGGGGTTTCTCCCTGGCGGGCGACACCGCGCGTCGCCCGACGAAATCTCATGCAGCGCCGCACCCGGCGGGGCTGCGAACTCACTCGGTCTGCAGCAGGCCTGCGGCTCGTGCTGCGAAGGGCGGTCGTCGCCCGAAGTCTTCTGGGTGATGTTCCTGCGGCGCGGCCGCGGTCTCATCAGCCTCCATTATCGCACGGGCGCGCCGTTTCGCCCGCAGAAGCTCGCTTCGACACCGAAGCGTCTCCGCGGACGGCTCATCGGGCGGTGGCAGAATCGCGACATGAGTGAAACCGTCACCCCCCGTCGTCCGGTCGTCGTCGCGATCTGGCTGATCCTCGCGGGCATCGTGGGATGGTGGGCGGCGTTCTCGCTCACGATGGAACGCTTCCACCAGTTGATGGACCCGGGCGCAGCGGCCTCGTGCGATTTCAGCGTGCTCGTGCAGTGCTCCGCCAACCTGCAGTCCTCTCAGGGCAGCGTCTTCGGCTTCCCCAACCCGATCATCGGTCTGGCCGCCTGGATCGCACCGATCGTGGTCGGCATGGCGCTCCTCGCCGGTGCCCGCTTCGCCCGGTGGTTCTGGGTGCTGTTCTGGCTCGGATTCGTCTTCGCGCTCGGTTTCGTCGTCTGGCTCATCGGCCAGAGCCTGTTCGTTCTCGCCACCCTCTGCCCGTGGTGCATGGTGACGTGGTCGGTCGTCATCCCGTCGTTCTTCGTCGTGACGCTCCACGTGCTCCGCGAGGGCGTCATCCCGGGCGCGCCGCGCGTGCGCGAGGTCGCCGGTCGGCTGATGGTCTGGGTGCCGCTGATGAGCTTCCTGGCGTACGTCGTGGTCGCGGTTCTCGCACAGGTGCGCCTCGACGTTCTCGCGCAGCTGTGACGCCGCCGAAAAGCCCGCGATCCGCACACCCTCCGGGGCCCCGACGCGGATGCCGCTGACCGAGCGCGGTCCCGGGAGCCTCTGCCGCGGCATCGCGCCGACACGGCGTGCGAAAAACGACGAAGGCCGCCACCCCCACGGGGCGACGGCCTTCACGGTGGATCAGGCGAACCAGATCGCGAGCTCGCGCTCGGCGGACTCGACGCTGTCGCTGCCGTGCACGAGGTTCTGCTGCACCTTCAGGCCCCAGTCGCGACCGAAGTCGCCGCGGATCGTGCCGGGCGCGGCGGTGGTGGGGTCGGTCGTGCCGGCGAGGGAGCGGAAGCCCTCGATGACGCGGTTGCCGGCGAGGCGGATCGCGACCGAGGGGCCGGACAGCATGAACTCGAGCAGCGGCTCGTAGAACGGCTTGCCCTCGTGCTCGGCGTAGTGCCGGGCGAGGGTCTCACGGTCGGGCTCCACGAGGCGGATATCGACGAGGGCGTAGCCCTTCGCCTCGATGCGGGCGAGGATCGATCCGGTCAGTCCGCGGGCGACGCCGTCGGGCTTGACCAGGACGAGGGTCTCTTCGGTGGCCATGGGTCATTCTCCGTTCGAGAGGTCGGGGTCAGCGGCGAGCCGGGCGTTGCGTCGGTCCAGCGCCGCTCCCTTGATCGTCGCATACGCCCACATGCCGCCGAAAATGAGGGCGACCACCGCGAGGGCGGGGACGAGGAACCCGCCGAGCAGCAGCACGACCTGCAACGCCCACCCGGCGAACAGAGCCCACCGGTGCCGGAGCAGCCCGGAGACGGCGACCATGGCGACCGCCAGGACCACGCCACCGACGATTCCCCACCACGGGGCGATGCCGAACGGCAGCACCTTCAGTCCGTAGACGACGAGTCCGCCGAGGAAGACGATGATCGACTCGAAGCCGAGCACGACCGAACCGAGCGACTCCTGGGCACCGCGCTGACGACGCGGGCGCGGGGCGCGCGGCGTACGGGGTTCGCGGGGGCTCATCCCTGCCACCCCGACTTCCAGTCCTCCAGCTCCGACAGGCGCAGCGCCTCTCCGGCCAGCACCACCGAGCCGGCGATGACAACGGCCCGCCGGTCGGACTCCGCCGCCCAGGAGCGCGCGGCATCGGCGGCGTCTTCGAGCGTCGGGTGCACCGTCACGGGCAGGTCGGCGGCCTCGGCGACGTCGGCGATCACGTCGGGGTCGGTCGCGCGGTCGGTGTCGGGAGCCGTGGCGAACACGCGTGCCACGGCGGGCACGAGCGCCGACATGATGCCCACGGCATCCTTGCCCTTCAGGATGCCGACGACGGCCCCCCACTCGTCGATGTCGAACGCCTCGTCGAGGGCGGCGACGAGCGCCCGGGCGCCGTGCGGGTTGTGGGCGGCGTCGACGAGCACGGTCGGCGCGGTGCCCACGAGCTGCAGGCGCCCCGGAGAGGTGGCGTTGCCGAGGCCGTCGGCCACGACGTCGGGCGCGAGCGGCTGCGAGCCGCCGCCGATGAGCGACTCCACCGCGGCGACGGCCAGGGCGGCGTTGGCCCCCTGGTGCGCGCCGTAGAGCGGCAGGTACACCTCGGCGTAGGTGCCCGCGACGCCGCGGATGGACAGCTGCTGACCGCCGACGGCGAGGGTCTGCGCCTCGAGCGCGAAGCCGTCACCGGCCACGGCCACGCTGGCGCCCTCCTTCTCGGCGCGCGAGCGGATGGCGCGCAGGGCCTCGGCGGGTTGCGCCGCCGAGACGACGGCCGCACCGGTCTTGATGATGCCCGCCTTGACCGTCGCGATCTCGGCGATCGTCGAGCCGAGGCGGTCGACGTGATCGACGTCGATGGGCGTGAACACCGCGACGTCGCCGTCGGCGGTGTTCGTGGAGTCCCACTCCCCGCCCATACCGACCTCGAGCACCAGCACATCGATCGGGGCGTCGGCGCACGCCACGAACGCGAGCACCGTGAGCAGTTCGAAGAACGTCAGCGGGGCGTCTCCCGCCGCGGTCAACTCGGCGTCCACCATGTCGACGAAGGGGGTGATCTCGTCCCACGCGTCGGCGATCGCGGCATCCGAGACGGGCTCGCCGTCGATGAGGATGCGCTCGGTGAAGCGCTCGAGGTGGGGGCTCGTGAACAGTCCCGTGCGCAGGCCCATCGCGCGCAGCAGGGTCTCGATCATGCGGCTGGTCGAGGTCTTGCCGTTGGTGCCGGTGACGTGGATCACGCGGTAGGTGCGCTGCGGGTCGGCGAGCAGCTCGAGCACGCGGCGCGTGCGCTCGACGCGCGGCTGCACCCACTGCTCGCCCTGCCGCTCGAGCAGGGCGCCGTAGACGGCGTCGGCCCGGGTGCGATCGCTCACGCGAGGCCTCCCGTCGTCAGGCGGCCGACGGCGACCGTGACGGCGCCGACGTTCGCGTAGGTCTTCGCGGGGATGACGGTCTCGAACTCGGCCGACGCGATCGCCCCACGCTCGACGAGACGGCCCTCGGGCCCGGCCAGCACGACCGCTTCGGCGAGGGTCTCGGATGCCACGCCCGCGACGTCGAACGCCTGGGCGACGGCGCGGGCATCGGCGTCCTCGACGAACGTCAGCGACAGGAAGATGCGGTCGCTCACGTCGAAGCCGGCGGCCTTTCGGGTGTCCTGGATGCCGCGGATCATGTCGCGCGCCAGGCCCTCGGCCTCCAGCTCGGGGGTCGTGACGGTGTCGAGCAGCACGAACCCGCCGGAGGCCAGCACGGCCAGCGCCTCGCCCTCGGGGCGACCCGCGGTCTCGACGACGAGGTCGTACTCGGCGGGCTCGAGGGCGATGCCGCCCGCGACGACCTGACCGTCGACCTCGCTCCAGTCGCCCTCGCGGGCGGCCTTGATCGCCTGCTGCACCTGCTTGCCCAGGCGCGGGCCGGCCGCGCGGGCGTTGACCGACAGCCGGTGGGTGATGCCGTACGCGGCGGCGGTGCCCTCCTGCAGCGCCACCTGCTCGACGCTCTTGACGTTGAGCTCTTCGCGCAGGATGCCGTCGAACTGCGCCAGGCCGTCGGCATCCGTCGTCACCACCGTCAGACGCGACAGCGGGAGGCGCACGCGCTTGCCCTCGCGCTTACGCAGGGCGTTGGCGACGCTGGAGACCTCGCGCACGGTGTCCATCGCGGTGCGGATGTCTTCGGCCGCCGGGAACGCCGACGCGTCGGGCCAGTCGGCCAGGTGCACGCTGCGGCCACCGGTGAGGCCCTGCCACACGCGCTCGGTCACGAGCGGCAACAGCGGGGCGGCAACGCGGGTGAGCGTCTCGAGCACCGTGTAGAGCGTGTCGAAGGCCTCGCGGCTGCGGGGGTCGTCGGTCGCGCCGACCCAGAACCGGTCGCGCGAGCGCCGGATGTACCAGTTGGTCAGCACCTCGGCGAAGTCGCGCAGCCGCTCGGCCGCGGTCGTGGAGTCGAGGCCCTCGAGATCCGCGGCGACGTCGCGCACGAGGTCGCCCGTGAGGGCGAGGATGTACCGGTCGAGCACGTCCGTGGAGTCGGTGCGCCACTCGGCCTCGTAGCCGTCGGTCCCGGAGGCGTTGGCGTAGGTCGCGAAGAAGTACCACGCGTTCCACAGCGGCAGCAGGAACTCGCGCACGCCGGAGCGGATGCCCTCCTCCGTCACGACGAGGTTGCCGCCGCGCAGCACCGAGCTCGACATGAGGAACCAGCGCATGGCATCCGAGCCGTCGCGGTCGAACACCTCGCGCACGTCGGGGTAGTTGCGCAGCGACTTCGACATCTTCTGCCCGTCGTTGCCGAGGACGATGCCGTGGCACGACACACCCGTGTACGCCGGGCGGTCGAACAGCGCGGTCGAGAGCACGTGCATCACGTAGAACCAGCCGCGCGTCTGCCCGATGTACTCGACGATGAAATCCGCCGGGGCGTGCTCGTCGAACCACTCGTGATTCTCGAACGGGTAGTGCACCTGCGCGAAGGGCATCGAGCCCGAGTCGAACCACACGTCGAGCACGTCCTCGATGCGGCGCATCGTGGACGTCCCCGTGGGGTCGTCGGGGTTCGGGCGCGTGAGGTCGTCGATGTAGGGGCGGTGCAGGTCGACCTCGCCGTCGCCGTTGACCGGCAGGCGTCCGAAGTCGGCCTCCATCTCGGCGAGCGAGCCGTAGACGTCGACGCGCGGGTAGTTCGCATCGTCGCTCTTCCACACCGGGATCGGCGAGCCCCAGTAACGATTACGGCTGATCGACCAGTCGCGCGCGCCCTCGAGCCACTTGCCGAACTGGCCCTCCTTGACGTTCTCGGGTACCCAGGTGATCTGCTGGTTGTTCGCCAGCAGGTCGTCCTTGATGTCGGTCACCCGCACGAACCAGCTCGACACGGCCTTGTAGATGAGGGGGTTCCGGCAGCGCCAGCAGTGCGGGTAGGAGTGCTCGTACGACGCCTCGCGCAGCAGACGCCCGCCCTGCGTGAGCAGGCGGATGAGCGGACGATTCGCCTCGAGCCAGAGCTCCCCCGCCACGTCGGTGACGGCAGGGAGGAAGCGGCCGCCGTCGTCGAGGGAGATGATCGTGGGCAGGCCCGCGGCATCCGCGAGGCGCTTGTCGTCCTCACCGTAAGCCGGAGCCTGGTGCACGATGCCGGTACCGTCCGAGACGGTGACGTAGTCGTCGACGAGGATCTTCCACGCGTCGCCCGTGCCCCAGGTCTCGGCGTCGGCGTAGTAGTCGAACAGACGGTCGTACGACACGCCCTCCAGCTCCGCGCCGAGGATCGTCGTCTGCACGGCCTGGCGGGCGGCATCCACGCTGTCGTACCCGAGGTCCTTGGCGTACCCGGGCAGCAGGTCCTCCGCCAGCAGGTAGCGGTGCGCGACGGCCTCGATCGCCTCGTCGGGCGTGCCATCGGGGGCGCGGTGCACGTCGGCGGCGCCGTGGGGCCCGCCCTCGACGACCGCGTACCGGATGCCGGGACCCACCGCCAGGGCGAGGTTCGTCGGAAGCGTCCACGGCGTCGTCGTCCACGCCAGCGCCCGCACGCCCGTGAGGCCGAGCGCCTCGGCCTTGGCGCCCACGAGGGGGAAGGTGACGGTGACCGAGGGATCCTGCCGCATCTTGTAGACGTCGTCGTCCATGCGCAGCTCGTGCGTCGACAGGGGGGTCTCGTCGCGCCAGCAGTACGGCAGCACGCGGTAGCCCTCGTACGCGAGGCCCTTGTCGTGCAGGGTCTTGAAGGCCCACAGCACGCTCTCCATGTAGGTCGTGTCGAGCGTCTTGTATCCGCGCTCGAAGTCGACCCAGCGGGCCTGGCGGGTGACGTAGTCCTGCCACTCGCGCGTGTACTCGAGCACCGATTCGCGGGCCTTGGCGTTGAAGGTCGCCACGCCCATGCGCTCGATCTCGTCCTTCTCGGTGATCCCGAGCTGCTTCATGGCCTCGAGCTCGGCGGGAAGACCGTGGGTGTCCCACCCGAAGACGCGGTCGACCTTCTTGCCGCGCATGGTCTGGAAGCGCGGGAAGACGTCCTTGGCGTAGCCGGTGAGGAGGTGTCCGTAGTGGGGCAGGCCGTTCGCGAAGGGCGGGCCGTCGTAGAACACCCACTCCTCGGCGCCCTCGCGATTCGCGATCGAGGCGCGGAAAGTGTCGTCGGCGGCCCAGAACGCGAGCGTGTCGTCCTCGATCGCCGGGAACCGGGGGCTCGGGACGACGGCGGGCGCACCGGATGCCGTGCCCGCGGACGCGACCGAGGCGTCGGCGGCGGGGCCGAAGGATGAGGGGCGTGGGTAGGTCATGTCTCTCCGCAGGTCGGGAATCACCTGCGGGGACGATCCTCGCGGACCGCGGTACCACCCCGCGTTGCGCTGCCCCCGATCGGGTGCGGCGCCTCTCTCACTGCGGCTGTGACGGGCCTGCCCCGCGCGGTTCTACTAGTCCGGCCCCTGAGCGAGTCGAAGGGTCGGAGGTTCTTCCGCGAGCTCCCCGGTGATGGCCGGATCGATGCGTGTGGCCCCAGTCTACGCGCTCACGGCCGGCGGTGGTGCGGGGTCTGCGCGGCGGCCGGGCGCCCGAGACACGCCGCTCTCGGCGCACGAGCCACGGCGGGTCCTGGACACTCGACGAGCGGGCGAGGGGCGAGCGCGCTGACGGGACTCACGAGGGCGCGGAAGGCCGACCCGCCGCGGCCAGGAGCTCCCGCGTGAACGGATGCCGGGGCTCGGCGAAGACGCACGACACCGCGCCCGAGTCCACGACGCGGCCGTCCTTCATCACGATCACGTCGTCGGCGATGCCGGCGACGACGTCGAGGTCGTGCG
>NZ_JBKBNC010000018.1:0-59232 GCF_046295495.1 Microbacterium sp.
CGGGGGGGGTGTGGGGGGGGGGGATCCCCGCCCCGCGCGGGGGGCCGGGCCCCGACTCCTACGCCGCCGCCCCGGGGGCCGCCGGATTCGTCGAACGTGGGGGTCAGTCGGTGCCGGAGTCGAACGCGGCGCTCTCGCCCGCGACGTCGGTCGCCTCGGCGAGGCGCTCGCCGTCGGCGGAGAGCGGGGCAGCCGGCTCGGTGATCTCGCGGGCACCGCCCTGGGTGACATCGCCGACGAGCTCACCCGTCGGACCGCCGATGAGCCCGAGCCCGGCGTACTGCTCGAGGCGCGCGCGCGAGTCGGCGATGTCGAGGTTGCGCATGGTGAGCTGCCCGATGCGGTCGACGGGGCCGAACGCGGCGTCGCCGACGCGCTCCATCGACAGCTTCTCGGGCGAGTACGACATGCCGGATGCCACGGTGTCGAGGATCGTGTAGTCCTCGCCGCGGCGCAGACGCAGCGTGACCGAGCCCGTGATGGTCGATCCGACCCACTTCTGGATCGACTCGCGCAGCATGAGCGACTGCGGCTCGAGCCAGCGCCCCTCGTACATGAGGCGACCGAGCCGGCGACCCTGCTCGTGGTAGGTGGCGAGGGTGTCTTCGTTGAGGATGCTGTTGACCAGGCGCTCGTACGTGATGAACAGCAGCGCCATACCGGGGGCCTCGTAGATGCCGCGGGACTTGGCCTCGATGATGCGGTTCTCGATCTGGTCGCTCATGCCCAGGCCGTGACGGCCGCCGATGGCGTTGGCCTCGCGCACGAGAGCGACCGGGTCGTCGAAGCGCTCGCCGTTGATCGAGACGGGACGACCCCCCTCGAAGGCGACCGTGACGTCTTCGGTCTCGATCTCGACCTCGGGGTCCCAGAACCGCACGCCCATGATGGGCTCGACGGTCTCGAGCGACACGTCGAGGTGTTCGAGGGTCTTCGCCTCGTGCGTCGCGCCCCAGATGTTGGCATCGGTCGAGTACGCCTTCTCGACGCTGTCGCGGTAGGGGAAGTCGTGGGCGACGAGCCACTCGCTCATCTCTTTGCGTCCGCCGAGCTCGGTGACGAAGTCGGCGTCGAGCCACGGCTTGTAGATGCGCAGAGCGGGGTTGGCGAGCAGGCCGTAGCGGTAGAACCGCTCGATGTCGTTGCCCTTGTAGGTGGAGCCGTCGCCCCAGATGTCGACGCCGTCTTCCTTCATCGCCCGCACCAGGAGGGTGCCGGTGACGGCGCGGCCGAGGGGCGTGGTGTTGAAGTACGTACGGCCGCCCGAGCGGATGTGGAACGCGCCGCACGCCAGCGCGACGAAGCCCTCTTCGACGAGTGCCGTCTTGCAGTCGACCAGACGCGAGATCTCGGCGCCGTACTGCGTCGCGCGCCCGGGGATCGAGGCGATGTCGTCTTCGTCGTACTGCCCGAGGTCACCCGTATAGGTGCAGGGCACGGCGCCCTTGTCGCGCATCCACGCGACGGCCACCGAGGTGTCGAGACCACCCGAGAAGGCGATGCCGACGCGCTCGCCGACGGGAAGGGACTGAAGGACCTTGGACATGCCTCCGATTCTAGGACGGAGGGATGCCGCGCCCCGACCCCGCGCCCCGACCCCGCGACGCGCCCCGCTCGCGCGGAGTGCCGGGGGAGGAGGGGTCAGCCGACGGTGACGCCCGTGATCGTCACCGGCTCGGCGGGCGGCCCGTCGGGGGCACCGCCCTCGGTGCCCGCGGCGGCGATCGCTTCGACGACCTCGACACCCTCGGGCGACATCGTGCCGAACACCGTGTAGTCGGGGCTCAGCTGCGTGTCGTCGTAGACCAGGAAGAACTGCGATCCGTTGGTGCCCGGACCCGCGTTCGCCATGGCGACGGTGCCCGCCGGATACGTCTCGCTGCCGTCGAGCTCGTCGGCGAAGCGGTAGCCCGGGCCACCACGGCCGGTGCCCGTGGGGTCGCCGCACTGCAGCACGAAGATGCCCTGCGTGGTCAGGCGGTGGCACTCGGTGTTGGTGAAGTACTGCTGCTGCGCGAGCGACACGAAGCTCTCGACCGTGCAGGGGGTGCGCTCGCCGTTCAGGGTGATCGGGATGTCGCCGGCCGAGGTCTGCAGCACCGCCTGCACGTCGCCGGTGGGGCGATCGGTCCCCTCTGCCGGGGGCGTGACGTCGACGGCGGGCTGCCCCGACGTCGGGTACGCGCACTCCCCGCTCGCGGCGCCCCCCGACGACGAGCTCGCCGCGGGGGCGGAGGTGTCGGGCGTGCCCGCCGCGCAGCCGGCGAGCAGGAGCAGGGCGGAGGCGGCCAGGGCCGCGGACATCAGTCGCGTACGCACGCGTTCCAGGGTAGAGGCCTAGGTCTTGCGCAGCGACACCAGCTCGAGCGCCGCCTTCTCGAACCAGCTCCCCGCCGCGGGACCGCCGTTGCAGCCGCCGTCGCTCTCGCCCGGGCGCTTGATCCACAGCAGCGCATCGAGACCGCCGCTCCCGGTGACCGCGCGAGGGGTGCTGCCCAGGCCCACGCCGGCCGGGTTGCACCAGTCGCCGGTCCATCCGCGGCCGTTACGAGAGGTGTCGATGACGTAGCGGGTCGTGCCGCCGAGGAGTGCGCGCACCCGCTCGGCGTACTTCTGCTCCGACGCCGTGCCGCGAAACCCCGACACGTTGGTGGCGAAGCCTCGCGCCTCGGACACGCCGGCGGCGCGCAGCCGCTCGGCCATCGCCTCGGCCGGAACCCAGCCGGAGTTGCCCGCGTCGATGTAGGCGGGCACGTTCGCCGCGGCGAGGTCGCGCACGGCCTGGCGGATGAGCGCCGCCCGATCGCCCTGGCCCTCGCATTCGCCGATCATCGCGAGGGCGTCTGGCTCCACGATCGCGACCGAGGGGGTGCCGCGCAGCGTCCGGGCGATCGTCTTCGTCCACTCGCGGTAGGCGGCGGCGTCGAATCCGCCGGCGGAGTGCTGACCGCAGTCGCGGGCCGGGATGGCGTAGAGCACGAACACCGCGACCTTCTTCTGCTGCACCGCGGCCCGTGTCTCGGCCTGGAGCACCCGCACGAGCGACGCCCGGTCGTACCAGTCGCCGAGCCAAACGGCGGAGGGCTGCGCGGCGATCACGCCGATGCGCTTCGCGACACTGGTGCGACCGGCGCGGATCGCAGCCTGTTGCGCCTCGGCGGCCGCCGAGAACGCGGGGAGGGCGGGGCCGGATGCCAGGGGGTTCGGGCCGGTCGAGATCGTCGACGGGGAGGCGGCGGAGGCCGCGGACGAGCCGACGAGGGCGAGGGGCGCGACGATCAACGCGAGGGCGCTCGCGACGAGCCACGTTCTCCACGGCGCTGGGCGTGACGGCATCCGGTATCGCTTTCGGCGGGGCCGGGGATCGGTCCCCTCCGTTCGATTATCACCACCGGAGCGCGGACATCACCCCCGACGGCCCGAATCGACGCTCGCAGCGGCCCCGCGGATGCCGCGCGCCCGGCCGATCGCGACCACGCCGACGGCGAGGGCGACGATGGCGAGGGCGATCACGACGATGTAGACGGCGACGCTGCCCCACCCGCCGGTGCTGGGGTCGAGGAAGGGATACGGGTACCAGAAGGGGGCGCCCGTGGTGGGGTTGGTGATCAGGGGGGCGCGCAGGAGCGTGTACACGATCCAGACGATGGGGAAGATCGCCGCTCCGAGAGCCGCCGTCCACGGCAGTCGCCGTCTGCCGGACCCGAGCAGCACGTCGAGCAGGAGGAAGAGCGGCCCCCACACGTGGAGGATCTCGTTCGACCAGCCGACCGTCTCGGGCTGCAGGGGCAGGCCCCGCAGCAGGAGGTTGTAGACGACGCCGGTGACGATCATGTAGGTCGAGACCCAGGCGAGCGCCGTCGCGAGGGCCGGGCTGTCGACCTCGGGGTGGTCGGCCGCAGGACGCCGCCGGGCGAACCGCACCGCTGCGATCAGCAGCACGACGGCTGCCGACACGTTCGAGAGGATCGTGAAGAAGCTGAAGAAGTTCGCCACCGTCGTCGTGACGTCGCGGCCGGCCGCGGCCGCCCCGGAGGCGGTGGAGACGAATTGCGCGACGACGGCCACCAGGACCGCGACGGCCACGATCGCCCGCAGGATGTTCCAGCCGGTCGCCCACCGCGTCGTCGTCGTCATCCGTTCAGGGTACTGACGTGGCGACCCCGTCGGCAGGCCGCGGGGCGGTGTCGGACCCGCTCGATAGGATGGGGTGTACCGCCGGACAACATGCGAGGAGCACTCATGCCCGGAATCGTGATCGTCGGCGTCCAGTGGGGCGACGAGGGCAAGGGCAAGGCCACCGACCTGCTCGGTGAGCGCACCGACTGGGTGGTGAAGTTCAACGGCGGCAACAACGCCGGCCACACCGTCGTCATCGGCGACGAGAAGTACGCGCTGCACCTGCTGCCCAGCGGCATCCTGTCCCCGGGCGTGACGCCGGTGATCGGCAACGGCGTCGTCGTCGACCTCGAGGTGCTCTTCGCCGAGCTCGAGGCGCTCAACGCCCGCGGGCTCGACACCAGCCGGCTGAAGATCAGCGCGAACGCGCACATCATCACGCAGTACCACCGCACGCTCGACAAGGTCACCGAGCGCTTCCTCGGCAAGCGTCAGATCGGCACCACCGGTCGCGGCATCGGGCCCGCCTACGCCGACAAGATCAACCGGGTCGGCATCCGGGTGCAAGACCTGTTCGACGAGAACATCCTGCGGCAGAAGGTCGAGGGAGCCCTCGACCAGAAGAACCACATGCTCGTGAAGGTGTTCAACCGTCGCTCGGTCACGGTCGACGAGGTCGTCGAAGACCTGCTGTCGTACGCCGAGCGCGTGCGGCCGATGGTCGCCGACATCTCGTTGCTGCTGAACGACGCGCTGGATGCCGGAGACGTCGTCGTCTTCGAGGGCGGCCAGGCCACCATGCTCGACGTCGACCACGGCACCTACCCGTTCGTGACGTCGTCGTCGGCCACGGCCGGTGGCGCCTCGACGGGGTCGGGCGTGGGTCCCAACCGTCTCGACCGCATCGTCGGCATCGTGAAGGCGTACACCACGCGCGTGGGATCGGGTCCGTTCCCGACCGAGCTGTTCGACGAGAGCGGCGACTGGCTGCGCTCCCGCGGGTTCGAGTTCGGCACGACCACCGGTCGCCCGCGCCGCGTCGGCTGGTACGACGCGCCGATCACGCGCTACGCCACCCGCATCAACGGCATCACCGACCTCGTGCTGACCAAGCTCGACATCCTCGGCGGCCTCGAGCAGATCCCGGTCTGCGTCGCCTACGACGTCGACGGCGTGCGGTTCGACGACCTGCCGGTCAATCAGACCGACTTCCATCACGCGAAGTCGATCTACGAGAACTTCCCCGGCTGGAGCGAGGACATCTCGTCGGCACGCACGTTCGACGACCTTCCGCAGACCGCGCAGGAGTACGTGCTGGCCCTCGAGAAGATGAGCGGAACGCGCATCTCGGTGATCGGCGTGGGTCCCGCCCGCGATCAGGTCATCGTCCGTCACGACCTGATCGACTGATGCGGTTCTGGGTCGGCGCGTACGCCCCCGACGCCGGATCCGCCGAGGGCATCGGCCTGCTCCAGGCCGGCGAGGCCGACTCGCCCGGTGCGGGCGGCCCACTCGGCATGGTCGGCACGGCTGTCGCGGCCCCGGGATCGCCGTCGTGGATCGCGGCCCACCCCACGCACGAGCTGCTCTACGCGGCCGTCGAGTTCGACGGCACCGTCCAGGCGTATCGACGCACCGGTGAGACCAGGCTGACGCCGGTCGGCGCGCCCGTCGACGCCGGCGCGGCCGTGTGCCACGTCGCCGTCGCGCCCGACGCCTCGTTCCTCGTCGCCAGCTGCTGGGGCGATGGACGCGTCGTGCGGATCGACCTGGATGCCGCGGGCCGGCCGTCTCGACCCGTGATCGCCGCCGAGGCCGCCGACCCGTACGGGCCGTCGCCCGTGGAAGGCGCCGTCTCGACCGGCGCGCGCGTGTCGGGCGCCGTGGTGCCCGACCTCGCTGCCGCGGCCCGTGCGCTGCGCGACGCGGCGGGTGAGGAGTACGGGCACCTCATCCCCGCATACGACGACGTTCCCGAGACCGACGCCGAGTCGGAGGAGGCGGCCGCCGGCGCCCGCGTCTCGCGCGCGCATCAGGCCACCTTCCTTCCGGGCGGTCTCGTCGCGACCACCGACATGGGCCTCGACCTGGTGCGCATCTGGCGTCCGGCAGCGGACGGGCTCCGGCTCGTGCAGAGCGTGGTGTTCCCGAAGGGGAGCGGTCCGCGGCACGGGCTGTGGCATCCGTCGGGGCACCTCTACGTGGTGACCGAGCTCAGCCGGGAGGTCTTCGTGCTCGCCGCCGATCGCGAGGGGCGTTGGCACGTGCGTTCGGGTGAGCGGCTGCTCGGCACGCTCGAGACCGACACCGCGGCCGAACTGTGCGCCGGCCGCGACGGCTCGACGCTGTACGCGGGCGTGCGCGGAAGCGACACGGTCGGCGTGCTGTCGGTGCGCGGCGCGGGCGAGACCCTGCAGCTCACCGCTCTCGCCGAGACCGGCACGCACTGGCCGCGGCACCACGTCGTGGTCGACGACACGCTCCTGGTGGCCGGGCAGCTCGCGCACGAGATCGTGTCGCTGCCGCTCGACCAGCGCACGGGCGTCCCGGGGCGGGTGCGGCACCGCACGGCCTCACCGTCGCCGACGCGTCTGCTGCCGCTGCGCTGAGCCCGCTTTCCGCCCCCGGTTAACCCGCGCCGCGTGGGCCACGGGCGGCGATCCCGTCGCCGTCGGGGTGCTCGTGATGCGCTGGGTCCGCCCCCGGGGCATAAACGCTTTCTGCGCACATAAACACGAGTACAGCGCGTTTATGCGCGCGGGGTGCGTTTATGCCGAGGAGGAACCACGCTCGAGGTTCGGCGGTTCGCTGGAGTGGGCGTGCTACTTCTTGGCATCCTGTCGCGGGATGACGATCTGCTTGACGATCAGCAGCACCGACGCCGTGACGGGGATGGCGACGAGGGCGCCGAGCAGCCCCAGCAGCGTGCCGCCGACCAGCGCGCCGATCACGACGAGCGCACCCGGGATCGAGATGGTGCGGTTCATGACGCGCGGCGTGAGGATGTATGCCTCGATCTGCATGTACGCGAGGTAGATGATCGCGAACCACAGGCCCGCGGTGGGGCTGACGATCAGCGTGAACAGCGTGGCCGTCGCCCAGAACAGCACGGAACCGACCAGGGGGATCAGGGTGATGCCGAAAGCCAGGGCGGCCAGGAGCGCTGCGAACGGCTGCTGCAGGATCGTGAGCACGATGAACGCGAAAACCGCGTTGCACAGGGCGAGCACCACCATGCCGGCGAGGTATCCACCGACCGAGTCGGTGATCTGACCGGTCATGTCGGCGACCGTCTCGCGGCTGCGCGCGGGGGTCAGACGCACGAGGCTGTTCTTCATCTTGGGCAGGGATGCCAGGAAGTACAGGCTCAGCACGAGCACGATGATCGCGCCCGAGATGAACTCCCCGATGCCGATGCCCACCTGCAGCAGGCCACCGCCGATCGCGGCGATGTTCGCGGGGTTCGTCGCGAAGTTCTGCACCTCCTTCAGCACGTTGCCGAGGCTGTCGCCGAAGTTCGCCTCGACCCAGCGCACCGCGTCGCTGTCGATGAGGTCGTTGACGAAGGAGGGGATGTCGCCGACGAACTGCTCGACCTGCCGCACGACCGGCGGGATGAGCAGCCAGAGTGCGCCCGCGAGGATCACGGCGAGGCCGCCGAACACGATCACGATCCCCCAGGCGCGCGAGAGGCCGCGGCGCACGAGCAGACGGACGAGGGGGTCGAGCGCGAGGGCGACGAACAGCGCGATGGCGATGTAGATCAGCACGGTCGACAACTTGCCGAGGGCGAGCGCCAGCAGGAACGCGGTCAGCCCGCCGAGGGTCAGGAAGAAGCCCGCGGCGTACGGGCGGGAGACGGCCGACCACACCGGCTTGTCGCGCGAGGTGGCAGCCCCGGCGTCGGCGCCTTCGGCGGTGGGGTCGGGGCGCGTCGATCGGCTCATGCTCACACTGTAGGACCGGGGTACGCCGGTGCGCGGCGTCGAGCGCGCCGCGGTAGGGTCGGAGCGATCTGGGAGGACACATGACCGACGCCGATCCCTCGACGATTCTGCAGGGGCTGCGCGGCAGCATCGACAACATCGACGCCGCGCTCATCTTCCTTCTCGCGGAGCGCTTCCGCTGCACCAAGCAGGTGGGCGTCCTCAAGGCGCAGCACGGGATGCCGGCATCCGACCCCGCGCGCGAGGAGCAGCAGATCGCCCGGCTGGTGCAGCTCGCCGAGCAGGCCGACCTCGACCCCGCGTTCGCGGAGAAGTGGTTCAACTTCGTCGTCGCGGAGGTCATCCGTCACCACCGCACCGCAGCGGTAGAGCCCGTCGCCGACGCCCGCACCGCCGACGCCACGCCCGCAGGCGCCGCGCCCACCGACGCCACGCCCGCGGGCGCCGCACCCCCCGTCCGCACCGCCGACGCCGGACCCTCCGCGGACTGATCCCGCCGCGTCCGGCCCGGCGTGGCGAGCGTCGTCGAGATCCCGGTGCCCCCGGTGCGGCCGTGCCGCTCGAGGGCGCGACCGTGCCGCCCGTTCGCGCGGGTGTCGTGCGTGGCGGGGGGAGGCGCGTGCTCGCCCTATGGGCACGGGCGACACGCCCGAGGTGACATCCACGTGAATCCATGACCGGTGCCGCGACCGCCGATCCCAGGCGCGCGCGCGTGCCACAGGCCCACCGTCAGGGCAAGTCCGCCGCTGATTTGCCAGCCGATCCATCACCGTGAAACGTTTGTGGAGGCCCTTTCAGGGCCGTTCACCCGACCAGTCCGCGGTCGCCGGTGCCACCTCGGGGGAGGGGACGCCGCGAGCGTACGGTCGGCGGCCAGGGCGCCGGACCCGATGTCCGGTGCCGGTGCGCTCCGCCCCCGGAGAGTGCCGACGGCTGCCACCCGGGCGTGACCGCTGCGGCCACCCGAAGGCCGCCGAGGTGCACCAGTGACACATCCGCCTGCCCCCACGGAGCCCGCCTCTCGAGAGCCCGCCTCTCGGGAGCCCGCCTCCGCGGCGCCCGCTCTCGCGGCGAAGAACCTGTTCAAGGTCTTCGGCCGCGCACCCCAGGCCGCCGTCGACAAGCTGCGCGCCGGTTCGTCGCGCGACGAGATCTCCGACCACGGAACCGCCGCCGTCATCGACGCGAGCTTCGACGTGAGACCCGGTGAGATCTTCGTCATCATGGGCCTGTCCGGCTCCGGCAAGTCCACCATCATCCGCATGCTGAACGGCCTGCACGACGCCACCGCGGGGACCGTGGAGGTGCAGGGCGACGCCCTCACCGGCGTCGGTGCCGCGCGGCTGCGCACCCTCCGCCGCGACCGGCTGGCGATGGTGTTCCAGCACTTCGCCCTCCTCCCGCACCGCACGGTGGCGGCGAACGTCGCCTACCCGCTCGAACTGCGCGGGGTCGCCAAGGCCGAGCGCCTCGCGAAGGCGAACGAGATCCTCGCGCTCGTCGGTCTCGAGGGCTGGGGCGAGAAGCTCCCCTCGGCGCTCTCGGGTGGAATGCAGCAGCGCGTCGGCATCGCCCGTGCGCTCGCCGCCGACACCGACATCCTGCTCATGGACGAGGCCTTCAGCGCCCTCGACCCGCTCATCCGGCGCGAGATGCAGGAACAGCTGCTCGAGCTGCAGCGCACCCTGAAGAAGACCATCGTCTTCATCACCCACGACCTCAACGAGGCGATGTTCCTCGGCGACCGCATCGCCGTCATGCGCGACGGGCGCATCGTGCAGATCGGCACGCCGGAAGACATCCTCACCGACCCGGCCAACGACTACGTCGAGCAGTTCGTGCAGGACGTCGACCGCGCCCGCGTGCTCACCGCCGGCAACGTCATGGAGCGTCCGCGTCCGCGCGTCGACGCCTCGGCGGGCCCCCGCACGGCGCTGCGCCAGATGCGCGACGCCTACATGTCGGCGGTCTACGTGACCGACCGCGACCGCAAGCCGCTGGGCATCATCACCGACCGGGATGCCATCAAGCTCGTCCGTGCGGGTGAGAACTCGCTGCACGGCAAGCTCAAGCCGGTGCCGCAGGCCGTGCGCGAAGACGACGTGCTCATGAACCTCTTCGTCCCGTCGGTCGAGTCGCCCCTTCCTCTCGCCGTGCTCGACGGCGACGGACGCCTGGCCGGCGTCATCCCGCGCGTGACGCTGCTGGCGGCTCTCGGGCCCGGACCCACCTCGACCGAGGAGATCACCGTGCTCCCGCAGCCCCTCCCGTCCGCCGAGATCGATGCGGCGCTCGACGCCACGGGCACCGACCCGGATGCGGGTGACTCCGTGTCGGCGTCGGCCGCCGGCTCGCGCGGCGCCGCCGGCGGAGCCGCGGCATCCGGAATCGAGGGGGTGCGCTGATGGACGGCTTCCGCATTCCCGTCGGCTTGTGGGTCGACTCCGCCGTGGACTGGCTGCGCGACAACCTCTCGGGCCTGTTCGACGTCATCGCCGTGACCGTGCGGTTCCTCGTCGGTGGACTCAGCGACGTGCTGCTGGCGGCGCCCATCGTCGTGGTGATCGTGATCGCGGCGCTGCTGGCCTGGCTGCTGCGCTCGTGGAAGCTCGCGATCGGGACGGTCATCGGTTTCGCACTGATCCTCGCCATGGGGCAGTGGGTCACCGCGATGCAGACCCTGGCGCTCGTGCTCGTGGCGACCGTCGTCGCCGTGGCGATCTCGGTGCCTCTGGGCATCTGGTCGGCGCGCAACGCCACGGTGCGGGCGATCCTGAAACCGATCCTCGACTTCATGCAGACGATGCCCGCGTTCGTCTACCTGATCCCGGCGATCACGTTCTTCAGCATCGGCGTCGTGCCCGGTGTCGTCTCGACGGTCATCTTCGCGCTGCCCCCGGGGGTGCGTCTGACCGAGCTCGGCATCCGCGGTGTCGACTCCGAGACGGTCGAGGCCGGACACGCGTTCGGTGCCACGCCCTGGCAGATCCTGCGCGGCATCCAGCTGCCGCTCGCGACGCCCACGATCATGGCGGGTGTCAACCAGGTGATCATGCTCGCCCTGTCGATGGCGGTCGTGGCCGGCATCGTCGGCGCTGACGGCCTCGGCAAGGAGGTCGTCCAGTCGATCTCGACCGTCAACCTGCCCAAGGGTGTCGAGGCCGGTCTCAGCGTCGTCATCCTCGCGGTGTACCTCGATCGCCTGACGGCCGCCCTCGGCAATCGCGCCGACAACGGCGGGTCGCTGCTGGGCGTGCTCGGGCGCCGCCGTGCGGCACGGGCTTCGGCGGTCGCGGCGGCCGGCGCCGCCTCGGCGCCCCACGCCGGCACCCCGTCGGCGGACGCCGCGCGCGAGAAGGCGTCGCCCCGTCGCGCGCCCATCTCGACCGGCCGCTGACACCGGCATCGCCCTCGCCCCCTCGACGTGCTCGACGTGAGGGGTCGGCATCCGTCGCCGAGGACGCTCCCGGGCGACGGAGACGGACCCCTCACGCGCCCGACGGGCGGGGCCCCAACGGAAATCACATACGAAAAGGAAGAGAACACAGCAATGAAGACACGACACCTCACCAGCACTCTCGCTCTCGGCGCCGTCGGCGCGCTGGCGCTCGCCGGCTGCGCGAGCGGCAACCAGGCCGACGGCGGCTCGGGAGAAGGCGGCGACAAGGGCACCATCACGCTCGGCTTCCTCCCCTCGTGGACCGACGGCCTGAGCACCGCGTACCTGCTCGAGGACCAGCTCGAGAAGCTCGGCTACTCGGTCGAGATGCAGACGCTCACCGAAGCGGGTCCGCTGTACACCGGCCTCGCCCAGGGCGACGTCGACATCTACCCCTCGGCCTGGCCCGAACTCACGCACAAGTCGTACATGGACACCTACGGCGACCAGATCGAAGACCTCGGCGCGTACTACGACAACGCCAAGCTCACGATCGCGGTGCCGAGCTACGTCGACATCGACTCCATCGAAGACCTCCAGGCCGACCCGGCGCGCTTCGGCGGCCGCATCTACGGCATCGAGCCGGGCGCGGGCCTGACGAAGCAGACGCAGGAATCGATGCTGCCCGGCTACGGCCTCGACGGCGACTACGAGCTCGTCACCTCCTCGACCGCGGCGATGCTCACCGAGCTCGACAACGCCATCGCGGCGCAGAAGGACATCGCGGTCACCCTGTGGCGTCCCTTCTGGGCCAACGACGCCTACGACGTGAAGGACCTCGAAGACCCCCAGGGGCTGATGGGCGACCCCGAGGCGCTGCACTTCCTGGGCACGAGCGGCTTCGCGGAGCAGTACCCGGATGCCGCCGAGCTCATCGCCGGCATCCAGCTCGACGACGAGCAGTACGGCGCCCTCGAAGACCTCGTCGTCAACGAGTACGGCGAGGGCCGCGAGGCCGAGGCCGTCGACGCGTGGCTCGAGCAGTACCCCGAGGCGTTCTCGACCCAGCGCGACTGACCTCTCGCACAGCGACGGCCCCCTCCGGTGCGGAGGGGGCCGTCTCGCTGTGGTCGCCGGGGTGTCGTTCTCAGGGGACGACGACGGCGTCGTCGATGAACGACTGCTCCAGGAGGATCGGTGAACCCCCAGCCGTCGGCACGGGCACGGTCAGCGCCGCGATCGCCGCGGCCACCGCCCACCAGTGGAGGGTGCTCGCCCGTGGGGCGACGGGCTCGCTCACCGGGCCGGTCGTACCGTGTGGATGCTCCCGTCGACCCGTGCGGGGTTGCCCGCCTGCGTTGTGACCGAACAGCTCTCGCGGGGCGCGTCCGGCCCCACCGGCTCAGCCGACGGCGTGCGCCGCGGTGAACCGCGTGATGAAGCCCGGGTGGTCGGCGGGCATCGCGAGCACCGAGTCGGGGGCGCGACCGGCCAGCTGCGGGAAACCGGCATCCGCCACGAGCTCGTCGTCCAGGGTGTCGAGCTCGGCGGTGACCAGCGGCCAGGGCTCGTGGCTGTTGGCGGCCCAGATCGTGCGACCGAGGTGACGCTCGTGGAAGCCCCAGCGGGCGGTGAGGAAGCGCGAGAGCGGGGTGTCGACGGTCTCGGTGCCGAGCGTCGCCCGCAGCCGCGTCCCGGGATGCCGGCCGCCGTGGCGCTGCGAGCGGTACTCGATGCGATCGCCGTCGGTGCGCACCCCCGCGCGCGCCCAGCGGTACGGCAGCCCGAACAGCGCGCGCGCGGCGAGTACGGGGGCGAGGTGCTCCGCCTCGAGCGTGCGGAAGACCACACCCCGATGGCCTTCGTCATCCACGGCGTAGGTGCGCACGTTGATCTCGGTGAAGGTGCCCACGAACGGCACCGGCGGCAACGGCAGGAATCGGAACTCGCTCAGCACGAACGGCACGAGCCCGACCCACGCCGACCCGTCGTGGACGTCGGGGCGGGTGCCCGGGGGCAGCAGAGGGGCGACCTCGGCCGGGTCGATGCGCCAATGCACGAACACGGCGCGGTTCCAGCGCTGCGCGATGACGGCGCGTCCGGGTAGGTCGGGGGCATGGCGCTCGGTGATCACCGGGTCATTCTGACCCCGAGACCGAGCCGCGGAGGGACACTGGACAGATGGCCCCGTCATCTGGTGCAGACCCGCGGCTCGTGGCATCCATCCGCGACCTCCTCGCGGCGCGCGATGCCGGGAAGACGATCTGCCCGTCGGAAGCCGCGCGCGCCGTGGGCGGCGACGACTGGCGCGACCTCATGCAGCCCGCGCGCGATGCGGCGCAGGAGCTCGTCGGCCTCGGCGAGGTGGAGGTCACCCAGAAGGGCGTGGTGGTCGATATGACCACGGCGCGGGGGCCGGTGCGGATCCGGCGGAAGGTCTGAGCGGCACGCTGCGGCCGTTCCCACCCATCGCGCACCGCGCGGCCCGAGGCGGCCGGGCCTCAGGGGGCGGGCTCGGGCGGGGGAGTGGATGCCGAGGGCGTGCTGCGCTCGCGGGGGAGCTCGAGCGCGACCTTCTTCTCGAGCTCGTCGACGGCTTCGTCGCTCAGCCAGATGAGGCCCTCGATCTCTTCGCGTACGCGCTTGTACGCGAGCTGGCGCTCGTTCGGGGTGGCGGCCTGGTCGGTCGCGACGCTGAGGAGCTGCTTCGCGGTGTCGAGACGCTTGCGTTCGTCGGGCGAGAACGCCGCGTCTTTCACCCGGCGGGCGTCGCGCTCGGCGACCTCGAACGCCACCTCGTAATCGGTGACGGCGTCGCGGTACTCGCGTCGGCGCGCAGCGGACAGGGTCTCATCCGCGCGAGGACGGAGGTTGTCGGCGACCTTCTTGGCCCGGAGGAACGCGGCGGTCAGGGGTTGGCGCCCGTCGCTCATGGCCGGATAGCTGATGACCTTGGCGGCGTCGAGCTCGTACTCGAGCCAGCGGTGCGTGACGTCGTCGTGCGCCTCGACGAGGCGGCGTTGGTCTCCGTCGTCGTCGCCGGTGAGCGCAGCGGTCGGCGATGCGGCGGACTCGGCGACCGGCACGGGTGCGGCGGATCGGGCAGCGAGCAGCTCGAGCTGCTCCTTGTGCCGCCGACGCGCGGCCACCTCGCGGTGCTTCGACCGGGCGTTGACAGCACCCATCGTCATCCCGAAGATCGGGAAGACGAGCCACCAGTAGTCGCCGGCGAAGTTCCAGAAGTCCTGCACGTCGCCATGCTACGCCGACCGATCCGAGACGCCTCAGCGGCTGGGCGGCTGCGGCCGATCCCGTGCGGGCGGTGGCCAGAACGGGCGCCGGGGCGCGGGGCCGTCGGCATCCGGGGCTTGGGCGGAAGTGCGTTTGGCGGCGCGCTCGGCCCTTTGGCCCGCGGCCGCGCGCCCCATCGACTCCATCGACCGGGCGAGGGCGCGCTGCGCGGTCTCGGCGAGATCGGATGCCACCCGGCTCCAGGTGTCGCCGGCGTCGAGGCTCGGTTGCTCCCCGCCGAGGCGCGCGGCGCGTTCGGCACGGTCGAAGGCGTGGCCGGTGCGGCGCACGGCATCGCGATAGGCGAGGTACTCGGCGGGCTCGAGACGGGTGTGCACCGAGGCGGGACGCAGCCACTGCGCACGCTCGTGCGCGCGGAGGAAGTCCGCGAGCAGGGGGGAGCCCGAGTCGGTCATGGCGGGGTAGTCGATGGCCAGACCCGGGTCGGTCTCGTACGACATCCAGCGCGCGAGGATCGCGTCGTGATCGGCGAGGAGGCGCGCCACGGGCAGGGGAGCGTTGCCGGAGCGGATGGCCGGCAGCATCGCCTTCGCGGCCTTCACCCCCGCGCGGCGGGCGCGGACCTCGGCCGTCGCGGCCCGGAGGTCGCGCTGCGCGTCGATCAGTCTCTGTCGCGCGGCGGCGACCACGTCGCCCGAGACACGGGATGCCGCTCGCTCGGCCTGAGCACGCACCACCTCGGCGTCGGCGACCTTCACGTCGGCTCGGCCACGGGTGACGGCGTGTCGCGCGTTCTGCAGGTCGAGCAGCGCGGAATCCAGCTCGAGGCGACGCGCGGCGGCCTTGCCCATCGGGCGGGACGCCCAGGCCCGGGCAGCGCGATCACCGGTCGCCGTCGCGCCCGCGGGAAGGGAGCGGCGGCGGGTGCGACGCACGCCGATCCAACCGACGGTGCCCGCACCGGCCGCAGCGGGGCCGATCCACCACCACTCGGTGAGCAACACCAACAGCGGTTCCACGTGCCCATGCTACGTCGGGGCTCCGACACGGGGCTGGGTGTGGGGTTCGAATCCGGAAGCGACGTCCGCAGCGAGGCGCGACAGGGCGTCGTCGGGGGCGCGTTCGGCGCCCGTCCTCGGCGTGACGAGCGTGCCGCAGTCGGGTGCGGCGCGGCCGCCCGCGCAGTTCCGGGGACGCCGGGTGTGAGATCGTGGCGAGGTGATCTTTCGGCGACGAGCGCGGCGCGGGCGCGGCGGCGTCCGCGCCGCTTTCCGGCTCACCGCGGGTCAGGCCATCGTGGTGGGCTTCGGGGCCGTGCTCGCGGTCGGAACGCTGTTGCTCAGTCTGCCGATCTCGGTCCAGGGGCGTTCGGCATCCTTCATCGAGGCGCTCTTCACCGCGACCAGCGCCCTGTGCGTCACGGGCCATGTGGTGGTGGACACGGCGACCTTCTGGAGCCCGTTCGGGCAGGTCGTCATCATGGTGCTCATTCAGATCGGTGGTTTCGGGGTGATGTCGTTCGCCACGCTGCTGGGGCTCCTCGTCGCCCGTCGCCTCGGTCTGCGCACGCGCCTGACCGCGGTGAGCGAGACCCACACGGTCGCCGTCGGCGACGTCCGACGCGTGGTGACCGGTGTCGCCCTCATCACCCTCTGCGTCCAGACGATCGTCGCGGTCATCCTCGCCGCGCGCTTCGCGATCGGCTACGGCGAGCCGTTCGGCCGCTCGCTCTGGCTCGGCGCCTTCCACGCGGTGTCGTCGTTCAACAACGCCGGGTTCGCCCTCTTCAGCGACAACCTCATGTCGTTCGTGACCGACCCCTGGATCTGCCTCCCGATCTGCGCGGCCATCATCCTCGGTGGCCTCGGCTTCCCGGTGATCATGGAGCTGCGGCGGCGCTTCCGCTTCCCACGACGGTGGACGCTCAACACCGTCACCGTCCTGGCGGGCACCATCACGCTGCTCGTCGGCGGCGCCGTGACCCTCACGGCCCTGGAGTGGTCGAATCCCGGCACCCTGGGGCCCCTCGACCCGGCCGGCCGCCTCCTCGCCGGCTTCACCCTCAGTGTGATGCCGCGCACGGCGGGCTTCAACGCAATCGACGTGGGCGCGATGCACCCCGAGAGCTGGTTCGTCACCGACATCCTCATGTTCATCGGTGGAGGCCCCGCCGGAACGGCCGGAGGACTGAAGATCACGACGTTCGCCGTGCTCCTGTTCATCGTGCTCGCGGAGCTGCGCGGCGACACGGCCGTGAACATGTTCGGCAAGCGCCTCCCGCGATCGACGCACCGCGAGGCGCTGACGGTGGCGCTGCTCTCGGTCGCCGCCGTCGTGGTCTCGACGCTGGCGATCATGCTGATGACGCCGTTCCCCTTCGACCGCGTCTTCTTCGAGGTCATCTCCGCCTTCGCGACCGTGGGGCTGTCGACCGGCATCACCGCCGATCTGGGCGCGGCCTCGCAACTGATCCTCATCACCCTGATGTTCATCGGCCGCATCGGCCCCGTGCTGCTGGGCGCGGCTCTCGCCCTCACGCGCGAGAAGCGCATGTACGAACTCCCGAAGGAGCGTCCGATCATTGGATAACACCCCCGCCTTCCTCCGCCGCCGGCGCAACCGCGACGCCTCGGCCGTCGCCGTGATCGGTCTCGGCCGATTCGGCGGTTCTCTGGCCACCGAGCTGGCCCGCTCGGGAACCGAGGTGCTCGGCATCGACACCGACGAAGACACCGTGCAGTCGCTCAACGGCGTGCTGACGCACGTCGTGCGGGCCGACTCGACGAAGCAGGTCGCGCTCGAGCAGCTGGGCGTCGCCGACTTCGACCGTGTCGTGGTCGGGATCGGCACCGACATCCAGGCCAGCATCCTCACCACCTCCCTGCTGAAGAGGATGGGTGCGAGGTCGATCTGGGCGAAGGCCATCAGCGAGCAGCACGGCCTGATCCTGGAGCAGCTCGGCATCGAGCACGTCGTCTATCCCGAGGCCGACATGGGGCGCCGCGTCGCCCACCTCGTGCGCGGGGCCATGCTCGACTACGTCGAGTTCGACAGCGACCTCTCCGTCGCCAAGACGGTCGCCCCGCGGGAGATCGTGGGGCAGACGCTGGAAGCGTCCGCGGTGCGTCGTCGCCACGGCGTCACGATCGTGAAGATCAAGGGCGCCGACGGCAAGTGGCACGCGGCGGGAGCGGCATCCGTGGTCCGCGAGGGCGACCTGCTGATCGTGATCGGACCCGTGGAGCGGACGGAGCGTTTCGCCGCGCTGGCGTGAACCGGGTGGTCGTCGACCCCCGCGCGCTCCTGCGCCGCGCGAGGGGTCGATCCGTGTCGCTGGGGATCGCCGTACGCAACGGAAAGCGACCCCTCACGCGAGGGGGAGGGGCGTCAGCCGAGGATCAGCGAGATCACCGTGGCGCCGCCGCCGGTGAGCACGAGCGCGCCGATCACGATCCACGCGGTGATCTTGACGCGCTTCTGACGTTTGTCGCTGAACACGGTCATGTCGTCGTCATCGGTCATCGCGCGTCTCCTCTCGTCGGGGTGTCGGCCGTGCCGGGGCGGGCCCGGCCGCGATCTCAGGCCACCGGCTCCGCGACCGTCGGCCCGAAGACCGCCGGCAGCGTCTCGTTCGAGAGGCGGCGCAGCTCGGGCACGGTGACGGTGAAGACGTCCTGGATCTCCAGGGTCGCCTCGGTTCCGGGCTCCACGTCGGTCACGCCGATGCGCAGCACCGGGTAGCCGCGTCCGTTGCACAGGCCCCGGAATTTCACGTCTTCTTCGCGGGGGACGCTGACCAGCACCCGGCCGGTCGACTCGCTGAACAGGGCGGCCGTGGCATCCACGCCGTCGCGCTCCCTGAGCTCGGTGAGCCAGACGCGCGCGCCGACGCCGAAGCGCATGACGCCCTCGGCGAGAGCCTGGGCGAGACCGCCCGACGACAGGTCGTGCGCGCTCGAGACGAGCGACTGGGAGCCCGCCGCCTGGAGCAGCTCGGCGAGCTTGCGCTCCTGAGCGAGGTCGACCTTCGGCGGGCGGCCGCCGAGGTGGTCGTGGATGGTGCCGGCCCACTGCGAGCCGTCGAGCTCGTCGGCGGTGGTGCCGAGCAGGTACAGGTTCTCGCCGGCATCCTGCCAGCCGCTCGGGATGCGGGCGGCCACGTCGTCGATGATGCCCAGGACGCCCACGACGGGGGTCGGGTGGATCGGCTGGTCGCCGGTCTGGTTGTAGAACGAGACGTTGCCGCCCGTGACCGGGATGCCGAGCTCGAGGCAACCGTCGCTCAGACCCTCGACGGCCTGGCTGAACTGCCACATGACCTCGGGGTTCTCGGGGCTGCCGAAGTTGAGGCAGTCGGTGACCGCCGTGGGGACGGCACCGGTCACGGCCACGTTGCGGTACGCCTCGGCCAGCGCCAGCTTCGCGCCGTTGTAGGGGTCGAGCTGGTTGTAGCGGCCGTTGCAGTCGGTGGCGATCGCGAAGCCGAGACCGGTCTCTTCGTCGACGCGGATCATGCCGGCGTCGTCGGGGAAGCTCAGGGCGGTGTTGCCGAGCACGTAGTAGTCGTACTGGTTCGTGATCCACGAGGTGTCGGCGAGGTTGGGGCTCGCCACGAGCGTCGTGAACTGCTCGCGCAGCACGTCGCCGTCGGTCGCGCGGGGCAGCTTCGCGGCGGAGTCGTCGTTCAGCGCGTCGATCCAGGTCGGGTACGCGACGGGGCGCTCGTAGACCGGGCCGTCGACCGCGACGGTGGAGGGGTCGACGTCGACGATGCGCTCGCCGTACCAGTCGATGACGAGGCGGCCGTCGCCCGTGACCTCGCCGAGCACGCTCGTCTCGACGTCCCACTTGCCGACGACGGCGAGGAACGCCTCGAGCTTCTCGGGAGCGACGATGGCCATCATGCGCTCCTGCGACTCGGACATGAGGATCTCTTCGGGCGTGAGCGACGGGTCGCGCAGCAGCACCTTCGACAGCTCGACCTTCATGCCGCTGTCGCCGTTGGCGGCCAGCTCGCTCGTGGCGCACGAGATGCCCGCGGCCCCGAGGTCTTGGATGGCCTCGACGAGGTCGTCGCGGTAGAGCTCGAGGCAGCACTCGATGAGCACCTTCTCGGCGAAGGGGTCACCGACCTGGACGGCGGGACGCTTGGTGGGGCCGCCGTCGGCGAAGGTGTCGGATGCCAGGATGCTCGCGCCGCCGATGCCGTCGCCGCCCGTGCGGGCACCGAAGAGCACGACCTTGTTGCCGACGCCGGTGGCGTTGGCGAGCTTGATGTCTTCGTGGCGCATGACGCCGACCGCGAGGGCGTTCACGAGCGGGTTGCCCTGGTAGACGGCGTCGAACACGGTCTCACCGCCGATGTTGGGCAGGCCCAGGCAGTTGCCGTAGAAGGAGATGCCGCTGGTGACGCCGTGCACCACGCGCGGGGTGTCGGGGTGGTCGATCGCGCCGAAGCGCAGCTGGTCCATGACGGCGACCGGGCGCGCGCCCATCGAGATGATGTCGCGCACGATGCCGCCGACGCCGGTCGCGGCGCCCTGGAACGGCTCGATGTAGCTGGGGTGGTTGTGCGACTCGACCTTGAAGGTGACCGCCCAGCCGTCGCCCACGTCGACGACGCCGGCGTTCTGGCCCATGCCCACCATGAGGCGGGTCTTCATCTCGTCGCTGACCTTCTGGCCGAACTGGCGGAGGTAGATCTTGCTCGACTTGTAGGAGCAGTGCTCGCTCCACATGACCGAGTACATCGCCAGCTCGCCGCTGGTGGGGCGGCGGCCCAGGATCTCGCGGATCTGGGCGTACTCGTCGTCCTTGAGGCCCAGGGCGCCGAACGGCTGCTCTCTCTCGGGCGTCGCGATCGCGTTGTCGACGGTGTCGGCCAGGGCCGTGCGGTGGGCGGGTGCGGCGGCTTCCGCGGCATCCGTCTGCGCGGGCACGGCGTCGGGGGCGGCGGATTCGGGTGAGGTGGTCACGCGGCTGAGCTCCAAGAATCGCAGGGGCCGGACGGGAGTCAGTCTAGTTGGGTGGGCGGACGTCGCCGGGGCGGGGTCGAGACGGGCGGTGGTGGGGGCTCCGCCGGCCCGCGGGTCGGGGCGGCGATGGGCGTAGCCTCATCTCGTGATGTCGCGCCCCGCCGAGCTCGCTTCGGATTCGCCCCCGCGGTGGTCGGAGTTGAGCGCGACCGGTCGCCGGGTGCTCCTGGACCTCCTGGTGCACGGCCCGCGCTCGCGCATCCGCATCGCCGAGCGTCTCGGGCTCTCGCGCGCGAGCCTGACGCGGGTGGCGCGCGAACTGGTCGACAGCGGACTCATCCTCCCGGGCGACATGCTGGCCAGCGCCTCGCGCGGGCGTCCCGCAGAGGAGCTGCACCTGCGGCCGCAGGCGGCGCACTTCGTGGGCGTGAAGGTGACCGCGGAGCGCGTGTACGCGGTCGTGACCGACCTCGCCGCAACGGTCGTGGACGAACTCAGCATCGCCCTCGATTCGCCGACCGAGACGAACGTCGTCGGCGCGGTCGTCGACGCGACTCGGACGCTCATGGCCCGGCACGCGAACGTGTCCGCGCTGGGCGTGGGGCTGGCGGCCGACGTCCTCCGGCGCACGGGGGAGCCGTTGGTGGCGAGTTCGCCGCTGCTCGGCTGGAGCGCGCCCGTGCCCCTGGCGCGGCTGCTGACGGATCTCGTGGGACTCCCCGTCACCATCGCGAACGACGTGCACGCGCTGACAGCGGCCCACCACTGGTTCGGGAGCGGGGTGAACCACCGTTCGGTGGTCGTGTACGGCGTGGGTGCGGGTATCGGGTGCGGTGTGGTCATCGACGACGAGCTCGTGCAGGGCGCCCATGGCCGGAGCGGTCGGGTGGGGCACACCCGGGTCGGGCGCACCGGCCGGGAGTGCTCGAACGGCCACACCGACTGCGTGCACAGCTTCGTGAGCATGCCCGCCATCGAGGCGAACGCCGGCGTCGCGCCGGGCGAGTACGCCCTCGCCCTCGACCGGGCGCGCGCGGCCGAGGGGCGGGAGCGCGACGCCTTCGCCGCGGCGGCGTACGCGCTCGGCACGGCGGTCGCCGAGACGGTCGACCTCCTCGACCCCGAACTCGTCTCGCTCATGGGCGAGGGGTTGGACATGCTCGACGTCGACCCGGCCGCGTTCGAGGAGGGTCTCGTCGCCCACCTCGAGCAGGTTCCCCGCTCCGACGTGCGCCTCGACCGGCCTCCGTTCGCTTTCGGGCTCTACGCCCGCGGCGCGGCAGCGACCGCCATCCGCGAGGTGCTCTCCGCCTGAGCGCCCGGGTTCTCGGGCCCCAGCCGCGCGCCCGTGCCTCGTCGCGCATGGCCGGGATCGGCCCGCGGCCCGCACGCGGGCTCCCGCGCCGTCACATGTTTTGTTTCATGTGTTGACAAAATGACGGTGCGGCAGCGAAGGTAGGACACGAGCACCGGGGCCTCGTCCCCACAGCATCGACCGCACCCCTCGTGGGGTGGTCGCACCTACAAAGGAGTAGTTCGTGAAGCGCAGCAGTCTCTTCCGTGCCGGCGCCATCGCCGTCGCGAGTGCCGCCCTCCTCTCGACCGCCGGTTGCGCCGGCGACGCGGGGCAGGCATCCGGCCCGGTCACCCTCGAATACTGGGCGTGGGCGCCCGGTATCGACGAGGTCATCGACGTCTGGAACGAGCAGAACCCCGACGTCCAGGTCTCGGTGGTCGAGGCCGCCGGCGCCGACGACATGGTCGCCAAGCTCCTCGCGGCGCAGCGCGCCGGCGAGGGACCGGACCTCGCGCAAGCGGAGTACCAGAAGCTTCCGAACCTCGTCGTCAGCGACGTCGCGATGGACATCAGCGAGTACGCCGACACCTTCTCCGACAGCTTCTCGGAGGGCGCCCTCAGCCTCGTGACCGTCGGGGACGGGGTGTACGCGGTGCCGCAGGACACCGGCCCCATGATCTTCATGTACCGCAAGGACATCTTCGATCAGAACGGGTGGGCCGCCCCGACCACGTGGGACGAGTACGCCGCACTGGCGCAGACCGTGAAGACCACGCTGCCGGGCTCGTTCCTGGGCGGCTACCCCGACGACGCCTCCACGATGGCCGCGTACGCGCAGCCGCTCGGCGCCGAGTGGTGGGCGACCGAGGGCGACGCCTGGAAGGTCGGGATCGACGGGGAGCCGACGCAGCGCGTCGTGGAGTTCTGGCAGCCGTTGGTCGAGCAGGGGCTGGTCGACACGACCCACTTCTTCACGCCGGAGTGGGGCACGAAGATGAACGACGGCAGCATCCTGAGCTGGACCGCGGGCGCCTGGGCGCCGGCCTCCGCCTTCTCCGTCGCCCCGGACACGGCGGGCCTCTGGGCCGCCGCGAAGATGCCCACCTGGGACGGCGAGACCGGCACCGGGTTCATGGGTGGGTCGTCCGTCATGGTGACCAAGAACAGCGACCACCCGAAGGAGGCCGTCGAATTCCTCCAGTGGCTGAACGCCAGCGAGGAGGGCACGCGCGGCCTCATCGACATCGGGCTCTTCCCGGCGTCGTCGAACGGCCAGGCCCAGTTGGCCGATCAGCCCGTTCCCGATCTGGTCAGCAACCAGGCGGACTTCTGGGATCTCGCCGTCGACGTCGCCGAGAACAGCGCTCCGTTCACCTGGGGACCCAACGTGCAGGTCGCCTTCGACGCGTGGTCCGACGGGGTCAAGGCGGCCACGCAGAGCGGCGGCTCGTACACCGACGTGCTCGAGTCGGCGCAGGACGCCGTGGTCGCCGACCTCGAGAAGTCCGGCTTCACGGTCCAGTGAGCCGATCCTTCGGCGGGAGGGGACGCCCTCGCGCGTTCCCTCCCGCCCCCATCCAGGAGAACCGACCGTGACCACATCCGTCTCGCGCGCGACGAACCGGCGCACCTCCCTGCGGCCCCGCGTGGCCCCCTGGGTCTTCCTCGCCCCCGCGCTCGTGCTGTTCACGATGTTCCTCATCGTGCCGATCGCCTACGCCATCTACCTCAGCGTCATGCAGCTTCGCTCCTCCGGGGGTGCCTTCGGCATCCGGAGACAGACCTTCGTCGGCCTCGACAACTACGTCTCCTCGTTGACCGATCCCGAGCTGGTGGCATCCCTGGGCCGACTGGGGATCTTCGCGCTGATCTCCGTGCCGCTGACCCTGGGGCTCGCCCTGCTGTTCGCGCTGCTGCTGGATCTGCCGGGGGTGCGCCTGGCGCGCTTCTCCCGCCTGGCGATCTTCCTGCCGTACGCGGTTCCCGGCGTCATCGGCGCGCTGCTGTGGGGATTCCTCTACCTCCCGCGCACGAGTCCGGTGACCTATCTGCTCGAGGCGGTGGGGCTTCCCTCGGTCGACTTCCTGAACGGCTCGTGGCTGTACCTGTCGTTGTCGAACATCGCCGTCTGGGCCGGCGTGGGTTTCAACATGATCGTGATGTACACCGCGCTGCGCTCGATCCCGAGCGAGCTGTACGAGGCGGCCAAGATCGACGGCGCCTCGGAGTGGCAGATCGCGTGGCGGATCAAGGTCCCCCTGCTCACGCCCGCGCTGGTGCTCACCTTCCTCTTCTCGATCATCGCCACGCTCCAGGCGTACGGCGAGCCGACCACGCTGCGCTCGATGTCGAACTCGATCTCGTTCAACTTCTTCCCGCTGATGAAGATCTACCGCGACGCCTTCAACCTCGACAACACCTCGGGAGCCGCGGCCGCCTCGGTCGTGCTCGCCCTGGGAACCCTCGTGATCTCGCTCGGGCTCCTCCGCCTGCTGCAGCGCCGCACGTTCGGAGAAAACTGATGGCCACCCTCACCGCCCCCGCCCCGGCCGCTCCCGCCGCGCGACCCCCTGCGCGTCGTCCGCGTCCGTCCTCCCGCGGGCGCGTCATCCCGACGCTCGTGCTGCTCATGGGTGCGATCTACACGCTGATCCCGATCGTGTGGGTCATCACGGCATCCACCAAGTCGCGCGGAGAGCTCTTCAGCACCTTCTCGTTCCTGCCCGGAACGGGTTTCTGGCAGAACCTCGTCGACCTCTCCACCTACGGCGGCGGCGTGTACTGGAAGTGGGCGGGCAACAGCCTGCTCTACGCGGGCGGTGGCGCGGTGCTGTCGACGCTCGTGTCGGCTGCCGCGGGGTACGCGCTGGCGCGCTACCGCTTCCGCGGGCGGGCCGTGGTGTTCAACCTGCTGCTGGCCGGGGTGATGCTGCCGCAGATCACCCTGGCGATCCCGCAGTACTTCCTCATGGCCGAGATGGGGCTGGCCAACACGTACTGGGCGGTGCTGCTGCCGAGCATCATCAACCCGTTCGGCATCTACTTGGCCACCATCTACGCCCAGTCCTCCGTGCCCGAGGAGACCGTGGAGGCCGCGCGCCTGGACGGGGCGAGCGAGTTCCGCATCTTCCGCTCGATCGCGCTGCCCGTGATGATCCCTGGCCTGATCACCGTGTTCATGCTGCAGTTCGTGGGCATCTGGAACAACTTCCTGCTGCCCTTCATCATGCTCAGCAACGAGGAGCTCTACCCCCTCACGACGGGGCTGTACCTGCTGCTCAACCGCGGAACCGGCACGCCCGCCCTCTACTCGCTCGCCATCCTCGGCGCGCTCCTCGCGATCATCCCTCTCCTGCTGCTGATGGTTTTCCTCCAGCGCTTCTGGCGACTCGACCTCGTCAGCGGCAGCCTCAAGGGCTGACCTCGACCGCCGTCCCCCTCCGTCACGAAAGAACCATGAACGACTTCTCCTCGCACGCCGCCGACCTGCCCGCCCCCTCTCGCTTCGCCTGGATCGCCGACGGCATCGCCTTCGGAGCCGACTACAACCCCGAGCAGTGGCCCGAAGAACTCTGGCCCGAAGACATCGCGCTGATGCAGCGGGCCGGCGTCACCTCGGTGTCGCTGGGCATCTTCTCGTGGGGTCTGCTCGAGGTGGCCG
The DNA here is from genome assembly GCF_046295495.1 of Microbacterium sp. Taxonomy (GTDB): domain Bacteria; phylum Actinomycetota; class Actinomycetes; order Actinomycetales; family Microbacteriaceae; genus Microbacterium. The sequence continues at coordinate 25,631 of NZ_JBKBNC010000018.1, forward strand.
ACGACGTCTGGGACTGGGGCTGGCTCGACCGCATCATGGACCTGCTGCACGCCGGGGGCATCGGCGTGAACCTGGCCACCCCCACGGCCGCCCCGCCGATCTGGCTCCTGCGCGCGCACCCCGAGATCGCGACGGTGGATGCCGACGGCCACCGCACCGCCCAGGGCGGGCGTCTCGCCTGGTCGCCGAGTTCGGCGGTGTTCCGCCGCTACGCGCTGCGCGTCGTGCGCGCCGTCGCCGAGCGCTACGGCACCCACCCGGCGCTGCGCATGTGGCACGTGAGCAACGAGATCGGCAACGAGAACGGACGCTGCTTCAGCGAGGAGACGGGGGCGGCGTTCCGCGTCTGGCTGGCCGAGCGCTTCGGCGACGTGGCCCGGCTCAACGCCGCGTGGGGCACCGCGTTCTGGGGCCACCACTACACCTCGTTCGACCAGGTCGAACCGCCGCGGGGAGCGCGCACGGGGCACAACCCGGGTCTGCTGCTCGACTTCGAGCGCTTCACCTCGGACGCGCTGATCGGGCACTACCGCGCCGAGCGCGACGAACTGCGCCGGATCACGCCGGGCATCCCGATCACCACGAACTTCATGGTGATGAACACCCCGGGCGCCACCGATCACGAGGTGTGGGCGCGCGAGGTCGACATCGTCGCGAACGACCACTACACGATCGGCGCAGACCCCTTCCGCCACAGCGAACTGGCCTTCAGCGCCGACCGCGTGCGCGGACTCGTCGAGGGGCGCCCCTGGATGCTGATGGAGCACTCCACCGCGGCCGTCAACTGGCAGGGCGTGAACCGCGCCAAGTCCGCCGGGGAGATGGCCCGCGATTCCCTGGCCCACGTCGCCCGGGGATCCGACGGCATCCTGTTCTTCCAGTGGCGGGCCTCGACCGCCGGCGCCGAGCAGTACCACTCCGCGATGCTGCCGCACGCCGGTGCCGACTCGGCGATCTTCCGCGACGTGGAGGCGCTGGGGGCGACCCTGAAGGCGTTGGCCCCGGTGCGCGGCACGCGCGTGGAGAAGGCCCGCGTCGCCCTGCTCTTCGACCACGACACCGTCGCGGCGCTCCGCAGCGGGCGCAAGCCGAGCGATCTCGTCGACCCGATGGACATGCCGATCGCGATCCACCGCGCGCTCACCCTGCGCGGGGTCGCGGTCGACGTGCTGCCCTCGTCGGCCGACCTCGACGGGTACGCCGCCGTGATCGTGCCGACCCTCTACCTCGTCGACGACGCACTCCCCGCGCGCCTGGAGCGGCACGCGCAGGACGGCGCTCATGTGCTCGTGACCTACCTCTCGGGCATCGTCGACCCGGAGAACCGCGTTCGCTCGGGCGGCTATCCCGGCGCCTTCCGCGACCTGCTCGGCATCCGTGTCGACGAGTTCTTCCCGCTCATGGCGGGCGAGAGCGTGGACCTGGACACGGGGGCCGCGGCCTCGGTCTGGCTCGAGAACGTCGACGCCCGCGACGCCGAGGTGCGCGCCCGCGTGCTCGGCGGCGAACGCTCCGGCCTCCCCGTGCTCACGCGCCGGACGCTCGGCCACGGCTCCGCGACCTACCTCGCGACCCGGCCCGACCCGGACGGCCTCGACGTCGTCCTGGCCGAGGTGCTCGACGCCGCCGGGGTGGTCCCGGTGGTCGAGAGGGAGCCGGGGCTCGACGTCGTCCGGCGCGTCGGCGACGACCGCTCGTACCTCTTCCTGATCAACCACACGGATGCCGAGCGCACGGCGTCGGCATCCGGTCGAGACCTCGTCACGGGGGCGTCGTACCGCGGCACCGTGCGGGTGGCATCCGGTGCCGTCGTCGTGCTGGAGGAGGAACGATGAAGTTCACCGACGGCTTCTGGCAGCTCCGGCCCGGCGTGCACGCGTTGTACGCGCAGGAGGCGGTCGACGTCCGCGAGGTGGACACGATCGACGGTCCCGGGCTGCGCGTGCTCGCCCCCACCAAGGTGATCGAGCGGCGCGGCGACACGCTGAACAGGCCCGTGCTCACCACGACCCTCTCGTCGCCGGCGGAGGGGGTCGTGCGCGTGCGCATCGAGCACCACACCGGCCGCGGGCGGGGCAGCTCGTTCCCCCTGCCGGGGGCCGGGGCCTCCGCCGCGTCGATCGCGGTCGAGGAGGGCGACGGGGTGCTGCGCACGGGGGCGCTCGAGGCGCGGATCGTCGCCGGCGCGCCGTGGTCGTTGACCTTCCGCTCCGACGGGCGGATGCTCACCGCCAGCGGGGCCAAGGCGCAGGCCTACCTCACCCTCGGCGCCGACGCGCAGGTGGACCGCGCGATCGTCGACCCCGCCGGCTCGACCCCGCCGCGGGCGTTCGTCCACGAACAGCTCGCGCTCGGCGTGGGCGAACTCGTCTACGGCCTCGGCGAACGCTTCGGACCCCTCGTGAAGAACGGGCAGTCGGTCGACATCTGGAACGCCGACGGCGGCACCTCGAGCGAGCAGGCCTACAAGAACGTGCCGTTCTACGTCTCGAACCGCGGCTACGGCGTGCTCGTGAACGATCCCGGTCACGTGTCGTTCGAGGTGGGTTCCGAGGCCGTCGAACGCGTGCAGTTCTCCGTTCCGGGCGAGGCGCTCGAGTACTTCGTCATCGACGGTCCCACCCCCAAGGACGTGCTCTCGCGGTACACGGCCCTGACCGGTCGCCCCCCGGTGGTGCCGGCCTGGTCGTACGGTCTCTGGCTCTCGACCAGCTTCACGACCGACTACGACGAGGCGACCGTCACCTCCTTCATCGACGAGATGGCCCGCCGGGAACTGCCGGTGTCGGTGTTCCACTTCGACTGCTTCTGGATGCGGGAGTTCCAGTGGTGCGACTTCGAGTGGGACCCGCGGGTCTTCCCCGACCCCGACGGCATGCTCCAGCGCCTGCACGAGCGTGACCTGCGCGTGTGCGTCTGGATCAACCCGTACATCGGTCAGGCCTCGCCCCTCTTCGCCGAAGCGGCGGAGGCGGGCTACCTGGTGCGCCGCCCCGACGGCTCGGTCTGGCAGTGGGATCTCTGGCAGGCGGGCATGGGACTGGTGGACTTCACCGACCCGGATGCCACGCGCTGGTTCCAGGAGCACCTGCGCCGCCTCGTGCGGCAGGGGGTGGACTGCTTCAAGACCGACTTCGGAGAGCGCATCCCCCTCGACGTGGTCTACGCCGACGGCAGTGCGCCCGACCGCATGCACAACCTCTACACCGAGCTGTACAACCGGGCCGTCTACGACGTGCTGGTCGAGGAGCGCGGCGAGGGCGACGCGGTGCTGTTCGCGCGGTCGGCGACGGCGGGCGGGCAGAGCATGCCCGTGCACTGGGGCGGCGACTCGACGTCGACATTCGCGTCGATGGCCGAGACCCTCCGCGGCGGCCTGTCGCTGGCGATGAGCGGCTTCGCGCACTGGAGTCACGACATCGGCGGCTTCGAGGGACTCCCGGATGCCGCGGTGTTCAAGCGCTGGACCGCGTTCGGCCTGCTCGGCACCCACAGTCGGTTCCACGGCTCGGAGTCGTACCGGGTGCCGTGGCAGTTCGACGAGGAGGCCGTGCAGATCACGCGGCTCTTCACGAACCTGAAGATGCGGCTGATGCCGTACCTCTTCCAGCTCGGGCTCGACGCCGCCGCGACGGGCGTGCCGATCATGCGACCGATGGCGTTGGAGTTCCCCGACGACCCCTCCGTCGCCCACCTCGACCGGCAGTACATGCTCGGGCCCGACCTGCTGGTGGCCCCGGTGTTCTCCGCCGAGGGCGAGGTGGAGTTCTACCTCCCGCGCGGGGAGTGGACCCACCTGCTGACCGGGGAGAGCGTGGTCGGGGGAGGGTGGCGCCGAGAGCGCTACGGCTTCGACGGCATCGCGGTGTACGCCCGGCCCGGGGCGGTCATCCCGTGGGGTTCCCGCAACGACCGGCCGGATTACGACTACCTCGACGGCCTTCGGCTGCGCGTCTTCCCCGGAGGCTCCGGAACGCGCGAGATCATCGTGACCACCCCCGACGGCGACTCGTCCGTCTTCACCGCCGATCTCACGGAGGTCACCCGATGACCGTTCTGCCCACCGTCGGCACCGCCGACTACCGCGACAGCGGTCTGGTGTTCCCCGAGGGCTTCACCTTCGGTTCCGCGACCGCGTCGTACCAGGTCGAGGGCGCGGCCGCCGAGGACGGCCGTCGCCCCTCGATCTGGGACACGTTCAGCAAGACCCCGGATCGCGTCTGGAACGGCGACACCGGCGACGTCGCCTGCGACCACTACCACCGCTGGGAGGCCGACCTCGACGTCATGAAGGAGCTGGGGCTCGGTGCCTACCGCTTCTCGATCGCCTGGCCGCGCATCGTCCCTGAGGGTACGGGCGCCGTGAACCAGGCCGGGATCGATTTCTACTCCCGCCTGGTCGACGGCCTGCTCGAGCGCGGCATCGCCCCCGTCGCGACGCTGTACCACTGGGACCTCCCGCAGACACTCGAGGATGCCGGCGGCTGGCCCGCCCGCGCGACCGCCGACGCGTTCGAGCGCTACGCCGAGATCATGGGGACGGCGCTGGGCGATCGCATCCACACGTGGACGACCCTCAACGAGCCCTGGTGCTCGGCGTACCTCGGGTACGGCCAGGGCGGACACGCGCCCGGGCGCCACGAGCCCGCGGCCGCGCTCGCCGCGGTGCACCACCTCAACCTCGCGCACGGCCGGGCGGTGCAGGCGCTGCGGGCCACGTCGACGGGCGATCCGCAGTACTCCGTCACGCTCAACTTCCACGTGCCGCGGGGGGAGGGCGACCGGGGGGCCGAGGCCGTCCGCCGCGTCGACGCCCTGGCCAACCGCGCGTTCACCGGGCCGATACTGCGCGGGGCGTACCCCGACGATCTGCTCGAGGACACGGCATCCGTCACCGACTGGTCGTTCGTGCGCGAGGGCGACCTGGATGCCATCCACCAGCCGATCGACGTGCTCGGGGTCAACTACTACTCCACCGTCACGGCGCGCATCTGGGACGGGGTGTCGCCGAAGCAGAGCAACGACGGGCACAAGGCCGCCGCCGGGGGCACCGCGTGGCCGGGGAGCGACGAGGTGCTGGAGTTCCTCCCGCAGTCCGGTCCCTCGACGGCCATGGGGTGGAACATCGCGCCCGAGGGTCTCGAGGAGCTGCTGCTGTCACTGCGCGACCAGTTTCCGCAGCAGGCACTGATGGTCACCGAGAACGGCGCGGCGTTCGACGACGTCGTCGCGGCCGACGAATCGGTGCCGGATCCCGAGCGGCTCGACTACCTGCGCCGCCACTTCACCGCTGCCCACCGCGCTCTCGAGAAGGGTGTCGACCTGCGCGGATACTTCGTGTGGTCGCTGCTCGACAACTTCGAGTGGGGCTACGGCTACGCCAAGCGCTTCGGCATCGTGCGGGTCGACTTCGACTCGCTCGAGCGGACGGTCAAAGACAGCGGGCACTGGTACGCCGAGCTCGCGCGCACCGGGGTGCTGCCGGCCTGACGCGCCGTCGCCGCCGGCGCGGGGGTGGCTCGCGAGATGACCCGTGATGCTCGAGACGACCGGCGTTGAGCGGGTATCCCGGGTCCTTTCGCGAATCGCGTGTGATCTCGGCGTCGGGGCTGGGGGGCCGGGGGCGCGTCAGGCCGTCTTTGTGATGCGCACCCGGATGTCCTTCATGAGCGGCTGGTCGCTCTGGCGGCTGTAGTCGTCGGGGCCGAGCAGCACGTTCAGCTCGGGGAAGTAACCCGCCGCGCTGCCCCGGGGGGTGTCGTACTCGAGGGCCCGGAAAGCCGTGACGCTGCGCACCGATCCGTCGCGTGAGGTGGCGACGATGTCGACGAGGTCGCCCTCGGCGATGCCGCGCTCCTTCATGTCGCGCCGGTTCAGGAAGACCAGCTCGCGGATGTTGCGCACGCCGCGGTAGCGGTCGTCGGCCGAGTAGATCGTCGTGTTCCACTGGTCGTGCGAGCGCATGGTCTGCAGCACCAGCACGTCGGCCTCTTCGGGAATGACGTTCGGCAGCTCGGCATCCGAGAACTCCGCCTTGCCGGAGGGCGTCTGGAAGACGCGCTCGCGGGCGGGCTGCGGGATGCGGAAGCCGTACTGCTGGCGCACGAGCTCGTTGAACCCCTCGAAGCCGGGGAGCACCTTCGCCATCGTGTCGCGGATGCGGTCGTAGTCGCCCACGTACCACTCCCACGGCGTCGCCGACTCGGGCATGGTCGCCCGGGCGATGCGTGCGATGATCTCGGGCTCGCTGAGCAGGTGCGGCGACGCCGGCTTGCGGGAGCCGAGCGAGAGCATGACGCTGCTCATGGCATCCTCGGTCGAGATCGACTGCGGGCCCGCCTCTTGCACGTCGCGCTCAGTGCGGCCGAGGCACGGCAGGATGAGCGCCTCCCTGCCGTGGGTGAGGTGGCTGCGGTTGAGCTTCGTACTCACGTGCACGGTCAGCTCGCACCGGCTCATGCCCTCGGCCGTGAGGGCGGTGTCGGGAGCGGCCCGCACGAAGTTGCCGCCCATGCCGAGGAAGACCTTGAGGTCGCCGCGGTGCAGGGCGGCCACCGTGTGCACGGTGTCGAGGCCCGGCTCGCGGGGCGAGGTGATGCCGCACACCTCGTCGAGCGTGGCGAGCCATTGCTCGGTGGGTTTGTGGTTGATGCCGCACGTGCGGTTGCCCTGCACGTTGCTGTGACCGCGCACGGGCGAGGGGCCGGTGCCCTTCCGGCCGACGTTGCCGCGCAGCAGGAGCAGGTTGACGATCTCTCGCACCGTGTCGACGCCGTGCTGGTGCTGGCTCACGCCTAGGCACCAGCTGATGACGCACGCCTTCGAGGCGAGGTAGACGGCGGCGGCGGCGCGGATCTCGGCCTCGGTGAGACCGGCCTGCTCGACGAGTTCGTGCCACGACGTCGCCTCGACGAGCGCCCGGTACTCGTCGAGCCCGGTCGTGTACTGGTCGAGGAACGCCTGGTCGAGGGCGGTGGGGTCGGTCTCCGACGCCTCGAACACGACCTTGGCCATGCCGCGCACGAGCGCGAGGTCGCCGCCCGGGCGCACCTGCAGGTTCATCGTGCTGGTCGGCGTGCTGTGGAACGTCGCCATGTCGACGATCTCGTGCGGCACGATCGTGCGGGTTCCGGCGACCTCGCGCAGCGGATTGACGTGCACCACCTGCGCGCCGCGGTCCATGGCCTCGGCGAGGCTCGTGAGCATGCGCGGGGCGTTCGAGGCGGCGTTGACGCCGAGCACGAACAGCGCATCGCATGCCTCCCAGTCCTCGAGGTCGGCCGTGCCCTTCCCCGTGGCGAGGGACGCCGTGAGCCCGCGGCCCGACCCCTCGTGGCACATGTTCGAGCAGTCGGGGAGGTTGTTCGTGCCGAGTTCGCGCGCGAACAGCTGGTACAGGAACGACGCCTCGTTGCTCAGGCGGCCGGAGGTGTAGAAGGCCGCCTGGTCGGGGGAGTCGAGGGCGGTGAGGTGCTGGGCGATCGTGCGGAACGCGTCGTTCCACGAGATCGGGACGTAGTGGTCGGTCGCGGCGTCGTACGCCATCGGCCCCACCAGGCGCCCGGCATCCTCGAGGTCGAAGTCGCTCCACTGCGACAACTCGGTGACCGAGTGCGCGGCGAAGAACTCCTTGCCCACGCGCTTGTGCGTCATCTCCCACGTGACGTGCTTGATGCCGTTCTCGCAGATGTCGAGCGCGACGCCCTTGTCGTCGGGCCACGCGCACCCGGGGCAGTCGAATCCGCTCTTCGGGTGGTTCATGGTGAACATGGCCTTGGTGCCGGCGACGGGCTGGCGCTGCTCGAGCAGCACCTTGCCCACGGTCATCGCCGCGCCCCACCCGGCGGCAGGGTGTTCGTAGGGCCCGGTGCTCGACCACTCGCCGGTGACCCGCGGACCGAGGCCCCCCTGGCGCGGCTTCTCGCTCATCAGCCCGAACGACTCACCCATGCTCACCCTCCGTGGATCGCGGCGCCGAGTCGGTGGCATCCACACACCGCGCGCACGGACGTCAGCGTACGCTCGCGATCTCGCCGGCGGAGGGGGTTGTGGACGACACGCCATCCGCTACGACGACGCGGTCGCCGCGGGAGTACAGGTTCATGCTCGTGCCGCGCACGAAGGCGGCGAGGGTCAATCCGGCGCGTTCCGCAAGTTCGACAGCGAGCGACGAGGGCGCCGAGACGGCGGAGAGCAGGGGGATGCCGGCCATGACGGCCTTCTGCACGAGCTCGAAGCTCACGCGACCCGACACCTGCAGCACCGTCCCGCGCAGCGGCAGTCGGTCGTTCAGCAGCGCCCAGCCGACGACCTTGTCGACGGCGTTGTGACGGCCCACGTCTTCGCGGGCGACGAGCAGCGCCCCGCTCTCGACGTCGAACAGGGCGGCCCCGTGCAGACCCCCGGTCTTGTCGAACGTCTTCTGCTGCTCGCGGAGACGGTCGGGGAACGCGAGGACGTCGCTCGCCGCGATCCGGATGCCGTCGGAGGCCACGTCGTAGCTCGACACCTTCTCGACCGCCTCGATCGAGGCCGTGCCGCACACCCCGCAGGAGCTCGTCGTGTAGAAGGAGCGCGCGATGTCGGGGGAGGGGAGGGCGACCCCGGGGGCGAGGGTGAGGTCGAGCACGTTGTAGGTGTTGCCGTCGGCGCCCCCGGTGCCGGGACCACCGCAGTGGATCGCGCGGGCGAACTCCTCACCGCGGCTGATGACGCCCTCCGACACGAGGAACCCCGCGGCGAGCTCGACGTCATGCCCGGGCGTGCGCATCGTGACGGCCAGGGGTGATCCGGCGACGCGGATCTCGAGCGGCTCCTCGACCGCGACGGCATCCGGCCGCCGGCGGGTCACCCCGTCGAGGGTGATGCGGGTGACGCGGTGCGAGGCGGTGAGGCGACCCATGTCAGGACCGCGCCGTGCGGGAGAGGGGGGACATGGAAAGAGCGTACGCCCGTGATCCCGTCGGAGGGCGGGCGTGGATGGGAGCGCGACCACCGCCGGAATGACGCCGAACGGCGCCATTCGCATTCGTGCGCATACAGATTCCGAGAGATTTTTCAAGACCGACGTGACGATTCCCACACCCGGTACGTCTTAGTCATGTAGGCCAAAGCGCCCACCCCGGAGCACCCGGGTCCACACACTCGAAAGGCACGGACATGGCTACCGACGCCCCCACCACCCCCGCAGCACAGAACGTCCCCCAGACGGCGTCCCGCGTGAACCGTCCGCTGAGCGGCCGCGGTCAGGAGGCCCACACCGAGGGCAAGACCACGATCGCCGAGGGCGTCGTGGCCAAGGTCGCCGGTATCGCGGCCCGCGAGGTCGCCGGCGTCTACGCGCTGGGCGGCGGCGGAGCCCGCGCGCTCGGTGCCATCCGCGATGCGATCAACGCGACCGACCTCACGCAGGGCGTGAAGGTCGAGGTCGGCGAGACCCAGGCCGCCGCCGACATCACGATCGTCGTCGAGTACGGCGCCCCCATCCAGGAGGTCGCCGACCAGGTCCGCGGCCGCGTGGCCGGCGCCATCAACCGCCTCGTCGGTCTCGAGGTCGTCGAGGTCAACGTCGACGTGAACGACGTCCACATCCCGGGCGACGACAACGACGACGACGACAGCAACGAAAAGCGCGTCCAGTGAGCGCCACGACGAAGGGCGCCCTCGCCGGTCTCGTGCTGGCCCTCAGCGCCCTGATCTTCGGATTCTGGGGCTTCATCCTCGTCGCCCTGTTCATGGCGATCGGCGTCGTCGTCGCCCGCATCACGTCGGGTGAACTCGACTTCCGCAACATCGTCAACGCCTTCAAGGGTCGGAGCACCTCGTGACCACCGTCACCGCTTCCCCCGGGGTCGGCAACCGCGCAACGGTTGCCGGCCCCGGCCTCCCCGCCGGTCGGGTGAAGATCGCCGACCGCGTGCTGCAGAAGACCGCCGAGCGGGCCGCCGCGGACGTCATCGGGGTGGATGCCAAGAACGTCCACGTCGAGATCGTCTCGGCGCGCGACACCGCTGCGGTGCGCGTCGCGTCGCCCTTCCCGGTGCCGCGCCTCGACGACACCGCCGCCGTGCGCGCCACGACTCCCGTGCTCGAGGCCGCCCGCGCGGCCCAGGACGAGCTGCGTGCGCGCCTGACCCACCTGTTCGGCCGCGCGATCTCGCGCGTCGACCTCACCATCTCGGGCGCCACCGCCCCCCAGCGAAAGCGAGTGCTGTGATGACGGACACCGTGCTCCGCACCGTCGTGCGTCGCGAGACGCACTCCCCGCGCACCGTGGCCATGCTCGTCGTGGTCGTGCTGCTGCTGCTCGCCCTGGCCTACGCCGCGGTCGAGATCATCCTGAGCCTGCTCGGGCGGCCCGCCCTCCTCGTCTCCCCCGGCGAGGCGCTGAACGCCGTCGTCGCCGCCCCCACCGCGCTCATGCCCGCGGCCTTCATCGTCGGCGGCGTCGTCCTCGCCGTGCTCGGCCTCATCGTGCTCGTCCTCGCCCTCAAGCCCGGGCGCCTGTCGCGTCACGAGATGGAGTGGGGCGAACGTGCCGTCGTCGTCGACAACGGCGTCGTGGCATCCGCCCTCGCCCAGCACCTCAGCAACGAGTCGGGCATCGCCCGAGACGACATCGTCGTGGGCGTCGCCCACCGCAGCGTCGACGTGACGGTACGCCCCCCGGTCGGCATCCCGGTCGACGAGGCGCAGTTGCGCCGCATCGTCGACGACGAGGTCGCCGCCTACAAGCTCACCCCCGCCGTGCGCACCCACCTGCGCGTCGAGCGCCCCGACACCAAGGAGTCCTGATGAATGCGACGCGTCGCGGTCTGAACCGCTTCCTGCTCTTCCTGGTCGCCGTCGTGCTGCTGGCCGCCGGCGCGCTGGCGCTGCTGGTCGGGCTCGTCTCGGGCGGCACCGACACCTGGACCACTGTGATGGGCGGATTCCAGGGCTGGCTCGAGAGCCTGGGCCGCGAGTCCGCCGGGTGGGGTGCCGTCGCCGCCTTCGTGGTGCTCGCCGTCATCCTCATCGTGATCGCCTCGGCCGCCGTGCGCGGTCGTCGCCAGGCGCCGCTGCAGTCCATCGGCAGCGCCGGCGACGCCGGCCGCATCACGGTCAGCGACGGGTTCGCGTCGGAGGCGCTGCGCAATGCGCTCGCCGAGCGCGACGAGATCCTGTCCTCCCGCGTCAGCGCCGGCGAGATCAAGAACGAGTCGGTTCTGCACGTCGCCGTCACCCCCCGGCAGAACACCTCGCCCCGCGAGGTCGCCGAACACGTCGACACCCTCGTGACCAACCTGGCCACGCTGACGGGACAGAACCTGCGCGCCTACATCTCCATCCACTCGGGGCTGCGCGCCAAGCTCGCGCGCGACAACACCCGCGTGCACTGACATCGACACCCCACGAGGAGACGTCATGACCACCATCGATGCCACCATCGACCCGCCCGACCTGGATGCCGCGGCGAGCCTGGCTGCGACGGCCGCGGCCTCCGTGCCCGGCGTGCACGCGCTCGGCAGTCTGCTGGGCCGTGCGTCGGACGCCGTGCGCGAGCGCGTGGGTCTGGCCAGCACCGTCCCCGGTGTGAAGATCGACACCGACCGTGCCGACTCGGTCACGGCCACGATCTCGCTCGTCGTCGACTATCCGCACAAGCTGCGCGAGGTGTCGGACGCCGTGCGCACGGTCGTCCGGACGGCGCTCGAGCCCCTCGGGCGCGGACGGATCGACGTCGACGTCGTCGTGACCGGTGTCTTCGGTCCGTTCGACCGCGACGTCGTGGACGAGGCGGAGGAGAAGGCGGATGCCGCCGCGGCTCGCGCCTCGCAGGTGGCCGACGACGTGAAGGCGAAGTCGAAGGACGTCGCGGCCGGTGCCTCGGCCGTCGTCGATGACACGGTGAAGAAGTCGAAGGACCTCGCCGCCAGCGCCTCGGAGACCGTCGACGTCGCCGTGGCCAGGTCGAAGGACGTCGCCGCCGGCGCCGCGGCCGCCGTCGAGCAGACGGTGCAGGCCGCTCGCGAGCGCGTCAACGTGGCCGACGCCCAGGCGGACGTCGCCGCGGCGGATCGCTTGACGGCGGGCATCGAGCCCACGCCGTCGGAGCAGGCGCGAACCGCCGACGGAGACCGCGGCGACGTGAGCGACGTCGTGGCCGAGGCGTTGGAGGATGCCGCGATCGACATCGCGATCGCCGCCGACGAGGTGCGCACCGACGACGAGACGACGGCGACCGACAGCGTGCAGTCGGTCGTGGAGGACGAGCGGCCTCGCTCCTGACCCGCGCAGACGAGAGGGGGGCCCCCCCGGGGCCCGCCCGCGCGCCGGCTTCGGCCGGGGCGCCCTCGTCGTCAGAGCCGCGGCCGAAGCGCGCGGCGGAGCGCCACGCTCAGCCCGCGGTCGCGTTGTCGTAGGCGCGCTGCGCGGCCTGCTGCGCATCGGCCAACGCCTGTTCGGTCGTCTTGTCGCCGAGCAGGGTCGCGGTGATGGCGTTGTTGAGCTCGTTCTGGATGTCCTGCCCCGCGGGCGAGGAACCGAACGAGCGCCCGGAGCCGACGACGTCGTAGTACGTCGCGATCACCTGATCGAAGCCGCTGTCACCGGTGGGGGTGACGTACTGCGAGCGGATCATCTCGTCGGCCTCGGGGGAGCCCGTGAACAGGCCCGTGTTCAGACCGCCCTTGCTCTCGATCGTCGCCGCGCGCGCGGCGCCGGCGGCCATCCAGGCGTCGGTCGAGGTGAGCTCGGTCATCCAGGCGCAGGCCGCGGCGGGGTTCTTCGCCCCGGCGGGGATGACGAACGCGGTGCCGGAGGCGAGCGAGAACGGCTGCCCCTCGGCATCCCGGAACGGCACGGCCTGCAGCGAGATCTCGTCGCGCGAGGCGCTCAGCACGTTCGGGTACCACTGGTTGGCCACCTGCGCGCCGACCTGGTTCTGCACGAACTGGTTGGCGTCGCCGAACGTGTCGAACGAGTCGGTGAAGCTCTTCACCGCGGCGTAGCCGCCCTGCGCATCGGTGATCCGGTTGAGGGCGTCGATGCCGGCGGCGTTGGCGGGATCGTCGAGCGTCGGCTTACCCTCGGCGTCGGTCAGCCGACCGCCCATGCCCAGCACCCACAGGCCGCCCTGTCCGGTGGCCACCGGGTCGAGGCCGAGGCGGGTGGGGGTGCTGCCCGAGCCCTGGTAGATCTTCTCGACCGCGGCGATCAGGCCGTCCATGTCCGAGGTGTCGAACGCGTCGGGCGTCACGCCCGCCTTGTTCAGCACGTCCATGTTCAGCAGGATCGCCGGCGGCTGGTAGAACTGCGAGACCGCGTAAACGGCATCCTCGTACGTGACGTCGTCCACGACGTTCTGGTACCAGCGCGCGGTCGGGTCGACGTCTTTGGCCTCGAAGCAGGCGTCCAGCGGCAGCAGCAGACCCTGGGCCGCGTAGGTCGTGACGTATCGGCGATCCATCTGCACGACGTCGGGCACGTCTCCGCCGGCGATGCGGGTGGTGAACTTCTGGGCGTCGAAGGCCCTGGCATCCAGGGCCACCTCGACGTCGGGGAGCTGCTCCGCGGCGTGGTCGAGGCGCGACTGGCCGACGTCGTCGGCGTTCTCGAAGCCCCAGGCCGCCAGGGTGCCGGCGGGGGCGGCCGAGAAGTCGACGTCGGCGGCCTGGTCGGAGGCGTCGCCGCCGCCGCTGCACGAGGTGAGGACGACGACGGATGCCGCGACCGCGGCGACGCCGGCGAGGGAACGTGTGCGCATGATGGGTCCTTTCGGGACAGGGGGGATGGGTCAGCCTTTGCGGCCCTGGGTGGCCACGCCCTCGACGAAGTAACGCTGGCCGAACGCGAAGATGAGCAGCATCGGCAGCGTCACCAGCAGCGACGCCACCATCACGTACTGGTAGTCGCCCTGGCCTCCGGCGCTGGGGCTGTACTTCGTCATCGCGTAGGCGATGCCGAGGGGAGCGGTGAAGTCCTCGACGGAGCCCGCGTTCAGGTAGATCAGCGCGGCCTGCAGGTTGTTCCAGCTCGCCTGGAACTCGAACAGGAACACGATGATGAAGGAGGGGATCGACAGCGGCATCGCGATGCGCCAGAACAGTCCCCACGCACTGCAGCCGTCGAGGCGCGCGGCTTCGAAGAGCTCCCGCGGCACGCCGAGGAAGAACTGCCGCTGCAGGAAGATGTAGAAGGCCGAGCCGAAGAGGTTCATGCCCCACAGCGGCACCCACGTGCCGAGCAGGCCCGTCTCCTTCCAGACCAGGTAGATCGGGATCATGGTCACCGCGCCGGGCAGCATCATCGTGGCCAGCACGAGGCCGAAGAGCAGTCCGCGACCCGGGAAACGGAAGTACGCGAAGCCGAACGCGACGATTGAGCTCATCACCGCCACCGTGGTGGCCGCGAGCAGGGCGATCGCGACGCTGTTGAACATCCAGTTCAGCAGCGGCAGCTGGTTCCAGACCTCCGCGTAGTTGCCGGGCGAGAACGTCTTCGGGATGAGGGCGTTGTCGAACACCTCGCCGCGCGGCTTGAGGCTCGCCGCCAGCAGCCACGCGAACGGATAGAGGAACAGCAGCGCGAACGCGACGAGCACGGCCGCCAGCACCACCCGGCCGGCGAGGGTCTTCGGCTGTGCGAGGGCGCGACGCCACCTCGGACGGCGCGGGGCGACGGACGCCGCCAGCTCGGGGCGGGCGGTGGCGACGCCGGGCGTCTCGAGCGACGTGGCCATCAGCGGTCTCCCTCGTAGTAGACGAAGCGGTTGCCGAGGCGTACCTGCACCAGCGTGATGAGCAGGATGATCACGAACAGCAACCACGCCATCGCGGCGGCGAAGCCGAAGTTGAACTGTCGGAACGCCTGCTGGAACAGGTAGATCGCGTAGAAGAGCGACGCCTCCGGGGAGGCGTTGCTCTGATCGCGCCAGAACAGGAGGTAGGCCTGGTCGAACACCTGGAACGCCGCGATCGTCAGCACGATGACGTTGAAGAACATCGCGCCCGAGATCATCGGCAGCGTGATGGAGAAGAAGCGGCGGATCGGCCCCGCGCCGTCGATGGACGCCACCTCGTAGAGGTCGACGGGCACGTTCTTGATCGCCGCCAGGAAGATGACCATCGTGCCGCTGACGGTCCACAGCGCCATGAGAACGATGCTCGGCTTCACCCAGTCGGGATCGACGAGCCACTGCGGACCCTGGATGCCGACGGCGCCGAGCGCCTGGTTGATCGCTCCCGAGTTGCCGTTGAGCAGGAGGAAGAACACCGCGGCCGTGGCGACGGCCGGTGTCATCTTGGGCAGGTAGTACAGCGTGCGGAAGACACCGGCACCGCGGCCCACCCGGCTCAGGAGCAGGGCGAGGAACAGGGCGAAGGCGATCTCGAGCGGCACCGCCATGACGGCGTAGAACAGCGTGTTGCCCAGCGACACCGCGATGCGGGGATCGTCGAAAAGCTGGGCGTAGTTGTCGAAACCGATCGCCCGGGCCCGCCCGGTGGCGAGGTTGTAGCTCGAGAACGAGATCACCAGGCTGTAGACCATCGCCCCGGCGGTGAAGATGAGGAACCCCACGATCCACGGCGAGATGAAGAGGTAGCCGGCGATCGCTTCCCGGCGGTTGTACTTGACTTTCTGCCTGGTCGGGCGGCGCGTGTGCCGCGGTGCGTCCGTGGGGGCGTCGACGCTCGGCGAGGGCGAGGAGAGGGTCACCGGGAGAGCCGGTCGGGAACGGGTGCTCCGGGGATGCCGCTGTTCATGGGGTTCTCCTCTCGCCCGCACCTCGTCATCGAGACGCGTTCCGTCAGCGTGGGGAACCGAGCGCTTCTCGTCCAGGGCATTGCGAAGCGCACCGGAGGAGTGGCATAAGCGCTTCGCGCCGAGCGGTCAGTGCGCGTCGAGAGCGCGCAGGTACCGCCGCGTCATCCACGCCTGCACGGCGCGACCCAGTGGCGCGCCGACGCGGGTGAACCACCGGCCGGGCGCCGAGAACGCCGCGATCTCGAACACCACGTCGCCCGACGGATGCAGCGTCAGCGTGAACCGCTCTTCGCCGCGTTCCGGGTGGCCGGGGAGCGTGCCGTACGCGAAGCCGGCGACGGTGTCGCCGCGTTCCGCCCAGACGACCAGGCACGGGATGCGGAACGCGAGGCGCCCGAGGCCCAGCCGCATGGTCACGCGGGTGCCGACGCGCATCGGCGTCTGCGACGACTCGACCCGCGCGCCCGCGCGTCGCTGCGCCTCTCCGGCGAGCAGCGCGTCGGCGGCTCTCGCGAAGTCGACCCGGCCGTGCCCGATCACGCGGCGCGCGCGGACGTGGTGATATCCCGGCGGCATCTCCCCCGCGGTCGCGCCGACCTCGTCGTAGGTCAGCCCGTCCATCCGCCCACGGTATCCGCCGCGGCGAACGCGACCGCCGGGGTTGCGCCGCGTGCGGCCGCCGATGCGGTGGGAGGATGGCGGCATGATCGAGTTCCGCGACGTGCGGCCCGCCGACGTCGACGCCATGGTCGAGGTGCAGAACGCGATCCACCGCGCGGGGCTGCGGGCCGCGCCGGTCGACGCCGCGTTCGTGACGCAGCGCTACCTCGACGGGGAGCACACGATCGCCTGCACGGTGGCCGAGCGCGACGGCGCGGTCATCGGCTTCCAATCGCTCAAGCGGGCGTGGGCGGACAATCCATACGGTGTGGAGGAGGGGTGGGGCATCATCGGCACGCACATCCACCCCGAGGTCGGGCGCAGCGGGATCGGCCGCAGCCTGTTCGCGCGGTCGCTCGCCGCGGCCCAGGCCGCCGGCATCCGGCACATCGATGCGACGATCGGCGTCGACAACGCCCCCGCGCTGGCGTACTACGCGGCGATGGGGTTCCGGCCGTACCGCGAGGGCGACCAGGCGGTCCCGCATCGCTTCGACCTGGAGGGGGTCGAGCCCCGCCGCCCCCGCGCACCGCGCCTACGCTGAGAAGATGCCCGCCAGCCGCATCCGCTCCGCCGCATGATCGACGTCGCCGCGCACCTCGCCGCGGTCCTCGAGGCGGTCGTCCCCCTCGCCCCCGCCGCGCGCGACGTGGCCGCCGCGCGCGGGCGGGTGCTGCGGCATCCCGTGCACGCGGCCCTCGACGTGCCCGCGTTCGATTCCTCGGCGATGGACGGCTTCGCGGTGCGCGACCTCACCGCTCCCGTCACGCTGCGGGTCGTCGCCGACCTGCCCGCCGGCACCGATCTCGACCCGCGCATGGATGCCGGCGACGCCGCCCGCATCATGACGGGCGCGCCCGTGCCGACCGACGCCACCGCCGTCGTGCCGTTCGAGGACACCTCCTCGGGACTCGCCGGCGGCCTCGACCCCGTCACGGTCGTCGACGCGCCGCGCGCGCCCGGGGCGCACATCCGCCGTCGCGGTTCCGACGTGCGGGCGGGCGACCTCGTGGTGAGCGAAGGGACTCGGCTCACGGCGGCCCGGATCGGCGCGATCGCGGCATCCGGGGTCGCCATGGTGTCGGTGTCGCGCGCGCCGAGGATCGCGGTGGTGTCGACGGGGTCGGAGCTGGTGGCGCCCGGCCGAGCCCTGCGGCGCGGGCAGATCCCCGAATCGAACAGCGTGCTGCTGGCCGGTCTCGCCGAGGAGACGGGCGCGGAGGTGGTGCTGCGCACGAGCGTCGGAGACGAGGGCGAGGGACCCCGCGAGGCCATCGCCGCGGCCGAGGCCGCCGGTGCCGACGCCGTGGTGTTCTCGGGCGGCGTCAGCGCCGGGGCGTACGAGGTCGTCAAGAACACCCTCGGCGACCTGATGCGCTTCGACCGCGTGCGGATGCAGCCGGGCAAGCCGCAGGGCTTCGGCCGCACGCCCGCCGGGACCCTGCTGTTCGGGCTGCCGGGCAACCCCGTCAGCGCCGCGGTGTCGTTCGAGTTGTTCGTGCGACCGGCGTTGCGTGCGCTCGAGGGCGACGCCGAGCTCGGCCGCGCGACCGTGCGCGTCGCGCTCGCCGAGGGGTGGCGCGCGCGTGCCGAGCGGACGCAGTACGTGCCCGTCGCCCTCGACCGCACCGACCCCGCGCGCTGGCTCGCCCGCCCCACGGCCCGGGGCGCCCGCGGTCTCGGCGACGCGGACGGGCTCGCCGTCATCGCGGCGTCGGCCGTCGACCTCGTCGCGGGCGACGTGGTGACGGTGGCGCTGTGGTGAGCGTCGACGCGGTCCTGCTCGCGGGCGGGCGCGGCTCGCGCGTCGACGGCGCGGTCAAGCCGCTGTTCCAGGTCGGCGGCTCCACCCTGCTGCGCGCGGCGATCGACGCGGTCCGGGCGCGCGGGGCGGCCCGCATCGTGGTGGCGGCTCCCGTGCTCGACGACGCGCTCGCGGTGCGGTGGGTGCGCGAGGACCCTCCCTTCGGCGGCCCCGTCGCCGGCATCGTGGCCGCCCTCGAGGAGGTGGACGCCGACGAGCTCTACGTGCTGGCGTGCGACCTGGCCGCGCCGGCGGCCGCGCTGCGACGCCTCCCCGACGCACTCCCGCCGGGCGTCGACGGCGTGTGCCTCGACGACGGCCGGCGCCAGTGGCTCATCGGCCGGTACCGCACCGCGGCGCTGCGCGCGGCGGCATCCGCTCTTCCCGCGAGAGGGCGCCACGCGTCGATGCGCGCGCTGCTCGGGGGGCTGGACATCGCACCCGTCGCCGCCGAGGCGACCGAGACGCACGACGTCGACACGTGGGACGATCTGCACAGAGCCCGAGGAGGAGCCATGACCGAACCCCGCACCCTGCCGCCCGAGGCGCTGAACGACTGGAGCGCGGCCCTCGCCGAGCGCTTCGGCCTGGCCGAGGGCGACATCCCGATCTCGCTGATCCTCGATCTCGCCCGTGACGTCGCCAACGGCGTGGCCCGCCCGGCCGCTCCGCTCAGCGCCTTCGTCGCCGGTCTCGTCGCCGGTCGCGCCGGCGGCTCACCCGCAGACACCGAGGCCGCGGTCGCCGCGGTCGTCGAGCTCGCCCGCGGGTGGGAGAGCCGCTGAGCCCCGCCCCGGAACGGCCCTGCAGCCTTCCCCCCCGGGTGATCGGCCCCGCCGTCCTTCGCCGACTCGATCGCGTGCGCGCGGCAGAGCCGGGTCAGAAAGGCGCCGGGGTTCACCCGGTCGGCCCGGGATCAGATGCCGACGTACTCACCCCGCGGCCGCAGGCGCATCGCCCGCTCCGCGTACTCGGCGCCGATGTGCGCGATCCAGCCCGCCAGCCGCCCGACGACGAAGACGGTGCTCGCGGCGTCCTCGGGAAGGCGCGCCCCGGATGCCAGCGCGGCCAACGCGAGGTCGACGTTGGGCCGCAGGCGCGTGCGGGATGCCACGACATCGGTGAGTCGGCGCACGGCAGCCATCGTGCTCTCGCCGTCGGGGAGCGCCGCGATGAGCGGGAACAGGGCGTCGGCGCGGTCGTCGACGCCGGTGTAGAGGGGGTGGCCGAAGCCGGGGATGCCGGTGCCGTCCTGCAGGGCCTCGATCAGCGCCCGCTCGGGTTCCCTGCCGCGCCGCACGCGCATCAGCAGACGGGAGGTGCGCGTGGCAGCGGCGAAGTGCAGCGGCGAATCGGCGGCCCCGAGGGCGGCGCTGACGGCGGCGTATCCGTCGGCGCGGGCGGAGGCGGCCACCCGGGCGGCGAACGTGGACACGGCGAGGTCGTGGTCGATGAGCAGGATGAGGGCCGCATTGACCGCGGTGACGACCGGCTCCTGCGGCGCCACCCGCCACGCACCGACGAGAGAACGGGCGATGTCGCGGTCGGGGTCACCGCCGAGCGCGACGGGAAGCCCGGTGAGAAGCGTCCAACCGATGCGGTGCAGCGTCGCGGGCGCGGGATCGTGCCGCAGCGGATCGTCGGCGGCGAAACCGGTCAGGGCCGCGCGCAGGCGGTCCATCGCCCCGGCGTGCGGGGGAAGCGCCGCCACCATCTCGCGCGCGCCGCCGATCGCGGGATCGGGGGCATCCGTGCGCTCGGCGTCCCACAGCCATTCCACGACCTCGGCGAACGGGCGGTCGATGAGGTCGCGGGCGCGGCGTCCGCGGTACAGCAGCTCGCCGTCCTCGATGTCGGCGATGTCGGTGTGCACGACGCCGAGCGGCATTCCCGTGGTCGGGTGGGCGGGGGCTTTCGCGGGGGCGCGGCGGCGGCCGGCGGCGAAGGCCTCGATCTCGAGGGCGTCGAACGTCGAGCCGCGCGCATCGCGTTCGCGGCCGACGAGACCGCGCGAGACGTAGGCGTACAGCGTCTCGGGCTTGACCCCGAGACGGGCCGCGGCCTGAGCGGCCGAGAGGCGGGGGAGCGGTGCGGTCATCTTGATCCGATCAACGTTGACGCTGTCGCGGTCATGTTCGCACACTGGGCGCATGAGCGAGCTGATCGATGTCCCCCGCGGTCTCACCGGCGTCGTGGCCGCCGAGACCTCCATCAGCGAGGTCGACGGCGACGCGGGGGTGTACCACTACCGCGGCCACGCGGCCGTCGAGCTGGCGCGCACGCGATCGTTCGAAGACGCGTGGCATCTGCTGGTCGTCGGCGAGCTGCCCGATCCCGGCGCGCGGGCGCAGTTCGCCGCGCGCATCGCGGCGGCCCGCGCCGACGCCCGGCTCCCCGGCCTCGTCGCCGCGGTCGCGGCGCGCACCGATCAGCCGCTCGCGGTGCTGCGCGCGGTCTGGACGCTCGCGGCATCCGCTCGCCGCTCGCCCGCGCTGTACGACCTCGACGACCGGGCGCGGCTCGAGGAGGCGGTCGCCTTCGCGGCGATCGCGCCCCTGGCCCTCGCCCCGGCGGGGGCGGGTCACCCCGCGGGGGAGCTGTCGTCCGGTGGCCTCGTCGCCGACTACCTGCACCGGGTCACGGGACCCGCGCCCGCCGCGGCGCACGTGCGGGCGCTCTCGGCCTACCTCGTCGCGGCGATGGACCACGGCTTCAACGCCTCGACCTTCACGGCGCGGGTGATCGCGTCGACCGGGGCCGACATGGCATCCTGCCTCTCCGGCGCGCTCGGCGCGCTGTCGGGACCGTTGCACGGCGGCGCCCCGGCGCGCGCCCTCGACAGCCTCGACCGCGCCGGCGACGATCCCGAGTCGTGGATCGCCGCCGAGCTGGCGGCCGGGCGGCGGCTCATGGGCTTCGGCCACGCGGTGTACCGCACGGCCGACCCGCGCTCGGAGCTGCTGCGCGAGGTGGCCCGCGGCCTCGGCGGACCGCGGGTGGCGCAGGCGCTGGCGTTCCAGCAGACCGCCGAACGCCTGCTCGCGGTGCATCGCCCCGCGCGCCCGCTGCACGCCAACGTGGAGTTCTTCGCGGCTGTGGTGATGGAGCAGTGCGGCATCCCGCGCGCGATGTTCACGCCCACCTTCGCCCTCGCCCGCACGATCGGCTGGACCGCGCACGTGCTCGAACAGGCGCGGGACGCCAAGATCATCCGACCGTCGGCGCGGTACGTCGGGCCGGCGTTGCGGGGGTGAGCGGCGCGGCTGCCGTCACGGCGCGGGCGTGCACCCGCCGACGCCGGAGCCGAGCGCGGCGGACGATCGGTCGGATGCCGCGGACGAACGGCCCGGCGCAGCGCCCCGCGGCCCGCGAGCATCGGATCATGACCACCACCGCCCCTGTTCCCACGTCGCTCGCCGGGCCCACGATGCGCTACGGCGGGCTCGTCGGCGTGATGCTGCTGAGCTTCCTCCTCGTCACGGCGGAGTTCCTCCCCAACGGCGTCCTCACCGAGATGGCGGCGTCGCTGGGGATCACCCCCGGCCAGGCCGGACAGACGGTCACCGTCACCGCCCTCGCCGGTCTCCTCGTCGCCCCCACGGTCGGTCTGATGCTCCCGCGCCTGGACCGCCGGACCCTGCTCACCCTCGCGGCCGCCTCGGCCGCGGTGTCGAGTCTCGTCGTCGCGATCGCCCCGAGCCTCGTCGCGATCCTCGTGGCGCGCTTCCTGCTGGGAGCGGCGATCAGCGCGTTCTGGTCCATGTCGATCACCGTCGCTGCGCGCCTGTCGAGCCCCGAGCGCATCGGCCGCGCCGTGATGTTCGGTTCCGCGGGCCTCTCCCTCGCCACGGTCGCGGGCGTTCCCCTCGGCGTCGCGCTCAGCGAGGCGCTCGACTGGCGCCTCGCCTTCCTGTCGGTCGCCGTCGCCACGGCGGTGGTGGGCATCGCGGTGCGCGTCGTGCTGCCCCCGGTGCCGCCCGCCGCGGCGTCGAGCCTCGGCATCCTGGTGGACACGCTCCGACGGCCCGGCGTGGCCGGCGGCATGACCGGCCACGTGCTCGTCGTCCTCGGTCACTTCCTCGCCTACACGTACGTGCGGCTGTCGCTCGAGCGGATCCCCGACGTCGATGCGGGCACCGTCGTGCTGCTGCTCGCCCTCTTCGGCGTCGGCGGTTTCGTGGGCAACCTCGTGGTGGGCGTGGTCGTCGACCGGGCCTTCGCGCGCCTCGCGGTGGTCGGCCCCCTCGTGATCGCCGCGGCGATCGCCTCCGTCGTGCTCTCGCCGACCGCCATGGCCGTCATCGCGATCGCGCTGCTGATCTGGGGCTTCTTCTTCTCGTCGTGGTTGATCATCGTCAACACGTGGGTGGGGCACCGCATGCCCGACCGCCTCGAGGCCGGCGGCAGCCTCGTCGTCACCGGGTTCCAGCTCGCCATCACGATCGCGGCGGGCGCGGGCGGCCTGCTCGTCGACGCGACCGGGGTGGTGACGGTGGATGCCATCGGCATCGCGCTCCTCGTCATCGGCGCCGTGCTGTTCGGGCTGTCGGTGCGCACGCGGCGGGCCGCGTCGGCCTGAGCGGGGCGCGGCGGCGGGCGACCGTGCGCGTCTCGGCCGCGGGGCGCACCGGCGCGGCCGGTCGTCCGCGTGCGGTTCGGGGGCGCCGGTTCCGCGCGGGCGCGATCGTCACGCCCCGCGAGCGGCAACGCGCCCCGGACCGGCCGGCGCGGACCGTCAGACCGCGAGCGGGCGGCGCCCCGTGCGCCACGCCGACGGCGCGACGCCGGTGTGGCGGCGGAACGCCCGGCGGAAGCCCTCGTCGGAGGCGTAGCCGAGCGCGCGGGAGGTCTCCGACACCGGTGTGCCGGCATCCAGGAGCTCTTTCGCGCGACGCATGCGCACCTCGGTGACGTAGGAGGCGGGGGAGGTGCCGAAGACCTCGCGGAAGCGCGCGGCGAACACCGACCGTGACATCGCGGCGAGGGCGGCGAGCTGGTCGATGGTCCACTCGTGTCCGGGGTCGGCCGCGACGGCCGCGACCACGCGCGAGAGGAAGGGATCGCCGCTGCGCGGGGGCCACGACGCCTCGCGGTCGGTCGACGCCCACGTGCGCAGCGCCGACAGCAGCACGGTGGTCACCATGAGCCGGCAGATGGTCTCGTCGCCGTCGCGATCGGACGCGGCGGGACGCGGGAGGCCGAGATGGGCGGCGAGTCCGGCCGCCGCGGGCTCGGCGCGTGCGAAACCGCTCACGAACACCACCGGGGGCAGTGCCCGCGTCTCGGCAGTGGGGGTGACCTCGAGGGGCACCACCGTGACCTCGGCGCCGGACTGCGACACGAGGGTGAGGGCGTGGCATCCGAGGGAGACGAACGCGTCGCCGGCCAGGAGCGTCCGCCCGCCGTCGACGGTCGCGGCCGCTCCCGACGAGGCGTCGACGGTGCAGGCCGCGCGCTCGGCGGTCGTGCCGGTGAGCTCGCCGGCCCGCAGGTACACCAGGGCCGCCGCACCGCGGGGGAGGCGGAGGCGCGCGCCGCCGGCCAGCACGCGCTGCTCGGCGCGGCCGGGGCGCACGTCGATCGCCGACAGGGCGCGTTCGAGGGCGAGCTGCGGCGTCATGTGATAGGCAACCCCGCAGGGCGCGACGCTATTCCGGACGTCGCCGGCGTTGCGGCGTGTCCCCGCGCGCCCGCGCACGAGGCGCCGGCCGTGATCCGCGGTGCCGTCGGGCCGCGCGAGGCGTGGAGGCCGACCGTACCGCCGGGAGACGGCCCGGCTCAGCCCAGCAGCTCGATCCCGCTGAAGAAGCCGATCGAGATCGACAGCAGCCCCGCCGCCACCCCCGCGATGAACCCCGCCGCCGCGAGCTCGCGGGCCATGCGGGCGTTGAGGCTCAGGATGCCGCACACGAACGACACGAGCGCGAGCACCCACATCCCGATCTGCACCCACGGCAGACGGTCGAGGTCGGAGACCGTGCTGGCGCCCGCGACGAAGAGGTACCAGGCGATGACGATGGCGCCCGTGGCGATCGCGATGATCGACACCGCGCGCAGATCGCCCTTCGGGGTCGGCGGCGGCGGCGGTTCGTCGCGCGGCGGGACGTCGGTCGCCGGTTCGAGTGAATCGGGGAGATCGTCGTCTGCCATGTGCCGATCCTCCCAGGTCGCGGCCCGGTGCGAGGGACTCTTGCGGGCTTCAGGCCCGTCGCACCTCGACGCCGGCGGAGTCGATCGCGGTCGCGGCGGCGTCGGGGAGGGCGCGGTCGGTGATGACGGCGCCCAGCTCGTCGAGGCGCAGCGCGCGGTACTTGGCGAACCGGCCGTACTTGGAGCTGTCGGCGATGAGGACGGAGCGTTCGGCCGCCTCGACCGCGGCGCGCTTGGCCTCGATCTTCGCCTCGACGGGGGTGGTGACGCCGTGGCCGAGGTCCCACGAGCTCGAGGAGATGAAGGCCAGGTCGAGCGACAGTTCGGCGAGCGTCAGGCGGGTCAGCCGGCCGATCGTCGACAGATTCGTGCGGTCGACGCGCCCGCCGACGCAGATCAGATCCGCGCTGGGGTGGTCGATGAAGGTCTGCACCGTGGCCAGGTCGTTGGTGACGACGGTGAGGTCGACGATGCCCTCGAGGAAGGGGCGCATCGCCTGGGCCGTGGTGCCGGCGTCGAGGTACACCGTCATCGTGTCGCGCACCAACGACGCCGCCTCCCGGGCGATCGCCGTCTTCTCCGCGATCTCGGTCGCCGCCTTCTCGGCCCGCGTGGGCTCGAGCACGAGCCGGGGCGCGAGTTTCGCGCCGCCCGTGGTGGCCTGGACGAGCCCCTGCTCCTCGAGCGCCGCGACATCGCGACGGACCGTCATCTGGCTCACGCCGAGCAGATCGCTCAGCTGCCGGAAGCTCAGCACGCGCTCGCGGTGCAGGCTCTGCACGATGCTCGCGCGACGCTGGTCGGGGATCATCGGGGCGGCGTCGGTCATCGGGATCCTTCGGTCCCGCTCAGCTTAGCGACGGCGTCTCGGACCACGGGGTGCCCCAGCGGTCCGTGATCGCGCGCACGTGCTCGGCGGCGATCAGGCGGCGCTCACGGCCGTGCGTGAGCAGCGCGATGCGGCAGGCCTCCTCGAGCTCCACGGTGCTGTCGACCGCGCCCTCGAGGTCGTCTCCGCTGACGACCGCACCGTGGTTGGCGAGCAGGGCGGCGCGGAACGGGTGCGGGCAGTCGGTGATGAGGGCACCCATGCGCGGGTCTCCGGGCGGCACGAATCCGAGCAGCGGCACCTGGCCCACGCGCATCAGCGTGTACGGCGTCAGCGGCGGCACCGCGCTGTGCGGCGCCCACGGCTCCAGGCACGACAGGGCCACGGTCGAGGGGGAGTGCACGTGCACCACCGCGGTGTGCGCGGGGTTGCGCGCGTACATCGCGACGTGCAGCGCGACCTCCTTCGACGGCCGTGCCCCACCGAGGGCGACGCCGTCGAGGTCGAGCACCGCGACGTCGTCGGGGCGCAGGGCGCCGAGGCGCGTGCCGGTGCCCGTCATGAGCAGGCGGTCGCCGTCGCGCACGCTCACGTTTCCCGAGCTGCCCGGGCTGAGTCCCGCGTCGACCAGGGCCCGGCCGGCGGCGATGAGATCGTCGACGGCGCTCACGCGATCGCCTCCCACGCCGCGGTGAAGAGGTCGTCGGCGCCGAAGTTGCCGCTCTTGAGCACGAGGGCGACAGCGGTCCCGGATGCCGTGACGCCGGCGCTCCAGCACACTCCCGGTGCCAGCTGCCGACCGATCTCGAGCGTCTCGACGCCGAGCGCCTGCACGACGGCCCCGCTGGTCTCGCCCCCGGCGACCACGACGCGGTGCACGTCTCCGGCGCGGACGAGGTGGTCGACGAGGGCTGAGAGCACGTGCTCGACGGCGGCCGCGATCCCGCCGTCTCGGGCCCGGACGTCCGCGGGGTCGCCGACCGAGTAGACGAGCGGAAGCGCCCCGACGGGCAGGGCGCGCACCCACTCCGCGAGGGCCGCGATCTCGACGGCGGGGCGTGAGATCGCGGCATCCAGGTCGATCCGTCGCCCGTGCGCCCCGTGGGCGAGGGCGTGGGCGATCTGCGCGCGCGTCGCCGACGACGCGGAACCGCACACGACGAGCCGACCAGCCTCGACCGTCGGGAACGGCCCCGGCGAGGTGCCCGCGGGGACGTCGATTCCGGCGGCCAGGGCGGCGCCGCCCGACAGGACGCGCAGGTGGGCGGTGGCGGCGGCGATGGCGGCGAGGTCGTCGTCGGTCACGGCATCCACGATCAGGTACCCGGCGGGTGAGGAGTCGATCGACGATCGCAGGGTGTCGATGCCCGCCCGCACGGTGGAGAGGTCGATCTCCGTGAGCGTCGCGGCGGTCTGCGGCGCCAGGATGTCGCGCAGCCGCGACTTCGTCATCGGGGTCAGGGGGTGATGGCGCATCGACGAGTCCTCCAGGAGCACATCGCCCACGTACAGGCGCCCCTCGCGCACAGTGCGCCCGTTGGCCGGGAACGTCGGCACGACCACGGTCCGGTCGACCCCGGCTCGCGCGGTGACGGCGTCGAGCACCGGGCCGATGTTGCCCGCGTCGGTCGAGTCGAAGGTCGAGCAGTACTTCACGTACAGGCGGCGGGCGCCGGCGGCCAGCAGGCGGTCGGCGGCCCGCACCGAGGTCGACACGGCCTCGTCGACCGGGGCGGTGCGCGACTTCAGGGCCACGACCGCGGCGTCGTGGCCGGGCGGGATGTCGTGATCGCCGACGACCACGGCGGTGCGCAGGCCTCGCTCCCGCAGTGCGGTAGCGAGATCGGTCGCTCCGGTGAAGTCGTCAGCGATGGCGCCGATGTACATGGGAGACCTCTCCGTTGGTGTCACGGCCCCCGCTGGGCGGCCTGAGGACAGTGTATGTGATTCTTTGTGACGATACTTTGACAATTTGTGAAGGAGCGTTACAGTTGCCGAGCATCGCGTGACCCGACGCGACCCCCGACTTTCGACGACGTAAGAGGAACAACGGTGATCCACAGCCCGGCACAGCGCCGTCCGTCCCCGATCCGCATCGCCCTGACCGGCGCCAACGGCGGCTACGGGCGCACGCTGCTCGATCAGCTCCGCCGCCTGCCCGACATGACGGCCGCCCAGCTCGTCGACCCCGACGTCGACGGGGTGCGCCGCATGCTCCTCGAGCTCGGCATCGACGCCGAGCTCATCACGACGGTGACGGATGCCGCCGACACCGCCTCCGCCGTCGAGAGCGGCCGCATCGCCGTCGTGGCCGACGCCGACCAGGTCTCGTGGGCGCACGTCGACGTGCTCGTGGAGGCGACCGGCCGCATCGACGCCGGATTCGCCTACGCCGATGCGGCGATCGAGGCCGGCGCGCACGTCGTGATGGTCAGCAAGGAGGTCGAGACCGTTGCGGGTGTCGCCCTCAGCGCGAGAGCGCGCGCGAAGGGGGTGCGCTACCTGCCCGGTGACGGCGACCAGCCCGCCAACCTCCTCCGGCTCGTCGACTGGGTGCTGGCCACCGGCTTCGACATCGTCGCGCTCGGCAAGTCGGGCGAGTACGACCTCGTCCTCGTCCCGGCCACGGGCATCGTGAACCAGAACGGCGTCGAACAGCACGCCCCCGCCCTCGCCGGGCTGCTCGAACGCGGCGACGACCTGCGCGCAACGCTCGATGCCCGGGCGGCGGCGGTCGCCGGGCTCAAGCGGGCGGCAGCGGCCGACTCGTGCGAGATGAACGTCGTCTCGCTGTACAGCGGCGCCACCGCCGACGTCGAGGCGATGCACTATCCCGTGGTGCGCCCCGACGAGCTCGCCGACGTCTACGCCACGCGAGCCGACGGCGGCGTCTTGGGCTCCACCGGTGTGGTCGACGTCTTCTCGATGCTGCGCCTGCCGGGCGAAGCGAGCTTCGCCGGCGGAGTGTTCGCGATCGTGCGCACGGGCGACGACGTGACGTGGGACATCCTGCGCGGCAAGGGCCACGTGGTCAGCCGCGACGGCCGGTACGCCTGCATCTACTGGCCCTACCACTTCATGGGCATCGAGACCCCGCTGACCATCGCGGCGGCCGTCGACGGCACGGCGTCCACCCCGGAGCCCCGCCAGCACACGGTGCTCGCCGCCCGCGCCGCGACGGATCTCGCGGCGGGCACGCCCTTCCGCGTCGAAGGGCACCACCACGAGATCTCGGGCGTCGCGCCCGTGATCGTCGCCCCCGACGCCGGCGAGATCGCGCCCTACTACCTGCTGTCGGGGGCGCGCCTGCGCACCGACGTCGCGGCGGGCGACCTCGTCCGCTTCGCCGACCTCGACGGCGTCGCCGCCGCCGCGGCGGCCGCCTACCGCTCCGGGCTCGCCCTCGGTGCCTGACCCCTCCCCCTCGACCATCAGGAGATCGACGACGATGTACCGCGACCACCCCCTTTCCCCCGAGACCCGCGAGGCCCTCGCATGAGCGTGGAGATCATCGCCCTCATCGTGCTCGTGGCCGTCTTCGCCGTCTCGGCGATCCGCAACGTGCACATGGGCGCGCTCGCCCTCGTCGCGGCGTGCATCATCGGCGTGCTGCTGGTGGGGGAGTCCCTCGACGACGTGCTCGGCGGCTTCCCGGTCGACGCCCTGCTGATCCTGCTGGGGATCACCTACCTGTTCGGCATCGCCCGCGCCGTCGGCACGATCGACTGGCTCGTCGACCGCTCGGTGCGCCTCATCGGCGACCGCGTGGCGCTCATCCCCTGGGCGATGTTCGCGGTCGGCACCCTGGTGGCCTGCCTCGGCACCTCGCACGCGGCCTTCACGCTCGTTCCGATCGCGATGAGCCTCGCGCACAAGCACCGCATCCACTCCACGATGATGGGCATCGCGATGAGCTCGGCGATCGTCGGCGGTGCGCTCGCCCCCACGAGCATCGTCGGCATCACGGTGCTGACGGTGGCGACCAGCGCCGGCATCCCCTACAACGCGGCTCTCATGTTCGGCCTCTCCGTCGGCATCAACACCGTCATCGTGGCGGTCGCCTTCCTTATGTTCGGCGGGCGCGAACTGATCGCCCGCGGGCGTGCGTCGAAGGCCGCCGGCGTCGAACTCGGCACCGGCGGAACCGGTGGCACCGGCCGTCGCGGTGGGGGGACGGCCGTCCTCGATCGCACCGCGACGCAGAAGCTCACCGGCTACCAGCTGATGACGCTCATCTCGATCCCCGTGCTCGTGATCGCCTTCTTCACGCTGACCCTGAACGACATCGACCTCAACCTCGGCGCGGTCGCGCTGACGCTGGCCGTGCTCCTCGCCTTCGTCAACCCGAAGGCCGGTCGCGAGGGCCTGGCGAAGGTCGACTGGAACACGATCCTGCTGCTCGGCGGCATCATCACCTACGTCGGCGTGCTCACGCGCCTCGGCGCGATCGACCAGCTCGGCGAGTTCGCCCGCTCGGTCGACGAGCCGCTCGTCGCCGCGGTCGTGCTGTGCATCATCGCCGGTCTGGTCTCGGCGTTCGCCTCCACGATCGGCATCATCGGCGCTCTCGTCCCCCTCGCGGTGCCCCTGCTGCTGCCCGGCGGGGGGCTCGAGATGACGGGCTTCATCTACGCGCTCGCCATCTCGGCATCCCTCGTCGACTGCGCGCCGTTCGGCACCACCGGCGCGACGATCGTCGCCTCGGCGCACGAAGACGACCGGCCGCGCCTGTACCGGCACCTGACGATCTGGGGTCTGTCGATGGTCGTGATCGGGCCGGTCATCACGATCGCCCTGTTCGTCGTCCCGTTCCTGGGTGGGTGACCCCCCGCACCCACCCGGGAGGCGGCCCGGATCGCTGCGGCGGTCCGGGCCTTCTCCGTCGCGGGGCGCCTAGGCTCCTTCCGATGAGGACCATCGGGATCGACCTCGCCGCGGGAGCCCCCGGCACCGCCCTCGCCGAGATCGAATGGGGCGGCGGCGCCGCGCGCCTGACGCGGCTGCAGATCGGCATCCAGGATGCCGACATCGTGGCATCCGTGGGTCGCGGCGACGCGTGGCTCGGGGTGGACTGCCCGCTCGGGTGGCCCGACGCGTTCGTCGACTTCGTGCGCGCGCACCACGCCGCCGCGGAGCCGGAGCTCGGCCCCGTCGAGGGACACGCCGACTGGCGGCGGCCGCTGGTCTACCGGCACACCGACCACGTGGTGCGCGACCGCATCGGACGGTGGCCGCTGAGCGTCTCGACCGACCGCCTCGGCGTCACGGCACTGCGCGGAGCGGGTCTGCTCCGGCGCCTCGCCGAGGCGGGTCACGCCGCCGACCGGGCTGCCGAGGGGCGCCTGTTCGAGGTGTACCCGGGCGGTTCCCTGCGCCTCTGGGGCTTCGACACGACGGGATACCGGGTGGATGCCGCGCGCCGCGCGATCCTGCTCGACACCCTGCGCGAGCGCGCGCCGTGGCTCGACGTGGGGCCGTTCGCCCCCCTCGCCGTCGCGAAGGCCGATGCGTTCGACGCCGTGATCGCGGGCCTCGCCACCCGCGCCGGCGCGCTCGGGCGGTTCGCGCCCCCGGCGCCCGGGATGCTCGAGGTCGCCCGGCGTGAGGGGTGGGTCGTGCTGCCCGACGGGGCGCTGGAGGATCTGGCCGGGGAGTGACCCGCGGCGCCCGACGTTCCGGGGCTCGGCGGTGCGCTGATCGCGGGCTCTCGCGCCCCCGCATTCCCACCCTTGCGGCCCGGGGACGCGGGCGCTAACGTGAAACCAAATGGTTGAACATGAGGCGGACACCGACCGCGTCTTCCACGCGCTGGCCGACGCGACCCGGCGCGACATCGTGCGGCGCACGCTCATCGCCGAGCAGTCGGTGACGCAGCTCGCCGCGGCCTATGCGATGTCGTTCGCGGCGGTGTCGAAGCACATCGCCGTGCTCGCCGAGGCGCGGCTCATCACCAAACGGGCGGAGGGGAGGGTGCGACTCGTGCGTGCCGACCCGTCCGCGCTCGCCCGGGCGCAGGAACTGCTGCGCTCGTACGAGAACCTCTGGCGGGGACGCATCGACCGCCTCGACGCCGTGCTGGCCGAGGACGCCGGGGGCCCGGCATCCACCCCGACCGCCCGTGCGAACGACAACTGAACCGACGAAGGAGTCCACCATGCCCGTCACGTCCGTCGGGAGCGACGTCGAAGCGCTCACCATGACCCTGGTCGCCGACTTTCCGGTGGGACCCGAGCGGGTGTGGGCGGCGTTCACCGACCCGCGTCAGCTCGAGCGCTTCTGGGGTCCTCCCGGCTGGCCGGCGACGTTCACGTCGTTCGCGTTCGAGCCGCACGGGCGAGCGCGCTATCAGATGGCCAGCGCGGGCGGCGAGATCGCGCGCGGCAGCTGGGAGTTCATCGACATCGACGCCCCGCGCGGGTTCGAGGTCGTCGACTCGTTCGTCGACGAGCAGGGCGCCGCGATCCCGGGCATGCCCGCGATGCGGATGACGTTCGCGTTCGAAGCAACGGATGGCGGCGCCCGCCTGACGAACGTGACGTACTTCGACTCGCTCGAGGCCCTCGAGCAGCTCATCGCGATGGGCGCCGTCGAAGGGTCGACCCTCGCGATGAACCAGCTCGACGCCGTGCTGCAGGGCCTTCGGGAGTTCGCGCAGGGCAAGGGGACGCAGCTCGAGATCCTCGACGACCAGCACGTTCGCATCACGCGTCTGATCGACGGTCCGCGCGAGCTCGTCTGGCGCGCGCACGTCGAGCCGGAGCTCATGCGGCGCTGGATGCTGG
Organism: Microbacterium sp.; assembly: GCF_046295495.1. Taxonomy (GTDB): domain Bacteria; phylum Actinomycetota; class Actinomycetes; order Actinomycetales; family Microbacteriaceae; genus Microbacterium. The sequence continues at coordinate 57,603 of NZ_JBKBNC010000018.1, forward strand.
GCCCCGACGGCTGGCGCATGACGCTCAGCGAGGTCGACACCGCGGAGGGCGGCCGCTATCGCATCGGCTGGGAGCCCGAGCCCGGCACGGACGGGGAGGCATTCGGCTTCGACGGCGAGACCCTGCTGCTCGACGAGCCGCGTCGCATCGTGCAGACCGAGCACATGACCGGAACCGACTACTCCTCGACCACCAACGACCTCTCGTTCTACGAAGAAGACGGCGCGACGCTGGTCACCCTGCTCATCGAGTACCCCGATGCCGCCACGCGCGACACCGTGCTGGCGACCGGCATGGTCGACGGCATGGAGGAGAGCTTCCGCCGCCTGGAGCGCGTGCTGCTCGGGTGAGCGGATGCCGCGGCATCCGTCGGTAGGCGGCGGGGCGTGGGGGCGTCGGCCGGCGTGGGGCGCGGCGGCGTCGGGCGGCGGGTCGCGTGAGGTGGCGGGTCGCGGCGGGCGGCGGTCAGCGAGCGGTGGCGGGTCGCGTCAGGCGGCGGGTGCGGCGCGGCGGACGAGCTCGCGGATCCGCTGCTCGACCTCGGGCGTCACCTCGACGACCGCGTACGACACCGGCCACATCGGCCCGTCGTCGAGCTGTGCGGTCTCGTCGAAGCTGACCGTGCCGTAGCGGGTCTTGAACTTCGAGGCCGGCTGGTAGAACACCACGACCTTGCCGTCTTTAGCGTAGGCCGGGAAGCCGTAGAACGTCTTCGGGCTGAGGTGCGGGGCTTCTTCGAGCACGATGATGTGCACGCGTTCGCCGATCGCACGGTCGGTGCCCTCGAGCTTCCCGATCGCCTCGAGGCAGGCCTCGTTCTCCTTCTCGAGCTTGGCCGCGCCTTTCAGGCCCTTCATCGCCCTGAGTTCCTCGGCGCGCTGCGTCATCGCCGCGCGTTCTTCGTCGCTGAATCCCGCTCCGCTGGCCACCATGGCATCCGTCCTCTCGTCCTCCCGCAGGGTACCGCCGGTGCCGGCGCGAGGGGAGGTCGCGTGCATGACGTCAGCGATGTGCGCAACCTCCGTCGTGGCGGCGGGGTTCGGGCTGAGGTTGTGCGCATCGCTGAGGTTGTGTGCGCGCCGGGTGCCGGGGTTGCTGGGCATAACGTCGGCGATGTGCGCAACCTCCGTCGCGGCGACGGGTTTTGGGCTGAGATTGTGCGCATCGCTGAGGTTGTGCGCGGGTGGGGTCGCTGCGCGAGAGGTCGGCGATGTGCGTGCGCTGGGGTGCGGGGGTGCTGTGCAGAACGTCGGTGATGTGCACAACCTCCGTCGTGGCGGCGGGTTTCGGGCTGAGATTGTGCGCATCGCTGAGGTTGTGCGCTCGCCGGGGCGGGGGTTGCTGGGCATAACGTCGGCGATGTGCGCAACCTCCGTCGTGGCGGCGGGTTTCGCGCTGAGGTTGTGCGCATCGCGGAGGATCTGTGCGCGCCGGGTTCCGGGGCTGGGCATAACGTCGGCGATGTGCGCAACCTCCGTCGTCACGGCGGATTCTGCGCTGAGGTTGTGCGCATCGCGGAGGATGCGCCCTGCTGAGCTCGCGCCAGCCCGAGCTTGCGCCCCGTCGCCGCGCTGCGCCGCTCAGCGCGCCGCCGCGCTCCGCCGCCGCGCCCCGCTGCCCAGCGCGCCCG
>NZ_JBKBNC010000019.1:0-51453 GCF_046295495.1 Microbacterium sp.
CAGCGCCGATGGTACTGCAGGGGGGACCCTGTGGGAGAGTAGGACACCGCCGGACTTCCTTTACCGAAATGGCCACCCAACGCTGGGTGGCCATTTCGCATTTACGGGCACAAAAACCCCGGGAGGACAGTCATGTCGACGGACGACGCGAACGACCGCAAGCGCAGCGAGGGTTCCTCGCGCGATCGCGCACCGGGAAACCGGTCGTCCTCTCGGGATGGCGGGTCCGCACCGCGTGGAGAACGTCCCTTCCGCCGGGAAGGTGAGCGGCCGGCCCGCCGCGATGGTGACCGCCCGGTGCGTCGTGACGGCGACGCGCGTCCGTTCCGTGGCGATGGCGACCGCCCCGCCCGTCGCGATGGTGGGGCTCGTCCCTTCCAGCGTGACGGTGAGCGTCCCGCGCGCCGTGACGGTGATGCCCGCCCGTTCCGTCGTGACGGTGAGCGTCCGGTGCGTCGCGATGGTGATGCCCGTCCGTTCCGTCGTGATGGTGACCGCCCGGTGCGCCGTGACGGTGATGCCCTTCCGTTCCAGCGTGACGGTGATCGTCCGGTTCGTCGTGACGGTGACCGCCCGGTGCGCCGTGACGGTGATGCCCGCCCGTTCCAGCGTGACGGTGACCGACCGGTGCGTCGCGATGGTGACCGACCGGTGCGTCGCGATGGTGATGCCCGTCCGTTCCGTCGCGATGGTGACCGCCCGGTGCGTCGCGATGGTGATGCCCGTCCGTTCCAGCGTGATGGTGACCGACCGGTGCGTCGTGATGGTGACCGACCGGTGCGTCGCGATGGTGATCGGCCGGTGCGCCGTGACGGTGATGCCCGTCCGTTCCGTCGAGATGGCGAGCGTCCGGTGCGTCGTGACGATGGTGGTCGCCCGTTCGCGCGCGACGGCGAGCGACCCGCACGTCGTGAGGGGGACTCGCGACCGTTCCGTCAGGGCGGAGACCGTCCCGCTCGACGTGAGGGCGACTCGAGCTCCTTCCGCGGTGACGGCGGCGACCGCTCGTCGTACCGGAGCGGCGAAGGTCGTCCCGTGCGTCGTGACGGCGACTCCCGTGGTTTCGGCGGCGGGGATCGCCGTCCTTCCCGCGATGGGCGCCCCGGCGCCGGCGCGCCTCGTCGATTCGACCGTGACGATGCCCGCGCGACCCGGCCTCCGCAGGACCGTCGCGAGCGCGGCCCGGAGCTGCCCGAGGACGTCACGGCCTTCGACCTGCCCGGTCAGGCCCGCAACGAGCTGAAGACCCTGAGCAAAGACAACGCCGACAACGTCGCGCGCCACCTCGCGATGGCGGCTCGGCTCATCGATGAGGACCCGGCGGCGGCGCACGAGCACGCTCTGGCAGCGTCGCGCAGCGCCGGCCGTGTCGGTGTGGTGCGTGAGACGGTGGCGATCACGGCCTATGCGGTGGGCGATTTCGCCCTCGCCCTGCGCGAGCTGCGGACGCACCGCCGCATCACCGGTTCCGACGAGCAGCTCCCCCTCATCGTCGACAGCGAACGTGGTGTGGGTCGCCCCGATCGCGCCCTCGAGGAGGGGAGAGCGGTCGACCGTTCGACACTCTCCGTCCCCGTGCGCGTTCAGCTGGCCATCGCGATGTCGGGAGCCCGACTCGACCTCGGCCAGACCGATCGTGCCCTGCAGGAGCTCGAGATCCCCGAGGCCGACCCGGATCGCGCATTCGAATGGAGCCCCGCCCTCTTCGCCGCGCGCGCCGCCGTACTCGAGGAGCTGGGTCGTGACGACGAGGCGGCCGAGTGGGAACGTCGCGCGGAGATCGCCGCCGAGGCTCTCGACGCCGCGGCAGGTGTGGCAGACCGCGAGGTGATCGTCGTCGAGGAGATCGAACTCATCGACGACGAGGGCGGAGTCGACGTGGCATCCGGGGTCATCCCGGTCGAGCACGACGATGACGACGACACGGCCGAGCTCGACGACGTCGTCGACGCGTCCGATGTGGACGGGCCGGCGGACGCCGCGGCGCCCGACAGCGCAGACGCCTCCGCGTCGGTGGAGGCGTCCGCCGAGAACCACACCTCGGCGGAGGACGAGGCGGGAGGATCGCGGTGATCTTCCGCCGAACTCCGGAGCCGCCCACGCCCCTGGACGGGGTCGACGTGGTGCTGGCCGACCTCGACGGCGTCGTGTACGCCGGACCCGGCGCCCTCCCTCACGCGGTCGACAGCCTGAACCGGGCTCAGGATGCCGGCCTTCGGCTCGGCTACATCACCAACAACGCCTCGCGCACGGACGTGTCTGTCGCAGAGCACCTCACGACGCTGGGACTGCGGGTCGCCCCGGACGACGTCACCACGAGCCCGCAGGCGGCCATGCGTCTCATGCGCGACCTCGTTCCCGCGGGGTCGACGCTGCTGGTGATCGGCGGAGAGGGGCTCGTCGTCGAGGTCGAGAAGGCCGGCTTCGTCGTCACCCGCAGTGCCGACGACCGGCCGGCGGCCGTGGTGCAGGGCTTCGCGCCCGAGGTCGGCTGGGCGCAGCTCGCCGAGGCCGCGTACGCCCTCGCGACGCCGCCCGAGGAGGGCGGCATCCCGTGGATCGCGACGAACACGGACTGGACGATCCCTCAGGCGCGGGGGATCGCTCCGGGAAACGGCACGCTCGTGTCGGCCGTCCACACGGCGGTGGGGCGGCTGGCGACGATCGCCGGCAAGCCCGAGCGGCCGATCTTCGACGAGGCCGTCACCCGCACGGGCGCCCGGACGCCCCTGTTCATCGGGGATCGTCTCGACACCGACATCCAGGGCGCGCGCACGGCCGAGATGCGCTCCCTGCTCGTGCTGACCGGGATCGACCGCCCGAAGCAGGTGCTCGCCGCCCCGCCCTCCCAGCGGCCGGACTACATCGTCGAGGACCTGCGGCAGCTCTTCGAGCCCTACCCCGCCACGATCGTCAAGGGCGAGCGCACGCGAGTGGGCGACGCGGTCGTCGAGATCGACGGTGTCGACCTCCGCATCGTCTCGGAGGGCGCGCGTCAGATCGACCTTCTGCGGGCGGGAGCCGCCGCCATCTGGAACTCCGGACGGGCCATCTTCGGCTTCCGAGTGCCCGAGCAGCTCTACGCCGACCCGTTCCGCGTTCGCTGACCTCGGTAGCATGGCATCCATGTCGGACAGCGCCGCCCCGGATGCCTCCCCCGAGTTGATCGATCGGCTGCGCCTCATCGAGGAGCAGCCCCTCGAGGCGCGCGCTGCGGCCTACGCCGCGGTGCACGACGAGCTCGCCCGCCGACTCGCGTCGGCTCCGACCGACCGCGCTTCGACCGACCCGGCTGCGACGTCGAGATCGTGACGGCGCGCCTCGACGCCGAACTCGCCGCACGGGGACTCGCCCGCTCACGATCACACGCCGCTCAGCTGATCGCCGCGGGCGCGGTGAGCGTCGACGGACGCCCGGTCGTGAAGGCGGCGACGCCGGTGGGGTCCGAGAGCGAGATCACGGTCGCCGGCGCGGACCACTACGTCAGCAGAGCCGCTCACAAACTCCTCGCCGCGTTGGAGGCCTTCCCGGTCGACGTGCGGGATCGGGTCGCGCTCGATCTCGGGTCGTCGACCGGAGGCTTCACCCAGGTGCTCCGCGAGCGCGGGGCGCGACCGGTCATGGCGGTCGACGTCGGTCATGGGCAGTTGTCCACCGTCGTGGCATCCGATCCGGAGGTCAGGTCGGTCGAGGGGTATAACGTGCGGTTCATGACCGCCGCCTCCCTCTCCGCCGCCACCGGCGTCGCCGAGGCGCCGCGGGTGGTGACCGGTGACCTCTCGTTCATCTCGCTGCACCACGTGCTCCCCGCGATCGCCGAGACCGCGTCGAGCGACGCCGACATCGTGCTGCTCATCAAGCCGCAGTTCGAAGTGGGACGCACCGCCGTCAAGGGAGGCCTCGTCACCGATCCGGCCCTGCGTTCGGATGCGGTGCACGGTGTGCTGTGGGCGGCGTGGGACGTGGGCCTTCGTACCGCGGGTCTGATCGCCTCGCCGATCGTGGGAACGCACGGCAACCAGGAGTACGTCGCGTGGTTCTCGGCCGCCCAGGGCGGCGAGCCCTCAGAATGGGAGAGCACCGTGACCCGACTGACCGGAAGCCGATGACCCCCAGCGATCGCCGAATCCTCCTCGTCGTCCACTCTCGCCGAGACGACACCGTCCACGCCGCCGAACGCATCATCACGGCCGTGCGTGCGGCGGGGGCGATGCCGGTCGTGTCCGCCGAGGACCGCCCCGAGCTCGCCGAGCGACTGCCGCTCGACGGCGTGGGGACCCTGGGGGTCGACGTCAGCATCGACGACCTGGAGCTCGCCATCGTGCTCGGCGGCGACGGCACGATCCTGCGCGCGGCCGAGACGGTGCGCGGGGGGACGGCACCGATCCTCGGCATCAACATGGGCCACGTCGGCTTCCTCGCCGAAATCGAGCGCGACGACATGGACGACGCGGTGCGCCGCGTGATCGCCCGCGACTACACGGTCGAGGAGCGGCTGGCCCTCGCCGTACGGGTGCTCGACGCCGACGACGAGGTGATCTTCGAGACCTGGGCGTTGAACGAGGCCACCGTCGAGAAGGCCAGCCGCGAACGCATGCTCGAGGTCGTCATGGAGGTCGACGGGCGTCCGCTGTCGTCGTTCGGGTGCGACGGCGTCGTCATGGCCACGCCGACCGGCTCCACGGCCTACAACTTCTCCGCAGGCGGCCCCGTCATCTGGCCCACCGTCGAAGCGATCGCCGTGGTGCCGCTGTCGGCTCACGCCCTGTTCGCCCGCCCGCTCGTGGTCAGCCCCGACGCGACGGTCGCCGTCGAGGTGCTCGAGCGCACGAGCGGGAGCGGCATCCTGTGGTGCGACGGTCGTCGGTCGCACGAGCTTCCCCCGGGAGCGCGCGTGGTCGTGCGCCGGTCGTCGCGGCCCGTGCGCCTCGCGCGCCTGCATCCGGCCGCCTTCACCGATCGCCTCGTGCGCAAGTTCCGACTGCCGGTCACCGGGTGGCGCGGATCGACCGGGGGTGCCTCGTGATCGAGGAGATGCGCCTGCGCGATCTCGGAGTGATCGCCGACGCGACGCTCCCCATCGGGCGCGGATTCACCGCCATCACCGGCGAGACGGGTGCCGGAAAGACGATGGTCGTGACGGGACTGGGCCTCCTGCTGGGCCAGCGCGCCGATTCGGGCGCCGTCCGCTCGGGCGCCGCCCAGGCCGCGGTCGAGGGCGTCTGGCTCGTTCCCGAGGACGGGGCCGTGGCGGCTCGCGTGCGCGAGGCGGGCGGCGACGTCGAGCCCGTGGGGGAGGGGACCGCGGAGCTGTACCTCGGCCGCACGGTCTCGAGCGAAGGACGAGGCCGCGCCACGGTCGGAGGTCGCACGGCGCCCGCCGGCGTGCTCGCCGACCTCGCCGACGATCTCGTCGTCGTGCACGGCCAGTCCGACCAGTTGCGGCTGAAGACATCGTCGGCGCAGCGCGACGCGCTCGACCGTTTCGGCGGCGAACCGGTGCAGACCGCGCGAGCGGCGTATCGCACCGCGTGGGACACGTGGCGGGCCCTCGACGCCGAGTTGACGGCCCTCACCGGGGACCGCGACGATCGCGCCCGCGAGGCGGAGCGGTTGCGCGCGGCCATCGCCGAGATCGAGGCGGCCGCCCCCGTGGTGGGCGAGGAAGACGAGCTCGCGCGCCGCGCTGAGCGTCTCGCCAACGCGGAGGAGCTGCGCATCGCGGCGGTCACCGCGCACGCCGCGCTCTCGAACGACGACGGCTCGCCCGACGTGATCACGCTGCTCGCGGAGGCCCGACGTGCGCTCGAGCGGATCTCGGACTCCGATGACGCCCTCGCCGCCATCGGCGAGCTGGTCGCCGACCTCGGCTATCGCGCGACCGACGCCTCGGTCGCCCTCTCGGGGTACCTCGCCGACCTCGACGAGTCGGGACCGCACGAGTTGGCCGCCGTGGACGAACGTCGAGGTGTGCTCGCGGGCCTGGCCCGCGCGCACGGTTCGGTGGACGCCGCGATCGCGCTGCTCGAGACGGGGTCGGCGCGCCTGGTGGAACTCGACGACGACGATGACCGACTGGAACGGCTGACGATACGACGCGACGCGGCCGCGGTCGACCTCGACCAGGCAGCCGACGCTCTGACGGCCGCCCGGCGGGAGGCCGCCGAGCGCCTGGGCGCCGCCGTCACCGAGGAACTGCACGCCCTGGCCCTCCCCGACGCCCGCCTGACGGTGGAGGTGGCCCCCGCCGCCGCGGCCGGGCACGGGCGCGACGAGGTGTCCATCCTCCTCGCGCCGCACCCGGGTGCGGATCCGCGCCCGGTCTCGCGCGGTGCGTCCGGCGGCGAACTGAGTCGCGTCATGCTCGCGATCGAGGTCGTCATCGCCGGGGTCGACCCGGTCCCCACGTTCGTCTTCGACGAGGTCGACGCCGGCATCGGCGGGGCGGCGGCGATCGAGGTGGGGCGTCGCCTCGCGCGGCTGGCGGAATCGTCGCAGGTCATCGCCGTCACTCACCTCGCCCAGGTCGCCGCGTTCGCCGGGAACCACCTCACGGTGGTCAAGGGCAACGACGGCTCCGTCACGGCATCCAGCGTGCGCCGACTCGACGGCGCGGAACGCGAGGCGGAGATGGCGCGCCTGCTGTCGGGGCTCAGCGACTCCGACGCGGCGCTGACGCACGCCCGCGAGCTTCTGGAGACCGGGCGCGCGCGCTGAGCGGGGGCCCGCGGCCGGCGCCTCGCACGATCGTCCGACGCGATGTCGGAGGGGGATGCCAGACTCGTCAGGCGAGCCGGACGGAATCGGCGAGAACCACCCACCGACGCGACTGATAGGATCGAAGCCCGTGATGCAGACTTCGGACGCGGGACATTCAGACACGACTTTCACGACGAAGCACATCTTCGTGACCGGAGGAGTCGTCTCCTCCCTGGGTAAGGGCCTGACGGCGGCAAGCCTCGGCAATCTCCTCACGGCCCGCGGGCTCCGCGTGGTCATGCAGAAGCTCGACCCCTATCTCAACGTCGATCCGGGAACGATGAACCCGTTCCAGCACGGTGAGGTCTTCGTGACCGACGACGGGGCCGAGACCGACCTCGACATCGGCCATTACGAGCGCTTCCTCGACATCGAGCTCAGCCAGGCGGCCAACGTCACGACGGGCCAGATCTACTCGCAGGTGATCGCGCGCGAGCGCCGCGGCGAGTACCTCGGCGACACCGTGCAGGTCATCCCGCACATCACCGACGAGATCAAGCGCCGCATGCGGCTGCAGGCGAGCGAGAGCCCGCAGCCCGACGTCATCATCACGGAGATCGGCGGCACGGTCGGCGACATCGAGTCGCAGCCCTTCATCGAGTCGGCCCGTCAGATCCGTCACGAGCTGGGCCGCAAGAACGTGTTCTTCGTGCACGTGTCGCTCGTGCCCTTCATGGGCGCCTCGGGCGAGCAGAAGACCAAGCCGACGCAGCACTCCGTCGCGACGCTGCGCTCGATCGGCATCCAGCCCGACGCACTGGTGCTGCGCAGCGACCGCCCCGTCACCGAGTCGAACAAGCGGAAGATCGCGCTCATGTGCGACGTCGACGAAGACGCGGTCGTCAACGCGATCGACGTGCCGAGCATCTACGACATCCCCACGATGCTGCACGACCAGGGACTCGACGCCTACATCGTCGACGCCCTCGACATCGCCACGGCCGCCGACGTCGACTGGTCGCGCTGGAGCCGCGTGCTGCAGGCGGTGCACAACCCCAAGCACGAGGTCACCATCGGTCTGGTCGGCAAGTACATCGACCTGCCCGACGCGTACCTCTCGGTCACCGAGGCGATCAAGGCCGGCGGGTTCGGTCAGGAGACGCACGTGAAGATCACGTGGATCCCCTCCGACCTGTGCGAGACGCCCGAGGGCGCGGCCAAGGCCCTGGGCGCCGTCGACGGGATCATCGTGCCCGGCGGTTTCGGCATCCGCGGCATCGAGGGCAAGCTCGGTGCGCTTCGGTTCGCCCGCGAACAGGGCATCCCCACGCTCGGCATCTGCCTCGGCCTGCAGTGCATGGTCATCGAGTACGCGCGCACCGTCGCCGGACTCGAGGGCGCGTCGTCGAGCGAGTTCGACCCCGACACCGCGCACCCGGTCGTCGCGACGATGGCCGAGCAGGTCGACATCCTCCAGAGCGGCGACCTCGGCGGAACCATGCGCCTCGGGCTCTACCCGGCGGCTCTGGCCGAGGGGTCCCTCGCGGCCGAGGTCTACGGTCAGCCGCAGATCTCGGAGCGCCACCGCCACCGCTACGAGGTGAACAACGCCTACCGTCAGCAGCTGAGCGACGCCGGGCTCGTCTTCTCGGGGCTCAACCCCGACCTCGACCTGGTCGAGTTCGTCGAGCTGCCGCGCGACGTGCACCCGTACTACATCGCGACGCAGGCGCACCCCGAGCTGCGCTCGCGCCCCACCGAGCCGCACCCGTTGTTCCGCGGTCTCGTCGCCGCCGCGCTGGACCGTCACCGTTCGAGCGAGCTGTTCGACGTCGAGGAGGACTGACGTGGAAGAGTTGCGTGACGAACGCGTCGACCTCGAGATCGTCTCGAGCGAACTGGTCTACGAAGGCGCGGTGTGGGACGTCCGCAGTGACACCGTCCGCTACGGCGACGGGGAGATGACGCGCCAGTACGTCGACCACCCCGGGGCCGCAGCGGTCGTGGCGATCGACGACGACGAGCGCGTCGTGCTCATCCAGCAGTACCGCCACCCGATCAAGGAGCGCGACTGGGAGATCCCGGCGGGTCTGCTCGATGTGGCGGGCGAGCCGCCCCTCGAGACCGCCCAGCGCGAGTTGACCGAGGAGGTCGATCTCGAGGCCGAGCGGTGGCAGCACCTGCTGTCGATGCACACGACACCCGGCGGCAACGACGAGATCGTGCACATCTTCCTCGCTCGAGGGCTGCGCCCGGTCGAGACCGACTACCAGCGGGAGCACGAAGAGTCCGACATGCGCGTGGAGCGGGTGGCCCTCACCGACGTCATCGACGGCGTGATCGCGGGGCGGCTGCGCAACGGCATCCTGGCCGCGGGCGCGCTCGCCGCGGCCGAAGTGCTGCGCCGCGAGGCCGCGTCGGCCTGACGTGAAGCTCGAGCGCGCGGTCGAGACCTACCTCCGGCACGTCGCGCTCGAGCGGGGTCTCAGCGACCACACCGTCGCCGCGTACCGCCGTGATCTCGCGGTGTACGCCGAGTGGCTGGGCCTGCGCGGCGTCGTCGATGCGGGAGCGGTGACGCCCGACCTGGTCGCAGATTTCGTCGCGGAGCGCGCATCGGCCGAACCCCCGCCGGCAGCTTCGTCGCTCGCGCGCCTGCAGTCGTCGGTGCGCGGTCTGCACCGCTTCCTCGTGCGGGAGGGGCGGGTCGACGTCGATCCGAGCGGACGGCTCCGACCGCCCAAGACGCCCCGCCGTCTGCCGAAGGCGCTGACGATCTCGCAGATCGACGAGCTTCTGGATGCCGCGGGACCCGCGCCCGGATCGACCGACGCATCGGCGGCGGAGCCGGCGGCCGTCCGCGATCGTGCGCTGCTCGAGCTGCTGTACGCCACCGGAGCGCGCGTGTCGGAGATCGTTCAGCTCGACGTGGACGACACCGCGCACGGCGACCTGCTGCGCGTGCGGGGCAAGGGCGACAAGGAGCGCGTCGTGCCCGTCGGCTCGTACGCGCGCGCGGCGGTCGAGGCGTACCTCACCCGCGTGCGCCCGCAGCTCGCCGCGCGCGGACGCACGACGCCGCGGCTGTTCCTCGGGGTGCGAGGTGCCCCGCTGTCGCGCCAGAGCGCGTGGCTCGTCATCCAGGCCGCCGCCGAACGCGCGGGGCTGACCGCGCACGTGTCGCCGCACACCCTCCGGCACTCGTTCGCGACGCACCTGCTGCAGGGCGGTGCCGATGTCCGCGTCGTGCAGGAGCTGCTGGGCCATGCCTCGGTGGCGACGACGCAGATCTACACGCACGTCACCGTCGACGCACTGCGCGACGTCTACGCGACGGCGCACCCGCGCGCGCGCTGACGGCCGGCGCGGATCTGCGGTTCGTCGACGCCCCGGGGCCCCGGGACTCGCGCGAGCGGGGGGCCCGCCGGCATCCCGCCCTCTGCGCGTGCGCGGACCGCCGGGAACACGGTGTCGCCTCGACCCTGAGAAACTGGATCCATGACCGCCACCCTCGTCGCTCAGAACCTCGCCGGGGGACACGGCCACCGCACGCTCTTCGACGGCGTCGACCTCACCGTCGCGCCGGGAGACGTGATCGGCGTGGTCGGGGCCAACGGCGCGGGCAAGTCCACGCTGCTGCGCCTTCTGGCCGGAGTCGACGAACCTCAGGGCGGCTCGATCAGCCTCGCTCCCTCCGACGCCTTCGTGGGCTGGCTCCCGCAGGAGCACGAACGCGTGGGCGGTGAGTCGGTCGCCGCCTACATCGCCCGTCGCACCGGGTGCGCCGAGGCGACGCGCGAGATGGATGCCACGGCAGCGGCGCTGGGCGACCCCGGGGCCGTGGGAGCAGACGACGCCTACGCCACCGCCCTCGAGCGCTGGCTCGCCAGCGGCGCGGCCGACCTCGACGAGCGGATGCCGCAGGTGCTGGCCGACCTCGGGCTGGAGGTGGGGCCCGACGCGCTCATGACCGGACTGTCGGGCGGACAGGCGGCGCGCGTGGGGCTGGCATCCCTGCTGCTGTCCCGGTTCGACATCGCCCTGCTCGATGAACCCACCAACGACCTCGACCTCGACGGGCTGGAGCGACTCGAGACCTTCGTGAAGGGCCTGCGCGGTGGGGTGGTCCTCGTCAGTCACGACCGCGAGTTCCTCGCTCGCTCGGTGACCCGCGTCCTCGAGCTCGACCTCGCGCAGAACACGCATCGCGTGTATGGCGGCGGCTACGACGCGTACCTCGAGGAGCGGGCGACGCTGCGCCGCCGGGCGCGGGAGAAGTACGAGGAGTACGCCGACACGAAGGCGGATCTCGTCGCCCGTGCCCGCACGCAGCGGGAGTGGTCGAGTCAGGGCGTCCGCAACGCGATGAAGAAGTCGCCCGACAACGACAAGATCCGCCGGAAGGCCGCGACCGAGTCGAGCGAGAAGCAGGCGCAGAAGGTGCGGCAGATGGAGAGCCGCATCGCGCGGCTCGACGAGGTGGAGGAACCGCGCAAGGAGTGGCAGCTCGAGTTCACCATCGCCTCGGCGCCGCGCTCCAGCTCGGTCGTCTCCACCCTCTCCAGTGCCGTGTTCCGCCAGGGCGACTTCACGCTGGGGCCGGTTTCGCTCCAGGTCGACGCGGGGGAGCGGATCGGCATCACCGGTCCGAACGGTGCCGGCAAGTCGACGTTGCTGCGCGGCATCCTGGGCCGTCAGACGCCGGATGACGGGACGGCGAGCCTCGGTGCCAGCGTCGAGATCGGCGAGATCGATCAGGCGCGTTCGCTGCTGGTGGGCGAACGGCCCCTGGCCGCGACGTTCGAGGGCTTCGTGCCGGAGATGAACGCGGGCGAGGTGCGGACGCTGCTGGCGAAGTTCGGCCTCAAGGCCGACCACGTCACGCGCCCGGTCGACCAGCTCTCGCCGGGCGAGCGCACGCGCGCGGGGCTCGCCCTGCTGCAGGCGCGCGGCGTGAACGTGCTGGTGCTCGACGAGCCCACGAACCACCTCGACCTGCCGGCGATCGAGCAGCTGGAGCAGGCCCTGGAGTCGTACACGGGCACGCTGCTCCTGGTCACGCACGACCGCCGCATGCTCGCGGCCGTGCAGACCGATCGCCGCTGGCGCGTCGAGGCCGGGGTCGTGACCGAGCTGTAACGCGGATGCCGGGCGGCAACCGGCGCATAAACGCGATTCACTCGCGTAAACACGATGACAGCGCGTTTATGCGCGCGAATCGCGTTTATGCGTGGGTGGGGTGGTGGCGCGCCGGGGCCGGATGGCGCGTCGGGCCGGGTGGGGCGACGGGGCCGGGTGGGGCGCGGGGGGGGGGGGGGCGCCGGGGTCGGTGGGCGCCGGCTCAGCGGCCCTGGCGCTTCTTGTAGGGTTTCGGCTCGCCCTTCACGATGGGCGCGCGACCCTTCCCCTTCGATGCCCTGGCCTTGCCCCCGCCGGGGGCCTTCTGCTTCGGTGCCGGGGGTGGGGCGTCGGCGATGCGGTGATGCGCCTCCTCGAGCAGCAGCCGCCCGGCGGGCGTGAGCTGCGTGGGGGGAGTGCGCGACACGATGGGCTGGCCGACCTCCTCCTCGAGCTTGTCGATGGTCGTGTACAACGACGCGAGGGGGATGCCGAGTTTCTCGGCCGAGCGCGGGAAATGCAGCTCCTCGGCGAGGGCGGCGAACCGGCGGAGATGCTCGAGCTTCATGGCATCCATTCTCCCGTGCCCCGCGGCATCTCGCTGAGTGTCCCGAACACGCCGCATCGCACGAGGGGCGAACGGCGTGTTCTGGACACTCAACAGGGGGGACGGGGGGTCAGGCGGCGGAGGTGAGGAAGCGGTCGGCCGTGCGCAGCGAGAGCGCCATGATCGTCAGCGCCGGGTTCGCGGCGATCGCCGAGGGGAAGACCGAGTTGTCGCAGATCCACAGGTTGGGGATCTCGTGCGACCGGCCGTCGGCGTCGACCACGCCGTCGGCGGGATCGGTCGACATGCGGCACGTGCCGATCGTGTGCGCCGTGCGGGCGAGGACCAGGGTCTCGCGTGCCCCGGCGGCTTCCATCACCCGCAGCATGAACGCCGTCGCGTGCCGGTCGATCGCCTTCTCGTTCTCGCCCGCCGTGAACGTCACCCGCGCGCGGGGGATGCCGAACTCGTCGGTCTCGTCGGCCAGCTCGAGGCGGTTGTCGTCGGAGGGCAGGCAGTCGGCGTTGATGCCGATGCCGGCCATGAACCGCGCCTGCTCCAGCCGTTGCACGAGTTCCGGGCCCCACAGGCCGCCACCGCGCACGAGCGTGGTCGCGAAGGTGAGGGGCATGACGCCGAGGCTCTGCACGAGGTAGCCGCCGGCGAAGTCGGCATCCGCCGGGCGCATCATGTCTTCGGAGATCAGCGACGAGGGGTACCCCCGATGCCCGCGCACGGGCTCGTCGAACCGCCCCCACACCTGGGTGGCCCCGTGCGCGAGGAAGTTGCGGCCCACCTGGCCGTTGTCGTTCGCCAGCCCCGTGTGCAGGAGCAGACGAGGCGTCTCGACGCCGCCGCCGGCGAGCACCAGCGCACGGCAGCGCACGCGGTGATCGGCGCCGTTCTTGCGGTAGACGACGGCCTCGACGTGGCCGCGGGCGTCGCGCTCGATGCCGTGGACCATCGCCTCGCTGCGGATCTCGGCCCCGGCGGCGACCGCCGCGGGCAGGTACGTGTTGGCGGTGGTGGCCTTGGCATCCACCCGGCATCCCTGGTGGCACTCGCCGCAGTTGACGCACGCGCCCCGCTCGCCGTGGTGATCTTGCAGGCGCGCGCGGGTGAGGACCGCCGCGGGCGCGTCGGCCCAGCGCACGCCGAGGGCGTCGCAGCCCTTGGCGACGAGGTTCGCGGGGGCGTTGCGCTTCGCCGGGGCGTAGGCGTAGCGGCGCGAAGGGTCCCAGGGATAGGGGGTCGGGCCCGAGACGCCGATGTCGCCCTCGACCCGCTCGACGTACGACAGCAGTTCGTCGGGGTCGACGGGCCAGTCGCGACCCACGCCCGACTCCGTGTGCAGGGCCAGATCGCGGCGGTCGGGGCGCGGGGTGAACGCGCCCCAGTGCAGCATCGAGCCGCCGACGCCGCGTCCGCTGTTGTTCGGGCCGAACGCGGTGGGATCGCCGCCGCCGCTCAGGCGCTCCGACATCCAGTTGATCTCGACCGCCTCGGTCTCATCGGGGGTGAGGTCGTCGAGCGCGAAGTGGCGCCCGGCCTCGAGGGCGACGACGCTCAAGCCCTTCTTCGCCAGCTCCGCGGTCAGGGGCGCGCCACCGGCGCCCGTGCCGATCACCACGACGTCGACGATCTCGTCGTCGGCGAAGGTGCGCATCGTCTCGAGGTTCATGCCGCGTCTCCCGTCGCGATCGTGCCGCCGACTCCGGACGGCTCCCAGTCTTCCCGGCGCCCGAGGCGCAGTTCGACGTATCCGCGCATGGGGCGGCCGCCGGTGGCGAACCCGTCGTATCCCACGCGCGCCATGCTCGCGGGGTGCGCGAGCCACTGGCGCGCGAGGTCGTTGCGGACGTCTTCGAGCCACGCCGTCAGCCGGGCGGCGTCGAGTGGGCCGACGGCATCCGAGGTGCCCTCGATCGCGGCCCCCAGCACCCGTTCCCGCGCGGCGGGGTCGGTCGGCCAGACGGCCGCGAGGGTGTTGAGTCCCGCGCGGTACGCCTCGGGGTCGGGCGGGAGATCGGCGTTACGCCATCCGTCCCCCTCGCCGCGCTCGAGCTGAGCGTCCACGCGGGCCGCGATGTCGATCGCGGGCCCCTCCTGCGGCACGACGAGATCGGCGATCTCGCGCAGTAGCGTCAACTGCGCGACATCGAGCACCGCGGGGGCGTACCCGCGGTCGTCCGGGACGGCGCGGATGTTCAGGATGCCGCGCACCCGGGCGTCCACGCGGTCGCTCGCGATGAGAGCAGCCCACTCGTCGGGCACGACCGGGCCCACGAGCACCTCGTCGGCGACGAAGTCGGCGATCGCCTCGGCGGCCTCGGGGGCGCGCTCGAGCGGGATCATGTGTCCGGTGTCGTCGAGGGAGACGAATCGGGCCCGCGGATAGACGGAGGCCAGGAGGCCGGGCTGGGCGGCGGCGCCGAGGTCGGCGTCGTCGGTGCCCGCCAGCACGAGGACCGGCAGGTCGAGGGTGCCCACCTCCGCCGTCGCGTCGATCCGGCTGCCGGTCTCGAGCCATGCGCGCCAGGCGGTGGGCGAGGTGCGGCGCAGATCGGCGAGGGCCAGGCTCTGGGCGCCGGGATCGAGGGGCTCGGCGGTGTTCTGGTCGATGAAGGTCTCGGCATCCTGATCCGAGATCGCCCCGTCGGCGACCCACGAGAGCATGAGCTCGCGTCGTTCCTCGTCCATCGGCTCGGGGCGCGGGGGTGACGGCGCCATGAGCACCATGCCGCGGAGTCCCACCAAGGGCGCGTCTCCACGGAGCACGCGCGACGCGACGAGGGCGGCGATCTTGCCGCCCATGCTGTGGCCGCCGAGCATCCACGGCCCACCGCGGTGGGCGGTGAGGCGCTCGACGACGTGGTCGACGGTCTGCTCGAGTGTGGCGTCGGGGGACGAGGTCGCCGAGCCGAATCCGGGGAGGTCGATCCCCTCGACGTGCACGCGGCCGGTGAGATGTGCGGACAGGCGGTCGAAGGAGCCCGCGCTCGCGCCCAGGGCGTGCAGCAGGTACAGGGTGACGGGCGCCCCGCCCGGGGCGGTGGCGTTCTCGATGGGCATGTCTTCACGCTCGCCTACCGGCGGGGTGGGCGAGGGTCGCTTGCGGTTCGAGACGTTTTGCGCAAGCACCCCGGCGGGGTGGGGGTCGCCGGTGGCGGGCGGGTGCGGGCGGCGTGGTCTTCGGCCGAGCGGGACGCGTGCCGGGCTCCGGAGAAACCGCGCGGCGGGCGACCGTGGAGGCGGGCCCGAGGGCGAGGAGGCCCGGGAAATCCGGAGCCCGGGCCGCGGGGTGGGTGCGCGACCTGCACGAACCGACGCCCCGGACCGCGCGGGGCGGACCGGGGCGTCGAGGGGGGCGGTGTTACGGCGTGACCATGCCGCCGTTGACGTTCAGCGTCTCGCCGGAGACGCAGCTCGACTCCGCCGACGCGAGGAAGACGAAGGCCGGAGCGATCTCGGCGGGCTGACCGGCGCGCTGGTACGTGCTCTCGTCGTCGAAGTGTTCCATCTGATCGTCGGAGACGCCCTGGCTCACCTGGAGTGCCGACCAGGTCGGTCCCGGTGCGACGACGTTGACCCGGATGCCGCGCGGAGCGAGCTGCTGCGCGAGCCCCTTCGACAGGTTGTTGACGGCCGCCTTCGTCGCGGCGTAGTCGAGCCGATCGGGCGCGGGCACGTACGCCTCGAGGGAAGCGGTGTTGATGATCGTTCCCCCCTCGGGCAGGTGCGCGAGCGCCGCCTTCGTGATCCAGAAGGGGGCGAAGACGTTCGTGCGGAAGGTCTGCTCGAACTGCTCGTCCGAGAGGTCGTCGACCTTCTCGACCATCACCTGCTTGCCGGCGTTGTTCACGACGATGTCGAGTCCGCCCAGGGCCTCGGCGGCGTGGGCGACGAGCTCGCGGCATGCGGCGGGGTCGGTGATGTCGGTCGCAATCGAGACGCCGGTGCGGCCGGCATCCCGGATCTGGCCCAGGATGTGATCGGCGTCGCGCTGTTCGTCGGGCAGGTGCACGATCGCCACGTCGGCGCCCTCACGCGCGAACGCGATGGCGACCGCGCCGCCGATGCCCGAGTCTCCGCCGGTGATGAGGGCCTTGCGGCCGATGAGCCGACCGAGGCCGCGGTAGGTCTTCTCGCCGAGGTCGGGGACGGGCGTCATGTCGGCCTGCACCCCGGGCTCGGGCTGGTGCTGGACGGGCGGCTCGACGCGCGCGTAGCGGGTGACGGGGTTGTCGAAAGTGAACTGGTCGCGATCGGAGGTCATGCCTCGACGGTAGGCACCGTCACCCGGACGCGACGAGCCCTTGACGAACGGGGGACCCGGGTCGTCGCGAGGGTCATCGGGCGTTGACGACCTGGTCGATCACCGCCGAGACCCGTTCGGCGGACTTCCGCCAGGAGTATCTCCCCGCGTTGCGCAGGCCGGCCGCCGTGAGCTGCGCGCGGAGGTTCTCGTCGTCGGCGACCCGGGTCATCGCCGCGGCCATGTCGGATTCGTCGTGAGGATCGACCCAGACGGCGGAGTCGCCGAGCACCTCGGGCAGGGATGCCGCGCGGGCGGCGATGACGGGGCATCCGCACTGCTGCGCTTCGACGGGTGGGATGCCGAATCCCTCGTAGAGGGAGGGGAAGAGGAACGCGAGCGCGCCGCGGTAGAGGGCGGTCAATTCGTCATCGTCGACGCGGCCGAGGAACCGCACCCCCTCGCCGGCGGTGTACTGCTGCCGCGAGAAACTGTTCGTCTGGCTGCCCACGACCCGCAGCTCGACACCGGGGTGGGAGGGGGAGAACAGGGCGAAGGCCGCCAGCATGCGTTCGAAGTTCTTGTGCGCGTTCGGAGAGGACACCGCCAGGAAGTAGGGGCGGCCCCCGGGCTCCGGCGGGACTTCGCCGGGGTGGAACCGCGCGTCGGCCGCGCAGGGGATGACGGTGTAGCGCTCGCGGGGGACGCCGAAGTGGGAGGCCAGCTCGGAACGCGAGAACTCGCTGATCGTCAGCAGGTGCTCGCTGTGCGCGACGACCCGCGGGACGATGAACCCGTACAGCAGGCGGAACCGGCGGCCGAAGCTCTCGGGGTGACGGACGTAGGTGATGTCGGTCTGCGTGGAGATCTGGGGGCGGTACCAGAGCGGACCGGTGCCGCTGAGGGTGAGCAGCAGGCGGCGCTGCCGGCGCGCGTAGAGGGGGAGATCGAGATGCTCCCACGCTCGACCACCGCGCCGGCCGATCTGCACGATGCGGTGCGGGTCGAGGCCGGCGGCGTCGAACGGGCCGGGTGGGACCGCGAGTGTGAGGTCGGGGCGCAGATCGAGCAGCTCCCGGCTGATCTCGGTGGCGAACCGCTGGGTGCCGGTCGTGCTCTGCGTGAGGAAGCGGGCGTTGACGAGGGTCATTCCGAAACTCCCTCGACGGAGAAGGTCGCGGATGCGGCGAGGAGCGCGGGCGAGGTGACGTCGCGCCCCCTCGTCTCGGTGGCGTGCGGCACGTTGCTCATGCGGTCGTCGTCTCCATGCGGGTTCGGGGGTGGCCCCGGGTGGCGATCCGGGGAGCGCGCCGGCTGACCGGCGGGGCTCGGACTGCTCGACG
This sequence comes from Microbacterium sp., assembly GCF_046295495.1. Lineage (GTDB taxonomy): Bacteria > Actinomycetota > Actinomycetes > Actinomycetales > Microbacteriaceae > Microbacterium. Next base: position 17,963 of record NZ_JBKBNC010000019.1, read on the forward strand.
ATGCCCGTCGCGCGAACGAGCCGCTCCCGCCCGCGGAAACCACGTGCGGGGTGAACCGGAGGTCCCGCCGGGCGGTCCGTCGGAGCCGCGCCCACGGGGGCGTCCCCGGTCGTCGGCCCCGTTCGCCAGCTGGTTCGCCTGGGCCGCCGGGAACCTCACCTCAGCGGCCCGGGGACGCCCGACGCCGTCTCACCGCCGCGTCGCGAGCCATTCGCGCAGACCGCGGCGCAGGCGCGACCAACGCGCTCGTCGCGGTGTCGACGGCGTCTCGCCGGCCTGCTGGGCCGAGGCGAGCGCGACGTCGTCCGGCGGCCAGAGGAACCGCAGCACGAGACGCAGGCGCATGGGCAAGGGCTCGGAGCGCATCGCCATCCGGTACGCCCGCACGTGATCGGGCTGCTGCCGCCACACCCAGTCGCGCGGGGTCCCGACGTCGTCCGCCGCCAGCGACCCCGGCGCCACGAGGGGGTCGAGCACGCGGCGCAGGGCCGGCACCGCGCCCATCTCGCGCGCCCGGTGCACCGACCCCGGCGCACGCGTGAGCAGCTCCCGCGCCGCGGCGGCGGCGGGCGGGGGGAGGGGGCCCCGCGCCGATCAGCGGGCGCACAGCGTGCAGCGCCGCGAGCACGGCGTGGGTGGCCGGGTCGGGGACGAGCAGGTCGACCGAACCGAAGCGCATCGGGATGGCGTCGCGGTGCACGAGATCGAAGGAGGTCGCGTCGTCCAGGACGAGGCCGGGGATGCGACGGTGCACGTCGATCTCGCAGCCCCAGCTCCGGGGAGCGAGCGTCACCGTGTGGTGCACGGTCGTCCCGCGCCAGGGGTCGGCCGCCCGTCGCCATCCCCACTCCTCCAGCGCCACGACGAGGTCGTCGATGCGCGCCGGGTCGCACCACACGTCGACGTCACCCGAGTGCTCGCGGTCGCGGAGACCCTGGAGGTGCAGTGCCGGGCCTTTGACGAAGACGCACCGGATGCCGTGGGCCTCGGCCACCCGCGCGACCAACGCGTAGACGAGCTCGTGCAGGGCGGAGGAGAGCACCGGGGGGCGCAGCACGGTGATCCGGGCGGGGTGGGTCTCGCCGAGGGTGGCGAGGCCGGCGGCCCGGAACTCCTCGACGAGGGCGGTCTCGTCGCCGGTGAGAGCCGACGGCGGCAGGGGGGCCGCCGCCACGAGGCGCCGCCAGAGGTCGGCGGCGGGTCCGAACAGGCACAGTGCCTCGCCGGGTTCGGAGGGGACGACGAGGAGCTCGGCCTCCGGGGTGAACGCGGTCGAGTCGTGGACGTCGATCGCGCCGCCGGCGAGGGGCAGCCACCCGTGACCGGGCGGGAGGGGAGGGGATGGCATCGGGTGGACCTCGGGGAGATGACGGGCGACCTCCCAGTGTCGCCACGGCGGGGCCTTCCTCGCGCCCGAAACCGGGCCCCGAGCGCGGCGGACGTCTATCGATGACCCGTCAGCTCACCTGCCGGTGCGCAGCGCTTCATCCCACGGCACCCCCGTCGAGGTGGCGAGGGGCAGGAGTCAGCGGATACCGCCGCGGTCGACGAGGCGCGTGGGTACGAGGTGCGTCTGGGAGTCCGTGGCCGGCTCGGCGACGCGCGCGAGCAACGTCTCGGCGGCGCGGGCGCCCAGGTCGGCGACGTCGTAGTCGACGATGCGGATGCGGCGGGGGAGCAGACGGGACAGCTCGAAGTCGTCGAACCCGGCGACCTCCACCCCCGCGCCGCGCGGCAGGATCGCCTCGAGGGCGCCGATCGTCACGCGGTTGTTGGCGCAGAACACCGCGGTGGGAGGGGCATCGGAATCGAGCAGGCGCTGCATCGCGTCGCGTGCGACGGCGGGGGTGTGCAATCCGTCGACGACGAGGGCGGGATCGGGATCGCGTCCCGCGGCGGTGAAGGCCTCGGCCACGCCCGCCCAGCGTTCGGTCATCGTGTAGATGTGGCGTGCGTCGAGCAGGACGGCGATGCGGCGGTGTCCGGCCGCGAGCAGCTCGGCGACGGCCGCCCGCGCGCCACCGCGGTTGTCGAGCAGGATCGCGTCGGCGGGGATGCCGCTGCCGGGGCGGTCGAGGAACACCACGGGCGTGCCGAGCTCCACTTCGCGCCGCAGGTAGGAGTGGTCGTCGGCGGTCGGGACGACGATGAGACCGCCGACCTGGCGCTGGCAGAGGTCGAGCGCGAGGGTGCGCTCGGTGGCGGCATCCTCTTCGCTGGATGCCATGACCAGGTGCATCCGCTCGCGCGCGGCGACGGCGGAGACCGCGGCGGCGACGGCCATGTAGAAGGTGTTCGACAGGTCGGCGGCGATGAAGCCGATCGTGTCGCGGTTGCCCGAGCGCAGGCTCGCCGCGAGGGCGTTGCGGTGGTACCCGAGGCGGTCGACGGCGGCGAGCACCCGCTCGATCATGGCCGCGTCGACGTTGGGCTCGCCGTTGATGACCCGCGAGACGGTCTTCAAGCTCACCCCCGCGGCCGCGGCGACGTCGACCATGGTGGGCCGGCCGGTCTTGCGCATGCGTCTCCTCGGGTGATGCCGCAGGCGGCGGCATCCTCCGAGCATAGGGATCCGGGCGGGCCGACCTCGAGATCCGCGTGCCGAGGGTGCGGGCGCGCGTGGGGTGTCCAGGACGCGCCGCCACCGCTGCGACGGCGCGGCGCGTCCTGGACACTGCCGGAGGCAGGGGCGGGTCAGGCCTCGGGGGCGATGAGCGTCCCGGTCTCGTGCGAGGCGATCGCGGCGGCGAAGAGACGGTGCGTGAGCGCAGCCTCGCCGGGGCGCACGCAGCCGAAGCCGTCGCCCAGATCGCCCACGTACTCGGCGAGGAAGGCCGCCCACATCTGCAGGATGGCATCCGAGAAACCCGACTCGAAGTTCGGGCCCGTCACCGTCGGCCACACCGACTGGCTGCCGGCGTCGATGCTCTGCCAGCTCTGCTCGCGGCCCACCCCGGGGACGTCGACGAACGCGAACACCTCGACCTGCTTGGGGTTCTTGGTGCTGAAGCGCACCCCGCCCGACATGCCGATCGCCTCGAACTCCCAGGTGTTCTTCTGACCCGGCGCGATGCGCTTGGTCTTGGTCGTGAGGGGGAAGGGGGCGCCGTCGTGGCGGGCCCAGGAGTGGATGACGGCGTTGTCCCACGTGTCGCAGGGCTGCGGCGATCCATCCGGACCGGGGCGTTCGGTGACGATGTCCTGCAGGATGCCGACGACCTTCTCGGGCGTCCACCCCAGGCGGAGCGGGACGTGCCACGTGTGCATGCCGAGGTCGTTGAGAACGCCCGCGTCGCCGCAGAACTGCTTCTGCCGCTTCCAATTGAGCGGCTTGTTCACGTCGATGTCGCTCGCGTGCAGGAATGAGCAGGTCGCCTCGACGATGCGGCCGAGGGCTCCCGAGCGCACGTAGTCGACGGCCCACTGGGCACCGGGGAAGAACGGCATCTCGCTCGAGACGCGGACGAACGTCCCCGGCGTCTCGTCGATCGCGGCCACGACCGCGTCGGCGGCGGCACGGTCGATGCCGAACGGTTTCTCGGCCAGCAGGGCCTTGCCGGCCCGGATCGTGTCGACGTAGAGCCGCTCGTGGAGGTCGTGGCGCACCGCGATGTACACGACGTCGACGCGCGGGTCGGCGAGGAGCTCATGATGATCGGTCGTGGTCAGCTGCACGGTGTCGATGCGCTCGAAGAACTCGAGAGCGGTGGGGTTGATGTCGCACACGGCCACCAGCTCGGGCTCGGCGGGGTGGTCGATCAGGGCGGGCCAGCGGCGCAGGGCGGCGGCGATCTCGCGCCCCATGAGCCCGCCGCCGATGATGCCGACGCCGATCCTGCGCCCGGTCATGCGGCACCGCCGATCAGGGCGAGGGCCTCGTCGACGGAGGCGTCGTCGTGCACGACGGCCATGAGCGCCGCGGTGATGCCGGCGGGGTCGTGGTGCTGGATGACGTTGCGGCCGTAGACGATGCCGCGGGCGCCCTGCTCGAGCACGGCGCGGGTGCGCTCGAGCAGCGTGCGGTCGTCGACCCGGCCGCCACCGCGAACGAGCACGGGGGTGTCGCCCGCGGCCTGGATGACCCGGTGGTAGTCGGTGATGTCGTCGGTGGGGTCGGCCTTGATGAGGTCGGCGCCGAGCTCGCGGGCCTGGCGCACGAGGGTGACGATCTTGGCGGTGTCGCCGTCGACGCCGTAGCCGCCGGTGCCCGGCTTGGTCTGCATGACGAGGGGCTCGATCATGAGCGGCATCCCGTACCGCTCGGCGTCGGTGCGCAGCGCCAGGATGGAGCGGATGCACTGCTCGCGCACCTGCGGCTCGCCGGGGAGGTCGAGCAGGTTGACGCACACCGCGACGGCATCGAGGCGCACGGCGACCTCGATCGCGTCGGGGACGTGGATGCTGTGCAGGGGCGACTCGAGCGGGTCGCCGTAGACGTTGGCGATGTCGGTGCGCAGGACCAGTCCCGGCTTCTGCTTGCCGGGGACGGACTGCAGCAGCGGCGCCTGACCGAGGGTGAGCTGCACGGCGTCGGGCCCGGCGTCGACGAGGGTCGCGACGGTGGCGGCCATGTCTTCGATGCCGGTCAGGAAGGCGTGCTCGTGGAACGCGCCGTGGTCGACGGCGACGTCGAGCGCGCGGCCGGAGCGCGCGTTGAAGAGGCGGTGGAGGCGGGGTTTCGACATGGGGTGTAGGTCTCCGAGACGTCGGTGTCGAGGCGCGGCTCTGCGCTCGACGGTCAGTATGCGGGGAGCGAGACAACGTTGTCAATCACTGCTAGCGTGGGCGGCGCAACGGCGAGGAAGGCGGGGCTCATGGGCGAGTTGTTCGGTTCGACGGTCGACGAGGTGCGCCGACGCACGGGTTCGCTCGCGCAGGTCGCGAGCGTGGAGGCCTCGGTGCGCAGCGACGGACCGGATGCCGGCACCCGGCGCCTACGCCTGATCGCGGGCGACCTCGACGTCGAGCTGCTGCCCGACCGGGGGCTCGACCTCGGGCAGGTGCGCCACCGCGGTGTGCCGCTGGCGTGGGTGTCGCCGACCGGATGGCCGCGCCCGGGCCTCGGCGGATTCGGGGCGTCGTTCGGCGGGGGCCTCGTCACGACGTGCGGGCTGCTGTCGTTCGGTCCGCCCTCGGTCGACGCCGAGGGCGAGCATCCGCAGCACGGGCGTTACAGCGCGCTCGCGGCATCCGTCACCCGCGCGGCGGTCGACGACGACGCCGTGGTGGTGGAGGCGACGGTGGTGGAGGCGACGGTGCTCGGCGCCCACCTGGAGGTGCGGCGTCGCGTGCGGCTGCCGTTCGGGGAAGGGTGCATCGAGCTGCGCGACGAGATCGTCAACCGCGGCTCGCGCGAGGTGGAGCCGATGGTGCTGTACCACGTCAACCTCGGCTGGCCGGTGGTCGACGAGGGCTCGGTGCTGCGCTCGCCGGCCGGGCGGGTGATCGCGCGCGACGCGGAAGCGGCTGTCGGGCTGTCGTCGTGGGCGGAGTTCCCCGCGCCCGTCGCGCACTACCCCGAGCAGGTGTTCGTGCACGAGCTGCCGTCCGATCGCCGCGTGAGCGCCGAGGTGGTCGCGCGGTCGGGGCTCGGCATCCGGATCTCCTTCGACACCGCGGCGCTGCCGGGGATGTTCCAGTGGCGCGTGGCGCAGGAGGGCGGGGTCGTGCTCGGGGTGGAGCCGGCCACGGCGGCGACGATCCTCGGCCGGGGGCACGCGCGATCGGCGGGTCTGCTGCGGCCGCTCGCGCCGGGGGCGACGTGGGAACTCGGGCTCGACATCGATGTCATCCGAGATGCATCCGTGACTTGACAACGTTGTCCCACCGGGCTCATGCTGACTCCAGCGAAGCCCGAACGAGGGTTCACGTCCGGATGACAACGATGTCGGAGATGCGATGACGCACGAGCGCGAGACGGCCCCCGTGGCCGCCGAGGCCGCGATGCCCCGTCCGCGCGCCCGGCTCATCGACGTCGCCACCGCCGCGGGTGTGAGCCCCAAGACCGTGTCGCGCGTCATCAACGACGAAGCCGGGGTGCTGCCCGGCACCCGCGACCGCGTGCTGGGCGCCGTGCGCGAGCTCGGCTTCGTCCCCGATCGCAGCGCCCGTGAACTGAAGCGCCGCGACGCCGACACCATCGGCATCCTCATCGACGCCATCAGCGACCCGTTCTTCGCCACCTTCGTGAGCGTCGTCGAGGAGCTCGCGGTGGCGGAGGGACTCAGCGTCATCTTCGCCAGCACGGGGTACGACGCGGCGCGGGAACGCGCCCAGCTCGACCGGCTCACCGGTCATCGCCTGGCGGGTCTCATCGTCGCGCCCGTCGCCGTCCCGGCGGCGACGCTCGCGGGCCTGCGCACCCGCTTCCCGGTGGCCTGCATCGACCGCGCGCGCTCGGGCATCGACGCGGTGGTCATCGACGATTTCGGCGCCGCCGCCGAGGCCACTGCCGCCCTCATCTCGCGGGGACACCGGCGCGTGGCGTTCATGGGCGAGGACGTGCCCTACCCCACGGTCAGCGACCGCCTCGCCGGCTACCGGTCGGCGCTGGAAGCCGCGGGAGTGGCGTTCGACCCCTCGCTCGTGGTGACCCACGAGCGCTTCGGTCGGGGCGAGGCCGCCGAGGCCTCGCGCCTGCTCGAGCGCGAGGACGCGCCCACCGCTCTCCTGTGCGCGACGAGCCTCGCCGCGATCAGCACCGTGCGCGCGATCCGCGCGAAGGGCCTGCGGATGCCGGCGCTCGTCTCATTCGGCGACTTCACGCTCGCCGAGGTGCTCGAACCCGGCATCACCTTCGTCGATCACGACCCGCGGCTGCTCGCCCTCGCCGCGTTCCGCCTACTGCGCGAGCGCGCCGAGCGGCCCGACGAGGGACCGGCGCGCGTCGTCGTGCCCACCCGCCTCGTGCCGCGGGGGTCGGGCGAGATCCCGGCGCCGGAGTCGTCGGCATCCGCGCCCTCGGTCGACGCCCCGGATGCCGTGCGCTCCGCCTCGCCGACGGATGCTCCCGCCGGTCGGGGCGCGGTGTCGTCGGCCGCCGCCCCCTTCGCCGGCGCGGGGTCCGCCCGCGTGGAGCCGCTGCCCGGCGCCTTCCTCGAACCCGCCGTGGCCCTCGCAGCCACCGCGCTCTCCCTCGCCCGCCCCGAGCCGAGCGGCGACGCCTCCGCTTCGGCCTCCGAACCGATCGGAGCCTCGTGATGAAGCCCGTCCTGCTGCCCCCGAACCCCGTGCAGCACTTCTACCGCGGCGGAGACCGCATCGCCGCCCTCCGCGGCATCGTGCCCGAGACCGACCGCCAGCCCGAGGAGTGGCTCGGCTCGACGGTGTCGCGGTTCGGTTCCGACACGATCGGCCTGGCGGTCGCCGCGGACGGCTCGTTCCTGCGCGACCTCGTCACGGCCGACCGCGCCGCGTGGGTGGGGGCCCGGGGCGGGCGGGATGCCGCGGACCTCGGCATCCTGGTCAAGCTGCTCGACGCGCGGCAGCGCCTCCCCGTTCACGTGCACCCCGATCGCGGCTTCGCCGGCGCCCACCTGGACTGCCCGTACGGCAAGACCGAGGCCTGGTACGTGCTCGAGACCGAGGACGACTGCGCCGTGCACGTCGGCTGGAACCAGAGCGTCGACCGCGACGAACTCGACCGCCGTCGCGACGCGCAGGACAGCGAGTGGATGCTCTCGCGCATGAACCGCGTGGTCGTGCGGCCCGGCATGGGGGTGCTGGTGCCGGCGGGCACCGTGCACGCGATCGACGGCGGGATCTTCGTCGCCGAGGTGCAGGAGCCCACCGACTTCTCGATCCTGCTCGAGTGGTCGGTCACGACCTCGACGCGCGAGGAGTCGCACCTCGACCTCGGCTTCGACGCGGTCATGCCCGCGGTGTCGACCGAGAAGCTGGACGCTTCGGCCCTCGACGACCTGATCAGCACCGTGGGCACGACCCCGGCGGGGCCCGCGTTCCGCTCGCTGCTGCCCGCGGCCGCGGACGCGTACTTCCGCCTCTTCGACGCCGCGGGTGAAACCGGCGCTCGCGAGGCGGGCTTCGCCGTCGTGCTCGTTCGCGAGGGTGCGGGCGCGCTCGTGTCGGACGCGGGCTCGGTCGACGTCGAGCGCGGACAGGTCTACGCCGTGCCCCACGCGTTCGGCGCCTGGCGGTTGAGCGGCGAAGCCGAGGTGCTCGTGGCCGCGCCGGGTGCCGGCTGGCCCGTCACCCTCCGCGGGGGAGACGTGCGATGAGCGACTACGTCGTCGGCATCGACATGGGCAGCACCAGCACCAAGCTGCTGGTCGCCACCCTCGACGGGCGGCAGGTGCTCGTCGTGAGCCGCCGCTCGCCCTGGACGAACCTCGACCACGGACGCGCCGAGATGCCCGCCGAGCGCGCGATCGCGGTGGTGCGCGAGCTCGCCGCCGAGGCCGACGAGCGCCTCGACGCGGGGTACCGCATCCTCGCCCTCGGGGTCTCGGGCATGGCCGAGGCGGGGGTGCTGCTGGATGCCCAGGGCACCGCGCTCGCACCGATCATGGCGTGGTTTGACCCGCGCGGCGCGGAGCAGATCCTGTCGACGCCGGACGCGTTCCGCGCCGAGTTCCTCGGCCGCACCGGGTTGCCGGTGGGGCCGCTGGCATCCCTCTCGAAACTGCTGCACCTGCGCGACGAGGGGATCGCCCTGGAGGGGAAGACCTTCCTCAACGTCCCCGAGTTCATCGTGCACGCGCTCGGGGGGCCGCGGGTGGCGGAGTACTCACTCGTCTCGCGCACCGGGCTCATCGATCAGGACGACAGCACCCCGTGGCAGGCCGCCCTCGACGTGCTGGGCGTCGACGAGTCGATCCTCGGCACACTCGTGAGCGCGGGGGAGTCGGTCGGCGCTCTGAGCGATGCGGAGATGCCCGCGGGCTTCCGGGGCGCCGCCCTCACGGTCGCCGGCCACGACCACCTCGTCTCGGCCGTCGCCGCGGGTGCGACCCACACCGGACAGCTCTACGACTCCATGGGCACCGCCGAGGCCCTCGTGCGCGTGCTCGACGACACCCTGCCCTTCGACGCGCGCGAGCGTCTCGCCCACGCCGGCATCAACTGCGTCCGGCACGTCATCCCGGGCAAGTACGTGCTGCTCGCGGGCACGAAGTCGGGCCTGCTCATGCGGCGCGTCCTGCAGCTGCTCGGGATCACGGATGCCACGGGCCGGGCCGCCATCGACGCCGCGGCGCTCGCGCTGCCCGTCGTCGGGACGCTCGCCGACGGCGGTCTCGAGGTCGCGGGCGCGCCCAATGACGACGGGGTGCTCAAGATCGTGGCCCAGAGCGACGGGCTCAGCCCCGCGGAACTCTTCGCGGCGACCCTGCGCCACGGCAACGACGTGCTCGCCGAGCTGATGGATGTCATGGACCGCGAGGTCGCACCGCCCACCTCGACGGTGCTCACCGGCGGCTGGTCGAGCATGGCATCCGTCGTCCGCTCGCGCTCCGCGCTGCTGCCCGAGGTCACCGTCTCGACCCACGACGAGGGCACCGCGTACGGAGCGGCGCTCTTCGCGGCGTTCGCCGTCTCGGCGGGCTCCTTCGACGACGTCGCCGAGACGTTCCTGTCTTCCTCCGTCCTCATCACTGAAAGGAGCTGACGATGTCGTCAGTCACCACCGCCGTCCCGGTGCTGCAGGCGCGGGGCCTGTCGCGCCAGTTCGGCCACGTCCGGGCGTTGAACAACGTCGACTTCGAGGTCTTCCCGGGGGAGGTGACGGCCCTGATCGGCGACAACGGCGCCGGGAAGTCGACGCTCGTGAAGGCCCTGTCGGGCAACCTCGCCGTCGACGAGGGCGAGATCCGCTTCGACGGCTCGCCGATCGACATGTCGAACCCCCAGGTCGCCTCCGCCCTCGGGATCGAGACGGTCTACCAGGACCTCGCCCTCGCCCCCCACCTCGACCCGGTGCAGAACATGTACCTGGGCCGCGAGATCCGCCGCCCCGGCCTGGCCGGTGCCCTCGGCTTCATGAAGACGAAGGACATGGCCACCGCTTCCCGCGCGGCGTTCGACGAACTGGGCGCGACCGTGCGTTCGCTCACCTCGCCCGTGGGCGAGATGTCGGGCGGTCAGCGCCAGGCGATCGCCATCGCCCGCGCCGTGCACTGGGCGAGTCGCGTCGTCTTCCTCGACGAACCGACCGCCGCCCTGGGCGTGCGGCAGACGAAGAACGTGCTCGAGACCATCCGCCGCGTGCGCGACAAGGGCATCGCGGTCGTGCTGATCTCGCACTCGATGCCGCACGTGATGGAGGTCTGCGACCGCATCCAGGTGCTGCGTCTGGGCACCCGCGTGGCCAACGTCGACGCGAAGAAGACCTCCATGGAAGAACTCGTCGGGCTCATGACCGGCGCCGTGACGAAGGACGACCGCAAATGAGCCTCAAGACCCCGCCCACCGAGACGGTGGCCATCGGCACCCTCGAGGACCGCAAGCCCGGGTTCCTCCGTGGATTGCTCAAGGCGCAGGCGTTCCAGATCCTGCTCATCCTCGTCGCGATCGTGCTGGTCTTCAGCGCCCTCGCGCCCGACTCGTTCGCGCAGTGGTCGAACTTCCGCTTGATCATCCAGAACGCCTCGATCCTCGCGGTCCTCGGCGTGGGCATGACGTACATCATCATCACCTCGGGCATCGACCTGTCGATCGGCTCGGTGCTGGTGTTCTCGGGAGTCGTCTCGGCCCTCACCATGCGCGCCCTCGGCGGCGAGGGCTGGGGCGTCGCGACCATCGGCATCGTCGTCTCGATCCTGAGCGGTGTGTGCTGGGGGCTGTTGAACGGCTTCCTCATCGCGAAGGCGAAGATCCCGCCGCTGATCGTCACGCTGGGCTCGCTCGGCATGGCGCTGGGTCTGGCGCAGATCCTCACCGGCGGCGTCGACGTGCGCGACGTGCCCACCGTGCTGACCGTCTCGATCGGCTACGGCAACGTGTTCGGGTCGCTGCCCATCATCAGCGTGATCGCGCTAGTGGTCGTCGTGATCGGTGCGGTGGTCCTGCACTTCACGAAGTTCGGGCTATACACCTACGCCGTCGGCTCGAGTGAGCTGGCCGCCCGTCGCGTGGGCGTCAAGGTCGACCGCCACCTCATCGCGGTGTACACACTGTCGGGCGCGCTCGCCGGACTCGCCGGCATCCTGGCCCTGTCGCAGTTCTCGACCACGGCCATCGCGGGTCAGTCGCAGACCAACCTGAACGTGATCGCTGCCGTCGTGATCGGTGGGACCTCGCTGTTCGGCGGCGTCGGCACGATCTTCGGCACCGTCGTCGGCCTGTTCATCCCGGCGGTGCTGCAGAACGGCTTCGTCATCACCGGCGTGCAGCCCTTCTGGCAGCAGGTCGCCGTCGGCGCGGTGCTGATCACCGCCGTCTACATCGACCAGGTACGCCGCACCGCCGCGACCCGCGGCAACACCCAGAGCCTCTGGCGGAAGTTCGTCAGCGGAGGACGCCGCGGCTGAGGCCCGGCATCCGACACCACACCAAGAGAACGGTCATCACAATGCAGTGGAACAACAAGGTTCTCGCGTTCGCCACCCTCGGCGCCGCAGCCACCCTCGTCCTCGCCGGGTGCTCCGGCGGAGCCTCGTCGGGTTCCGCCTCGGGCGGCTCGGACGGCTACAAGATCGCGTTCGTGCAGGGCGTCGCCGGAGATGAGTTCTACATCTCCATGCAGTGCGGCATCCAGGACGAAGCCGAAAAAGAAGGCGCCACCGTCACCACCCAGGGCCCCGAGAAGTTCGACCCCACGCTCCAAAAGCCGATTGTCGACGCCGTCGTCGCCTCCCAGCCCGACGCCCTGCTCATCGCACCCACCGACGTCTCCGCGATGCAGGCACCGATCGCCGCGGCCGAGGCCGCCGGCATCAAGGTCGTCCTCGTCGACACCACGCTGGAGGACCCCTCCGCCGCGGTGTCGCAGATCTCCAGCGACAACGAAGGCGGCGGCGCGGCCGCGTTCAAGGCCATCCAGGACGCCAACCCGAACGGCGGCAAGGTGCTCGTCGTCTCCGTCGACCCCGGCATCTCCACCACCGACGCCCGCGCGAAGGGCTTCGAAGACGCCGTCGCCGAAGACAGCAAGTTCGAATCCGTCGGGGTGCAGTACTCGCACAACGAGCCGTCCACCGCCGCGGAGATCGTCACGGCCGCGCTGCAGAAGGACCCCGACATCGTCGGCATCTTCGCGGCCAACCTGTTCGCCGCCGAGGGCTCGGCCACCGGTGTGCAGCAGGCGGGCAAGCAGGGCGCCGTCACCATCGTCGGCTTCGACGCCGGCCCCGCCCAGGTGAAAGCGCTGCAGGCCGGCACGGTGCAGGCCCTCGTCGCGCAGGAGCCCGCCACCATCGGCTCCGACGGCGTGAAGCAGGCCATCGCCGCCCTCAAGGGCGAGGCGACGGAGGAGAAGATCCAGACCGGGTTCACCATCCTCACCAAGGACAACATCGACGGCGAAGGCAAAGACGCCGTCTACAAGTCCTCCTGCTAACCCCCACCCCACCCCCGCGTGAGGGGTCACAAGCCGTCGCCGCGGCACGCTCCCGGCGACACGAAACGACCCCTCACACGGAACGGATGCCGGGACCTCCGCCACGAGGTCCCGGCATCCGCCCCTCGCCCCGAGCCCCCAGAACCACGGAGCCCCGCATGACCGATCTCAGCGCCGCCGCCCTCCCCTCCCTCGCGGCGAACGTGTCCGTCCCCACGTACGACCGCGCCGCGGTGCGGTCACGGATCGTGCACTTCGGCGTCGGCGGCTTCCATCGCGCCCACGAGGCGATGTACCTCGACCGCCTGCTCGAGGCCGGCCACACCGAGTGGGGACTGTGCGGTGTCGGCGTGCTCTCGTTCGACGCCGCGATGCGCGACGCCCTGCGCGCCCAGGACGACCTCTACACGCTCGTCACGACCGCTCCCGACGGCACCTCGACCGCGCGCGTGGTCGGCTCGATCGCCGAGTACCTTTTCGTCCCCGACGACCCCGAGGCCGTCGTCGCCAAGCTCGCCGACCCCGACACGGCGATCGTCTCCCTCACCATCACCGAGGGCGGCTACGGCATCGACGACGCCACCGGCGCCTACGCGCCGCGTGACGAAGCCACCCTGACCGACCTCGAGGGCTCCGGCTCCCCCCGGAGCGTCATGGGCCTGCTGACCGAGGGACTTCGTCGGCGACGGGATGCCGGTGTCCCGGCGTTCACGGTCATGTCGTGCGACAACATCCAGGGCAACGGCCACGTCGCCCGCGCCGCCCTCCTGGGGTTCGCCGAACGCCGCGATGCGGAGCTGGCCGCCTGGATCGCCGAGAACGCGACGTTCCCCAACTCGATGGTCGACCGCATCACGCCGGTCACCACCGACGAGACCCGCGCCGCGGTCGCCGAGGAGTTCGGCATCCGCGATCGCTGGCCCGTGCGCTCGGAGTCGTTCGAGCAGTGGGTGCTCGAAGACGACTTCGCCGCCGGCCGCCCGCCGTTCGACGAGGTGGGCGTGCAGCTCGTGGTCGACGTCGAGCCGTACGAGCTCATGAAGCTGCGCCTGCTCAACGCCTCCCACCAGGCGATGAGCTACCTCGGCATCCTGTCGGGGGCGCACCACGTGCACGAGGTGTGCACCGATCCGCTGTTCGTCGACTTCCTCCAGGGGTACATGCACGCCGAGGCGATCCCGACGCTCCGGCCGGTGCCCGGCATCGACCTCGACGCCTACTGCGACCAGCTCATCGCCCGCTTCGGCAGCGAGGCGATCCGCGACACGCTCGCTCGCCAGGTGGTCGACGGGTCCGACCGGCTGCCGAAGTTCCTCCTGCCCGTCGTGCGCGAGCAGCTCGCCTCGGGCGGACGCATCGACCACGCCGCCCTCGTGCTCGCGGGCTGGAGCGTGTTCCTCGAGGGGCGCACCGAGACCGGCGAGGAGACCCCCGCCGTCGACAGCCGCCTCGGCGAGCTGCGCGCGATCGTCGCCGACGACCCCGCCGGCCTGCTCGACTACGCCCCGGTGTTCGGCGACCTGGGGCAGCACGCGCGCCTCCGCGAGGCCTACCTCGAGGCCCGCGCGTCGCTCGCCGCCCGTGGCGCCCGCGGCGCGATCGCCGAGGTCATCGCCCGCTGACCGACGGCGCCCGCCACCCGGGTTCGTCGCCCCGCGGCGGAAGCGACGCCACGCGCGCCGCTCAGCCCCGGGGCAAGCTCCGCAGGAAGCCGGCGATCGCGTCGTGGAACCGCTCCGGCTCCTGGTTCGCCTCGTTGCAGTGACCCGTCGCGTCGAAGGCGACCAGCTCGGCATCCGGATGCCGCTCGACGTAGGCGACCGAACCCGAGAACGGCACCACGGGGTCGACGCGGCTGTGCAGGATGAGCGTCGGAAGGTCCGGACCGGACCGGTGCTCTCCGACCCAGGTCAGCGCGCGGGCGTCGACCGCCTCGACGAGTCCGAGCGCGCGAGCGCCGACGCGGCTGCCGAGCACCCGCATCGAGGCGACGGCGACCGTGCGCGGGAGGTGCGCTCCCGCCACGGCGTTCTCGACGACGCGTGTCCAGTCCAGGGCGGGCGCGACGAACACGAGACCGATGATCGCGTCGCGATGGGCCGACTGCTCGACCGCGAGCATCGCGATCGTTCCCCCCATCGACCACGCCACGAGCACGATCTCGCGCGCCCCCTGCGCGACGGCGTAGGCGATCGCGTCGTCGACGTCGCGCCACTCGCGCGTGCCGAGCGACGAGGGCAGGGCATCGGCGGGGGCGCACTCCTCGTCTCCCGCGTACGAGACGATCAGCGACATCCAGCCGGCGTCCGCCGTCGCCGGCGCCGACCGCAGGGCTCCGTTCCGACTCGAGCGCAGCCCGTGCACGTGGATCGTCCACCGCCCGTTCGCGCTCTCGCGGTCCCCGATCTCCCAGGCCTCCGCGCTGCCGCCGCGACGCAGCGGCACGGCGACGTGCCGCGTCGGGCCGACGTCTTCGGGGGCGCCGATGTTCTGCGAGGTCCAGGCCGCCACGGCATCCCCGTCCGACAGACCCGTCGGTCTCTCGAGGATCGAGCGGACCACGCGGTCCCCATCGACGCGCACGATGTCACCGACCATCACGTGGGAGCCGTCGTCGAGACGAAGGCCGTAGGTGCCGGGCTGGCGGCTGTCGTCGGTCGCCGGCACCGACACGGTGTCGCCCTCGATCCCGACCGGGGCGAACACCTTCGGTGCACGCGGGGCGACGAGCCGCCGGGCCACGTACCCCGCGAGCGCCGTGTGGGCGAGGGCGACGGTGGCGGCGGTGACGCCGGCGCCGATGGCGACGGATCGGATCATGGGCGGGCTCCCGGGGTGAGGCGTAAGAGATGGGCGTCGACCTCGTCGAGCAGGACGCGTTCGACGGGGGTCAGTGGCGTCGAGGTCGAGATCGCGTCGTCCTCGACGGCCACGCGCAGTGCGTGCAGGCGGGTGTCGTCGAGCGCGTCGTCGTCCAGACCGGGCAGGCGCGCGACGCCGCGCGCTGCGGCGACCACCTCGAGCCGTCGCAGCAGCGTCTCGCCGCGGCGGCGGGTTCTCGCCGTCACGCGCGAGGCGAGGAAGATGCCGATCACGAACGCGAGCACCCCGAGGTAGAACAGCGGGTCGAACAGCGAACTGACCACCGCGTTCGCCGTGGCGAACCGGGCGAGGGTGAGATCGACGATCTCGCTGACGCACCCGAGCACGATGCCGATCGCGCCCGCCCGGAACAGCACCCGCACGCCGGGCAACGAGGCACGGGCCGAGACGCACAGCATGGCGCCCACGAGGGCGATCCCCGCCATGTGGAAGACGCCGTACGCCCACGCCCCCGTCGAGGTCGCCGCGGCGTCCTCCACGAACTGGAACGACGACGGTCCGCGATCGGGCAGGGCGACGAAGAACACGACGGCGAACAGGACGCCGAGCACCAGCGGGAACCGCCAGCGCAATGTGGTCACGCGCGCCGACAGCGGTGCCGTTCCCGCTTGGATGCCGAGCCAGAGCGCCACCATCGTGAGGACGTTCTGCACGAGCTTGAGGACATTCGTGCCGCCGACGACTCCGTCGAGCACCTCGAGCGGGATGAGCGTGCCCTGCGTCAGCAGCGCGATCGCGCCGATGAGGGCGGCGAGCCACGCGATGCGGGCGCGCGGCTGTCGCCACGCCGCGCGCGCCCGGCCGACCACGACGAGCAGCAGCGCGGCGAGTGCCGCGTCGATCAGGAGCACGGTCACCACGACGACTCGGCCACCCGGGGGCTCGCGTACAGCAGACGGGAGATGCGATGGGCGACGTGCTCGGCCACGAGCTCCGCCTCGAACTCCGGTGTCGTGAGGGCGGGGTCGTCGTACGGCGACGCCGACGAGCGCTCGCGGAGAGCGCCCGTGCAGTGCGCGTCGTCGAGGAGGTGCCCCAGCTCGTGCGCGGCGGCGAACTGGCTGTAGACCGCGGCGTCCGAAGCGCGCACGTGGATGCTGCCCTCGCGTCGGTCGGCGAAGTAGGTCAGGAAGCCGGTGAGGGTTCCCCACCCGCTCGTCTCGGTCTCGCGCACGACGCGCAGACGGATGCCGAGGGCGTGCTCGACCGCGCGCACGACGTCGGAGAAGTCCATCCCGGGGACGAGCGCCGCGCGCGCGACCGCGCGATCCACGCGCGCCTGCACGCGCGCGAGCATCTCGTCCGGCCCCTTCACCGCTCTCCCCCTCCGCGGACCCTCATGCCGTCGGCGGCCTGCTCTGCAGCGAACGGGCGATGGCGCGCAGGGCGTCGGGCGACATCTCCCCGAGGGCCCGGAACTGGATGCTGCTGGCTCCGGCGTCGCGCATCGCATCGCGCAGCTCGAGCTCGGCCTCGGTGCGGTCGGTCACCGCGTCGTCGGTGTAGTCCGTGAGGTACTCGGTGGGCACGTCGGCCCACTGCGTGATGAGTCGCAGCACCTCCTCGTCGAGGACGACGGTGCCGCCGACCGCAGCCGCCAGCGCCCGCGCGCTCTCGGCGGCCGCGGGGTCGATGCCCTCGAGGTGGGCGAGCAGGTCGTCTTCGCCGGAGACCTGGCTCTGGATCAGGCGGCGCACGCGGGCGCCGAGAGGGCCGGCGGGCACGCGCATCTCGACGCGGGGTGCCGTCTCGGGACTCGCGACCTCTTCGGGCGAGACGCCGAGCGCCGACGCCAGCGCCTCGATGTCGTTGGTGTTGTACGGGAGCGAGAACCCGGCGCGCGACTGGTAGTAGCTCTTCGTCATTCCGGCGCGACTGAGCAACTCGCCCACGGTCAGGCCTTTCGCCCGACGCAGGCGGTCCACGTTCGCCACCACTCGACGGGAGTACCGGGAGGGTGGTCCGACGGCTCCACGACCCACGTTCCGATCGTAGACGACCGACCCGCGAGCCCGGATGGTCGTATTTACGCCCCAGGTGCGGGTGCTAAATACGAAGCACTGTGATTTCATGGACGTGACCGCGCGTGGGGCGGACGTGGGGGAACCCCCGCTCGCGGACCGGTCGGGCGCACGCCGCCCGGTCGCTTCGGCAGCGGGCGCGACACCATTGGGGGGTGCCGCGCCCGTTCGCCCCCTCCGTGCGCGACGGCGTCAGGCGATCCGCCGCTCCCCCGGCCGGATGACCCGCCACCATCGATACCCGTACCCGTCGAGGCTCACCTCGAACCCGTCGCCGTCGAGCGTCTCGATGCCGGCCGCGTCGTCGAGCAGGTTCACGACGCTCCAGCCCTCGGCATCCGCGCCCTCGATGCGCAGCCGGAACGCCCGTCCGTCAGGCGCGAAGTTGTGCGCCGCGACGAGCATGCCCAACTCGCTCGTGACCGAGTGGACCAGCACGCACGAGTGCGGCTGCTCGAGGATGCCGAACTCCCCCCACCCGATCTCGGGCGAGGCCCGGTAGTGCCGCACGAGGTTCTGCACGAAACGCAACATCGAGTCGGGGTCGTGACGCTGCTGGGCGACGTTGACGTGCGGCGGACCGAAGCCGCCCGGGACGATCCCGGCGACGAGGTCGTCGGCGGCGGCGCGCGAGAAGCCGCCGTCGTCGGTCGCAGTCCACTGCATCGGCGAGCGCACGGCCGCCCGGCTGCCGGTGATCGTGGGGTTCTCGCCCATGCCGATCTCCTCGCCGTAGTAGAGCACGGGGGCACCCGGCAGCGAGAAGATCAGGCTGTAGACCATGCGGATGCGACGCGGGTCGCCCTCCAGCATCGACGGGAGGCGGCGCGTGATCCCGCGCCCGTGGATGCGCTGGCCGTCCTCGGGCGCGAACGCGTCGAACACCTCCTCGCGCTCGGCGGCGGACAACTGGTCGAGGGTGAGCTCGTCGTGGTTGCGCACGAAGTTCCCCCACTGGTTGCCGCGGGCGATCGCGGGGCGCGAGGCGAGCGCGTCGCGAAGGGGAGCGGCATCCTGCCTCGCGAGTGAGAGGTAGAGGCGCTGGTTGGCGACGAAGTCGAACTGCATGGTCAGTTCGTCGCCGTCGGCGTCGCCGAAGAAGCGCAGTTGCTCGTCGTACGGGAGGTTCACCTCGCCGAGCATCATGGCGTGGCCGCTGCGGCGCGAGACGTACCCCCGCAGGGTGCGGAGGAACTCGTGTTCGGGGCCGTCGTCGCCGTCGATGAGGTGGGGCACGGCATCCACGCGGAAACCGTCGATGCCCAGCTCCAGCCAGAATCCGATGACCTTGGCGATCTCCTCGCGCACCTCGGGGTGGTCGGTGGCGAGGTCGGGCTGGTGCCGGTAGAACGAGTGCTTGTAGTACTGCCCCGCCGTCTCGTCGAAGAACCACACGCCGTCTTCGACGTCGGGGAACATGCTCGCGGGGGCGTCATCGGGCACGTCGTCGCGCCACTGATAGAAGTGGCGGTAGCGGCTGTCCCGGCTCGCGCGGGCCTCCTGGAACCAGGGATGCCGCTCCGAGGTGTGGTTCACCACGAGGTCGACGATCACGCGCATGCCGCGGTCGTGGGCGGTGCGCAGCACCTCGACCATGTCGCCGAGGGAGCCGTAGCGGGGGTCGACGCCGTAGTAGTCCTCGATGTCGTAGCCGTTGTCGCGCTGCGCAGACGGGTAGAACGGCGCGAGCCAGAGGCACGTCACGCCGAGCTCGGCGAGGTGGTCGAGGCGCTGCGCGAGGCCGCGCAGGTCGCCCACACCGTCGTCGTCGGCATCCAGATAGGTCTTGACGTCGAGGTTGTAGAAGACGGCGGTCTTCCACCACAGGTCGCTGGTGTCGGTGAGCCTCACGGTGTCACCCCCGTGCGGGCGGGGGATCGGCGCGGGTCGTGCGGGGAGGTCGTCATCGGAGCCCTCTTCTCGGGAACGGCGGCGCGGTGACTCCCCTTCCTACCGTGCGCACCTGATCACGAGCGGGCGGTTGCCACACCCCGTCGACCGTGCCTCAGACGCGGCAGGACTCCCGCTCGATCAGCGAGACCTCGATCACGGTCAGCTCGTCGAGGCCCAGACCGGCGTCGGGCTGCAGCCGCGCGAACACCCGCTCGGCGGCGAGCGCGCCGATGCGCCGCGGGTCTTGATCGATCACGGTGACGGCCGGGGTCAGGGTGTCGGCCATGGGGAAATCACCGAACCCGACGAAAGGAAGCGGTCGCCCGCGAAGCACGTGCGCGAGCGCCATGGACGAGCGCGCGTTGGCGGAGAAGAGGGCCGTGGGCGGTTCATCGAGCGCACGAAGGCGGTCGAGGGCGGATGCCGCGGACTCCCTGTCCGAGACCTGCGAGGCGACCAGGCGCTCATCGATCGGCACCCCCGCCTCGCGCAGCGCTCGGCGCCATCCCTCGACGCGCTTCGTCTCGGTGGACAGATGCACCATGTCGCCGAGGTAGGCGATGCGGCGATGGCCGTGCGACAACAGGTGCGACGTGGCCAGGTGCGCACCGGTCTCGTCGTCCTCGGTGAAGGTGTCGGTGATGAGCCCCACCGGCGCCCGGTCGACGAACACGATCGGGGTGTGCCCGCGCCAGCGCTCGAGCCACGAGTGGTCGGTGCCGACCGGGGCGATGACGAGGCCGGTCAGCTGTCGGCCGAGCAGCGACTCGAGGGCGGGCCGTTCGTCGGCGGGGTCTTCGCCGAGGCTCGTGACGAGCGTCGACAGGCCGTGACGGCGGGCGGTGTCTTCGACGGCGCGCGCGATCGCGGCGAAGAACGGGTCGACCACGTCGGGCACGGCCACCCCGATCACCGAGGCGCGCCCGGCGCGGAAGGTGGTCGCCAAGGCGTTGGGCACGTAGTTGAGCTCGCGCATCGCGGCCTCGACGAGGGCGCGGGTGTCGGGGAGCACGTGCGGGTCGTCGTTGAACACGCGCGACACGGTCTTCGTGCTCACCCCGGCGCGCTGGGCGACGTCGCGCATCGTGGTCACGAGGCACCTCCGGGGTGTGGGCGAGTGGGGGCTTCGACGTGCAACCCTATCCGCCGGGTGCCGTCGCCCTCCGCGGCCCCGACGCGCGAAGATCCCCGCCGCCGCGCCGCGGGCGCCGATCCCGCCCGCCCGGCGCGACGGCATCCCTCCCCCGCGTGCACCCGCGGGGGATCGGCCGCGTACCGGGCGGGCACGATCACGTCAGCGACCGTCGACGGCGTCGGCGAGTTCGCGCAGGCGCGGCAGGGCGCGGCCCGAGAGCAGCTCCTCGCGGCGGTCGGCGTCGATCGAGAGGCTGTCCTTCCACAGCGACCGGCCCGCCATGGCGCCCGAGGCGCCGTTGGCGACGGCGGTGCGCACCTGCTCGATGAAGGTCTCGTGGTCGACACCGGCCGAGAGCACGGCCCACGGCACACCCTGGGCGACCTCGGTCACGCGCGCGCTGGCCTCGGCCGAGCCCGGGTACTGGAGCTTCAGGATCTTGGAGCCGCACGCGACGGCGAGGGCGGCACCGTCGACGACGAGGTCGGCGAACTTCGCCTTGTACTCCTCGTCGCTCTCGTCCTCGAGCTGGTAGGTCAGCAGCTCGACGATGAGCAGGAGCCCCTCGGCCTCGCACGCGGCCACCAGGTCGCGGATCTCCTGCGCGACGCGGGAGTCGGCATCCTGCTTGTCGGGGCGCGTGTAGTAGAGCATCTTCGCCACGGTGCCGCCCATGTCGCGGACGGTGCGCGGCGTGACACCGGGCACGAACCGGGTGTACTTCAGGCCGTCGACAGTCTCGAAGCCCGAGGCGTCGAGGCCCACGACGAGCCCGGTGTCGCGGTCGAGCACACCGTCGTCGACGATCTGCGGCAGAGCGACCTCGGGGTCGAGGAGGATCGCGGGGGCGTGGTTGGCGAGGTGGCGCACGAGGTCGGCCTTCACCTCGGCGAGCTCGTCGCGCGAGATCGCGTCGGAGCCGTTCGGGGCGTCCTTGATCGCGGCCTTCATGCCGTTGCGCTGGTCGGCGGCGACGATGAGCATGTGGCCGTCGGGGGTGCTGATCGACTGGAGCGCGCGGCGCTCGAGCGTGGTGAGTTCGTTCATGATCTCTCTTCTCTGGGGTTCTCTCGCGCGCCCGGTCTCGGGCGGGATGCGGTGGGGGCGGGGGTCAGGAGGGGACGGATGCCGAGACGAGGCGCCGCGCCCTGTCGGCGGCTCCCCACGCGACGTCCTGCTCACGGGTGGACAGGGATGCGGCGGGAAGCACCTCGGCGCGGGCGCGACGGACGGAGGCCATGCCCGCCCATCCCCCGGTCAGCGTGGACCGCGTCGCCGGCGCGACCTCGCGGTCCATCGCCGCGATGAGCTGGGCGATCTCGTCGTTGCTGTGGCGCAGGACGGCGCCGAAGATCTCGGCGGGCGAGGCCTCGGCGTGCAGCGTCAGGCGCAGCACACCGTCGTCGTTGCGCGCCCCGGTGACCTCGACGGCCCCGGCGGGCAGCTCGCCCTCGTACGGCAGCGCCATGACCGCCGCGTCGAGGGCATCGCGCCCCGCGCGGTCGCTGATGCCGGCCGCGTGAAGCGCCCGACGCAGCAGGAGGCCGGTCTTCACCCCGGCCACGAGCACGTGCTTTCCGGGAACGACGTGACGCACCTCGTTGATCAGGGCGTCGGCCAGACGCCGGCGGGCGGCGAAGCCGAGCGGTGCGTCGAGCACGCGCAACAGCACCTCGGCCGTGCCGAGCGAGACGTGGTAGCCGTCGGCATCCAGGATCCCGTTCGCCTGCGCGGCGACGAGGTGGTCGTGGCCGGCGACCGTGAGCGCTGCTCCCGCAACGCGGGGTCCGAAGGCGGCGGATGCCGTGCCCCAGGGCAGTCCGCCCCCGCGGAGCGGCGGCAGCAGGTCGGCGGTGACGCCGAGCGCCTCGAGCATCGCGGGCCAGGCGGTGCCGGAGTCCTGGTCGATCAGACCCGTTCGGGAGGCCAGCGACAGCTCGAGAGCGATGTCTCCGCCGAGGGCCGCCACGACGAACTCGGGCAGGTCGAGCCAGCGCAGGCCCGCGAGCGAGGTTCCCTGGTCGCGCAGCCAGGCGAGCTTCGCGACGCTCACCTGCGCGCCGAGCGGCAGGCCGGTGCGACCGGCGAACTCCTCGCGTACCTCGGCGGGGAAGGCGGCGATCTGCTCCCACCCCCGCGGGTCGAACCACGCGAACCCGGGGGCGGCGGCGGCTCCGTCGGCGTCGATCAGGATGCCGGTCTCCCCCATGCCCGCGACGGCGAGCGAGGTCAGCGGCTCGGAGGTGAGAGGGGCCAGCTCGGCATCCACGAGGTCGATGAGCGTGCGCACGGCCCGCAGGAGGTCTTCGGCGGCGATGTCGGTCGTGCCGCCCTCGCCGACGCGCCACGGGGTGGGCACCTGCGCCCCGGCCACCTCGGCGCCGTGGTCGTCGATCACGAGCATCTTCACGCCCGTGCTGCCGAGGTCGATGCCCGCGTGCAGGCGGCGCGGCGCCGTCGCGGCGGGGCGCATCGCTGCGGAGACCATGTCACCGGTGTCGTGCATGAGCGGCTTTCCTTCCCGGAACCTCTTCGAGTCCCGGAATTTCAAGCATGACACCGGTGACTTGCTACGTCTATGGTGGGGGTATGCCGTCGTCGTGTCAAATACCCGAACCGCTCGCCGTGATCGTGGCCGGAACCGCCGGCAGCGGAAAGAGCACGCTCGGCCGGGCGATCGCCGAGCGCCTGCGGGCGCCTCTCGTCGACCTCGACAGCGTCACCACACCGCTCCTCGACGCCCTCCCCGACGAGACCCTCGGGGGCCACTGGCTCACCTCGCCCCAGGCGAGCGTCATCCGCGCCGGGCGGTACGCGGCCCTTCGCGCGACGGCGGCCGACGCCCTGTCGACGGCGGGCCGAGTGGTCGTCGTCGCGCCGTTCACCGCCGAGCTCGCGGGGGGCGACGAATGGCAGGCGCTGCGCGCTGCGCTGTCGCCCACCGAGCCCCACGTGGTGCACGTCGACGGAGACCCCGCCGTGCTGGCATCCCGCCGCTCGTCGCGCGGCGCCGCGCGCGACGCCCACCGTCCCGACACCGCCCCGGTGGCGCCCTCGATCCCGGTGATCTCCGTCGACGCCGAGCTGTCGACGGCGCAGCAGCTGGCCCGCGTCCTGCCGGCGCTGGGGATCCGGCGGCCGGTCGACGCGCACGCCGAGATCTTCACGCGCGAATTCGACGCCGTGCTCTTCGACCTCGACGGGACGCTGGTGGACTCCACGGCATCCGTGGTGCGGTCATGGCGCCGATTCGCCGAGCACTTCGGCGTGTCGATGGAGGCCCTGCACGCCAATCACGGCCAGCCCGCGCGCACGCTCGTGGGCCTGCTGCTGCCCGCCGATCGCCACGACGAAGCCCTCGCGCACGTCACCGATCTGGAGGTGACGGACGCCGCGGGCCTCGCTCCCATCCGCGGGGCCGCCGCCTTCTTCGCGTCGGTGCCCGCCGGGCGCCGGGCCATCGTCACATCGGGCTCGGTGCCGATCGCGACCGCCCGCCTCGCCGCCTCCGGCTACGACCGGCCCGACGTGTTCGTCACGGTCGACGATGTCGAGAACGGCAAGCCCCACCCCGAGCCGTTCCTCACGGCCGCCGCTCGCCTCGGCGTCGATCCGGCTCGCTGCCTCGTCGTCGAAGACGCCCCCGCCGGCATCGCCGCGGCCCGCGCGGCGGGGTGTGCCGTACTCGCCCTGACCGGCACGACGGCCGAGGAGGAGTTGACCGCCGACCTCGTGGTGGACGGGTTGGATGCCGTGCGGGTGGAGGTCACGGCGTCGGGGGCGTTGCGGCTGGGGCCCGCCTGACCCCGGCGCAGCCCGCCGCCCCGCCCGCTCAGCGGTCCCTTACCGGGCGGGCGGTTCGGAGATGATCCGGTCGAGCCATTCCACGAGGAGGTGCCGCTCGGGATCGCTCAGCTGGTCGAGGTCGGGGGCGACGGCGCGAAACGCGACCACTGCGGCCAAATGACCTGGCCGAGCCGCCGCGGGGGCGTCGGTCAGGATCTGCGCCAGGACACCCGCGAACACGGCATCCGCCAGTCCGGGGTCACGCTCGGCGGGAGGAGTGGCGAGGATCGTCGTGACGACGCCCACACCCCCCGCCTGGATGAGCCCGACCGCTCGCGCCTCCGGCACCGCGAGACGTCCGGCGGCGGCGACCCGGCGGACTCGAGCCGCGAGGACGTCTCTGCCCAGGCGAGCGGCGGGCGAGCCCGCGACGCGACGCGGGTCGCTGAGAAGGGCGAAGAGAGCGGGGTTCTCGAGCCCGAACTCGACCTGACGACGCCACCCGTCCCCCAGCTCCTCCACGGGGTCGACATCCGCCTCGGCGGCGGCGGCCACGGTCGAGGCCTTGGCCGCGACGAAGGACGCCATGACGTGCTCGGCAACGGCCTCGAGCAAGCCGTCCTTGTCGCCGAAGAGCCGGTAGATCGCGGGCGCCTGAACGCCGGCGGCCTGCGCGACGCCTCGCGTCGTGACGGCGCCGGGGCCCTGCTCACGCAGGAATCGGGCGGCGACCTCGATAATGCGCGTCCGGGTGTCGGCAGATACGGGTTCGTCGGTCACAGGATCAACGATAACGCCCACTTGCTATCACGCTGATTCCAGCGATAACGTTTGTAGCGTTCCGTCGATAACACGTCGCGGTCCGACGGGAGGCTCATCCGCATGATCATCGTCACCGGCGCCACGGGCGCCCTGAACGGCTCCACCGTCGAGCACCTGCTCGACGCCCTGCCCGCGTCCGAGATCGCCGTCGTCGCCCGCGACGCTGCGAAAGCCGCCCCTTTCGCAGACAGAGGAGTCGAGGTGCGCACCGGTGACTACGCCGACCGCGCGTCTCTGCCAGCCGCGTTCGCGGGAGCCGATCAGCTCCTCCTCGTCTCGTCGAGCGACCCGCACGCCGACGCCGTCGCGCTGCACCGCAACGCCGTCGAGGCCGCGGTGGAGGCGGGCGTCGGCCGCGTCCTCTACACGAGCCACCAAGGGGCGGCCCGGGACACGCCCTTCGGGCCGGGCCGCGACCACGAGGCCACCGAGCGCCTCCTCGCCGGGTCGGGACTCCCCTGGACATCGCTGCGCAACGGCTTCTACGCGCACAGCCTGACCTGGCTCCTCGGAGCCTGGCGCGAGACGGGCGTCATCACCGTGCCCGTCGACGGTCCGGTGTCGTGGACCTTCCGGGAGGACGCGGCCGAGGCGGCCGCGCGCATCCTGCTGTCGGACGGGGCATACGACGGGCCGACGACCCTGACCGCACCCGAGGCTCCCACGTTCGCGGACGTCGCAGCGATCGCCGCCGACGTCGCGGGACGACCGGTCGAGACCGTGGTGCTCGGTGACGACGGCTGGGTCGCGCACCAAGTGTCGTCGGGACAGCCGGAGTTCATGGCGCGGTTCATGCTCGACATGTACCGAGCCGCCGCCGGCGGGTTCTTCGCCGGCACCGACCCCCTGCTGGGGGAGATCCTCGATCGAAAGCCCGGCTCCGTCCGCGACCTGCTCGCCGCGCAGCTCGCGACCACCGGCAACGGAGGGACATCCATCCCCGCGACCTGATCCCTCGGGCTCGACGCCCTCCCGGGAGGCGCTGATCAACGCTGTCGTGCCGGCCGTCGCGGGCGAGAAGCTGAAACTGCCTGAGCCGAAGAGAGATGGGAGAGGACGCGCCCGTCCGGACGCGCCCCCTCAGCGCGTCGCCCGCTCCAGCAGCTCCAGCACGTGCACGTACGGCTCCCCCGTCGCCTTCGTCATGCCCAGCTCGCACGTGCGATTGCACGAGGCGTGCGCGTCGGCGCCCCAGCCCGCGACCTCGGCCGCCTCGGGGGCGGTCGCGGCCTCGGTCAGCTCGGGGTGCAGCATCCCCCGGTCGCCGGCGTAGGCGCAGCACCCCCACGCGTCGGGGACGCGAACCTCGGATGCCACGGCTTCGCCGACGGCCCGCAACGCCGGGTCGATGCCCAGCTGTCTCGACGAACACGTCGGGTGGAGGGCCAGCAGTTCCGCCACCGGCGTGGGGCTGAGGGCCGGAAGCAGAGCGGATGCCGCGAAGGCCACGGCATCCAGAACCCGGATGCCGTCGTCACGCAGGGTCGCCGCGAACCCCTCGGTGCAGCTGGACGCGTCGCACACGACCGGCAGCGTGCCCTCGCGGGTGGCCGCGCGCACGGCGGCACGCACGCGGGCCGACATCGTGGCGTGGCCCTTCGCGTAGCCCTTCGACGACCACGGGGTTCCGCAGCACAGCGCGTCGACGCCGTCGGGCACGATCGCGGACACCCCGGCACGCTCGAGCAGTCGCACGAACGCCGCGGTCGCCCCGATGCCATCGGCGGAGGCCGGCCCGAACATGCTTCCCACGCAGGCGGGCAGGAACACCGCGACCGGCTCCACACCCACGGCCCCGACGACGGAGCCCAACGATCGCCGCGACGCCCCGCCCGCGGGAAGCTCCCCCGAGTACCGCGGCACCGTATCCGTGCCCAGAACCTTACGCGCCGCGTCGGTCACCGTCCGCACGACGGGCAACGGAACGGCCGAGGCCACGGAAAGAGCAGCCGACCCCGCCCGCGTCACCGCACCCCACCCGGTCGCCGCGGCCGACCATCCCGCGGCCAGCGCCGGGTTGGCATCCTCCCGCCGGAAGCGCTTCATCAGCGCCCCGGTGTTGATGAGCACCGGGCACGCCGTCTGGCACATGCCGTCGACGGCGCAGGTCTGCACGCCGTCGTAGTCGTAGTCCTTCTCCAGCTCGGCGACGAGGGCCCCGTCGCCGCGTTCGCGGGCGGCGGTCGACGCGCGCCGCACGACGATGCGCTGACGCGGGGTGAGGGTCAGCGACCGGCTCGGGCACACGGGCTCGCAGTATCCGCACTCCACGCACCGGTCGGCCTCGGGCTCGATCGACACCGGCGCCTTCAGGTGGCGCATGTGCGCCCCGGGGTCGTCGTCGATGATCACGCCGGGATTCAGGATGCCGCTGGGGTCGAGCAGACGCTTGAGCCGCACCATCACGTCGTACAGCTCGTCGCCGTACTGCCGCCGCACGTACGGCGCCATCGCGCGACCCGTGCCGTGCTCGGCTTTCAGGTTGCCGCCGGCGTCGAGCACGAGGTCGACCATCGCGTCGGTGAAACGCTCGAAGCGCGCGAGCGCTCTCGCCCCCTCGAACCGGTCGGTGAGCATGAAGTGGATGTTGCCGTCTTTGGCGTGGCCGAAGATCACGCTGTCGGCGTAGCCGTAACGCGCGAACAGCTCCTGCAGGCCGCCGCAGGTGTCGGCGAGACGCCCGACCGGCACGACGACGTCTTCGAGAAGCGCCGTCGTCCCGCTCGGACGCGCGCCCGCGACCGAGGCGTAGAGGCCCTTGCGGAAGGTCCAGGCCGCGGCGCGCTGCGCGGGGTCGCTCGAGAAGACCGCCGCGGCGCGCAGGTCCTCCGCGGCGAGCGCGCGCGAACCGCTCTCGGCGAGCGAGCGCAGGGCGTCGGCATCGTCGGCGTGGTACTCCACGAGCAGCGCCGCCTGGGTCGTGGCCTCGAAGCCGTGGATCGCGGCGGGCGTGCCGGCCAGGCGCTGTCCGACGCGGAGGGACGTGGCATCCATCAGCTCGAGCGTCGCCGCGCCCGTCGCGACCAGCGCCGGGAGGGCGCGCGTGGCCGCGTCGAGGGTGGGGAACACCGCGAGGGTGGTCGCGGTCGCGGGTCGGATCGGCACCGTACGGAAGGTCGCTTCGGCGACGAAGGCGAGCGTGCCCTCGGATCCCACGACGAGGTGCGCGAGCAGGGCCGCCGGGGTGTCGAAGTCCAGGAAGGCGTTGAGGGCGTAGCCCATCGTGTTCTTCATCGCGAACTGGCGCTCGATGAGCGCGACGCTGGCCGCGTCGCCCACGACCCGGTCGCGCAGGCGCATCAGCTCGGCCACGAGGGCGGGCTCGCGCTCGGAGAGCAGCCGGTCGGCATCCGGATCGGCCGTGTCGACCACGGTCCCCGAGGCCAGCACGAGCACGAGCGACTCGAGCGTGCGGTAGGAGTTCTCCGCGGTCCCGCACGCCATCCCGCTGGAGTTGTTCGCCACGACCCCGCCGATCGTGCAGGCGGCCTCGCTCGCGGGATCGGGCCCGAGACGGTGCCCGTGCCGCAGCAACCGTGCATTGACCTGGCGCACCGTCGCCCCGGGCTGCGACCGCACGCGGCGACCGCTGTCGAGCACGTCGATGCGGCCGAACCCCTGGCGCACGTCGACGAGCACCCCCGACCCCGACGACTGCCCCGACAAGCTGGTGCCGCCCGAGCGGAAGGTGACCGGGGTGCCGGATGCCGTGGCCCCGCGCAGGATCGCGCCCACCTCGGCGGCGTCGGCCGCGATGACCACGGCGTCGGGGGTCAGCAGGTAGTGCGAGGCGTCGTTGGCGTAGGCGACGCGGTCGATGGCCCGGGTGCGGATGCGCGAGACGTCGCCGACGGCGGCCGCGATCTCGGGCGCGAGTGCGAGCGAACCCCCCGACGCAACGTGCGACCCGACCTCCGGCGCGACGGCGCTCACGCGTCGCCCTCGGGACTCAGCGCGCGGAGGAGGTCGGGGGCGTCGTCGAACTCGGCCCGGATGCCGCTCGGCGGCCCCGCGACGATCGTCGAGGCGTGGGCGACGGCGTGCGCCCCCCACTCGGCGGCGGAGGCTGCGGCGGCAGCGAGGCGATCGGCGTCGGGGCGTCTGGCGGCGGGAGGTCCGGCGTTCGGGGCAGAGGCGCCCGCGGCCGCGGCGTCCGGGCGGTCGGCATCGACGGGAGGCACCAGGGTGAGGCCGAGCAGGAAGCCCGCGAGGGCGGCATCCCCCGCTCCGGCCGTGTTCGCGATGACGGGCGCCTGGGCGCGGGCGAAGACGGCACGCTCGGCGGTGACCGCCAGCAGGCCGTCGGCGCCCATGCTGGCCAGCACCGTCGGTACGCCGCGCGCGACGATCTCGCGTGCGGCGGCGATGACGTCGCCGATGCTCGCGAGCGGCCGCCCCACCGCCGCGGCGAGCTCGTCGACGTTGGGGGTCAGCAGGTCGATGCCCGACGGGTCGGCGAGGAGCGCGTCGAGGGCGGCGCCGCTCGTGTCGACGGCCACGCGCGCGCCCAGCTCTCGCGCCAGCACGCGCACGGCGGCGAGCTCGACCGGTGCCGCCGTTCCGGCGAGTTCCGGCAGGCTCCCCGAGATCACCAGCCACGGCTTCTCGCGCGCGGCGAGCTCGTCGCGCAGCGCCGAGATCGTGGCCTCCCACGCGTCGGCCGACAGCGGCGGAGTGGGGGCGTTGACCTTCGTCGTGGCACCCTCGGCGTCGATGATCGAGGTGTTCACGCGCGTCGCTCCGGGCACCTCCACGATGCGCAGGAGCGCGGCCGTGCTCCCCGCGCGGGCGAAGCGCACGTCGTCGGTGCCGAGCACGACGACCGCCGCGGTGTCGGCCCCACCCGCGGCGAGGGCGGCCGAGACGTTGACGCCCTTGCCGCTGACCTCGCGCGTGTAGCTCTCGGCGCGGGCGAAAGCGCCGCGACGCAGCGCGTCGACACGGTAGGTCGCGTCGATGGCCCCCGCCGCGGTCAGGGTGACGATGCCGGTCACGCGCGGGACCCCGTCACGACCCCGAGCAACCGGCGCACCTCGTCGGCGACCGCCGCGCGGCCCGGGGCGATCCAACGGCGCGGGTCGATGGCATCCGGATCGCGCGCGAGCTCCTCGCGCACGGCGCCGGTCAGCACGGTGTTCAGGTGCGTGCCGATGTTGATCTTGCGCATGCCGGCGCGCACGGCGCCGTCGATCCCGGCGTCGGCGACGCCGCTCGAGCCGTGCAGCACGAGCGGGACGGGGAGCGCGGCGGCGAGTCGGGCGATGAGGTCCTCGTCGAGGGTCGCGCTGCGCTCGCGCATGGCGTGCTCGCTGCCGACGGCGACGGCCAGGGCGTCGACCCCCGTCTCGCGCACGAACCGTACGGCCTCGTCGACGTCGGTGCGCACGCCGGGCGCGTGGGCGCCCTTGCCGCCGATCTCGCCGAGCTCGGCCTCGACCCAGGCCTCGGCGGCGTGCACGCGGGCGGCGACGGCGGCGGTGCGCTCGAGGTTCTCGGCATCCGGAAGGTATGCCGCGTCGAACATCACCGAGCGGATGCCGACGGCGAGCGCCTCGTCGATGAGCTGCTCGTCGGTCGCGTGGTCGAGGTGCACCGCGACGTCGACGCGGGCGCTCTCGGCCAGGCGCAGCGCGGCGGAGGCGGCGGGGGCGAGACCCCCGTGGAACGCGATCGCGTTCTGCGACAGCTGCAGGATCACGCCGGTGCCGGCGGCCTCGGCCCCGGCGACGATCGCCTCGGCGACCTCGAGGGTGATGAAGTTGAAGGCCCCGACCGCGCGATGCGCGGCGAGCAGGGCGGGCATATCGGCCAGCGGCACGGCGGTGTCTCTCTTGTCGGGGTGAAGCGGGCGCGAGCCCGGTGGCTGAGCCTGTCGAAGCCTCCGGGCGGGGGTACCGGTCCCTTCGACGAGCGCAGGGACCTCCGCAAGGCGGATGCCGTGACCTCACGCGACGCGCGGGCCCCGGCATCCGGGTTCTCCCGCATGAGGGGTCAGTTTCTGTCGCTGGGAGCGTCTCGCGGCGACAGTTTCCGACCCCTCACACGAGGAAGGGGGTGGGTTAGCAGGAGGACTTGTAGACGGCGTCTTTGCCTTCGCCGTCGATGTTGTCCTTGGTGAGGATGGTGAACCCGGTCTGGATCTTCTCCTCCGTCGCCTCGCCCTTCAGCGCCGCGATGGCCTGCTTGACGCCGTCGGAGCCGATGGTGGCGGGCTCCTGCGCGACGAGGGCCTGCACCGTGCCGGCCTGCAGCGCCTTGACCTGGGCGGGGCCGGCGTCGAAGCCGACGATGGTGACGGCGCCCTGCTTGCCCGCTTGCTGGACCCCGGTGGCCGAGCCTTCGGCGGCGAACAGGTTGGCCGCGAAGATGCCGACGATGTCGGGGTCCTTCTGCAGCGCGGCGGTGACGATCTCCGCGGCGGTGGAGGGCTCGTTGTGGGAGTACTGCACCCCGACGGATTCGAACTTGCTGTCTTCGGCGACGGCGTCTTCGAAGCCCTTCGCGCGGGCGTCGGTGGTGGAGATGCCGGGGTCGACGGAGACGACGAGCACCTTGCCGCCGTTCGGGTTGGCGTCCTGGATGGCCTTGAACGCGGCCGCGCCGCCGCCTTCGTTGTCGCTGGAGATCTGCGACACCGCGGCGGAGGGGTCCTCCAGCGTGGTGTCGACGAGGACGACCTTGATGCCGGCGGCCTCGGCCGCGGCGATCGGTGCCTGCATCGCGGAGACGTCGGTGGGTGCGATGAGCAGGGCGTCGGGCTGGGAGGCGACGACGGCGTCGACAATCGGCTTTTGGAGCGTGGGGTCGAACTT
The DNA here is from genome assembly GCF_046295495.1 of Microbacterium sp. Taxonomy (GTDB): domain Bacteria; phylum Actinomycetota; class Actinomycetes; order Actinomycetales; family Microbacteriaceae; genus Microbacterium. The sequence continues at coordinate 49,829 of NZ_JBKBNC010000019.1, forward strand.
CTCGGGGCCCTGGGTGGTGACGGTGGCGCCTTCTTTTTCGGCTTCGTCCTGGATGCCGCACTGCATGGAGATGTAGAACTCATCTCCGGCGACGCCCTGCACGAACGCGATCTTGTAGCCGTCCGAGCCGCCGGAGGCGCCGCCCGAGGTCGTGCCGCCGGAGCAGCCCGCGAGGGTGAGCGTCGCCGCCATGCCGAAGACCGTCAGGGCGGTCGCCTTCTTGTTCCACTTCATTGTGATCACCGTTCTGTTGTGAGGTGTTGCTTCGGGTCGGGTAGGGGTGGAGTGGGCGTCGCGGCGGGCTCAGCCGCGCCGGCCCCCGCTGACGAACTTGCGCCAGAGGCCTTGGGAGTTGCCGCGCGTGGCGGCCGTACGACGCACCTGGTCGACGTACACCGCCGTGATCAGCACCGCGCCGACCGCGACCTGCTGCCAGAAGGGCTGCACGCCGGTGATGACGAAGCCGTTCTGCAGCACCGCCGGGATGAACAGGCCGACGACGGTGCCCATGATCGTGCCGACGCCGCCGAACAGCGAGGTCCCACCGATGACCACCGCAGCGATGACGTTCAGGTTGGTCTGCGACTGACCGGCGATCGCGGTCGTGGAGAACTGCGAGAGCGACAGGATGCCGCCGAGCCCCGCGAGCGCGCCCGAGATCGTGTAGATCTTGATCAGCTGCGCGTCGACCTTCACGCCGACCCGGCGGGCCGCGATCTCGCTCGAGCCGACGGCCAGCGTGTAGAGACCGAAGCGCGTGTAGTGCAGCACGATCGCGCCGATGATCACGACCACGAGCGCGATGACGCTGATGATCGGGACGCTGCCGAACACGTTGCCGTAGCCGATCGAGACGGTCAGCACGGTGGGCACGTCGCGCACGTCGACGCCGCCGGTGAGGATCTGCGCCAGACCCAGCGCCATGCCGAGCGAGCCCAGCGTGACGATCAGCGGCGGGATCTTCGCCTTCGCGATGAGGAAGCCGTTCAACAGCCCCCAGCACACACCGCTCAGGATCGAGACGACGATGCCGGCGATGGCGACGCCCCAGCCTTCTCCGCCCATCGCCCGCATGACGAGAGCGGCGACGACGCCCGAGAAGACGAGCACGGATCCCACCGAGAGGTCGATGCCGGCGGTGATGATGACGTAGGTCATGCCGACCGCCAGGACCGCGAGGATCGAGGCGTTCTGGATGATGAGGCGGAAGTTGGTCCACTGCGCGAACGAGTCGGGCGCGAGGATGCTGAACACGATGATGATCGCCAGCAGCACCAGGAGGATCTGGAAGGCCTGCGTGCGCAGGATCGCCTTGATCGGGTTGGTCTTCTGATTGTCGAGCGTGCCGATGGCGACGGTCTCGGTGGGAGGGGTCTTGAGGCTCACTTCTGGTCGTCCTTCGTGACGGCGCCGGTCATGAGTCCGACGAGTTCTTCCATGGAGGTGTCCTTGGCGTTGATGTTCGCGACGCGGGTGCCCAGGCGCAGCACCTGGATGCGGTCGGACACATCGATGACGTGGGGCATGGAGTGCGAGATGAAGACCACGGCGATGCCCTTGTCGCGCACGCGGCGGATGGTCTCGAGCACGTTCTTCGTCTGCCGCACGCCCAGGGCGGCGGTCGG